>WLJO01000001.1 GCA_009701715.1 Actinomycetota bacterium
CGGCCTTCCGTGCCGGAGCCTTCTTGGCAACAGCCTTCTTCGGTGCTGCCTTCTTGGCAACAGCCTTCTTCGGTGCTGCCTTCTTGGCGGCGGCCTTGCGTGCCGGAGCCTTCTTGGCAACAGCCTTCTTCGGTGCTGCCTTCTTGGCAACAGCCTTCTTCGGTGCTGCCTTCTTGGCGGCGGCCTTCTTTGCCGGAGCCTTCTTGGCTGCGGCCTTCTTTGCCGGAGCCTTCTTGGCTGCTGCCTTCTTGGCCGGAGCCTTCTTGGCTGCGGCCTTCTTGGCCGGAGCCTTCTTCGCGGCTGCCTTCTTTGCTGCCATGGTGATGTCCTTCCTAAGTATTACTTGGTGGGATTCAGTGCTGCTTTAAGCGTCGAGCTAGCGGAGAACTTCATCCGCGTTGTCGCCGCAATCTTCACCGTCTCGCCGGTGCGCGGGTTACGGCCCATTCGCTCCTCGGATCTGGTTGCACTGAACGAACCGAAGCCCGGCCACGCAACCTTCCCGCCGGCTACCACGTCGGCTGTGACTGTCGCAAAGAACGCTTCCAACACCGACTCGGCATCTGCCTTCGTCGTGCCTGCGGCCTTGGCTACTTCGTCGATCAACTTACTCTTGGTCATGTCGTCGGTCTCTCCTTGTTGCGAACTAACGCGAGACGGCAATATGAAACAACGTTTCCCGCGAGAAACCAAGCATTACCGCAATTGATTATGCAACGATCACTGGCGATGGGTCCGACGACAACCGCACTCCGCGTAGTCTCGGGACCGTGAACGACTCCGAGATCGAGGTTCGGGTCTGCGGTGTCGACGGATGTCGGGGCGGCTGGGTCGTCGCCAGCGCGAACGGCGAGTTCGTGACCCAGGACCTCGCTTACCTCATCCCGATGTTCGACATCATCGGGATCGACATGCCGATCGGCATGTCCGCGGACGGACGACGCGCGTGCGACACCGAGGCGAGAAAAGCCTTACCCAGTAGGGGTTCCACCGTATTTCCAGTCCCGCCACGGTCGCTCATCGACATCGACGACTACGCCCGCGCCAATCAGCAGTCCAAGGAACGCTTCGGTCGCGGGGTACCCCGTCAGGCCTTTGCGATCTGGCCGAGGATCCGTCTGCTGGACGTCCTCGCGCAGCGTTATCCATCACGGTTTGTCGAGGTTCATCCCGAGTGCTCATTCGCCCGGATGGCCGGCAGGGTGCTGCCGACGAAGCACGGTGAAGCCGGTAAAAATATTCGCAAAAAGATTCTCGAAAAACACCTCGGTAGGGCTTGCGTGGCCCTCGAAGGAGCCAAGACGGACGACGTCCTCGACGCTCAGGCGGTGCTGTGGAGCACCCTGCGCTTCGTGCGCGGCGTCCATGAGACGCTCGGCGACGGCAGCGTCGACGAGTGCGGACTGCCGATGCGGATCGTCGTCTGACTCGGGTGTCGCCGCCCGGCCGAGCACGCGAACGCCTCGACGCGGCAGTATGTAACCATGAACGAGACACCCCGCCTCCCGATCCGCACGCCCGCCGACGATCCGCGTCTGGCCGAGGCCTTCGCCAAGGGCTTGCGCGGCCCCAACGGCGAGATCATCAACATCTTCGGGGCGCTCGGCAACCACCCCGACATGATGAAGCGCTGGCTGGTGTTCGCCGGTCACGTCATGTCGAAGAACACACTGTCGGCTCGGGACCGCGAGCTTCTGATCCTGCGCACCGGCTGGAACTGCCGGTCGAGGTACGAGTGGGGCCAGCACGTGCTCATTGCCCTCGAGTGCCAGGTCTCCGCCGAGGAGATCGAGGCGGTCAAGGCCGGTCCGACCCATCCGCGCTGGTCCGAGTGGGATGCGCTGCTGCTTCGGGCAGCCGACGAACTGAACGTGGACTTTGGCCTGAGCGACGCGACCTGGGCGGCGCTCGCTGCCCGCAACACCGCCGAGCAGATGCTCGACACGGTTGCGACAGTGGGCCAGTACCACCTGGTGGCCATGTTCCTGAACTCGTTGCGCGTGCCGCTCGACCCCGGTGTCCCCGACGTCACGTTCCCTTCCTGACGATTGGATCCTGACGATTGGATCCTGAGGCCAGAGGCGCAGGCCGGTCAGGTGCGACGGGGGGGCAGTGGGAAGAACGAGCTCGTTCGGGCGATGTACTCCCGATAACCCTCCCTCCGCCTCACCAATGACTTCTCGAGGAGCGCCACACCCGACACCTTGAGGAGCAGCGCGTTCATGACCGCTGCCCCGATCAGACCCCACGCGCCTGCCCCTGTCTCTGCCGCAATAAGCGCGATACCCCACCACACGCACGCATCGCCGAAGTAGTTGGGGTGACGCGTGTACCTCCACAGTCCCCGGTCCATCACCTTGCCGGCACTCCCCGGATCTGCCTTGAACCGTGCGAGCTGCAGGTCACCAACGGTCTCGAACAACAATCCGACCAACCAGATGGCAACGCCGAGGTAAGCGAGTGCCCCGATGCGGGTGCCTCTCGTCTGCGCGAGCTGTACCGACAGCGAGACGAGCCACATGAGCGTTCCCTGGAACGCGAACACGGTGAACAGGCTGATCAGCCCGAAGCGCTGTCCCCATCGCTCGCGCATCGCCCGGTACCGGAAGTCCTCGCCCTTGCCGTGATTCCTCCAGAACAGGTAGCCGGCAAGTCGGAGCCCCCACACGCTCACGAGCGCCGTGAGCAGCCACTGCCGGGCGGAGTTGCCGTGGGTGGCGATCCGGCCCGCCCACGCAATGGCCACAAAGCCGAGACCCCACGTGACGTCCACGATCGAGGCGTTCCGGAAAATCAGGCTGAGGAGCCAGGTGCCCACCATCAGGATCGCAATCACTACCGCTGCCCGCGCCATCGCATCACCCATCACCCATCACCCATCACCCATCACCGCATTCTTGCCGATGGACCGCCATCCACCGCGCGGACGGGGCGACGCGCTACGAAAGGAGGTGATGGCCCACGATCACCCAGCCCTCGAGACCCCAAGGATTACCGAGTGACGACACCTCGCTCCCGGCACGCCGTGCCTGCGCCCGCAGATGGAGGTGGCACGGGGCAGCGACGGGTGTACGTGCTCGACACCTCCGTGCTGCTCTCGGACCCTCGGTCCGTCCAGCGCTTCGAGGAACACCAAGTGGTCATCCCCCTCGTCGTCCTCACCGAACTCGAGGCCAAGCGACACCACCCGGAATTGGGATGGGCGGCTCGACAGAGCCTCCGCCTCATCGAGGACCTGCGGATCAAGCACGGATCGCTCACCACCGCGATCCCGGCGAACGAGGTCGGCGGCACGCTGCGGGTTGAGGTGAACCATCAGGACCGCTCGCTGCTCCCCGACGCGTTCGGCGGCGACAGCAACGACCACCGCATCCTCGCCGTGGCGGTCAACCTCGCTGCCGAGGGATCCAGCGTGGTCGTCGTCTCCAAGGACCTCCCGCTGCGCCTCAAGGCGAGCGTGCTCGGGCTCGCTGCCGAGGAGTACCGCAACGAGCTCGCCGTGGACTCCGGCTGGACCGGCATGGCGGAACTGGACGTCGACAGCCGCACTATCGACGAACTCTTCGATGCGAAGGTCATCGACCTGTTGGAGGCCCGGAACCTTCCCTGCCACACCGGTCTGGTGCTCCAGGCCGGCAGTCAATCGGCCATCGGGCGCGTCTCTGCAGACAAGCGCGTGCACCTCGTGCGCGCCGACCGCGAACTGTTCGGCCTGCGCGGTCGCTCCGCCGAGCAGAAGGTCGCTCTCGAACTCCTCGCGGACAACGAAATCGGGATCGTGAGCCTCGGCGGCAACGCCGGGACGGGCAAGAGTGTGCTCGCCGTCGCGGCCGGGCTCGAAGCCGTCCTCGAGCGGCGCACACACCAGCGCGTCACCGTGTTCCGCCCCCTCTTCGCAGTCGGCGGACAGGATCTCGGTTATCTACCCGGTTCGGAATCCGACAAGATGGCCCCCTGGGCCGCAGCGGTCTTCGATGCCCTCGAGTCGATCGTCGGCCCGAACGTCATCGACGAGATCCAGGATCGGGAACTGCTCGAGGTGCTCCCGCTCACCCATATTCGCGGGCGCAGCCTCACGGACAGTTTCGTCATCGTCGACGAGGCCCAGAACCTCGAGCGCGGTGTCCTGCTCACTGCGCTCTCGCGCCTCGGCCGCGGCAGCAGGGTGGTCCTCACCCACGACGTCGCCCAGCGGGACAACCTCCGGGTCGGGCGCCACGACGGTGTCGTTGCGGTGATCGAGGCGCTCAAGGGCCACCCGCTCTTCGCGCACGTGACGCTCACCCGGTCCGAGCGCAGCGCCATTGCCGCTCTCGTCACCGACCTGCTCGACGGCCTCAATTGACATGAGATGATGTCCCCATGACCTCAGGGGACACTGTCACAACCTTTATCCGCGCACTCGAGCTCAAGGATTTCGGGACCGCCTGCAGCCTCATCACCGACGACTGCGAGTACCACAACGTCCCATTCGCGAAGGTGCACGGGCCCGAGGGCCTCCGCAGTGTGCTCGAACCGTTTCTTGACAGGTGCGGCGGTGTGGACTGGGTCGTTCATCACCAGGTCGAGTCGGGCGACGTCGTGATGAACGAGCGCACGGATCGGTTCGAGATGTCAGGCCGCTGGGCGGAACTGCGAGTTGCGGGGCTCTTCGTGCTGCGTGACGGGAAGATCGCTGTGTGGCGGGACTACTTCGACCAGGCCCAGTTCACCCAAGCGGTCTCCGGCTGACTGACCTGTCACACCCCTGCCCTAGCGTGATCGTCATGAGGACGCACCCGTGACGAGCGGCATCAACGACCTCCGGTTCGCCGTGGTGGACATCGAGACCACGGGGCTCGAGCCCAGCGAGAGCCACATCCTCCAGATCGCCGCTGTTCTCTGCGACTCCTCGGGCACGGTCGAGGGCACGTGGGTCACCTACGTGAAGCCCCCGCGCTGGCCGTTCTCCACGCTCGGCCCGCGGCATGTGCACGGCATCTCGCGCCTCGCCCTGCGGCGGGCTCCCACCGCGGCCACCGCGCTGCAGGCGCTCGCCCCGTACCTCGAGGGTCGCGTGTTCACCGCCCACAACGTGGAGTTCGACCTCCCGTTCCTCCAGCACCATGCCGGCCGGCTCGGCGTGCGCCTCCCCACCGGACCGGTGGTGTGCACACTCGCCCTGTCGCGATCGCTCGACCGCTCCGCGTCCCGCTCCCACCGCCTTACCGATCTCTGCGACCGCTATGGCGTCGTCCTCGGGCGTGCCCACGATGCCCTCGAGGACGCACGGGCCACCGCCGGCGTCCTTGCTCACCTCATCGACGAGTCGCGAGTTGCTTCCCCGGCGGAGCTCTACGCGGCCGCGGCACCCAATGGTCGGCGGAGACCCGCTCAGCGCCGCCCGTAGCGCTCGAGCAACCGGCCGGCCGTCTCCGCCCCGAGATGTTCCCAGCGACCGGGCGACACCACCTGTCCGCTGGTCCCCAGACGAAGCAGCAGCCGCGCCAACCACTGCTCGCTCATCACGATCACCTGCACGTCGCAGCCGCCGTCGTCTCGCTCGGTCACGTTGCGAACGGGGTACCGCTCGGCCACCCAGCGGGCGTCCGGGGCGAGCCGGATCACCGCTGTCTGCACATCGTTCGCGTCCGCGAACCAGTCACCCTGCCGCGGCGCAACCTCACGCGGGTCCTCGTACTCCCCCGTTGCGGTGAGTGCCCAGATCCGGTCGATGCGGAAAACGCGCTCCTCCCCGGAGCGCTCGTCGTCCGCAACCACATAGAAGTCACCGTGTTCGGTGAACACCAGACGCGGGATGATCCGTCTTGAGGTGAGCTCGTCACGTGACGCCGTCCAGTAACGGATGTCGAGCCTCTCGCAGCGCCTCACCGCGTCCTGCACGGCGTCGGTGAACGGTGGCGGTGTGGCAACCACCTCCACAGCGCCTCCGAGCTTCTCGCTCACCTTCTGCAGCGCGCGCCCCAATGCCCCCCTGCTGCCCGCCCCCAGCAGCGTCGAGGCCGCCTCGGCAGCAGCAAGCAGCGCGAATGCCTCGTGACGCAGGAGCCTCAGGGGACGCTGGAAGAACCGGGGCGTACCCGGCACGATCATCCCGTCGTCGATATACAGCTCGATCTGCTCGTCCGCGTACGGACCGACGCCGCACATCGAAGCCAGCGTCAGGTCGCTCACGAGGTCGGCCTCGGTCACGCCGAAATGCGCCGCCATCTCGGCAACCGACACCTCGCCGCGCTCCATGAGCCAGGGAAGCATCACGAGCAGGCGACGGAGGCGCTCCGCTGCGGGCCTCGGACCGCGCCTCTTCGGGGCTTCAGCCACGGGTCACCATCGTCTGCAACCACTCGACGACCTCGGCGCGCACCGACTCCGGAGCGAGCGCCTCGGCATGATCGACGAAGCCCAGCACCCATGACCGGAAGATGAGCCGGTTCCTGCAGGGAACACGCACCACGATCGACCCGTCCGGACGGGTCTCCTCGAGCGCACCCGGGTCCAGTTCCACGAGGACTGCGGGTGCACGGTCGGCGTCGATCAGGACCGTCGCGTGCGACGGGCCGTCGTCGTCCCCAATTGACTGGAGACTCTCTGCGAAGGCCGCCACGGGGTCGTACTCCTCGGGGATCGTGTACCCGCCGGGCTCGCCGCTCTCGACCTCGTCCTCGATGCGGTCTACCCGATAGGTGCGGCGCTCGTTTGCGTCGACGTCCCGACCGATCACGTACCAGAAGCCATGACGGGACAGGAGACCCCACGGCTCGATCCGGCGCGGCCGGGACCGATAGGTGAAGTAGGCCACCCGCTGTTCGGTGCTCGCCTCGTAGAGCGCCGGCAGGTTCTCCGACGAGTCCAGGGTTGCGGCCCACAGGTTGGAGGACGCCTCGAGGCTCCCACCCAGCTTCACCATCGCGTCATCGGCCCAACCCGGACCGAGGTGGACCGCCGCGAGTGCCACCTGCAGCGCCCGGCGTTCGTCATCATCCAGCCCGAGGTCCTGCAATTCATACTTCGCTCGGTCGATCCAGTAGCCGGTCTGTCCGGCCTCGTCGCCACCGTGCACCTTCTGCTCGATCAGAATGCCGACCGAGCGGATGACAGCCTTGTCCCGCTCGAACGACGCTCGACGCGCCTGATCAGCCTCCGGGTACTGACCAGCGAGCTTCTGGTGGATCTGGCGCAGCGTCAGCGGGACGCGTGTCTCGAGCAGGAGCGCAACCAGACTGGTGAGTCGCTCGAGCTGGTCGGTCATCAGGCCGAGGCGCGGCTTGCCTCGATGGCGTTGCGGACCGTGGCCACCACATCGGCGGCCGTCGCTCCCGGCCCGAGCACGGCGGCAACACCGAGCTCCTTCAGCTTGATGACGTCCTGGTCCGGGATGATCCCACCCACGATGACCGGGATCTCGAGCCCACGTGCGCGCACGCGCTCGACGACGAGCGGCGCGAGGGTCATGTGGGCACCCGAGAGCATCGACAGGCCGATTGCGTCAACGTCTTCGTCCACGGCAGCGGCCGCGACCTTCTCCGGAGTCTGGAAGAGCCCGGTGTAGATCACCTCGAACCCGGCATCGCGCAGGGTCCGCGCGACGATCTTTACCCCACGGTCGTGGCCGTCGAGGCCGACCTTGGCGACGAGTACGCGATCAGCGTCCATTTCTTGTCATCCTCCGTACTGGTAGAACCCTCGGCCGGCCTTACGACCGAGCAGACCTGCCTCGACCATGCGCGAGAGCAGCGGCGGCGGCGCGTACAGCTGCTCGCGGAACTCCGCGTACAGACTGTCGGCGATCGCCAGACATGTGTCGAGGCCGATGAGGTCGGCGAGACGCAATGGGCCCATCGGGTGGTTGCAGCCCTCGACCATGCCGGTGTCGATGTCGTCGGCGGTGGCGAACCCGCTCTCCATCATCCGGATCGCCGAGAGGATGTACGGCACGAGCAACGCGTTCACCACGAAGCCGGCGCGGTCCTGACATCGGATCACCCGCTTGTGCAGGATCTGGTCGGCAAACTCCGAAGCTGTTGCCACCGTGCTCGGCGCCGTGAGCAGCGAGGGCACCACCTCGACGAGGCGCAGGATGGGGACCGGGTTGAAGAAGTGGATACCGACCACCTGGCCCGGGCGACTGGTGGACATGCCGAGCTTCATGATCGGGATGGAGCTCGTGTTCGAGGCGAGGATCGCTCCCTCGTCGACGACCACCTTGTCGAGGGCATTGAACACCTCGGTCTTCAGGCCCTCGTCCTCGATGACGGCCTCGACGAGAAGCTGACGGTCCGAGAGGTCGTGGAAGTCGGTAGTGAAGCCGATGCGTGACACCGCACCGTCCCGGTCCTCCTCGGTCAACTTGTTCGCCCGGACGGCACGGTCCAGGGAGTTCAGGATGCGCTTGCGACCCGCCTCGGCGGCCGCAGCATCCACCTCCCGGACGATCACGTCTAGACCAGCGCGGGCACACACTTCGGCGATACCCGAGCCCATCAGACCGCAGCCAACAACACCAACGCGCTCAATCGTGCTCATGATGTCCGAAACGCTACTCGTCAGCGGGGCAGAAGGACACGCCGAGGCATCCGACGGCCGGGCACCTGACAGAGTATGAGCCAGCAACGACATCAGCAGCCCCCCGACGACCCATGCACCTCTCCCGACGATCCCTCCTTGCCCTTGGCGTCTCCGTGTTCCTCGGGGCGTGCAGCGGGTTCGACGGGGAGGATCAGCCAACGGCCACCACCGAGTACGACCCGATTCCCCGGCCACCGCTGTCCGACGCGGTCGAGTACACGGGAACGACGAACCCCTTCACGCTCGGCGTCGCCGCAGGGGACCCGGGCCCACACCGCGTCGTGATCTGGACACGTCTCGCACCCGTGCCCGGAGCCCCGGGGGGCGGTCTCGACGGCCGCTCGTTCATCCTCACGTGGGAGGTGGCACTCGACGAGGAATTCTCCGAGGTGACCTTCAGCGGCGCCACCGTCGCCGAGGCGGGCGCGGCACACAGCGTTCACGTCGATGTCGCTGAACTCGAGCCGGCTGTGTCGTTCTGGTACCGATTTCGGTGCGGATCGCACACCAGCCCTGTCGGCCGCATGGCCACGCTCCCGCTGCACACCCTCGCCGAGACCTACACGCTCGCCGACACCTCGTGCCCGATCAACCAGGCACAGGCCGCTGTGCTGTATCGCGACATCGCCGGGAACCCGGTCGATCTGCTCGTATTCCACGGGGACTACGTCGACATCGGCACCGACGACAACGACCTCGAGCGCATCCGGGCGCTGTACACCTCTGCGAGAACGAGCACCGAGGTGCAGGCCGCACACGCCTCGTGCGCCTGGCTCCTGGGCGGCCTCGGTCCCGATGGGGTGTCCGATGCTGCTGCGCGGGCGTGGTGGGAGCACATGCCGGTCCGCCTGCCGCCGCCGGAGCCGGGTGAGCCCTTCCCGACGTACCGAAACTGTTCCGTGGGGAGCCTCCTCGACCTCATCGCGCTGCAACCGCGTGTCGACGGGTCCGGACGCTCCCTGCTCGGACGGGAGCAGGAGCGGTGGCTGCTCCGAGGGCCCGGCCGCACCAATGCGATCTGGCATGCCGTGTCCTTCCGTGGGGATGCATCCATCGGCGAACGCGCCGAGAAACTGCTCTTGAGTCGACCGATCGACAACATCGTGCTGCTCGGGGCAACCGCCGCAGACGAAACCGCCCCCTTGTGGTGGCAACACATCGTCACCCCCGGACGCTGGACCACTGCGTCGCGTTTCGTCGACTCCTCGACCGGGGCAATCACGGTCTCCGACGAGGTGACCGAGCGGATCGCCCGGAGCGGCGACGCTTCCTGACCCTCGCTACGGGGCAGTCTGCTAGACCAGCGAGGTGCCCGGTTGGTTGCTCGTCCTCGTGATCGTCGCTGCGTCCGTTGCGGTGATTGCCGGTGTCGTCATGCTCCTGTCGTTCCTGCTGGTGCGGCGCTCGAAAGCGGACCCATGGGTGCAGGGCGCCGGCTTCACGACGCTCGCCAACTGTCTGGGTACCGAGGGGATGGACCGCCAGATGTTGGGCACCGGGACACTCGCTGTTCTCGGCGACGAGATCCGCTTCCTCATCGCCACACCGAGGCGACAGTTGTCGATCCCACGCCGCAAGCTGAGCGTGACCCTCGAACAGTTCCCGAACCCGGGCGACTACCGGCCGGGCGACGACCCCGCCATCGTCATCCGCTGGGCGGAGAACAAGCAGCGCCAGGCGATTGGCTTCAAGGTCCCGGACCCGAAGGCCCTCAAGGACCTGCTCCTGCGCTAACCGCTGCGGCGGGCCCGGTACCACGCGATGAGTGCGTTGGTCGACGGGTCGTGGGCTGGCACAGCCGAAGCATCCACGAGTTCAGGGGTGATCCGGTTGGCGAGTACCTTGCCGAGCTCGACGCCCCACTGGTCGAAGGGATTGATGCCCCAGATGGCGCCCTGCACGAACACGATGTGTTCATACAGCGCAATCAACTCGCCGAGGACCTTCGGCGACAGCTCGTCGGCCAAGATCATCGTGCTCGGCCGGTTGCCGAGGAACACCCGGTGGTCGATCTGCTGCTCGGGCACACCTTCGGCAGCGACCTCGGCCGGCGTCCTGCCGAACGCGAGGGCCTCGGCCTGCGCGAACAGATTGCTCATCAGCAGGTCGTGGTGGTGCTGTGGCCCTGCACCGGGACGAGCGAACCCGATGAAGTCGCACGGGATGAGCCACGAGCCCTGATGGAGCAGTTGGTAGAACGCGTGCTGGCCATTCGTGCCGGGCTCACCCCACACCACGGGGCCGGTGGTAGTTGCCACCGCCCGGCCGTCGAGCCCGACTGTCTTGCCGTTGCTCTCCATGTCGAGCTGTTGCAGGTACGCGGGAAAGCGACGCAGGTTGTGCGAGTACGGCAGCACCGCCTTGGTCTGCGCGCCGTGGACGTTCGAGTACCACATGCCGAGCAGCGCCATGACGACAGCAGCGTTCTGCGCGTGCGGCACCGAGACGAAGTCCTTGTCCACCGAATGGAAGCCCGAGAGGAACTGGCCGAACCGGGCGGGACCGATCGCCAGCATCACCGACAGGCCGACCGCCGAATCGACCGAGTAGCGACCACCGACCCAGTCCCAGAACCCGAACATGTTCTGGGGGTCGATACCGAACGCGCCCACCGCCGCAGCATCAGTGGACACGGCCACGAAGTGCCGGCTCACCGCTTGATCGTCGCCGAGCCTGCCGACCAGCCAATCCCGCGCCGTCCGCGCGTTGGTCAGTGTCTCGATAGTGGTGAACGTTTTCGAGCACACCACGAACAGCGTCGTCTCCGGATCGAGGCCTGCGAGCGCGCCCGCAATATCAGCGCCATCGACGTTTGACACGAAGCGGCATCGCGGGCCGTCAGCGAAGCGGTGTAGCGCGTCGTAGACCATGGCCGGGCCGAGGTCGCTGCCACCGATGCCGATGTTCACCACCACCTCGATCGGCTTTCCGGTGTGGCCCAGGTGCGTACCGTCACGAACGGCGTCGGCGAAGGCTGACATCCGGTCGAGCACACGGTGGATGTCGGGCACAACGTCGTGCCCATCGACAATGAGCGAGCTCGCGCGGGGCAGACGCAGGGCAACGTGCAACACCGCACGGTCCTCCGTGGAGTTAATGCGCTCGCCGGCGAACATCGCGGTCCGGCGCTCTGACAATGCGCTTGCGTCCGCAACGTCGACGAGTGCGCGCAGTATGTCGTCGGTGAGCCAGTTCTTCGAGAGGTCAACGGTGAGGTCTGCGCACCCGAAGCGGTAACGCCGTGCACGATCGGGATCCGACGCAAACAGTTCGCGCAGGGGTGGCGGCGTGCCGAGCGCCAACAGGCGTCGCCACTCCGGCGTCGAGGTCAGGTCCACGCCCCTATTCTCCTCGGTCAACAAGCACATCGCCCGCACTGTGGCCGAAGTTTGAGCTCAGGATGCAGAGAACCGCACTGTGGGTTCAAACTTCGCGTTCCACGATCGGGCGATGGGGCCGAGGTTGGGCGATCAGGCCTGGGCGTAGCGGCGGGTGAGGAATTCGGCCACACCAACGGTGAAGGCGTCGTTCTTGTCGCCCGCCACCATGTGGCCTGCGCCGGCCACGTCCACGTACTCGGCGTGCGGCACGAGCTCGAGGAAGTTGCGGGCGCCGTCCTCGGAGAGCAGATCGCTCTGGCGACCGCGCACCAGCAGTGCCGGGAAGTTCAGTGCCCTCGCGTACTCCTCGAGGCGGCCATCGTTCCGGGCCGAACGACGGGACTCCACATCCACGATCCATGCCGGGTCCCAGTGCCAGCGGTAGCGACCATCCTCGTGGAGGCGCAGGTTCTTGGCGAGTCCGCTGGTGTCTTTGGGTCTCGGCCGGTGCGGCAGGTACTCGGCGATCACGTCGGCGGCTTCGTCGAGCGACGCGAACCCGTCCGGGCGGGCGGACATGAACCCGAGGATCTTGTCCGACCCCTCCATCTCGACCTTCGGCGCGATGTCCACGAGCACGATCGCCCGCATGGCGGGGTGCAGGCCCTCGAGGATTCGACTACCCGCCGTGGTGAGCGCGGCCATTCCGCCGAGCGAGGCCCCAACAACGGCGGGCGTGTCGAGTTCGTTGCACCAGGCCTCGACATCCAGACGGAACAGGGGCCAGTCATAGCTACCGTCGGGATCCCAACCGCTGTCGCCGTGACCGCGGTGGTCTGCGCTCACGGCGAAGAACCCGGCATCCGCCAGGTCCCTCGCCGTGTTGCGCCAGGAATGTCGTGTCTGACCGCCGCCATGGAGGAGCAGCACGGCTGGTGCGCCGCGGTCCCCATAGGTGTCAGCAATGAGGCGAACCCCGTTGCCACCGATGACGGTCAGTTGGCTCATCCTCAGCCTCCGGAGGCCTCGGAAACCTTCTGCTTGCCGGCCGAAATCCACGGCATCATGGCGCGGAGTTCCGAGCCGACCTTCTCGATGGAGTGCTCGCGGCCCGCCTTGCGCAGTGCGTTGAAGTTGGCCCGGCCGGCCTCGCTCTCGGCAATCCATTCCTTGGCGAACTTGCCGGTCTGGATCTCCTTGAGGATCTTCTGCATCATCTTCTTGGTGGCCGGCGTGATGATGCGCGGGCCACGCGTGACGTCGCCGTACTCGGCGGTGTCGGAGATGGAATAGCGCATCCCGGCGATTCCCTCTTCGTACATGAGGTCGACGATGAGCTTCACCTCGTGGAGGCACTCGAAGTACGCCATCTCGGGCTGGTAGCCAGCCTCGGTGAGCGTCTCGAAGCCCGCCTGCACGAGTGCCGTGAGGCCACCGCAGAGCACGACCTGCTCACCGAACAGGTCGGTCTCGGTCTCCTCGGCGAACGTGGTCTCGATGACACCCGCGCGGGTGCCGCCGATTGCGTCCGCGTATGACAGCGCTAGATCGCGCGCCTGACCCGATGCGTCCTGCTCCACCGCGATGAGTGCCGGCACGCCGCCGCCCTCGGTGTAGGTGCGGCGCACGAGGTGACCCGGGCCCTTGGGGGCGATCATGATCACGTCGACGGTCTTCGACGGGCGGATGCGCTTGAAGCGGATGTTGAAGCCGTGGGCGAACGCAAGTGCCTTGCCCTTGCGCATGTGCGGCTTGATGAACTCGTCGTACGTCGCCTTCTGCTCCGTGTCGGGCATCGTGAGCATGATCACGTTTGCCCACTTGGCGGCCTCGCCGATCCCCATCACCTTGAGCCCGGCCGCCTCGGCCTTGGCCATTGACGACGAGCCCTCACGCAGGCCGACGACGACCTCCACACCGGACTCCTTGAGGTTCAGCGCGTGAGCGTGTCCCTGGGAGCCGTAGCCGATGATCGCAACCTTGCGACCGCGGATGATGGACGGGTCTGCGTCCTTTTCGTAATACACCTTGGCTGCCATGTGAGCGGCCGTCCTTTCCGTAAGTTCGGCACTCAGCCGATGTTGCCCTTGACGGCGCTGGTGCGCACATCTCGATCCAATTTGGGCAGCGCAATCCGGCCGGTGCGCTGCAATTCCAGGATTCCGTATGGCCGGATGAGATCCTCGAAGTCATCCAGCTTGTCAGGATGACCCTCGAGCGACACGGTGATGGCGTCCGAACCGACCGCCACGATCTTGCCCTCCAAGATCTGGATCAGTTCGACCACGTGTCCGCGGTCGGCTGCGCCAGCCCGAACCGTAGCGAGGATCAATTCCCGTTCCACCGCCTGGCGGGGGTCCAGCTCGCTGATCTTGATGACCTCAACCAGCTTGAACAGCTGTTTCACGATCTGCTCAAGGGGGGTCCGCTCCACGTCGACGACGATGGTGATGCGCGACATCGTGTCCTCCTCGGCCGGGGCGACCGCGAGGGAGAAGATGTTGAAACCGCGCCGGGCGAAGAGCGAGGCAACCCGGGCGAGGACCCCGGGCCGGTTCTCCACGAGGACCGAGAGGATGTGGTGCTGGAGCTCGCTCATCCGAGGAACCGGCGGGTTTCGTTCTGGGACGGCGGCAGCAGGAGGTCATCGTTGCTGAAGCCGGCAGGCACCATCGGGAACACCTTCTCGCGCGCATCGACACGGAAGTCGACGACCACCGAGCGGTCGTTGATGGAGTTCGCCTTCTCGATCGCGGGCTCAACCTCCTCGGGTGAGTCCACGCGGATACCGACACAACCCATTGCCTCGGCCCACTTCACGAAGTCGGGGACCTCCGGAGACAGGTACACCTCGCTGTAGCGCTCCTCGTAGAACATCTCCTGCCACTGGCGGACCATGCCGAGATACGAGTTGTTGAGGATGGCGACCTTGATCGGGATCCGCTCGACCGAGGCGGTGACGAGCTCCTGGGCGGTCATCTGGAAACAGCCGTCTCCGTCGATGGCCCACACCGTCTTTTCGGGGTGACCGACCTTGGCACCGATAGCGGCCGGGATCGAGAAGCCCATCGTGCCGAGCCCGCCGGAGTTCACCCAGGTGTAGGGCTCCTCGAACTGCCAGTACTGCGATGACCACATCTGGTGCTGGCCCACACCGGACACGAGGATCGTGCCCTTCGGGGCGAGGTCGCGGAGCTTTTCCAGGCAGAACTGCGGCTTGAGAGCCTCACCGGGCTCGCTCGGCTCGTACGCGAGCGGGAACTGCTCCCGCCAGCCCGAGACCCGGCTGCGCCACGGCCCCACGTCGGCCTGCACCTCACCGGCACCGAGCAGGTCCTTGATCACCTTGATGAGTTCCTCGATGACGAGGCGGCAGTCACCGACGATCGGCACGTCCGGGCGACGCACCTTGCCCTGCTCTGCCGGGTCGATATCGACGTGGATGATCTTGGCCTCGGGGGCAAACGTCGACACCTTGCCGGTGATGCGGTCGTCGAACCGGGCGCCGAGCGCAATGAGAAGGTCACTCTTCTGCATCGCGGTGATGGCCGCGGCCGTGCCGTGCATACCGGGCATGCCGAGGTTCAGCGGGTGGCTGTCGGGGAAGGCGCCGCGCGCCATCAGCGTGGTGACGACCGGAATCTGGGTGAGTTCGGCCAGCTCCCGGAGCGCCTCAGCGGCGCGAGCCTTGAGGATGCCACCACCCACGTAGAGCACCGGGCGCTCGCAGGACAGGAGGAGCTTGGCTGCCTCCTTGATCATCTTTGGGTGCCCCTTGGTGACCGGCCGGTAGCCGGGGAGCGAGTCCACCACCTCGGCGTCCGTGGGCCAGTACCAGTCCATGGTGTTGGTGAGAACGTCCTTGGGGACGTCGACGAGCACCGGGCCGGGGCGACCCGTGCTTGCGAGGTAGAAGGCCTGACGGATCACCATGGGGAGGTCCTGGGCACTCATCACCAGTTCGTTGTGCTTGGTGACGCTGCGGGTGATGCCGACGGTGTCGCACTCCTGGAACGCGTCGGTGCCGATCGCCGTGGTGGGTACCTGACCGGTGATGCAGACCATCGGGATCGAGTCCATGAACGCGTCACACAGGGGCGTAACCATGTTGGTGGCCGCCGGCCCCGACGTCACCATCGCCACCCCGGGACGGCCCGTGACGTGGGCGTATCCCTCGGCCATGTGTCCGGCACCCTGTTCGTGACGCACGAGGATGTGGCGGATCGAGGAATCGAGAAGTGGGTCGTACGCAGGCAGGATGCAGCCGCCGGGCAGGCCGAACATGACCTCGACGTTCTCCATCTCGAGCGCCTTGATGAGCGCTTGGGCTCCGGTCAGTTTCACGGGACCTCCTACTTCTCTTCTACTCGGGCTTCGGTCGGGGTACGGGTCAGGGTTCTGGATGGTTCGGGTGGAAAAAGCAATCGACCTCCCGCCGGGGAGGTCAATCAGGCGGTCGCGGCTCCTGCCGGGGCGCCTAGATAACGACGACGAGGGCCGTGATCAGCGTTTGGGCAGGGTACATAAGGGCTGCATTTTGCCATCCCGTTCGGTTTCGCGCAACGTGAACGAGTCCGAGCCCCAGATCTGGCCAAACCCACCCAGACCCCTGCTACTGGCTAGCCTTGCGTTGTCCGAAATGGATCTGGGACATCGCCGTCTCCAGGAACCAATAAATGAGGTCATGTTGACGACTCCCCCGACTCCGAAGATCCAGCCGGCCGACGGCAAGCTCGGTGTGCTTACTGTCGGCCTCGGCGCCGTGGCCTCGACGCTCATCGCCGGTGTGGAACTGGTGAAGCGCGGCCTCGCCGAGCCGGTCGGCTCACTCACCCAGATGGGGCACATCCGCCTCGGCAAGCGCACCGATGGCCGGTCGCCGCTCATCAAGGACTTCGTGCCGCTCGCCAAGCTCGAGGACATCGTGTGGGGCGCCTGGGATCCGTTCCCGGACGACTGCTACGTAGCCGCACAGCGCGCCGGCGTGCTCGAGGGCAACAAGCACATCGAGGGCGTTGCCGACGCGCTGCGGGCCGTGCGCCCGATGCCGGCCGCCTTCGACCGTCACTACTGCAAGAACATCGATGCCGACAACACCATGGGCACCGTGGACAAGCGCACGATGCTCAACCGCATCCGCGAGGACATCCAGCGCTTCCGGGAGCAGCACGGCCTGTCCCGCGTCGTGATGATGTGGTGTGGATCCACCGAGATCTTCATCGAGCCAGGCCCGGCGCACATGGATCTCGAGTCCTTCGAGAAGGCCATCGATGCCAACGACCCGACAATCGCCCCCTCGATGCTCTATGCCTACGCCGCGCTCCTCGAGAACTGCGCGTTCAACAACGGTGCACCGAACCTCGCCGTGGACACGCCGGTGCTGCGCAAGCTCGCAACCGATCTCAACGTGCCGATCTCCGGCAAGGACTTCAAGACCGGCCAGACCCTCGTCAAGACCGTCATCGGCCCGATGCTCAAGGTCCGCATGCTCGGACTCGCCGGCTGGTACTCCACCAACATCCTCGGCAACCGTGACGGCGAGGTGCTCGACGACCCGGAGAACTTCAAGACCAAAGAGGAGTCCAAGCTCGGTGTGCTCGAGAACATCCTCGAGCCCGAGAAGTACCCCACCCTCTATGGCGACGTGTACCACAAGGTGCGCATCAACTATTACCCGCCCCGCGGTGACAACAAGGAGGGCTGGGACGCGATCGATATCTTCGGTTGGCTCGGCTATCCGATGCAGATGAAGATCGACTTCCTCTGCCGAGACTCGATCCTCGCCGCACCGCTTGCGCTCGACCTCATCCTGTTCGCCGACCTCGCCCACCGCGCTGGCCTCGGTGGCATCCAGGAATGGCTGAGCTTCTACTACAAGGCACCGCAGACCGCTCCGGGCCTGTACCCCGAGCACGACCTGTTCATCCAGCACACCAAGTTGAAGAACACACTGCGCTGGATGATGGGCGAGGACCAGATCACACACCTCGGCCGCGAGTACTACGAGGAGGAGTAGGCGCCCACCGCCTCCACCTGCTCGACGGCCGGCAGCCCCTCACCGGGCTCGCCGGCCGTTTCCGTTTTGGCCGCGGAAGTCGCACCCTCACGCCAACCGACGTACCGGCGGTTGAGCCACACGGCCAGCCAGGCGAGGAGTCCCCCGACCAAACAGTCCAAGACGTAGTGCTCCCCGCCGTAGACGAGGGTGAACAGCATGATTGCCGGGTACGCAACGAGAATTACCCGTAGCCAGGGCCTCGCCCCACGCCAGAAAAACACACCGATCAGCACAGTGAACGCCATGTGCAGCGAGGGCATCGCGGCGACGAGGTTCACCAAGTTTTGGCCCTTGTTCCACAGTCGATCGGCGTAGTTCAGGTGGATGTACTTGAGCGCCCTCGTGCCCGGACGGACAGTGCTGCCCATCAGGTTGAACTTGGCAGCCATCCACGGCGGTGCCGTCGGGTAGAGCAGATATCCGGTCACGCCGAGGGCGATGAGCAGGATCAGCGAGCGAACCCAGTTGAGCCACCGCGCCTTGTCCCGGAACCACATGAACAGGGCGATGAGGTACACCGTGAAGAAGTGTGTGAGGTAGGTGAGACCCGTCAGGACCTCCCACTTCGGCGGGTTCTGGTTGCTCGGCAGGTAGAGATGATCCTGCAGCCACTCGGTGGGTAGACGACCGAAGAAGAGTGCCCGCTCGGCCGTGATCAGCCGCTTCGCGTTGTGAATCGCCTGCACCGGCGCACTGACTGGCGTCTGCGGGATGAACGTGGGGTTTCCCCAGACGTTGTCGATCGCGCCCCGGGTGTAGTCATAGAGCACGAAGCACGCCGCCAGCGCGCCAAACCCTCCGATGGCGAGCAGGATCTCCCTGCGATCACGGCCGAGGGACCAGATTGAGGCACCCAGCGCCATCCACGCGATGAATTGTTCGCGCTCGAGCGGGAGTCCCTTGGTGGTCCACGGCATGCCGTGGACGTATTGGTAGACGAACAAGCTGAGGTACAGCGAGAGTGCTGTCCAGCGAGCAAGTCTCCACCGCTCGGCGGCGAGGGTCTCCCACCGGACTGCCTGCATCAGAGAACGTTGGTGATTGCGCCCGTCTCCGCGCCCTGCACCAACTTCGCGTACTTTCCGAGCATCCCCGATGTATAGCGCGCCGGGTTGGGGGTCCAGCCGTCACGGCGGCGGGAAAGTTCCGCCTCATCGACGAGCAGGTCCAGTCGCTTGGCGTGCACGTCGACGCGGATGCGGTCGCCGTCCTTCACGAATGCAATGGGGCCGCCGTCCGTGGCCTCCGGCGCGACGTGCCCAATGCAGAAGCCCCAGGTGCCGCCGCTGAAGCGGCCGTCGGTGATGAGCGCACAGTCCGCCCCGCGGCCGGCTCCCTTGAGTGCTCCGGTGATGGCGAGCATCTCGCGCATGCCCGGGCCACCCTTGGGGCCCTCGTACCGGATGACGAGCACGGTGCCGGGCTGGATCTTGCCGCCAAGGATCTCCGCCATCGCAAGTTCCTCGCCATCGAACACGCGGGCGGCGCCCTCGAACGTGCGCTGCTCGTGCGAGAGGCCGGCAACCTTGACCACCGAACCCTTCGGCGCGAGCGAGCCGGTCAGGATGTTGATGCCGCCCTCGACGTCGATGGGGTTGTCGATCGTGTAGACCACAACGCCATCGGGTGCCGGCGGGTCGAGTCGCGCGAGGTTCTCGGCCATCGTGAGGCCGGTGACGGTGAGAACGTCGCCGTGCAGCAGGCCGGCGTCGAGCAGGTGCTTCAACACGACCGGCACACCACCGATGCGGTCGAGATCGCTCATGTGGAACTTGCCGCCCGGCTTCATGTCCGCGATGTGGGGGACACGCGCCGCAACCCGGTTGAAGTCCTCGAGCTCGAGCGCCACGCCGGCCTCGTTCGCGAGTGCGAGCAGGTGGAGAACGGCGTTGGTCGACCCGCCGAGTGCCGACGTGACAGCGATCGCGTTCTCGAATGCCTGCTTGGTCATGATCTTGCGCGGTGTGAGACCGAGGCGGAGCATGTTGACAACCGCCTCGCCGGCGAGCCGGGCATCGTCCTCACGACGACGGTCCACGGCCGGCGGCGACGCCGAGCCTGGCAGACTCATGCCGAGCGCCTCGGCAATCGAGGACATCGTGTTGGCGGTGAACATGCCGCCGCAGGCGCCCTCACCCGGACAGGCCTTGCGCTCGATCTCGCCGAGTTCTTCCTCGGTGATGTGGCCGAGCGCACAGGCGCCCACGGCCTCGAAGACGCTCGTGATGTCCAGTGACTTGCCGTTGTGGTTACCCGGGAGGATCGACCCGTTGTAGACGAACACACTCGGGAGGTCGAGCCGGGCCGCCGCCATAAGCATCGCCGGAATGCTCTTGTCGCAGCCGGCCAGTCCGACGAACCCGTCCATCCGCTCGGCGTGCACCACGCACTCCACCGAGTCGGTGATGATCTCCCGGCTCACCAACGAGGCGCGCATGCCCTCGTGGCCCATCGAGATGCCGTCGGACACCGTGATGGTCCCGAACTCGAGCGGCACGCCGCCAGCGGTGCGGACGCCCTCCTTGGCGCGCTCGGCGAGCTTGCGCAGCGTCATGTTGCAGGGCGTCACCTCGTTCCAGGCGTTCGCTATTCCGATCTGTGGCTTAGACCAGTCGGCGTCGGTCAGGCCGACAGCGCGCAGCATGGACCTCGCGGGCGCTTTCTGCATACCGGTCGTCACATCGTGCGACCTGGGCTTCATGTTCACCGGGGTTCCATCGGGCTGAGACATGGACACGAAGTTACCCCTCAGCACGACGCAAGCGGGTAGTGGGCCCACCCGCCGGCCCGCGGCGCACCGTCGGGCGCACCCCGTCCGGGAACGTCGCCCGCGTCCCCAACCGCCACCTGCGCCGAATACGGCAGGACGCTGATCTAGCGTTCCCGGTGATGTCCGCGACGCGCCGTGTCTTGCTGCCCATCGCGCTCGCCGTCGGGGCAAGTGCCTGCACGCCCACCAATTTGTCCATCGGTCCGGACACCACGATCCCGCAGACGACGCTGATCCGCATCACGCCCGAGACCGCTGCTCCACCCACCACCCCGATGGTCACTGCGTACCCGACAATCCCGCCAGTGACCGCCGTCGTGCCGTACTGGTCACCGGTCGGCTGGACAATCCCGCAGATCCGTGTCTTCCTGGCGATGGTCGAGTCTGCGCTGACCGACCTCGGGACCGAACACACCATGGACAGCACAAACGGGATCGCAACGCTCGACAACGGCACGTCGCTGGACCTCACACTGCTCGCGGCTGAGCTCACGCTCGTGCCAGGGTCGATGTGGCAGAAGACGGTCTCGACCTACCTCGGCACCATGCTCAGCCCCGATCGGGCCGACACGGCATTCACGTTCGAGATCGCCCAGTCGCTCCTGCGCGTCCGTGTCGGCACCCTCGGATCGCTCGGGCTCTCGGTGGACCAGGGTGTCGTTCAGCCGATCGCCGATGACCTCGTCGTAGCCGTCTGTGTGGAGCAGTCCACCTCAACCACGTTCCTCACGCCCGCGCAGGTGGCGGTGTGGGGCAAGAGCCCGGAGGAAATCGTCGCGCTGGCGATCTCCCAGACACTCGGCCGCCCGATCAGGACCGAGCAGGCGGGCCCCTTCACCGTTGTCACGGGCGACCAGTTCGCCTCGTCGCGCATCCTCGACCCGAGCATGGTGATGAAGTCCTCACCGCCGGATGGGTTCCTCGTCTCCATCCCGAGCATCGACCAGTTCCTCGCCGTCCGTGTAGATGCAGACCTCACGATCGCAACGATCAACCTGCTCGTCTCGCGGATCGCCGAGGACTTCAACGACCTGAACAATCCGGCGAGCCCCGACCTGTACTGGTGGAGGAACGGCGGCGTAACAGTCCTGCACCCGCAGGGGTCCGAGATCGCCATACCGACCGACCTCCAGGCCCTCATCGCGGCCTGAACGCGAACGGATCCGCCACCAACGATGTCAACCATCACAACTACCAGTACCGCCAAGCGGCCACGGTGAGCAGCCCCGAGGACCGTTTCGTCGTGCACCCACCTGCGTGGAGATGGACACACATCGCGCTCCCGTGCAGCGATATCGACGCCTCCATCGCCTTCTATGAGCGGTACACACCAATGCGCCTCCTCGACAAGCGGGAGGACGCGGACGGTTTCGGCGCCTGGCTCGGCCAACCAGACAATGCGGACAAGCCGTTCATCTTGGTGCTGGTGTCGTTCCACCGGGATGCCGGGCACGGCCCGCAGCCGACGCTGGCCCCGTTCGCCCACATCGGCATTGAGGTCACGAGCCGCGACGAGGTTGATGCCATCGCCGAGCTGGCCGCACACGACGGCTTCCTCCACTGGCCGGCCACGCAGTTGCCTCCGCCCATCGGTTACATCTGTGCGGTGACGGACCCCGACGGCAACGTGGTCGAGTTCTCCTACGACCAGGGCGTGTACGCCAAGGCCCAAGAGGTCTGGGGCCCCGCAGGATGGTCGCCCAGCGCTGGGTGACGTACCTCAAGCACGATTCCCGCTTTGGGCCTAATGTCCGGCACATGAAACTCGAACGTGGTCAAGTCGCTGTCGTCACCGGTGCAGCCAGCGGCATTGGTTTCGCCCTTGCCGAAGCATTCGCCAAGGAGGGCGTGAACATCGTCCTCGCCGATGTCGAGGAGGGCGCCCTCGCCGTCGCCGAGGCCAAGATCAAGGCCCATAGTGTTGAGACACTCGCCGTCACCACCGACGTGCGCAAGGTGGAGTCCGTAGAGGCCCTGCTCGCCGCATCGGTGGCGAAGTTCGGACGCGTTCACATCGTCTGCAACAACGCAGGAGTCGGCGGTGCAAACGTGGACCCGTGGACTGGGCCGCTCTCGGTGTTGGAGTGGGTCATCGACGTCAACTTCTGGGGCGTCATGCACGGCATCCGTGCGTTCGTCCCACACTTCGCCGCGAACGGCGGCGGCTACATCGTGAACACAGCATCGATCGCCGGCTGCATGACTGGCTTCTCGCCGATCTACGACGCCAGCAAACACGCCGTCGTCGCCATCAGCGACAGCCTCTCCTGGTCGATGAAGGAGGCCGGCCTGCCCATCGGAGTCAGCTGCCTGTGCCCGGGCTGGGTGCGCACCGGCATCGTCGACTCGGACCGCAACTGGCCCGAGGAACTGGGTGACAAGCCGGTCAGCGACCCCGCCGCCCAATCAATCCTTGACTACGGCCGCAAGGCGATTAGTGAGGGTATGACCCCCGCTGCCGTTGCGTCGATGGTGCTCGACGCAGTGCAGGAGGACCAGTTCTGGGTCTTCCCGCACCAGGACTTCCTCGACATCGCGATCGCCCGCTGGGACCGCATCGGCGAGCGCATCAATCCCGAGCCCCCGAAGCAACTCCCGGGTATGCCTCCCCGCGCCCAGATGATCGCCGAGCTCATGCGGGCGATGGAGCAGGCCGCCAAGAAGGGCTGATTTCCCGCTGGAAATCTCCGCGAACGACCTCCCCTTTTGGGGCGCTCACGCCACCCACTACTGTGACTTCCGCCACTCGATTGGGTTGTCGAGCTGGGCACAGGGGGTTACCACCATGAGTACCGGACCACTGCACGGCCTTCGGGTCGTCGATCTCACCGATGACTCAGGACGCTTTGCTACCAAGCTGCTCGCCGAGACCGGTGCCTCAATTGTGCGCGCCGGACGGGGAGATTCCGGGCCGCCGATGCGGGACCCCGAGACAGCAGCACGGGGCGGCGTACTCGACTGGTGGTACGACGGCGGGAAGCACCGCCTCGACCTCGACCTCGATACGGAGGCCGGACGAGATGCCTATCGACGACTCGCAGCGGTGGCAGATCTCATCATCGACACCGAGCCACCCGGACGGCTCGCAGCGCTCGGCCTCGCCCACGCCGATCTCCAGGTGTCGAACCCAAAACTCGTCCAGATCTCGCTCACCCCCTATGGGCTCACCGGACCGCGCAAGGACTGGCAGTCGAGCGACCTCGTGGCAGCCGCAATGGGCGGCGTGCTCAGCGTGTCGGGCACTGCCGAGCAGGCCGTGAACCCGTGGGGGCGTCAGAACAACCACTTCGCCTCGATGATGGCGGCCATCTGTGCGGTTGCCGGCGTGTACAGCGCTCGAGAGACCGGTACCGGCCAGCTTGTCGACCTCTCCATGCACGAGGTGGTGTCCACCACGGTCGAGCAGATCTTCTTCCAGCACTGGTTCGACGACATCCTCGAGCCGATGCTCGGCATGCCCAAGCACGCGCTACGCATGGCGTCGCGCCACTGGCTTGGCGCGTACGCGGTCACGCCCGCGAAGACGGGCGCGTGCATGGTGACCGTGTCTCCCCTACCGATCGCGATGTATCAGTGGATGGGAGAGCAGGGAGACGAGGAAGGCACTGCACTCAGCGCCATGGCCCCGGAGGAATACCTCGCCCAGGTCGAGCGCGGAATGACCGCTTTCAAGAACTTTGCGAAGACCGTCGACTCGGGAACGCTGTTCCACAAGGCGCAAGAACTGCATGTCGCTTTCGGCGAGGTGCAGACCGTGGCCCAGGTGGCCGAGAACCCGCAGTACGAATTCCGCGGCACGTTCCGGCCCACCGAGGGGCACTCCGAGGTGCGCTCCCCCGGGCCCTACGCAGTGTTCAGCGGTACGAAGGTTCCCGACCAGCAGCCACCGGCAGCGGCACCGACGTCCGTCGACGACATTCTGCGCGAGTGGGGCGCGTACCCGACCCTGGAACCGAGCACTCACCCAAAGCGTTCTGGCCCGTACTCCGGCGGCAAGCCACTCGAGGGAATCCGCGTTGTCGACTTCACGTGGGTGCTCGCCGGACCGATGTGCTGCCGCATCCTCGGTGACCTCGGCGCAGACATCCTGAAGTTCCAGACCGCCGAGCGGGCGACACTCGTCAACTCCCCGGACTTCCCGTACTACTACGTGTGGAACCGTTCGAAGCGCTCGGCAAGCCTCAACATGAAGCACGAACAGGCACTCGCCATCATCAAGCCGATGATCGAGCAGTCCGATGTCATCATCGAGAACTTCTCGGCCGGAGTGCTTGCCCGTTGGGGTATCGGCTACGAGCAGGTGAAGGAATGGAACCCGGGCATCATCTACGTGACCATGAGCGGCCCGGGCCACGAGGGTCCGTGGAAGAACATGATCACCTACGCGCCAACCATCCACGCGCTCTGTGGCCTCACGCACCTCTCGAACCCTGCCGACCGTCTTGACGTCGGCCCAGGTTTCTCGCTGAACGACCACGCTGCAGGATTCCTCGGCGCACTCGGTGTGCTGTCGGCGATTGAGGCGCGTCGTTCAAGCGGCACAGGCCAACGAGTCGACATCGCACAGATGGAGACCGGCACGTATCTCATCGGGTCGGCGATGCTCGATTACCTGAGCAACGGTCGCGAGGCGCAGCCCAATGGCAACGTGGATCCGTTCGGTCACCACTGCCCGAACGAGGTGTACCGCTGCGGAGACCTCCGGGAGATTGCTCTCACCGTCCGCACGGACGACGAGTGGCGAAGACTCTGCAACATGGTGGGTCCGCTGCTCTCCACGTTGGCCAAGGACCCCGAGTGCGACACCGTTGCCGGTCGCTTTGCGCGCCGCCACGAGATCGACGCCGCACTGTGTGAATGGTCTCAGAACCGCATCGCACGCGTTGCGGTGGATTCCCTGCAGAGCATCGGCATCCCGTCTGGTTATGTGCAGAACGGCGAGGACCTCATGAAGGATCCGCAGCACGTCAGCCGCAACCTGTTCCGTTCGGGCGAGCACCAGGTGTTTGGTGAGCGACCCTATGACCGCTTCCCCGGACTCTGGAGCGGAACGGACCTCGAGCCGTACTTGCTGTCACCCGGCTATCTGGGCGAGCACAACTTCGAGATCTTCACCGAGCTATCCGGCATGACCGACGAAGACGTCGCCCTCGGCATGGGTGACGGTCTCTTCGGCTAGCGCTAGACGTTGGTGCGCTCAATGAAGATCGCGCGAGCCGTGGCCGTACGCGTCTCACCGTCGAGGATCTCGCCGGTCATGAAGATCTTGCGACCCTCCTTGCGCTCCATTCGGGCACGCAGTTGCAGCGGACGGCCGATCGGCGTTCCCGCCTCATAGCGAACGGTCAGTTCGCCCGTGAAGCCCATCACGTGGTTGAGCTGCAGCACGAAGCCGAACACGTCATCGATCACGGCCGACACGATGCCACCGTGGCTGCGGGTGGGCGCACCCTCGTGCGCCGCACGCAGTTCGAAGTACGCCACCACCTCGTCGCCGTCGCGAACCACGCGCAGGTCGAGACCCAACGGGCTCGCCGTTCCCGAGTAGGGCCGGTCGGGATACGTGGTGAACGTACCACCGTCCTGCACCTGCGCTTCGTTGTTGCGCTGCTGAAAGTTTTCCGACGCACGCGTGCGGGGCGTGAGACCGGTGAGCCGCGAGGACAACGCGTTGAGCGACTCTGCAACCTCGTCGAGCAGCGCATCAGGAGCGTGGCGGCCCACCACCGCGTGGCTGATGTCCCGGATGGCGCGTCCGGCGCGTATGCGTGCCTCGGAGATGGCAAATGGATCGTCGTGCTGGGTGACTTCTTGGGTCATCGTGAGTCAACCGTACGGTCTGCGCAATGCTGACTCCTAACCAACGGCCGGCCCCGGACGCACCGCTCTGCACCGTCACATGGACGGTTGCTTGGAGATCTCCTCAAGGAAGTGGTCGTTCGTGCGGAAGGTCTTGAGGCGATCGATGAGCAACTCGAGCCCAGGGGCAGCGTTGCCGTCGGCCGCCAGTCCGGAAAGGACACGGCGAAGCTTCCAGACCATCTGCAACTGCTTACGGTCGAAAAGCAGTTCCTCGTGGCGTGTGCTCGAGGTATCAACGTCGATTGCCGGATAGATACGGCGCTCGGCGAGCCTGCGGTCGAGGCGAAGCTCCATGTTGCCCGTGCCCTTGAACTCCTCGAAGATCGCCTCGTCCATCCGGCTGTTCGTCTCGACGAGTGCCGTGGCGAGGATGGTGAGCGAGCCACCCTCCTCGACGTTGCGCGCGGCGCCGAAGAACTTCTTCGGCGGGTACAGCGCACCGGCGTCGATACCACCGGACATGATGCGACCGGTTGCGGGGGCGGCCAGGTTGTAGGCACGCGAGAGCCGGGTGATGCCGTCAAGGATGATGACAACGTCCTCACCCATTTCCACGAGACGCTTCGCCTTCTCGATGACCAGTTCGGCGACGTGCGTGTGCTCGTCGCTCGGGCGGTCGAATGTGGAGGCAATGACTTCGCCCTTGACCGTCCGCCTGAAGTCCGTAACCTCCTCGGGACGCTCGTCAATCAACAGCACGATGAGCTTCACGTTCGGGTTGTTTTTCTCGATCGAGTTGGCGATCGTCTTCATGACCGTGGTCTTGCCCGCCTTGGGGGGTGACACGATGATGCCGCGCTGGCCCATACCGATCGGCGAGATGAGGTCGATGATCCGAGCCGTCATGTTCGTCGGGTCGCTCGGGTCTTCGAGGCGCAGTTTGGTGTCCGGGAACAGCGGGGTGAGGTCCTCGAAACGGGGACGACCCTTCAGCTGATCGGGGTCCTTGCCGTTGATCGTGTAGATCTCGGCCAGCCCGGGGTTCTTCTCGTTGCGACCGGCCGGGCGCGACATCCCTTCGACGAAGTCACCCTTGCGCAGACCGTACTGGCGTGTCTGGCGAACCGAGATGTAGGCATCCTCGCGTGTGGCAAGGTAACCGCCGACGCGCAGGAAGCCGTAGCCCTGATCGTGAAGGTCCAGGTAACCGGACACCCGCACGGGCTCGGTGGACAACGGGGCCTCGGTCTCCACACCGGCATCGGCGTCGCGCGGCCCGAAACGGTCGCGCTCACCGCGTTCGCCGCGGCGTCCGCGGTCGCGATCCCGGTCGCGATCCCGGTCCTTGCCCCGGTGATCACGCTGTTGCGGACCCTCGCCCTGACGCTGACGGTCGCCGACGGGCTGACGGTCGCCGCCACCCTGACGCTCACCAGCAGGCTGGCGCTCCGCTCCGGCCTGGCGCTCTTCCCCTGCGCCGGCCTCACCACCCTCACCCGCGCCACCGTCGTCACCGCGGTTGCGGTTGCGGTTGCGGCGTCGACGGCGCTTGCGCCCCGCCCCACCCTCACCCTGTGAGGACGAGCCGTCGTCGCCATCGTCACCGTCGTCGCCATCGGAATCATCGCCGTCCGCGTCGGTGCGAGCGGCCGGCGCTGCGGTCTCGCCTGACTTCATGAGGTCGATCTCCCAATCGGCGAGCGGCTCACCGTCGGGCCCGAGTACGACCCTATTGTTGGTGGGCGCGGCAGCTCTGGACGCCCTTGCCGGTGTTGCCCTCTGCCCTGCGGGGGACGTCGCTGCTGCGGCCGGAGCGGCATCGGGCCCATCGTTGGGGCCCGTCTGCTCCAGAATCCTGTCGACCAGTTCGGCCTTCTTGAGGCGGGACACGGACTTGATGCCGAGCGCCTGGGCGATCGTCACCAGTTGCTCTTTGTCCTTGTTCTCCAGCACGTCTCGACCCATCGTCTGACTGCTCACTCGATACCCCTCTCACGACCGGCATGGTGCCGGCCGGGTGGTTCGGTCACCGGGGGATGGACACGTGTCCGAGACGGCTGCGCTGCACTGACGAAGCGGAGCCCCACCACCGGTGAGATTGGATCCCCGTGTGCGCAAGCCTGTGAGGCGGCGTTTCCACTGGGAAGGACCTGGAACCCCAGGCAGCACGTACCCTAGCGAGCGAATGACAGGCGTGCAACGTTGCCAACCGTTCAGCGCGCAACGGACTCCACGAATCGCTGCACCGCGCCGAGATCGTTCGGGAGGGTCTGGGTGCGTTCCGGCCGTTCGAGCAGGTCAGCGAGGTGCGGGGGCAGCGCAGGGCGACTGCCAGTGGCCTGCTCGACCGCGTCGGGAAACTTTGCCGCGTGGGCCGTCAGGGTGGTGACCATCGGGATACCCGGCGAGCGGTGGAGTCGCGCCGCACCGATGCCGACGGCAGTGTGCGGATCGATGATCTCTCCCGTTGCCGAGCGAACCTCACCGATGATGCGCAGTGTCTCGCTGTCGTCGAAACGGGCGGCCCGGAACACCGGGGCAATCCATCGCTCGAACTGGTCGGTTTCGACGTCCAGTCGACCCACCGACCTGAACCGCTGCAGTTGCTCCGCAGTCACTCCCCCGTCACGATTGTTCATCTCGAACAACAGTCGCTCGAAGTTCGACGAGACCTGAATGTCCATGCTGGGGCTCAGCGTCGGCACCACGGTGTCGGCGACCATCGAACGGGTCTCGAAGAACCGGGTGAGGATGTCGTTCTGGTTCGAGCCCACGACGAGCGAACGGATCGGCGCACCCATCCGCCGCGCGATCCAGCCTGCCAGCACGTTGCCAAAGTTTCCCGTCGGCACGCTGAACGAGGTTGGCCGCCAGCCCAGTTGCTGCGTGGCGTACACGTAGTAGACGGTCTGGGCCATGACGCGTGCCCAGTTGATGGAGTTGACTGCCGACAGCCGCATCCGATCACGGAACGGCGCGTCGTTGAACATTGCCTTCACGAGGTCCTGACAGTCGTCGAACGTTCCCTCGACGGCCACGGCGTGGACGTTTGGGGAGTCAACGGTCGTCATCTGCTTGCGTTGGACGTCGCTGGTCCGCCCGTGCGGGTAGAGGATCACGATGTCGACGTTGGAGCAGGACTTCACGCCATCGATCGCGGCGCTGCCCGTGTCGCCCGACGTGGCGCCGACGATCATCACGCGCTCGTTGCGCACCCCAAGGACGTAGTCGAACATCCTGCCCACCAACTGCAGCGCGACATCTTTGAACGCAAGGGTCGGGCCCTGGGAGAGATCGAGCAGCCAATCGTCGGCTGCCAACTGGCGCAGTGGGGTGACGGCCTCGTGCCGGAACGACGCGTACGCCTCGTCGACGAGTCGAGCGAAGACGTCTGCCGGGATGTCATCACCGACGAACGGGGCCATGACCACCGTCGCGAGTTCCTGGTACGACCCGGAAGGGAGGTGCTCCGGAAGGCTGGGCCAGTCGACCGGCACGTAGAGGCCGCCGTCCGGGGCGAGACCGGCGAGCAGAACATCGGCAAAACCCAGCTCGGGGGCGCGACCGCGGGTAGAGACGTAACGCATCAACAGTCCTTATGCACCGATGACGCGCAGCAGGCCGCCGACCTTGCGCACCGAATCGAGTTCCTTGAGCTCGCGCAGCGTGGACCGCACCGACGCCTCTTTTGCCACGTGGGTGATGAACACCAGTCGTGCATCGTCGCCGATGCCCTCCTGCTCGGCGGCGCGAATACTCACGTTGTTCCTCGCGAACACGCCGGTGACCGCATGCAGCACGCCCGGACGGTCGGTGACCTCCATGCTCACGAGGTACTCGGCACTCGTCTCGTCAATCGGGCGGATCTGCGCCTTCCCAAGCGTGCCGATCGTGCCGTGCGTTCCCATCTTGAGGTTGACCGCCGCGTCGATTACGTCGCCGAGCACCGAGCTAGCGGTGGGATACCCACCCGCGCCACGTCCGTAGAACATTAACGAACCGACCGAATCGCCCTCGACGAACACGGCGTTGTACGAGTCCCGCACGCTGGCAAGCGGGTGGTGCACCGGCACCATAGCCGGGTGAACACGCACGCTGACCGACCCGTCGCTCGGCTCGACCTCGGCGATCGCAAGCAACTTGATTACGTACCCGAGACGCCGCGCCATCTTGATGTCGGACGCCGAGATGTTGCGGATGCCCTCGTGATACACGTCGCCCGCCACCACGCGCACGCCGAAGGCAATGCTTGCGATGATTGCGGCCTTCGCGCCCGCATCGAACCCGTCGACGTCCGCCGTTGGGTCCCGTTCTGCGTAGCCGAGTCGCTGCGCCTCGGCGAGGGCGACGGCGTACTCCTGTCCGTCCTCGGTCATCCTCGTGAGGATGAAGTTCGTGGTGCCGTTGACGATGCCGAGCACCCGGACGATCGGCTCGCCGCGCAGGCTCTCGCGCAGGGGTCGGATGAACGGGATGCCACCGGCAACCGCTGCCTCGAACAGGAGGTCCACGCCGTTCGCGTCCGCTTTCGCGAACAGTTCTGCGCCAACGTTCGCGAGCAACTCCTTGTTCGCAGTGACCACCGGCTTGCCCGCGTCGAGCGCCGTGGTGATGAGTTCCCGCGCCGGCTCGATGCCGCCGATGACCTCGACGACGAGGTCGATCTCCGGGTCCGCGACGAGTGCCTGTGCATCCCGGGTGAGCACTCCGTCGGGAAGGTGCACCGTGCGGTCCCCCGAGAGGTTCCGCACCGCCACCCTCGTGACCTCGAGACGCACGCCCGTGCGCATCTCGATGGTGTCAGCCTGACGGCCGACCAGTTCGATAAATGCCGCACCGACGTTGCCGCACCCCAGGACCCCGATTCGGACGCGCTTGCCGTTGCTCACAGTGATGGGAGGCTAACTGCTCACCCCTTGACCTCACCGGACTTTCGGTCAGGCCAGAGCGGGGAGGCGGTCGCCGGACCACCGCGACAACGCCCCGGCGAGAGCAGTGACCCCAGGGCGGCCCTGTCGCCGTTCCCTCCCGAGCATGTCGTGCACGGCGTCGATGCCGAAGCATCCGGCCCCCACCAACTCTGCCAGCACGGCGTCGAGCCGCGTGGGGTTCCACGCCGCCACGTCGAGCACCGAGCGCAGCGGGTCACACGTGCGCAACCCGCTGACGGTGCAGGACCGCGGGTACGGGACCGCCGTCGGCCGGTGGAATTCCACCCCATCGAGCCGCCCGGGATGCCGGTACGGCGGAGCGAGCAGTTCGACAACGGGCCCGGCCGCCGAGGGGGATCCCCACAACCACGCTGCCGTCAGCCCACCGGCGATTGATCCCGGCATGGACGCGGCGATCGCAGCCTCGATCCGCAGCCTCGGCGTGGGTTGCGTGCCGGCGAGGCGCGCCACCCCCGGGTGCAGGCGCACGAGCCTTCCCGACGAGTGCGCGCGGTACCAGGCGGCGAGGCTCATGCGGGAAGGGACCACGCTGTCGCGGACGAGCGACCCGTGTCGGAGGGCGAGATCGGTGAGTGAGGAGTGCTGCATGCCCCTACTGGGTGCACGACAGGAACGGATCGGAAAGCGGATCCCGCCTCTTTGGGTCCTGCGACTCAGTCGAGGTCGAGGGTTACGAGGTCCTCGAGCACCTGGCGACGGACCACCAGCCTGCTCTCGCCGTTGCGCACGAAGACGACCGGCGGCCTCGTGACCATGTTGTAGTTCGATGACATTGAGTAGCCGTACGCCCCGGTGACCGGCGTCGCGAGCACGTCGCCAACATGGAGGTCCTCGGGGACCTGTGCGTCGTTGATGAGGACGTCGCCACTCTCGCAGTGCTTGCCCACGAGCCGCACACGACGGTTCCGCTCGGCCTGCAGTGCCCGTGGCAGGAAGGCCTCGTAGCCGCTGCCGTACATGATCGGCCTCGGGTTGTCGCTCATGCCGCCGTCCACCGCAACGTAGGTGCGCACCCCCGGGATGTCCTTCACGGTGCCGACCGTGTACAGCGTCACGGCCGCACCCGCGACGATCGAGCGACCGGGCTCCACGTTCACCGCACTGCGCACCCCGAGCGAGCGGCAGGCATCGAGCAGCACCCGTGCCCACTCCGCGATCGGCGGCGCCTCCTCGCCAGCGACATAGGCCACGCCGAGACCGCCCCCGAGTGTGAGCTCGGGAAGATCGAACGGTGCGGCAAAGCCCGCCATCACCTCGGCGGCCCGGGCGAACGACGAGGCGGCGAACACGTTTGACCCGATGTGGCAGTGGAGACCGATCAGCTCGACAGCAGCGGACCGCTGCGCCCGGGACACGGCACGGAGTGCGTCCCCGTTGCCGAGGTTGAAGCCGAACTTCGAGTCATCCTGGCCGGTGGCGATGAACTCGTGCGTGTGTGCCTCGACACCGGGCGTGATGCGCAGCGCCACCTTCGGGGTTGCGAGGCCCTCGGCAGAAAGCGCCTCGAGTCGGTCGAGTTCGTCGAAGCTGTCCACGTTGATGTGGTGAACGCCGGCGGTGATCGCGTAACGCAGTTCCTCGAGCGACTTGTTGTTCCCGTGGAGGACACAGCGGTCTGCCGGCACCCCCGCCGACAGCGCGACGAACAGCTCCCCCGAGGTGGCAACGTCCAGCATGAGCCCCTCCTCGTGCACGAGCCGCGCCATCGCTCTGCAGAGGAACGCCTTGGTTGCGTACACGACGCGGTTCGCTCCGAAGGAGTCCACTGCCTCGCGACAGCGGTTGCGCAGGTGCTGCTCGTCGTACACGAACACGGGGGTGCCGTAGCGGGAGGCCAGTTCGAGCAGCGGCACACCGCCGATGGCGACCGAGCCATCGGCGAGTTCCGTGGCGGTGTCGGGCAGGAGATGGAGGGGCAGCTTGCTCATCGGGGCCTACATCCGGTCGGGAACGTCGATACCGAGGAGCCCGAGCCCGCGGTCGAGGACCTGCGCAGTGAGGTCGCAGAGCGCAAGCCGGCTCTGGCGCACACGCTCGTCCTCGGCGCGCAGCACGGGACAGGCCTCGTAGAAGCCCGTGAAGTCCTGTGCGAGGTCGAAGAGATAGGTACACAGGCGGTGCGGGACGAAGCGCTCGAGCGACTCGTTCACGGCTTGGTCGAACCCGAGCAGGCGCAGTGCGAGCGCCCGTTCCTTGGGATCACCGAGGATGACCTCCCCGAGGTGCGTCTGGCCGTCGACACCCACCCGGCGGAAGATCGAGCGGATCCTTGCGTGGGCGTACTGCAGGTACGGGGCAGTGTTCCCGTCGAAGGACAGCATCCGGTCCCAGTCGAAGACGTAATCCTTGATCCGGTCGGTCGACAGGTCCGCGTACTTGACGGCGCCGATCCCGATCATCCTGCCGACGGAATCCTGTTCCGCTGGCGACAGTTCGGGGCTGCGCTCACGCACCTGGGCAATGCCGCGCTCCACCGCCTCGTCGATCAGTTCGACCAGCTTGACGGTGTCCCCGCTCCGGGTCTTGAACATCTTGCGATCCGAGCCGAGCACCGACCCGAACTGCACGTGCACGCACCGGGCAGGCGGAGGGAGCCAGCCGGCCATCTCGCACACCTTCCAGACCATCTCGAAGTGCTGGGCCTGCGGGGCGCCGACCACGTAGAGCATGAGCGTGGCCCGGAGGCGCTCGACGCGGTCGACCACGCAGGCGAGGTCGCTCGTTGCGTAGTTGAACCCGCCGTTGCCCTTGCGGACGATGAGTGGCAGGGGCTCGCCCTCGCGGTTCACGAAGCCGGGCGCGAACACCACGTCGGCGCCGTCGGATTGCTGCAGCAACCCGGAGCGGTCGAGTCGCTGGATCACCTCGTCAAGCAGGCCGTGGTAACTCGACTCGCCCGCGAGGTCCGCGCTCGTGAGCAGCACACCGAGCTTGCGGTAGACGATATTGAAGTAGGCGGCGCTCGCGTCCACCAGCTCCTGCCAGAGGCGGAGCGTCTCGCCGTCGCCGGACTGGAGCGCCACGACGCGCAACCGGCTGCGCTGCTTGAACTCGTCGTCGCTATCGAACTTGACGCGCGCCTGGCGGTAGAAGCCGTCGAGGTCGCCGACGGAGAGCTCGTTAGCCGCTTCGGTCTCGCCGAGGTCCAGCAGGTGCTCGATGAGCATGCCGAACGGGGTTCCCCAATCACCGATGTGGTTCTCGCGGATCACCTCGTGGCCGACGAACTCCAGCATGCGGACGAGCGCGTCACCGATGATTGTGGTGCGCAGGTGCCCGACGTGCATCTCCTTCGCGACATTCGGGGCCGAGTAGTCGACAATGATGCGCTCAGCAGCGGGGGTCGGTCGCACACCGAGGTGGGGATCGCGCGCGGCGCTGGCGAGTTCGCCAGCGACGAACGAGTCGGAGAAGGTGAGATTGATGAAGCCCGGACCGGCGATCTCCATGGTGGCCACCCCCCGGAGCGGCTCTGCAGCAGCGGCAACAATCTCCGCCGCCACCTCACGGGGGTTGCGGCCCACCTGCTTGGCCGCGGCAAGCGCGCCGTTCACCTGCGCATCTGCCCGGTCGCTCGCTCGCACCACCGGATCGGCATCGACCCCGGTCACGGCGCGGAATACCGGCTCGAGAAGCGCGGAAACGGTATGCAGCGGATCGGCCATTGGGGAAAGGGTAACCGTCAGACCCCCTCCGCCCGGCTGTCATTCCCCCAGCCGCGGTATCATTGCTCCGCCCGCCTTCGTAGCTCAGGGGATAGAGCAACTGCCTCCGGCGCAGTAGGCCGCAGGTTCGAATCCTGCCGAGGGCACTGACCCGTTCGTCATTCGGGCCCGCGGCCGAAGGTTGACGGTACGGGAATCCAGGCCAGAGGCTTGGGCGCTGATGTGAGGCCCGCCTTGAACTGCCTCTTGCGGTTCCACGGCTCGGGGACGAACACCGTCCGGCCAGGTCGAACCTCGACATCGCCGGCGGTGACGCCCCACCAGCAGAACGACGAGTTCGACATGATGACCGAACCTGCACCGGCGAGCACTGCGAGATCGGTGATCCCCGGCGAGCCCTCGAACGACGGCACTCGCTGTGCCGCGATGCCGCGGCTCACCAGCCAGTGACGGGCGAAGTCGAGGAACAGCGAGTCGTCGCCCACCACAAAGCAGGGCGCGTCGGTGGCGCCGAGTCGGTCGAGGGCATTCTCGTAATACCCGGACGAGAGATCCATGCCCCAGCGGACGAAGTCGCCACGGCGAAACGAGATCACCGTTGCGTTGTCGGTCGACGCAAGTCGGTACGCCGGGTGTTCTCGAAGGCGCTCGAGCAGTTGCGCACCCACCGCGCCCATGGTGTTCGCGTACCAAGAGGGATGCATGAACCAGCCAATGAGGAGACACCTCCCGCTGGATGGGCCGTCGTGATGGAGACCCGATCCGGGGCGCTCGCGCATGATGGTAAGGCGGCCGAGCCGGGTGGCCCACTCACGCTGGAGTCGGATGGCGATCCTCGCAGGGGCAGCATCCGAGCCGGCGGACAGCCCAAACGAGCGACGAACACGGGTTGATGCAAAGGCAATCGTGTCCGGCGCGAGGACGTCGGCGAGGGACACGCCCTCCGGGGCAGAGGAGTCGATGTAGAGGCGGCCGCCAGTCTCGCTCGCCACCTGGAGACCCGCCGTGTACTGGAACAGCTGATTGCCCAGACCGCCCATGAGATGGACCAGCACATCGTTTCCCCTGTTGAACACCGAAACCCACCTCCGCGTGCGACGACGTCCTCGAAGTGTCCAGACTACGACGGGGAACCCCGCTGAACGCGCCAGTTCGCGTCCGCTGGTGCACCGATCGGTACGGATCGTGGTCGACTCGGACGACCCGCACCGGCATACTTCTGCCGTGCTCTCGCGTCGGCAATTGCTGCTTGCTGCTGCCGTCGTACCGGCGGCTGCACTCATCGACGTGAACTCGGCCGACGCTCGGCCGTTCGTGCTCGCCGACTCTCGAGTGCGCGGCTGGGGCCCCGTCATGCAGATCGGCGACTCGACGTCGGGGGGATACCTCAATGGGCTCCGGCGAACCCTCCGGTCCAAGGACATCGGACCGTTCCGCTGCGACATCCAGGGCGCCCGCTCGATCAATCGCGTCTCCAAGCGTTTCCCCTCGGCAATCTCTGCGATTCGCACCGCGCGGGCCGCTGGGTTCGACCCCCCGTGCTATCTGCTTGCGCTCGGCAGCAACGACCTCTGGGTGGTCAAACGGAAGAAGAACTCCGCCCCGGCGATGATCGACGCGATCATGAACGAGATCGGCCCGGACCGAACGGTTGGCTTCCTCACGCTCTACACCGTGCACCAGAGTTCGGCACCCAAGTTCAACGCAGCCCTGCGCGATGCGACCAAGCACTGGCCGAACCTCCACATCATGGACTGGGCAGCCGTGGCCCGCCGCAACGTGCGCTGGCACAACAAGGGCGGGGTCCACTACACGATGAAGGGCGCCATCGCCCGGAATCGCTACCTCGCTGATGCCATGGTACGAACCGTGAAGATCGCCCGGTCCCAGCCGCCGGTTACCACGACACCGACGACGTCATCGACCACCACGTCATCGACGACAACGCCGCCGACGACGACAGCGACGATCGCCTAGCCCTTCGACTTCTTCGGCGTGGTGTTCCGCACCGCGGTGACGTTGCTGCCGGCCTCGTCCTCGAGGTTGTAGGTGCCAACCGGCTCAAAGGCCTCGAGGTGGTACTCGACCTTCGAGTTCCACATGAAGAAGCCCGATGCCTTCGACCGATAGCCACCCTCGATCTGCGCGAGCACTTGGGGTGTGCCGTACTGGTAGCTCTTGGCCCCGAAGTCCTGCAGCCACGGCACGGTGTATGCGCCGCCTGTGGATGCCTGGCGCACGAATTCGGCCACCGACCGTTCCACGATGGTGCCCGGCTCGGCAATCGGCAACGGCACCTTGAACTCGCCCTCCACCCAGTGCGACGGGTACACCATCGGGGCGATGTAGTCGACGAGCGGCGCAAGGAGCCGGATGTCCTGGCCGACGAGGTACGGCCTCGAGGCTGACACGCCGAACACCGCTACCCCGAGTGTGGTGCCGGGCGGAAGTGCCTGGCGGGCCTCACGAACGAAATTGGCGATGCCGACAGCGGGCGAGGTGGTGAGCCCGGGGAAGTGCAGGTTCTCCATGAGCCCCTCAGGACGGCGCACGTAGTCGAACATGATGTCGTCGAACCCGAGCTTGGCCGCCTCGACGGCGAGCTGGATGTTGTACTGACGCACCTGCTCGTTCGCAAAGTTGGTGAACACAGCCGTGCCGTACGCGGTGCGGATGGCATCGCCATTCTTGTCCTGCACGATCATGTCGGTCTGACCGTTCTTCAGCGCCCACTCGGCGAGCTGCGGGTCGAGGAAGCAGGTGATGCGACCAATCGCCTTGAGGCCGAGCTCGTGCAAGCGATCGATCGCCTGACGCGCTTCGTAGAAGCCCACGGTGAGCTCGCCATTCTTCACGCGCCAGTCCTTGCCGACCGCACCGATGCGCTTGGCGAGCGGCACCCCGGTGTCGTACCCGATGATGCCGTTCTCGTCCTTGATGGTCAGCACGACTGCGTTGATCTTCTTCTCCCTGGCCAAGCGGGCCAGGGTCTTGTCGAGATTGGCATACCGCCAAGCAGGTTCGGTGATGTGGAACGCCTGAATCGGCTCGGCGACCACCGGAGTCGAATCGAACTTGACGACAGCCTTCGTAAGCGATCCGTCCGGCGCAGTAGCGATCACGGTGGCGTCCCTCGACCCGAAGGGGACGTACGCCTGGAACATGCCGGACTCCCGTGAGGCAGGCTTGCCGTTCACCGTCACAATGACGTCGTCGTCCGCCAGACCGCGGATGAGGGCCGCACGTTTCGCGGTGGGCGGCGGCACGGCACGCGGCAGGCTCAGCGTCGGGCCGAAGCGCACGGTGAAACTCACCTGGCCGGTCTTGTCCCTCGCCCACGGGTACTTGCTTTTCACCCGATAGTTGATCCGGTTGTCACCGGGCGCGGCATTCGTGAGCGACGCGACGAGGGTGCCGTCGGCCTCGGTCTCGGTGGAGACCTCCATGCCGTTGAACATGACCATGACCTTGCCCGCCGCGGGGCCGGCGGACTTGATGCGGAACGCAAGCCGCGATGCCTGGTCACCTCGGATGACGTCCCCGTCCTGGACTCCGCTGGTCGCAACAGCGATCCAGGCTGTCTGCGTAACGATGAGCACCGCAGTGACGAGCAGGAGCACGAGGACGACGAGGGCCACGAGCCAGCGTCCCGGTCCACCGGAGCGCACCGATCCTATGAACCCATTGCCACCGAACCGGCGTGAACGGCGGGGACGACTCACGCGAATGGGCCCGAAGCCGCGTGACTTCTTCGGCGGCGCGTACAGCGCGGCAAGTCGCTCGACGACCGAGGACTGGGTACCTCGGGCACCACCGAGCGAGGACTGGCTCCTGGACACGCACTGAGCGTATCGGTTGCCCGGATTTCATTACGGGCAGGTGACAGTTTCTATCCGGCGGCGACTTGTCGCTCGTGGGAGAGCAACCATGCTTTCACGTCTACACCGCCGCCAAACCCCGTCAGCGAGCCGTCCGCCCCGATCACGCGGTGGCACGGCACGATAATCCCGACCGGATTCCTCCCGTTCGCACCACCCACGGCGCGCACCGCACGCGGATTCCCCACGCGGCGTGCCTGCTCGCCGTAGGTGATCGTCTCGCCATAGGGGATCTGGCGTAGCACCCCCCAGGCCGACTGCTGGAACCCGGTTCCCGCTGCGATCACGGGAACCCCGAACGACCGCCGCTCGCCGGCGAAGTACTCCTCAAGCTCTCGCGTCGCCCGGACGACGACCGGGTGCAATGCGTCCGGCACCGAGACGGCGGCGAGAGAACCCCGGGTGGCGGGGCGGTCCCCGGCCCACGACAGTTCGCACAGGGCCTCTCCTGTCGCCACGAGCGTGAGCGGCCCGACGGGCGATGCGACCGTGGCGGTGTACGTAGTCATACGTCCCACCGTGTCACATCGACGGGCCCGCAGTGGCCCGGCATTGCGCATAAGGTCCATCTATGGGACTCGACCAGACAGCGATCGACCGGCTCCGAACACGCGCCCGGCGCGAGATCGACGAGGGTCTGCTGCCGTCGTGCCAGTTCGCGCTGGCCTACCAGGGTGAGCTCGTGGCCTTCGAGACCTACGGCGACGCCACCGACGACACCCGGTACGTCGTCTACTCCGCGACGAAGACCTTCGTTGCTGGCGCGATGTGGGCGCTGATCGGCGATGGGCTCATCGACGTCTCGAAGCGGGTGGCTGACTACATCCCCGAGTTCGCAGGCAACGGCAAGGACCTCATCACCGTGGAGCAGGTGATGCTCCACACCTCGGGCTTCCCCTCAGCGCCGCTCAAGGCCCTAGACGGTGGCACCTCGGCCGGACGCCGCGCGGCGTTCTTGAAGTGGCGCACCAGTTGGGCGCCTGGCACGAGGTTCGAGTACCACCCCACGTCGGCGCACTGGGTGCTCGCCGAACTCATCGAGACCCTGACGGGCACCGACTTCCGCGACGTGGTCGAGCAGCGGGTCACCGCGCCCGCTGGGCTGCCCAAGGTGCTCGGTCTCCTCCCGTTCCGGGCGGCAGCGCTCCAGGTGACCGGTAGCCCGGCCACATCCCCCGAGATCCAGTCCGTCTTCGGTGTTCCCGAACTACCGGCCACCGAGGTCACGATCGAGGCGCTGACGGCGTTCGACTCCCCCGGTGTCCAAGACGTTGGCGTTCCCGGTGGCGGCGGGGTGATGCGGGCCTGCGACCTTGCCCTCTACTACCAGGCGGTGCTGAACAACCCGGGCGACATGTGGCGCCCGGACGTGATCGCCGATGCAAGGAACAACGTTCGCAACGCGTTCCCCGATCCGCTGACCGGCGTACCCGCCAACCGCACGCTTGGACTCGTCCGGGCCGCAGGCGACGGCAAGGACCACTTCCGCGGGTTCGGTCGCACGGCGCATGTAGGCACGGTCGGCCACAACGGAGCGAAGGGCCAGATCGCGTGGGGCGACCCCGTGACCGGTCTCTCCTTCGGGTACTGCACGAACGGTCTGGATCAGCACGAGATCCGGGAGCCGCGGCGCACGACCGCACTCGGCAGCCTCGCCGCCGAGTGCGCCACGCTCTGAGCTACACGCCGAACTATGCCGAAGCGAAGCGGCGGCTATGTCGGCGAAATCAGGACGGTAGCGAGGGAAGCGCCAGCGACGAGCTACACGCCGAACTATGCCGAAGCGAAGCGGCGGCTATGTCGGCGAAAACAGGACGGTAGCGAGGGAAGCGCCAGCGACGAGCTACACGCCGAACTATGCCGAAGCGAAGCGGCGGCTATGTCGGCGAAATCAGGACGGCTCCTTGGGCAGGCCGAGCACGCGCTCGCCAACGATGTTGCGCTGGATCTGGGAGGTTCCGCCCCAGATCGTCTCCGAGCGGCTGAAGAAGAACGCCGAGAGCATTGCGCTCACCGGGTACCCCTCGCGGCGCTTGTCACGACCCGTTCCCGGCCACGACCCGGCGGAGGGTCCCGTGTTGATCAACATCGAGTCCGCGCCGTAGATGTCGAGGCAGAGTTCCATGGCCTCTTTGTGCATCTCGGTCCAGAACATCTTGTTCGTGGCACCGAGTGCGGCAACACCGGGGTCTTTTGTCTTGTTGAGCGTCGACGTGAGCGAGCGCAGTCCGTTCACCCGGAGCAACTGGATCTTCGTGTAGTACTTCATGAGGCGCTGACGGATCACGAGGTCGCAGAGCAGGCCCCGTTCCCCGGCCTCGGCGACCAGCAGGTGATACTCGTCTTCGAAGCGCCGATAGCTCGTGGTGGCGCTCATCCCACGCTCGAACGCGAGCGTGGAGTTGGCCACCTTCCAACCCTCGTTGACCCCGCCGACCACGTTGTCCTTCGGGCAACGGGCGTTGTCGAAGAACACCTCACAGAACTCCGCAGTGCCGTCGGGCTGCACGATGCCGCGCACCTCGACCCCCGGCTGGCGCATCGGCACGAGCAGGTACGAGATGCCCTTGTGCTTGGGCGAGTCGGGATCGGTGCGCGTGAGCAGGAAGCAGTAGTCGGCGTGGTGGCCCTGGGTGGTCCACACCTTCTGGCCATTGATCACCCATTCGTCGCCGTCGAGGACCGCAGTCGTCTTCAGCGAGGCGAGGTCGGATCCAGAGTTCGGTTCGCTGAACCCCTGGCACCAGCGAACCTCACCCTTGAGGATCTGCGGAAGGAACGTCTTCTTCTGCTCCTCAGTGCCCCACTGCAGGATCGTCGGCCCGACGAGCGTGTCGCCGAAGAAGTCGGCGCGCAGGGGTGCCTTGGCACGAGCGAACTCCTCGGAGAGCACCACGCCTTGCATCACGGAAAGACCACGGCCGCCGTACTCCTGGGGCCACGTCGCACAGATCCACCCGCCCTCGTACAGCTTGGTCGGCCAGGTCTCGTTGAACGCCCGGCGCTCCTCGCCAGACAGTTCGAAACCGGGCTCGAACCAGCCCTTCGGGAGGTTGTTGCCGAGCCAGGCCCGGATCTCGGAGCGGAAGGCTTCCGCATCGGCGGGGTACGACATGTCCATGGTCGGGGAGTATTACCGGCCGGTAACCCGACGACAACGTGACCTGTTTACAGCCCGTTCACAGAGCCAGAACAGGACCGAAACTGGCCACACCTACCGTCTGGTTCATGGCAACCACCGTCGTTCCCGACACGGTCCGCCCGAACTACCTGAACGAACAGGAACTTGCAGTACTCCGGGTTCTCGTCGGGTTCTCGGGGCGGGTAGTGAGCCGAGCCGAGCTTGCGCGCCAGAGCGGCCTCGGCGACCGGAGCGCTCGCCGGTGCGACGCGATCCTCGTGGAGATCCGCAGAAGGCTGGGGCCCGAGTCGATCCGCACCGTGCGGTCGCGGGGATGGATGCTCATCGCGGAAGCGGCTGACACTGCCAGAACCCTCGTCACCTAATGCAGGCCGCAATATCGCTGCTTGCGGCAACGGAGGGCACCGACGGATTCGACATCGGGACGATCCTGTTCCACGTGTTCATCGTGCTGGCGGCCGCAAAACTGGTCGCTGAGCTTGCCGAACGAGTGAAGGTACCCGCCGTTCTCGGCGAGATCCTCGCCGGGATCCTGATCGGCCCGTCCGTACTGAACCTCGTGCAGGCTGATGACGCCCTGCGCCTGCTCGGAGAGATCGGCGTGATCCTCCTGCTCCTCAACGTCGGGCTCGAAATGGACGTGAGAGAGCTGGCTAGAGTGGGCAGGGCTTCTTTTGCTGTCGCAGTGCTCGGCGTGGCCGCCCCCTTCCTCGGCGGGATCGGTGCCGGTCTGGCGCTCGGACGGGACGTGAAGACGTCCGTGTTCCTCGGCGCAGCACTAACCGCAACGAGCGTCGGCATCACCGCACGCGTCTTCGGCGACCTCGGCGTGCTGTCGTCCACCGAGTCGCGCATCGTCCTCGGCGCCGCTGTTGCCGACGACGTGCTCGGTCTCATCATCCTCACGATCGTGACGCGCGTCGTCGTGGACGGCAGCGTGAGCGCAGCATCGATCCTCGGGACCACCGGGCTCGCCGTCGGGTTCCTCCTCATCACCGGGGTCATCGGCGCCAAGATCGTCCCACCATTCCTCGGTGCCGTCTCCAGGTTCTCGAAGTCCTCGGCCACCCTCGTTGCCGTTGCCTTCGCCATCGCGATGGGCTTCTCGTCCCTCGCGGACGTCGCTCGACTTGCTCCCATCATCGGCGCATTCATGGCCGGGCTGGCACTCAACCGGAGCAAGCAGGCCAAGCGAATCGAGCGCGAACTCACGCCGATCGGTCACGTGTTCATCCCGGTCTTCTTTTTGTCGATCGGAATCAAGACCGATATCGCTGCCATCGCTCGCCCCGCCGTGCTCGGCACTGCAGCGGTGCTGACCGTCATCGCAATCGCCGGCAAGTTGGTTGCAGCAGTCGGCGCGTTCGGAACGCGCAGCGACAAATGGACGATCGGTATCGGCATGATCCCCCGTGGCGAGGTGGGCTTGATCTTCGCGACGCTCGGGCTGAGTACCGGTGTATTGGACGCCGATCTCTATGCAGCCCTCATCGTCGTGGTGCTCGTGACCACAGTGATGACACCGCCTCTGCTGCGCTGGAAGGCAACCCGTACGAAGACCGCCCCCTCCCCGATCGCCGCGCAAGTGCCCACCGTCGCCCCCGAGGGCGGTTGGTTCGTTGTCCGCAACGGATCAGTCGACCTGAGCGCAGAACCCCCAGTGAGCGACTTGTTGGCACTCGCGCTCGAGGCGGCAGCACTCGCCGCCGAGAATCGACCGAGCGAGCGCCTGCTCGAGTGGTTCTCCCTGCACCGAACACAACCGGTTGCGTGGGACTCGCCGAGCACGCAACGCTTCATTGCGCTGCTCCGAGCCGGGAACCCACGGTCCTGGAGGTTCCTCGAGACGCTCGGCATCCTCGAGCGAGCGATCCCCGAGGTCTCCGCAGCCCTCCGGGCCAGACGTGCGGACCCCTCCGAGCTCGACCCCCTGCGGGTCCTGCGCTTCCCCACCGTCGACAGACTCATCGAACTGGCTCCGGGCGGTGCAGATGACGAGTTCGCCGGCGAGTGGGGCCTGCTCGAGCGCGTGGACCCCCTGCTGCTCGGTGCGCTGGTCCTCGACCTAGTTGACCTCTCGGGCGACAACAACGACGTAGCCCGGTCTGTGCTGGACCAACTCTCGATCCCCTCCGATGACGAACGCGAAACGGCGGCGCTCGTTCAGGACGCTTCGCTTCTCCTCGCCTCGCTACACGACCCCGATGCCCTCGACTCGCTGATGATCAAGCAGCTAGCCACACACATCGGGTCCGAGGACCGACGCCGACGGCTGTACCTGCTGTCCATCGCGAGCACCGATCTCGATGCGTTCGAGCGGGCGGTACTCGACGAACTGAACGACCGCATCGGAGCCGAACTGGGTGGCCGTGACGGGACCGACCTCTGTGATGCGAGACGGGACACCGCGCAGCGGCTCGCTGGCGATGAACCGGCTTCGGAGCGGATTGCGCACGCGCCACGCTCGTACATCCTCGCCAACGAACCCGAGGAACTCGTCCGCCAGGCCCGCCTCGCCGAGCCCCCGCCGCGTTCGGGGACCGCCCGCGTTGCCGTCACCGGCCACGAACTCGCCCGGCACTGGCAGGTCGATGTCGCGAGCCGTGACCAGCAGGGACTCCTCGCAACGATCACGCGTGTGCTCACCGACGCGAGGATGGACATCCTCAATGCCTCGGTCGCCACGTGGGCAGACGGCGTGGTGGTCGACAGCTTCGTTGTAGTGAGCAACACCCGCCCGGCCGCGAGGGATCTCTCCACCGCGATCGAGGCGGGTCTGCGCCAATCGGTCCCACCGGTGGCCGTTGCCGGCGCGAGCGCGCGGTTCGACAACGACGTGCTCCCCTGGTTCACGGCCTGCACCGTCGAGGCTGACGACGCCCCGGGGGTGCTTGCGGGTATCACCGCTGCGTTTGCCCTCGCCGGTGTGGAGGTCCACTCGGCACGCATCGCCACGCTTCGCGGCGCCGTGGTAGACCGCTTCTCGCTGACCGATACCGACGGGCGCAAGCTCGACGAGGCAGCGCAGGAGAGGATCCGCAAGGCACTCGCCGGCGGGTCACTGCGGGGACGACGCGGGACGCGTTGAGGCGCTCCCCCGAACCATCGCTTCACGTACTGGAAACAGAGCCAAGACCTCGGGGAAATACCCCCCACGTACCTTGTTCATCGGGCGGTCCAGCGTTGTGCCGGCCCACAACAACTGCCCCTACGTGAGAAAGGTTCCGCACCGTGCGAAAGAAAGCACTGAAACTCGCGATCAGCCTGAGTGTCGCCGCAGCCGTTGTCGGCTTCGGCTCCAACTCGGCGTTCGCCCAGGACGCGGGCGAGGCGGTGACGGTCCTCGGCAAGCAGGTCAACCTGCTCTGGGTGGTCATCGGCGCAACCCTCGTCATCTTCATGCAGGCGGGCTTCGCTCTCGTCGAGACCGGCTTCTGCCGGGCCAAGCACGCAGCGCACGTGATGACGACGAACTTCGCGATCTTCGGTCTCGGGTTCATCGGCTTCTTCTTCGTCGGGTTCCCTCTGGCCTTCGGCGGGTTCTCGTACGGCGCCCTCGGCATCGACAAGGCGATCGGGGGGAACCTCATCGGCCACGGCAGCACTGCGCTGTTCTTCAAAGGCGGGTGGGCGCTCTCCGGCGGCGGCATCACCCCGGCCCTGCTCGGCTTCTTCCTGTACATGGTGGCCTTCATGGACACCGTGGCCACGATCCCCACCGGGGCGATGGCCGAGCGGTGGAAGTGGGGCTCGTTCGTGGTGTGGGGCTTCTTCTGCGGAGCCATCTACTACCCGATCATGGCTGCCTGGACCTGGGGCGGAGGCTGGCTTGCCCAGTCGTGGCGCTCGATGCACCTCGGCGCCGGCTACGTCGACTTCGCCGGCTCGGGTGTGGTGCACGCCGTCGGCGGTGTCGCTGCACTCGCCGGAGCGATCGTGCTCGGTCCACGCATCGGTAAGTTCGGCCCCGACGGCAAGCCTCGGGCCATGCCTGGCCACCACATCCCGATGGCAATGCTCGGCACGCTGATCCTGCTGTTCGGTTGGTTCGGCTTCAACGCCGCCTCCACCTTTGCTGCCACTGATGTGCAGTTCGCCACGGTTGCTACGAACACGGCAATTGCCGCAGCGTTCGGTGCAGTGGTGGCGATGTTCTGGATCACCAAGCGGACGGGCAAGCCCGATCCCGGCATGATGGCCAACGGCATGCTTGGCGGTCTCGTTGCGATCACCGCCCCGTGCGCGTTCGTCACGCCCTGGGTTTCCGCAATCATCGGCGGTATCGCCGGCATCCTCGTGATCGAGTCCGTGTTCTTCGTGGAGCGCAAGCTGAAGCTCGACGACCCGGTTGGCGCTATCAGCGTGCACGGTGTCTGCGGCACCTTCGGTGTCCTCTGCGTAGGCATCTTCGCCAACGGCAGCTACGGCGGCGGCTGGAACGGCTCGCCCACAACCGGCGTGAAGGGCATCATCAAGGGCGACTGGGGCCAGTTGGGTGCCCAGGCCCTCGGCGCTGCGGTGATCTGGACGGTCATCCTCGGAGTCGCCTTCGCCTTCTTCAAGATCCAGGACACGATCTCCAAGGCAAGGGGCAAGGGAGGCATCCGCTCAGCGGAAGAGGACGAGATCATGGGTCTCGACCTTCCGGAGATGGGTGTCCAGGCCTACCCAGAGTTCACCAAGTAGGAACGGAGCCACCAACACCATGAAACTCATCACCGCAATCGTCAAGCCGTTCAAGCTCGATGACGTCAAGACCGCACTCCAAGGTGCCGGTGCCGTCGGCATCACGGTCAGCGAGGCCCGGGGCTTCGGCCGCCAGGGCGGGCACACCGAGACCTATCGGGGCACCGAGTACAAGATCGACTTCGTCCCGAAGGTGAAGATGGAGATCATCTGCGATGACGGCTCCGTTGACGCCATCGTGGATGCGATCAAGGGCGCGGCCCACACCGGCAAGATTGGCGACGGCAAGATCTGGATCGTCGATGTGGAGCGCATGGTTCGCGTCCGCACCGGCGAGGAAGGCGTGGAAGCCATCTGAACCACTCGGGAGACCTCGCACCGGCGAGGTCTCCCCCCAGTCCTCCGGAAGCATTCCGGTAGGGGCAGGTCACCGGGTTGCCAGACAAAGCGTCAGGCAACCCGGTGATTCATTTTTCGCACACGTTCCCGAAACAACCCGGAAACACTTCCTTCGTAGTTTGCCGTTGCCCCTTCCCCCGCACCTCGAGGATCGACATGGACATCAATGCTGGAGCCACCGCCTGGGTGCTGATCTCGGCAGGACTCGTACTCTTCATGACACCAGGTCTGGCGTTCTTCTACGCCGGCATGGTCCGCTCGAAGAACGTGCTCGGAATGCTGATGCAGAACGTGTTCGCCATGGGCCTCATCAGCATCCTCTGGGTGTTCGTGGGCTTCAGCCTCGCCTTCGGCGGGACGAACCGGTACATCGGCAACTTCGACTTCGCATTCCTCCGCGGTGTCGTCGGTGACGTGACGAAGGCGGCTGATCTGCCCGGCTACGCAGGAACGCTCGTGGTCCCGGGCCTTGCCTTCATGGCCTTTCAGATGATGTTCGCCGTCATCACGCCGGCCCTCATCAGTGGGGCGACAGCGGACCGGCTGAAGTTCGGTTCGTACGCCGTGTTCATCGGCCTGTGGTCGGTACTCGTCTACAGCCCGGTTGCGCACTGGGTGTTCAGCCCGACCGGCTGGCTGTTCCGCCGAGGCGCCCTCGACTTCGCCGGCGGTTCTGCAATTCACATCAACGCGGGCATTGCGGCACTCGTGCTCACGATGGTGCTCGGGCCGCGTCGTGGGTGGATGAAGGAAGCGATGCCACCCCACAACCTCCCGTACACGGTGCTCGGTATGGGCATCCTGTGGTTCGGCTGGTTCGGGTTCAATGCCGGCTCCGCACTCACTGCGGACGGCCTGCCCGCACAGGCGCTCGTCAACACCCACCTCGCGGCTGCAGCGGCGATGCTCACGTGGCTCCTCGTCGAGAGACTGATGGCGAAACACGCGACCACCCTCGGAGCCGCATCCGGTGCTGTTGCCGGTCTCGTGGCAATCACCCCCTGCGCCGGGTACGTCAACTCGATGTCCGCCGTGGCGATCGGGGCGATCGCCGGGATCGTCTGCTTCCTCTGCCTGAAGCTCAAGTTCGCGCTGAAACTCGACGACAGCCTCGACGTCATCGCCGTCCACCTCGTAGGTGGGCTGCTGGGCTCCCTGCTGCTCGGATTCTTCGGCGACAAGTCGGCCACCGGGTTCGGCACGGACGGCGTGTTCTTCGGCGGTGGCTGGGGCCTCCTCGCCGATCAGGCCGTAGCAGCTGCCGCCGTGATCGTGTTCTCCGGTGTGGTGACGTGGATCATCGCCTTCGGCATCGACAAGACGATCGGGCTGCGGGTCTCGGTAGAGGACGAGTTGGTGGGGCTCGACCAGTCCCAGCACGCCGAAGCCGCATACCAGTCCTGACCACACCGAAATCCTGTCCCACCAATCCTCAGTAGGGTGAACTCACCATGAAACTCATCACGGCCATCGTCAAGCCCTTCAAGCTCGACGACATCAAGGACGCCCTCAAGGCAGCCGGTATCACGGGAATCACCGTGAGCGAGGCGCGCGGCTTCGGCCGTCAGGGCGGTCATACCGAGACCTACCGGGGTACCGAGTACAAGATCGACTTCGTCCCGAAGTCCCGTCTCGAGATCGTGGTGGACGACAGTGAGGTAGATGGGGTGATCGAGACCCTGAAGGCAAGCGCCGCAACCGGCAAGATCGGCGACGGGAAGATCTGGATCACCAACGTGGAGCGAATCGTTCGCATCCGCACTGGAGAAGAGGGTCCCGACGCCGTCTGAGTAGAGTTCCGTTCATGACGACGACGGAAACCGCCGCACCCAAGGCCGAGCGCTGGACTGCCCAGTGGAAAGAACTGTACGCAGAGGTCATCACGACCGGGTTGTGCACCGGGTGCGCAGGGTGTGTGGTCACCTGTCCGCACGACGTCATCGGCTACGAGCACGAGGAGGGCAAATACATTCCCTTCCACCTCGAGGAAGAACTCGGCTTCGACAACTGCATCCACGGCGAGAAGGGCTGCACCACGTGCACCCGTGCGTGCCCCCGCTTCCGCGCGTGGGAGCCGGCGGCGGACATGCACCTGTACGGGCGTCTTCGTGAGCCCGACGAGATGGCGGGCATCTGGCGCCAACTGCTGCTTACCAAGGCGGCCGACGACAGCGTGAACGAGGTCGGCCAAGACGGCGGCTTCGTCTCCGCAATGCTTCTGTGGCTCATGAAGAACGACTACATCGACGGAGCGCTCGTGAGCGGCGTGGAAGCCGACGATGCGTGGAAGGCCAAGCCGGTGCTTGCCCGCACCCCCGAGGACGTGATGGCAACGGCAGGCAGTCGCTACACCTACTGCGCCAACCCGCTTGCGCTCCGGGAAGCCAAGGAGGCCGGGCTGAACCGCCTCGCCCTGGTGGGTATGGGCTGCCAGACCTCGTCGCCGCCGACGATGTGGGACCGCAAGGCCGGCAAGGTGTCCAAGCCATTCCACTTCACCATCGGCCTGCTCTGCTCGAAGACCTTCGACGATGCGATCTTCCCCGAGCTCTTCGAGGCCAAGTACGGCCTGAAGAAGCAGGACATGGTGAAGATGAACATCAAGGGCGCCTTCCAGATCTGGATGAAAGACGGCTCGTTCCACGAGATTGACCTCAAGGAGTGCCACAAGTGGACGCGGGAGGGCTGCAAGAGTTGCCCGGACTTCGCCGCCGAGCATTCCGACATCGCAACGGGTGGCATCGGCAAGGACAACAACTGGACGCTCACGATCGTGCGCACCGAACTCGGCGAGGAAGTCATCAACCGGATGATCGCCGACGGGGTCATCATCGCGAAGCCCGCCCAGGAGGACGAGGTGGCGATGAAACTGCTGCGCACCCTGTCGATCGTGAGCCGCCGCCGCTGGCCCGAGTGGGCCGACAAGGCACCGTCGGTCGGCGTCCCGCCGCCGAAGAAGAAGGCAGACGGCACGGCGCCCGCCGCTCACTGACGCATCGGGCCCGGTGTGTGCCCGCCCGGAATCCGTTCAGGCCGAGGATGTAGTCGGCTGGGCGGTGCGTCCGACACCACAGGCAATGGCGATCTCGCCCACCCGCGCGGCCTGGGCGTCACTCAACTCGTTTCCTCTCGTCAGCGGTTCGAGTGCATCGTCACTCAGTTCGCCGAAGAACCGGTCGATGACACAGCCAGCCTCCCGCTGCGTGAGCCCGAGTTCGCTGACATACGTGCGCACCCATCGATCCCGCGTCTGGTCCCGGGTGTTCCGCACCGCACCGCAGGAGCAGAGCGCTGCAACGAGCGCTACTGCCAGGAGGGGGTTGCGACATCGGGCCACCCGGCGCAGCGTACCGGCGGGTGATCGCCCCGATTCCCTACGGCGCCACCGATGTGGTTGTGGTTGTGGTTGTGGTCGTCGTTGTGGTCGTCGTGGTGGTGGTCGTCGTGGTCGTGGGCAACGGGGGCAGTGCCGTACGCGTCCGCCGGCTGTTCGGCACATTCGTGAGCGCGGAGAGCGGCACGATGCGGTACCCGTGCGCGAGCAGGATCGGAATCGCCTCTCGCAGTGCCTGCAACGTGGTCCTGCGCTGCAGGTGCCCGATCCCGATTGCTGAGCCCCTCGTGCGCGCGGTCTTGGCCAGCCCGAGGATGCGACCCCGGGTGTACTTCACGTCTGCGGTGCTGTCGAGGAAACTGTTGTTGATGCGCGAAGGCATCCCTGCCTCGAGCGCAGCGGCGTAGCCCACAGTGTCCGGCACGGTGATGCTGTCCATGAAGAAGAGTCGGTGGAGGTTCAGCCGGGCCATCACTGCCCTCATCGCCCGCACGTTGGTGGTGCTGCCCATATGGTTATTCGCGCCGACTGCGCCGGGCACCGACGCCACCGCGCGGTCCACCCAGTCATCCATCTGTTCCTGCTTCCACCCCGGGGAGAGGAACCAACCCCCGGGCCGCGATCGCCGGACACGGATCGGCAGATGGATGATCGACTCCCCACCTGCTGCGATCACCTTCGCCGACGCGCGCGCACTGCCGTCGGAGAACGGGAAAACCGCATAGGTGATCGGTGCATCCAGCAACCTTAGGAACGCCTCGAGATTCCTGCCGTCCACGACGTCGTCGATCACGATGGCGATCACGGCACCGTTCCCGTCGGGGATCGCCGCAGCCTCGACAACGTTCGGTGCAACCGGGATAACCATCCCGACGAGCGCCCCGAGGAGACCGAGGCGGCTGAGTGTCCGGGCACTGCGCTTCATGATCGGGCACTGTACCGGGGGCATCACGACGCTCTCGGTACGCTCGGATGGGTGACCGACGACGATCTGAGCCTCGACAGGCTCACCGCAGACGTCTCGGTTTTCCAGCGCAAGAAAGGTCATCGCTTCTCGTCGGACGACATGGTGACGGCGTGGACCGCCCTGCAGGTGTGCCCGACACCTGCCCGCGCGCTGGACCTCGGGTGCGGGCTCGGCTCGGTGCTTCTGCACCTTGCGTGGTCGGTGCCAGCCGCGACCCTCGTGGGCATCGAGGCACAGGAGGTGTCGTTCGATTTACTCGAGCGCAACGTGGCCCACAACTCACTCGCACATCGCGTCACAGTGCACCTCGGTGACTTCCAGGACCCAACCGTGCGGCTCGCTGCGGGCAGTGGGTTCGGGCTCGTCACCGGAACCCCGCCGTATTTCCCGGCGGGCACGGCGAGCGACGCTGCCGACGAGCAGCGCATGCGCGCCCGAATGGAAACACGCGGCGGCATCGAGGCGTACGTGGGGGCGGGGGCGGCGTTGATGGCCGACGACGGTTGGCTGGTGCTGTGTGGCGACTCGGACGCGGATACTCGGCTGCACGGCGCAGCGGTGGAGCACGGGCTGTACCTCTGGGGAAGGGTGGTCTTCGTCCCCCGCTCGGGCCGACCGCCGCTGTTCTCCGTGTGGTGTCTGCGCAAGACGCCAACCGAGTTGCTGGTGCTCGACCGAGTGCTCACACCGAGGGACCTGGCGGGAAACCGCACTGCCGACGCACGGATGTTGCGGGCATTCTCCGGCTTCCCGGAGGCGGGCACGGCCTAGCGAACGGGGCGAATCTGCTTCACCCGTCGTACTGCGGCAGCAGCGAGTTGCCCGGCGCCGTATCGTCCGCCGCGCTGCAGTGAGATCTGCCGGTGCTGCTGGTCAACGAGGCAGAACACGTCCGAGAATCGGTCCGCCCGGTCACGCATCATCTCGATCAGGCTGAACTCGTTCGGTGCGATCGGGTAAGGCGGTGCAACGTCGGCGAACACCCTGGCGGGGTACGAGAAGCGCCGGAAGTCGCTTGTGTATACGCGGTCAACGATCGCGGCAGTCTCGCTGTCGTACAACCGCTCCGCGTCGAGTCGAGGGCTCGAGTTCCGTGACCGACCGAGGACAATGCGTTCGCGGTGTGGCCCGCTGGACCGGAGGAACACGAGGAAGTCGTTGAGGCCGGCAAGGTCCAGCACGTGCGTGTAGGGCATCGTGTCGATCTCCAGCACGTCACCCTGCGCGCTGAAGTGCAGGTCCGCCAGCACCGCCGGGTCGTCCTCCAACCGCCGCACGAAACGCCGGAACGCACTTCCGTAGTCCCGATCGCTGCCGAACTGCTCATCAAGAATGGGGCTCAGGGCACTCGGCATGCCGAACACCACCCGGTTCAGCCACGCACTCACGATTCGTTCGTAGGGGGACCGGGTCACGCAGAAGCGGATCCAGTCCGGGCTCGTCAACGCCTCGCGGCGCTCGTCCTCACTCACGAGCCCGAGCACGCCCAGACCGTGGACGCTCGGGTCGTGAATCGTCAGGTCCGTAGTCGGCTCGGGGGACACGGAGATCCCGCTCGACAAGGTCGACTCGGCCGACGCCAGCGCCCACTTAATCGTCGTACAGGCCACCTTGGGTGTCGGCACGAAGAGCACCTTGGCCCTCCGGGCGAGCACCGCGTTCCAGTAGGCGAAATCGCCGAGTTCCTTCGCTGACATCTCGTCCAGACTATGCGGGAGGCACCCGTCAGCCTGCTTCCTTGCTCACTGCTTCCTTGCTCACTGCACGGCTGTAGGTCAGCGTTGAGTGCCGCTCAGCACGCCACCGCTGGCGAAGTGAACCGGCCATGTTCTACTCCTCGCCGCTCGCGTCGTGATCGACGGCAGCTGCGACGACGTCGAGGAGGAGCCGCTCGACCGGAAGAGCTGACTGAGCGTCACGGGGAAGGTCGGCCAAGGTGTAGCCGGCGACCGCCATCGGTGTGGCGACGCCCGACAGCGCGTATCTCACCACGACATCGCTTCGCGTTCGGCACAGCAACAGCCCGATCGTGGCCGCCTCGTGCTCCGTGCGAAGTTGGTCGTCTACGACGTTGACGTAGAAGTTCAGCTTGCCGGCTGCCTCCGGCGTGAACACCGAACGCTTCAACTTGACCACCACGTATCGCTTCGTCGGGATGTGGAAGAAGAGCAGGTCGATGAAGAAGTCGTCGTCGCCGACGAGGAGCGCGTACTGGCGTCCGACAAATGCAAACCCCTGTCCGAGCTCGAGGAGGAAGCGCTCGACCTGTTCGATCAACGCGTTCTCCAACATCCGCTCCGTCGCCTGGGTCGACAGGTCGAAGGGGCTGCACCACTGCGAAGGTGCAACTTCGACATGATCTGGGCAGCGAGCACGTTGCGCGACCATCCATAGGTGATCGCCTGGTCTGCGTACCAGACCCGGTCAGACGGAGCGTCGAGGGCCGAGAGCAACTCCACGTTGTGACCCCACGGAAGTTGTGCAATGAGTCGTTGCACAACCTCGACGTCAGGCCACGCCTCGGCGAACGAGCGCATGTAGTGCAGATTCCGCCGGCCGTGCCCGCCAGTACAGCTCCACCAATTCTCGGTTGACCGCAAGCGCGGCTCGCGTCCGCGCCGATTGCACTTCCACCGTAGTTCCGGTTCACTCGTTCGAGCAGAACGGCGTAGCCACGCATCTCAAGTTCCGACATGTCGCAACGCTCCTGAGTCCAGGGGACTTCGAGGAGCGCCAAGCGGGCACTCGATCGCCGCGCCAAACCACTGCACCAACAGACTCGATAACCCGGCACCGGACAGATGTCCATCCTCGGGTAGTGGGCTGCACCCTTGGAAACCTATTGCGCATCCAACATAGCGAACCGGGCTATCCTGAGCGCATCGTAGGAGCACCTCGGACAACCGACAAACGTAGGTCGACGGTTCCGCGGGATCTGCCGGACTGGTTGATCTCGCACGGCAGACACTGGATCACGACCGATGAGATCGCGGCGACCCTCGCGATCGCGGTGGAACAGGTTCCACCCATCGTCGCGCGGCTACGACGTGCCGGCCGGATGTTCTCTCCTACGCGTGGTGGGTACGTACCGATCCCGGCCGAGTACCGGTCGTGGCGTGCGGTGCCGGCGAGCCACTTCATCGATTCGATGATGCGGTACCTCGGCCACGAGTACTACGTCGGGTATCTGTCCGCTGCCGAGGTCCACGGCGCAGCCCACCAACGACCGCAGGTCTTCCAGGTGATCACCGACGCCCGTCTGAACGACCGCAGCTTCGACCGAGTGACCATTGAGTTCACAACATCAGCGAAAACCGGCACGCGCCCGACCACCACCGTCAACACACCGACCGGCACGATAAAGGTCTCTGTCCCTGAGATCACGGTGCTCGACCTCGTGGCCAGCCCCGCGCATGGCGGTGGCCTGTCCAACATCGCCACAGTTCTGGGTGGACTGCTCGGTGATGGACTGCTCGACGTTGCACGCCTTGCCCAGCTCGCCACGGACTACCCGGCCGCCGTGTCACAGCGCACTGGGTGGCTAGTCGAGCGCGTCGCAACTGAAGTCGGCGTCGAGGTCGATCTTGCTCCGCTCGACGCCATCGCACGGGCCCGTCTCAAGCCGACGCCGTTGGCGGCCGCCGGCTCACGGACCGGACCGTTCAACGAGCGCTGGAACATTGTTGTCAACACCGACGTCGAGCCCGACCTGTGATCCCCGCCGCGTACGTCACCGAGTGGGGCAACACGGTTGGTTGGCCGACCGTCGATCAGGTCGAGCAAGACCTTGTGCTCTCCCGGCTGATCATCGAAATCGCCAACGACGCCTACCTCGGCAACGAGTTGATGTTCAGAGGCGGCACATGCCTCCACAAACTGCATCTCAACCGGGCGCGGCGTTACAGCGAGGACCTCGACTACGTACGCCGCAGCGAGGGCGGCATCGGCGTGCTCCTCGACGCCGTCCGAGCGATCGCCGACCGTCTCGACATGAGCGTCACGACGAACATCACGTCGTTTCCCAAGCTTCGACTGCGCGCCCCGTTCACATCAGGCAACGGGACGATGAGCGTGAAGATCGAGGTGAACACCTACGAACGCTCGCCGGCGCGTGAACTCGTTCAGGTGCCGTACACGGTGAACAGCCAGTGGTACCAAGGAAGCGCCGAAGTGCAGACCTTTGCCGTCGCCGAACTCGTCGCAACCAAGATCCGTGCGCTGTTCCAACGATCCAAAGGCCGCGACCTCTTCGACCTCTGGCTCGCGCTGACCGAACTCGCCGTTCCACCAGCCGACATCATCGAGTGCTTCGCCCCGTACCGACCCGACAAGCACACAGCAGCGCTCGCCGAACAGAACCTTCGGGCCAAACTCGCCGACCTCAGCTTCCGCCACGACCTCGACCAACTCAGTAGCACACGCCAGTTCGCGTATGACATCGACGACGCAGCTGAACTCGTCATCGACCAACTTCTCCGACGACTCGCCTGATTGCTCTCTGGTGCCACCGGCGGCGCGTCGGTCCGCCCTCTCCAGTTGAGGACCCCGTCAGTGCCTCGAGTTGGCTGAGGCGATCGTCATCCTTGGCGGCCCTCTTCCCCAGCCTTCCCAATCAGGGCGAGGAATGGCCGTCAATCAAACCACACGGTCCCGATGAGAATCTATCCGAGATACTTCATATTGCCTGCTCAAGACTACTTTCTTGGCGCCCCCGGTAGGAATCGAACCTACGACCTGCGGTTTAGGAAACCGTTGCTCTATCCACTGAGCTACGGAGGCGGGGAGTGTTCCGAATCCCCTTCCGAAATGGTCGGGGAGGGTCAGTGCACTCGGTGAGAGAGGGTATCGGCACGCTCCGGTGGCTGGCGAGGCCGGTCGAGGGGACTCGGGGCGGCTCGAGGGTGTTGAGGTCCGCGGCGGGCCGGCGTGGTGTCGGCTGATCAGGTCAGGCGTCGAGCGGTTTGCGCTGTGGCGGCGGTTTCCATTCGCCGAACCATTCACTGATGTCTCCACCGGTGCGGTAGTGCCACGCGATGAGCGCGGTGCGATTCAGTCGGGTCTGGTAGGTGTGCAGCCAGATCCGCAGGCTGCGGTCACCGACGGTCGACACCCGGTCGTTGAACATCAGGTCCTTCAGGTGGCGGTGCATCGACTCGATGTCGTTTCGCTTCGGGAAGATCGCGTTGTAGCCCGGTGAGCCCTCGGGGAACAGACGGAGCACCTGGCTGCGCGACTCGTCGCTGTCCTCTTTGGCCGAGTACGAGTGTCGGATGTGCACGACTGCGCCGCGCAGGCTCCGGTCGATCTCGGGCAGATCGCGCACCGCCCAGTACTGCCACCAACGCCAACTGTTGTCTTTGTTGCGCGCGTTGCGTACCTGCACCGGCTCGAGCGCCACCCATTTCTTACCGTCAACGGTTGCGATGGTGATTCCGGGCCATCCGTCGACCACGAGGACCGGGTGCTGCTGCTTTGCGCCGTCGACCAGGTTGAACGTGTGCTCACCGAGTTGCAGCGACTTCGGTTGGCCCTTCGCGTTGCGATGGGTCTTGCCGACCGACGCTGTCCCGCCCGCCATCAGCCGGTCATGATTCGCCGCGTAGAGGGCCATGTCATACGCGGCGACCGGGACTGGATACCCGAGCACCTCGTTGAGCTCCAGCACCATGTCGGTGAACCGTGTGCCGTCGCTGCCTTCGGTCACATGCATCGTGGTCACGTCGAGCATCACGCGTTCGTTGACGTAGTCACTGCGCGTCGTCACCGACACCATCCGCCGGCCGGTGCGCTTGTCACCCTTGTGGTAGGTGTCCATGTCGGGGTCGTGGCGGCGGGTGCTCGGCAAGCCGGTCTCGGGGTCGGTCGGTGGGGTGTTGAACATGCCGTTGAGCACCTTCCCGTCGCCGACGCCGACGTTGTCCCGCGACGGGTTCGTGAGCGACCCGTTCTCAGGGTCGAGCAGACCCATATGTCGTGCGACCTTGATCGCTTCGGCGCGCTTGGCGAACCGCAAGTTCTCGATGTCGCCGAGGTACTCCTTGCGGAACCGCCACCACTGCTTGTATGTCGGCGGCTTCGGGTTGAGGCGACGTGTCGGGTCGTTCGGGTACGCGAGTTCGACCGCACGGCACAGACGCGACCAGTTCGCCGGATCGGCAAGCTCGTGTTCGGCCTTCAATGCCCGGCTTCCGCACTCGAGGATCGCTTCCCCAAACACGATCATCGACATCGCGTTCGTTTCCATGCGCCGACCCGGGCCGTCGTGCTGCATCTGCACATCGATCGCGGCGGCGCGTTCCCAGTCCGGCCCCCACACCGCGGCAGCCTCGAGGTTCTGAAGCGACGAAGCGGTGAACGGCCGCTTGGTCTTGCGACCCGGACGCAATGCCGACACCTGGCCCACACCCTTGATCCCGTCCTCGCGCTCTTCGACCGTGCTGTCGCTGCCAAGCGAGCCGAGGTCGGACAGCAAGATTGGCTGCGACACGTCAAGCGCGACACGTTCGCGCCGTTCCTTGATCCGGCCCTTCGACGCGCCCATCAGTCGGCCTGCCAGTCGAAACCCAACGATGCAGCCGTCGCGTCGAGCGAGTTCGATCCGAGGAAACGGGTAGCAGCAACGATGCCTTCGCGCTCGAACACCTGGACGGCGGAGGCCAACGCGATCGAGCGGGCCGTCACCCGCGGGCGACCGGCAATGCGGGCAGCGACGAGTGCTTCTCGCAGGCTGACGGTCACCGCATGCGCGAGCCGGTGGGCAGGTTTACCGCCGATCACACAAAGCAGGTCGTGCGGCCCCGGACGCTTGGCTGTGAGGTACTCGCCGACCACCTCGATTCCCCACGGGGTCAGCGGGTTCGTACGGCGGTGCCGCAAGCCCAGGGTGACCGTGCCTGAATCCCCCTGGCCTTTGTAGAAGCTCGGGTTATTGGATTCCAACCAGTTGGTCGGGGTGTGGTGCAGCATAGAACGCTGCTTCGAATTCGGCGGGTGGGACGTCGCCGCAGTGGCCGTGGAGGCGTGTCGTGTTGTGCCAGTGGACCCAGGCGAGGGTGCCCAGTTCGACGTCCTCGACCGTCTCCCATGGGCCTTGCTGGGGGCCGCGGATGAGTTCGGTTTTGTAGTAGCCGTTGACCGTCTCGGCCAGCGCGTTGTCATACGAATCGCCGACGGTGCCGATCGACGGAACCGCGCCGAGCTCCGCGAGTCGTTCACCGAAACGCACGCTGGTGAATTGCGACCCGGCGTCGGAATGTGTCACCAACCCTTCGAGTCGGGTGCCGCGTGACCATGACGCCATCGACAGTGCGTCGAGGACCATGTCGGTGCGCATGTGCGCCGCGACGCGCCAACCGACGATCATCCGGCTGTAGGCGTCGGTGATGAAACAGACGTACGCGACACCCGACCAGGTCGCCACGTAGGTGATGTCGGTGAGCCACAGACGGTTCGGGCGATCCGCGGTGAAGTCACGTTTCACCAGATCCGGTGCCCGCGCCGCGCTGTCGTCGCGGATCGTGGTCCGCACCCGACGCATCCTCGTGGCACCCTTGATCTGCATGGCCCGCATCAGGCGGGCGACCTGATCCCGGCCGATCTGATGGCCGTCGCGCAGCGCGGCCTTCCACAGTTTGTGCGCCCCGTAGACCCGGTAGTTGACCGTCCACAACGCGAGCAGGACCGGCTGCCACACGGCGTCCTGGATCGCTCTCGCGGACAGTGGACGGGTCTTGCGTGCGTAGTAGGTGGAAGGGGCGATCTTGCAGTCATGCGCGGTGAGCACACGACAGATCGGCTCGACCCCGAACCGTTCCTTGTTGACGTCGATGAACTCGACTATCGCTTCGAGCGGCGGTCGAGCTCCGCCCCGAAGAAAGACGCTGCGGCTTCCAAGATCCCGTTCACCCGTCGCAACTCGCGGTTCTCGGCCTCCAGCTCGCGCATCCGCTGCCGGTCCTCGGTCGTCAGGCCGGCCTTCTCGCCGGCGTCGATGTCGGCCTGGCGCACCCACTGGCGAACCGACTCGACCCCGTAGCCCAACTGGTCCGCGATCCGTTGCACCGCCGCGTATCCGCGGCCCTCCTCGCGAGCCAACAGGACCAACCGCACAGCCTGTTCCTTCTGCTGCTGCGTGTACCGCCGATTCTTCAGCAGAACCTTCTTCGATGACATGGCACTCTCCTCACTTCAAAGGTAGAGAACCTCCATCAAAGCCAGTGGGATTCAGATGCGCCAGGCCGACATCGATGACGGCATCAAGGACGGGCTCACCACGGCCGAGCAGTCCGAGGTCGTCCAGCTGCGTCGTGACAAGCGGCGCCTGGAGATGAAAGTCGAGATCCTTCGGCGGGCGACAGCGTTCTTCGCCCGCGATCACCTCCCAAAATGAGTTACCCGCTGGTCCGTGAACTGGCCGCCGAAGCAATCCCGGTGCGGTTGACCTGTGGGGTGCTCGGCTTCTCTACCCAGGCGTTCTACAAGTGGCGCAAACGGCTCTGTTGCGTTGGCGGATCGCGAGGCGCGCTGAGCGACCGGTGGTGGCTCCGTCGAGTTCAGACCGCTCTGAGAAGCTCGTCGAACGCTGCCGCGACGATCACCTTCGGTTAGGCGTGAACGCCGAGTTCGTAGTGGTCCCGCCGCAGGTTCTGGAAGAACGCGTGACCGCGGATCACAACAGTCGCCGTCCGATCCTGTTTCAAACCGCGCATCGGCCTCAGCCGCGCCTTGAGGCGTACATGGTCGGCTTCCACCCGGTTGTTCGCGTACTGGGTGGTGTCGTGCGCGGCATCGGGCACCACCTCGACGATCGCTCGCCCCAACGCTGGCGACCGATCCGTCGTCACCACCCCCGGTACGCCATGGGCACCGATCGCCGCCGTGAAGAACCGCTTCGCAGCCTGGGTGTCGCGCCTGGATGACACCAACACGTCGATGACCTGGCGGTGTTGGTCCACGGCGCGGTACACGTAGCGCCACACACCGGCGACCTTGACGTAGGTCTCGTCAACGAACCAGCGGTAACCCACCGCGTGCCGACACGGCCGGGCCGCGTCGATGACCACCGGCGTGAACCGTTGCACCCACCGGAACAAGGTGACGTGATCAACGTCGATCCCGCGTTCAGCGAGCAGTTCCTCGAGATCGCGGTACGAGAGGCCGTACCGCAGATACCAGCGCACCGCCAGCAGGATCACCTCGGGCGGGAATTGGAACCCGACGAACGACACACTCGCCTGACGACACACCGGGAAACGACGACGCCTCATCCCCACAGACTCCCCCAGGTGTGGGTGCCGCAGCCAACGCAACAGACCCCCTAGGTGTAGGTCAAAAGGTCTCGCCCTGCGGCCAACTTTTCTGACCGCGCCCTCGGGGGGCCTTGATCGGGCGGCTCGCGCGCGAATGATCGCGGTGCTACAACACGTTCCTGTATTTCGATCCCGTGAACCCACCTGTTCCGGCAGCGTTGGTGGCCGCGACCCGGATGTAGTAGCGCCGTCCGGAGGTGAGTCCGGTACACGTGTAGGTCAGGCTCGTTGACACTCCGTCGGCGATTGTCGACCAGGCCTTGCCGTCGGTGGAGATCTGAATGACGTAGTCGGTGATTGGAGCACCGCCGTTGCTCGTCGGGGTCTTCCACGTCGCGACGATCTTCCCGACCTGAGCGGTCAGCGCGAGCGATGACGGGGATCCGGGGGGCCTCGCTGAGATCGCCGTTGCCTGACTGCTGAATGAACTTCTGCCTTCGCCGTTCACAGCTGCAACTCTGAAGGTGTACGTCGTTCCCTGCTTCAGGCCGGTCACCGTTGCACGAGTTGAGGTCGAGGTACCGTCGGCGAACGTTGTCCAAGTGGTACCACCGATTGAGCTTTGGACGACGTAGTCGACGATTGGCCGACCGCCGTCCGCTGGGGCCGTCCAAGTGATTCCGATCGTTGCGTCGGGGTTCGAGGTCGCAGCGAGCTGTGTCGGGGCTAGCGGAACTGTTGCCGGCACGACGGCGATTGACACTGGCCTAAGGCGATCTGTGGTTGTTCCGTCGCCGAGCTGGCCCCACTGGTTCTCACCCCAGCAGCCGAGGGTGCCGGTCGCGGACACAGCGCATGCATGGTCGTATCCCGCTGCCAAGGCCGAAATGGTTTCGGACCCAAACATCTGGTCGTCAACGCTCACGGGGAGTGTTCGGCTAGTCGTCGTGTTGTCACCTAGCTGGCCTGACGTGTTGCGGCCCCAGCATGCGACATTGCCCGAACCTGTGAGGACGCAAGTGAATGCGTTCCCTGCCGATACCGCGACAACAGTCTGGCCGGCCAAGGCCCCACCGGTGACTGCCACGGGAACGCTGCGATTCGTCGTGGTGCCATCGCCGAGCTGCCCATCAGTGTTCCCCCCCCAACACGCAAGCGTTTGGACGATGGTGATGGCGCACGTGTGATTGAGCCCGGCGCTGATCGCAACTACCTGGGTGCCCGCAAGAGCGCCGCCTGTGATGAGTACCGGCGTCGCCCGGTTGGTTGTCGAGCTGTCACCGACTTGACCGACGCTGTTGTAGCCCCAGCACGAGGTGAGCTTCGTTGTGGTGATGGCACAGGTGTGCATTTCGCCCGCTTCGATCGAGGTGTAGCCCTGCGTTGCTACCCAACGAGGGCTGGTGATCGCGTTGTCGGTGGAACCGTCTCCAACTTGGCCGGTGTTATTGAAGCCCCAGCACGATGCCCAGCTTGTAGCAGCGATGACGCAGCCGTGCGCTGCGCCAACTGAGACTTGCGATGAGGTCTGTCCCGTCAGAACGCCGCCGGATGCTGACACGAACGTGTTTCGAAACGTCTGGGTGCCATCGCCCAACTGGCCCCAGTAGTTGCTCCCACTGCAGGCGACAGCGCCGGCGGTGGTTAGGGCGCACGTGTGGTCCTGGCCTGCTGAGACCTGGCGAACCGATGCTCCGGACAGAGCGCCACCCAGCACGAGAACGGGAATTGAACGGTTCGTGTTCGAGCCATCGCCGAGTTGGCCATATGTATTGGCGCCCCAGCAGGCGAGGCGTCCGTCGAGAGTGACAGCACAAGTGAAGCTCCGACCCGCAGTCACTGTCGTCACCGCTTGGCCAGCTGGCGAAGCTGAGGCTTGCCGTGCCGGACTTCCTGCTACGACGAGAGTAAGGAGGCACATCACCAACATCATCACCGTCGGGCGCACGCCTCGTCGAATTGGGGTTGAAGGCGACGCACCTAGTCGCTCATGAGACGTATTTAGAGCCATATTGCGCCCTCCTTGGGAGCGAAATTCCATTAGGAAATCACATTGAAGAGTCTGCTCAGGGGCGTGGAAAGTGTTGACGCCTCGCTTGGTCTTTACTGGTAATGACGTTACTCGGTGCCAATCGTATCTGTTCACTTGGGGCAGACCCGGGTTCCGTGGAGGCTCTTCTGTGCCCTAAGGACGACCGATGATTGACAGCAAATCATCTCACCTCGGACTGCGTTAACTGTCGCAAGCTCCACGCATCGTCCGTCGATCGCCGTGAAGAACTCGCTTTAGCCCTAGCCGGGCCGAATCGGCAGATGGCTCGCCAGGGCAGAGTTGGCGTTGCATTCCAGGAATCGGCGTTTCGCATTCCAAACCGCCGCTGGCACGCCTACCGAGAGCAGGGCGGGAGCATTTCGGAAGACTCCCCACGGAGGCGGGGAGTGTTCCGATTCCTCTTCCGAAATGGTTGGGCCATGTCAGCGAAGGGCTCGTCGCACTCGGTGAGAGAGGGTATCGGCACGCTCCGGTGGCTGGCGAGGACGGTCGAGGGGGCTCGGGGCGGCTCAGGTGCGTGCCGGGCAGGCGTTGTGGCGGCTGATCAAGTCAGGCGGCGGACGTTCGGCGTTGTGGGAGTGGTCGTTGCTTCGGCTCTGTCAGCAGTTACACGCGCCGCCTCCAATGTCAGTTCTGAACCACCACGAAGGGGCCGGTACGACCGCAGGTGCTCGCCATGGCACAGTGACGTATGGAAATCGCCCGTATCTCGGCAGCAGTTGCCAGCACGGTTCTGGTTGTCGGCTACGCCGTCGCCTCGGGCCTGTGGGTGACCACGGGCGATGTCTGGTACCGCTCGCTCGAGCAACCGCCCTGGCAACCACCCAGCGCCGTGTTCGGCATCATCTGGCCGTACAACTTCGCCGCGCTCATCGCCGCCGGTATCGCCGTGGCACTCAGCGGATCGGCCGCTGCCCGAACGGTGTGGCTGGTGGGCCTGGCGCTCAGCGTCGCCGCGGCGCTCGCCTGGGCGCGCCTGTTCTTCGTCGGCCATTCGTTGTGGCCGGCCGCCATCGCCCTCATCGCCGCAGCCGTGTTGACCGCGCCCATCGTGGTGGCCGCCTGGAACACTCGCACCTGGGCGGGCGCGATCCTGCTGCCGTACAACGTGTGGGTGGCGTTGGCCGCCTCGGTGTCGGTCGGCTACGCACTCCGGAACTGAGCCGGTGGCGGCAACCCGAGCCGCACGGAAACCTTCTGCGGTACCGTCGCCTGGTGATGCTGCGGAACTGGGGCTCGACACCCGACGAGATTGCCAGTGCCCTTCCCGGAGACGAGTTGTGCCCGGGCGCCCGCATCGTCGCAACCCGATCCATCAGCCTCGCGTCTGCTCCCGAACACGTCTTCCCCTGGTTGCGCCAGATGGGATTCGGACGTGCCGGTTGGTACAGCTACGACCTGCTGGACAATCTCGGTCGGCGTAGTGCTCGGTCCATCGTCGACGAATGGCAGCACGTGTCGGCGGGCGACTCGATACCCGGTGGACCGGTCGAGTTCGAGGCGACCATCGTCGATCCGCCCCACTCGCTCGTGATCCGCCTTGCGGCCCGCGGTCGGATCGGCCGCCGGATCGGCTTCACCCTCGCCTATGACCTCCGCCCGGCCGGGGGCGGAACCCGGCTCGTCACGCGCGCCCGCGCCAGGATCGACATGCCCGGCGGGGTGCTTCTCGAGCGCCTCTTCCTCGAACCCGGCGACGGGATCATGGTGCGCAAACAGTTGCTCAGTCTCGCCCGTCGTGTCGCGGTTCCGCGGCAGCCCTGACTGCGCTACCTGGAGCAGCGCGACTCCCGTAGCCGCGAGTCACAAGCCCCCGCCCGGGACTGCGAATAGCCCTGGCAGGACACCTTCTACGAGAGAGCCACCGTGCTCGTTCGGTCACGAATGCATGTGCTTTGTGCGTTGTTAGTAGCAGCGAACAAGTTCGCCAGACAACGTCAAGGAGGCTGCGATGGATGTTGAGCCGATCGAGGGTGAGGCCCTGGGGGTCGAAGTCGTCGACATGTTCATGGAGTTTGTGTACGCGGCAATGTGCACCACCGACACCGCCGGTTACGTCGCCGATGTTTTCGCGTCGGTTGTGGATTGCCTCGCCGGTCTGGGCCTACCTGAGGCCGAAATGCACCGTTACCGCGCAGCGGTCGGGCGAGCGACATCGTTGGTGACACGTATGGAGAGCGATGCCACCGCGGCAGCATCACTCGCACCGGCGTACTTGCAGGCAGCGGCCTTCGATAGCGCACTGTCTGGATACGGGAGCCAGTGGAGCAGCGCCGTACGCCATGTCGCACGGATCAACGACCGTTGGGACCGCCTGACCGGTTCGGCCGTACCGGTCGCGCGACGCGCCACTTCGCTCGCGTTCGACGCGCTCGCCCACCAGGCGTACCGGAAGACTCAACCAACACCCGCCGAGGGCGGGTCTGTTGCCGCCCGAAGCCCCGGAGAGGACATGCCTGCTGATGTGCTCGAGGAACTGTTCGCCGACGCGGCACGCCTACTCGCTACTGGCTCGACCTCACTCGTACGGCACGCCCCGGTCCCAACAAGGTCGGCGAGGGCGATGCTCATGTCGTTGGTCGGTGTTGTGACCCATCTCCAGGCTCAGGCGCCGGCGATGATGACCGTGTTCCCGGTTGCTCGACCCCGACGTTTCGTGCGGTTCATCGTGCTCCCCGACGGTACGGGGCAACTGGAGAGCGTTGGCGATGCCGGGCTCGACAAGACCGACAGGCTCACTGCTGCTCAGAAGAAGACCCTCGTCGGGTTCGGCTTTGCTGCACCCACCCGCCGACGGCACGAACGCAACTGGCACCTCGCGACACCGGGGGTGTCACTCACCGAGATCCCCGTCCTCATCGCCCAGGTACTCGAACGAGTTCACGGTCTCAGCAAGGGCGAACCGCTGAAGGTCTTCACGAGTCACTTCGACGGCGACCACCAACTCGGATACCCGACAAACCGCATTGTGAAACCGAACTGAACGTCACGACACCTGCCGTCGACACCATCCGATTCGGCCAACAACACCCAACCGTCCAGTACGCCATCGCGAAGAACAGGAAGACCCCCATGCCTGCGAAGAAGTCATCAGCACTCGACAAGAACCGAGCCAAGGAAGCTGCCAACCAGTACGCGGCGGCAGCCTCACAGGCGTGGCTAGTCGCCAGCGGACTCGCCACCGAGATCGAGGCACTTCGCTGGACCACCGACAGCATCCCGATCCCGGCACCCGGGCTCGAACAGGCACTCGAAGAAGCAACACGAGCCGCAATGGACTCCACCTCTGCCGCCGACCGCATCTTCACCCTGCTCGAACAGCTACTCGATACCGGCACTGTCGCCGCGGTCCGCCGCGCCTTGTCCGAATGTGAGCAACGGTGCGCCGATACGCAACTCTGGACCAGACGTCTGGCTCAGCTGTGTCTCGGGGTCACCACGTTCCTTGCGGGCAACGACGCCATCGCCCTCACCGAGCGCGCCGCCGTCATCGTGCTCGTCGCGCCATTTGGGGAACGGCGCACACTCCCCACCGATGGACTCCACACGACCGCCAGCAACTACGAGACCCTGAACATCGAACTCGCGGGGATACTGTGCCGCCTCATCATCGAGCACGACTGGATGATCGAACTCTCGGTCACCTCAGCCGCGGCCTCGGACACAGCCACCAAGGTCACGGTGGCGTTCTCCCACAGCGGGATCCTCGAGCTCCACTCCAACAACCCCACCGTACCCAGCCAGGCCTGGCACGACCCGGTGGTTGTGGCCGAACCGGTTGCGCATCTCATCGAACTCTTTCGGCGGCTCACCGTCGACGCAAACGAACCATTCGAACAGTTCGCCATTCGCCTGACCGAACCGACCCTCCACCCACCGCGGTAACGGCGACGTTTGCGGACAATCGTCTGATCGAACCTGCCGCTGGAGTTGACCTCGGATCACGGACATCTATTTTTAGCTGGGCTGAGGTGAGTGACGTCCCCGGGTTCGAGCCTGTTGTACCGACGACAGTCGAAGCACAACCAGTCCACCCGAGCCAGACGCCGATTCCGATTCCGAGTCCACACTGCGCCGCATCGTTCCTGCAGCCGGGGGAGTAACTCAACGTGACTGCTCTGGAATCCGCGCTGAATGTCTCGTACGCTGAGGCGTTAAGCGGCTTTTTTCATTCCGCGCAACGAGAACTGGGGAAACTACCAATGTCGTACATCTACACCGCTGTGGTTTCGATGAAGGATCCGGATGCGTTCGCGGCCGCCGGCAAGACATGGGCCGAGCAGCGCGCTCGCACGAAGTTCGGCGCCCTCTCCTCCAGCGCTATGCAGATCGTGATGGGCGGCGAGAGTGCGGGTCTGGTGTACGTCAACTTCGAGTACGAGACGGCGGACGCTGCGATGGCTGGCTTCGCTGCGCTCTACGCCGACAAGAAATACGTCACGTTGATCCGCGAGCAGGAGGTAAAGATTCACCGCAGGAGCCTCATGCGCGTGCAGGCTGAGTTCGGTGCAAGAGATGGCCAGTTCGCATCGATCCTTCAGCTCGGAGGCAGGCCGGTTGATGACAAGACAACGCTCTCCAACTTCCGGGTGAACTGGGGCCACATCAAGCGGGGCGCCAACGGACTGACCGTTCTGCAGCCGGTAGCCGCCGGGCCCGTTCCGTTCTCAGGAATCGTGCTTGCGTGGACAGACTCGCTCGACGGTCTCCTCGCCGCCGCCACCAAGAACTTCGCCGACCCGAAGGTGCAAGAGCACATGGCAGCTAGCGGTAGCCACGTTCTCGGCCGCCTGCTGGCACGCCGCCTGTTCTAGCCACACCGCACTCGCCGTCGTGCCCCCATCGCCCACCGCCTGCACCGCTTCCCGCGGACAACCAGACGAGCAACAACACCTACAACTGACGCGCCCGCGGAATTGGCCTTGGTGCTGCCGTCGGAGTTCGTCTCATCCGTGATGTCAACCTTGCCGGCATCCTTCCGCTGAGCCGCACCGACGACGGAGGTACGATCCGAACGCGTCACGCGAGAAGCGCGAGAACCGCTCACCCCACGAGGAGCCCCTATGGCCAGCCGAGCAACCCCTCCTGCCCAGCGCCTGCACCACACTGCGTACGTCACCAAGGACCAGGAAGCCACGCGCGCGTTCTATGAGGACATTCTCGGCTTCCCACTGCTCGCCACGTGGTCCGAGGCCGACGAACTGTTCGGTGCGCTCCGCGTCTACTGCCACACGTTCTTCGGTCTGGCAGACGGCAGCGCGCTCGCCTTCTTCCAGTTCGCCGACAAGGCGGATCAGGACCTGTTCGACCCCGCCCTCTTGGCCTCGCCCTTTCGCCACATTGCGCTGAAGGTTGATGCGGCAGGGCAGGCAGAACTGCAGGGGCGCCTCGCGGCGGCGAACTGGAAGCCCGAGGGGACGTACGTGCTCGAGCACGGGTACTGCCGCTCGCTGTACACCGAGGACCCGAACGGCATGCTGCTCGAGTTCACCGTCGATGTGCCGCACGCCGGCGACATCGCCGCCGATCGGGCGCAGGACGCTCACGAGACACTGCGCCGCTGGCTCGCCGGCGATCACACCAGCAACAACTCCTACCGATAGCGGGCGCCGGCCGGGCCACTCCGCTCGGCTCTCCCGGGTCGAGCTACTTCCAGCCGAGCTGTTCTGCTGCTTCGCCGAGATGGCTGAGCAGATACGCGAGGAGCATTTGTACGTCGTCGGCGTCCTGCGGTGTGACCCCGTGGATTGTCGGGACGAACACTGCCCGTGCCTGGTTGAGCAGGCCGACGATGGAGGACAGCGCGTTGGTGGCGCGTTCCGGAATGTCTGTGGCTAAGGCCGGTACGCGGCTCCGCATGAGTTCACGGAACATGTCCTGATCCGCCTCGGGCACGATCGACAGCGGATCGACACCGCTGGTAACCAGCCAGGCGATCAACCGCGAACGCATCTCGAGGTCCTCCCGAGACGCCTCCAGCGACGCCTGCGTGCCGTCGAACCCCCCGAGCCCACGAACGAGCAACTCGTGCACGACATCGATGAACAGACCATCGAGGGAACCGAAGTGACGGCTGATCAACTGCTTGTAGAGCCCCGCCCGGTCTGCGATCTCCCGGGTGCTTACGTCGGAGAAGCGACGTTCGCGCAACAATTCGATCGTCGCATTGACCATGCGCTGGGCAGCCAGATCGCCCGGCACCCACGGTCTCACCTGACGTCTCTGGTTCATCGTCGTTGTCTTCCTCGCCTGATTTTCCCGAGACTAGCAAGCCAGAGGGCACACCCTTACCTACTCCATCGCTCCCGACGTCAGCAGGTCCACCAATCGGTCCTCGTCATAGCCGAGGATTCCCGTGAGGACGTCCACCGTGTGCTCGCCGAGCATCGGTCCGCGAGCCAGCACATCAGCATTCGAGCGCGAGAACGCCATGCGCGGCCCCTCGATCACCACGGTCTCCATCATCGGATGATCGAACTGCCGGAAGTGGTTGCGGTGCAGCAACTGCGGGTCCACAACAGCCTCGACACTGTTCTGAACGCCGTGGCTGGGCACGCCGAGCGACTGCAGCAGTTCAGTTGCCTCGTCGGGCGAGCGCTTCGACGTCCACTCCTCAATGGCCACCTCGTCGAGCTCGCCCACCACCGCTGCGAGAGCAGCACGCTGGGCGTCGGTCGAGCAAGCAATCGCGACCCACCGATCCTCGCCAGCCGACCGGAACACGCCGTGCGGGTGGTGGTGCGGGTCTGCGTTGCCCTCGCGCTGCCACACGTTGTGGTTCACGTCGCAGTCCAGCAAGGCGGGCGCAAGCAGGTGTGTCGCCGCCTCCGCCTGGGCGAAGTCGATGTACTGACCCACACCGGTGCGCCGGCGGTGATCGAGTGCTGCGAGCAGCGTTGCCACGGCGAAGCGCGGCGAGACGTAGTCGGTGAACGCGCCATACGGACCGCATGGCGGACGGTCTGCCCACCCGGTGATCCCGAAGAAGCCAGCCATCGCTGCGGCCATGGTGCCGAATCCGGCAAAACCGGCCAGCGGCCCTTCCTGGCCGAACAGGCAGCTAGACAGCATGACGATCGACGGGTTCACCTGGCGCAGGTTCTCGTAGTCCAGACCCCACGCCTTCATCGCCTTCGGCGAGAAGCTCTCGGTCACCACGTCGGCCCAACGCACGAGGTCGTGGATCACGGATCGACCCTCGGGCGTTGACGGGTCCACGGAGAGGCCGAGTTTGCCGGCGTTGAGGCTGCTGAACTGCGCAGACCGCTCGAGGTCGGTGACGCCGTCCTTGTACGGGCCGAGCGTTCGCGCCGTGTCGATCCGCCGGCTCGACTCCACACGCACCACCGTTGCACCGAGATCAGTGAGGATTCTCGTGGCCGTCGGCCCCGCAACCACCCAGCAGAAGTCGAGCACCTTCAGGCCCTCGAGCGGCCGTGCCGACGGAGCAGGGCTCACCGCTGGTGGCGCAGCGGGCGTTCGCCGTGGCTCGGCGAGCACTGCTGCGGTGTCCGCGCCGAGCAGTGGTGCCGGTCCGAGATTGCGCAGCGGGGTTTCACTCATGTGCGCCCACGCACCGGGATAGCGGACGCTGTCCACCTCCTGCCAGTATCCCCGGTACGACAACTGGTCGATCTCGTACACCTCGGCCATCGTCTTCACCGGCGCGATGAGGCAGCGGCGCGCCATGGCTCCGTCGAGCAGTTCCAGTTTGGTCTTTGACATGCAGAATTTCCCGACAGCTTGCTTCACCCGCTCGTATTCCTCGGGTGGTTCGATTCCCCCAAAGAGCAGTTCGGTGTAGGCGATCCAGTCTTTGTTGAGCATCACCTCGTCGCAGAACCCCTCCTCGTGTACCCACTCCATGAGTCGACGTGTTGCCGGACCGATGGCGCTGCCGAACAGGAAGAGCACCGACACGAACCCGTCTGCACACGGCCAGAACAACCTGATGAAGAACGAGCCGGCCTGTGCCCCACCGGCACCGCGCGTGTGCTGGTCTGCATTGTTCGGCACAGCGAGCACGTTTGATTGCGACGACTGCATGGCCGACACCTGCGCAGACACATCGAGATGCTGGCCGTGCCCAGAGCGCGCACGCTCATAGAGGGCCGCGACAATCGCACCGGCCAGTTCGGTAGCGCCCTGCGCCCATGCCGGGTTGCTCGGCACGCGCACGGGGGCACGGTCGTTGTCACCGGTGATCGCCATCGGCCCTGCAGCAGCCCACACCGTGAGGTCGGTAGCGGCCCAAGTGGCCTTCGGCCCGGCCTGCCCGAACGCGCTCAACGACGCGTACACCAGCGCAGGGTTCACCTGCTTCAGGTTCTCGTAGCCGAGCCCGAGCGCTGCCCACTCGCCCGGCAGTGCCGACTCGATGAGCACGTCCGCACCCCGCACCAGGTCGAGGAATGTCTTACGGTCAGCCGGTGAGCCTGCGAGGTCGAGCACCACGGATCGCTTGCCGCGGTTGTAGGCCCAATGATGCAGGCTCGCGTTCGGCCCCTCGAGACCACCCGCAAACGGTGCAAGCGTGCGACTCGTCGAACCACCGGGCGGTTCGACAGCGATGACCTCCGCACCGAGCATGGCGAGCACGGCGCCGGCCAGTTGTCCCCGTTCGTTGGTGAGGTCAAGTACGCGATAGGGCGAGAGCACGACGAGTTCCCCTTCCGGTCGGCAGAGCCGGACTGTATCCCAGCCGCTTCTGGCGTGCCGCCCCGCCCCAGGCACCAGTCGGCGGTGCCCCGTCTGGGTACTGTCGCCCGTGTCTGGTAGGCACCTGGGGAAGTTGCCACCGGCAGGAGGAACCGTTGGGCTCGACATCCGCAGCACACCAGAGCTAATGGATGCAGCGTGGGTACCGGCGTCATGGAATCTGCCGGGGTCACCCGCAACGCCCGTGTCACCGGCGTGGAATTCGTCGGCTACATCGGCACCGGACACACCGGCGCGAACGAGGGGTTCGCCATTACACCGCGCACCTACGCCGTGCTGTACGACGCCGACACTCCTGACTTCGTGATCGTGGCGGAGGTGACCCAGCGCTTTGCTGGTTCCGCCAAGGAGTGGATCACCGTTACCGCCACCCCTCACACGGTGGTGCACATGGGCTACCGAGTCGCAACGCTGTGGGGGGAGGAACAACTGTTCCTCGCCCACAACGAGTGCACCTTCATCTGGAGCGACCGGGAGGGTTGGCCCGTCGGGATCCGCTGGTGTGCGTCGTGGTGGCGTCCACTGGCTCACTGCTCCCGCGCAACAAGGCGATCACGTGGAAGGGAACGTGCGTGGTACACGACGACCGGGGCACCCTCGTGTGGTTCTACCGGGAGCTCCCTGACGCGCTCTACGGCACCGAGAGCACGATGGCCGGCAGGTACGACGACGATCTCGTCCGCACCCCGACGGGCCGGCGGATCACCCATCGTCGTCTTGTCGCCACGTGGGCTGACGGAAACCCACGCGTTGTCCGGGGTGGGTGAGCGGCACGGCGTCGACGGTGCCCCGCCTCTACCCTTCCACGTCCCAGCCGTACAGCCGGGAGACATCGTTGAGCTGTTGAAGCAGGTAGGCAACGAGTAACTGGACGTCAAGGACATCCTGGGGTGTGACGTTATGGATGGTCGGGACGAACACCGCGTGGGCCTGATTGAGCAGCGCAACGATCGATGACAGTGCCCGGGTCGCCCGCTCCGGAACGTCGTCCGCCAGAGCAGGAACTCTGCTCCTCAGGAGGTCACGAATCATCTCCTGATCCTCCCGGGGCACGATCGACAGGGGCTCAACGCCGCTGGTCACGAGCCAGGCAATCAACCGAGAGCGCATTTCCAGAGCGACCTGGCTTGCCTCCAGCGAGGCCTGTGTGCCGTCGAAGCCGGCAAGGCCACGGCCGAGCAGTTCGTGCACCACCTCGATAAACAGTCCGTCGATCGTCCCGAAGTGTCGGGTGATCAACTGCTTGTACAGCCCCGCGCGAGCGGCTATTTCGCGCGTGCTCACCTCGGAGAACCGGCGCTCGCCGAGTAACTCGATCGTGGCACTCACCAAACGTTGCACTGCCAGTTCGCCGGGGACCCAAGGCCTCGCGGTTCGCTTTTTGGCTGCCATGAGCCCTCCGAAGGGCAAAAGAATATGGTTCGACCCGGGCGAATCGAACCTCGTAGAAACATCTGGTCGCCTTTTTTGCGCCCAGTACACTCACTTGTGCCCAAAATTAACACATGTGGATCGCTGGAACGACAAAATGAAGCGCCTAGCCGACGCGCAGCTCCACAACATCGGCGTTCGCCAACGGGTGCCGCGACACCACAACTCCGTCTTCCACGGCATCCCTGCCCGCGCGGTCAAGGTCAATGAGCCAGACGCGCGTGGCTGGGGCAAGCCCGTCGATCGTCGTCACCACTGATCCGTCCGGCGCGGGCCAGTAATAGCCGACAAGCCAGTACGACCAACCCGGGGAGAACAGGTACCGGTCCCCCGGCTGCTGGTCAGCCTCCAACACGCGTGCCACCCCACGCAGGTCCTGGATGTTCCCGTAGGCACCGAATCGCGCGTACGGGAACGACAGCACCGCCGCGACAACAGCAGCGGCAAGCGTGACGGAAGCGACACGGCGCAGGGACGGCTGTGCCGAACGAGCAGCGACCGTGAGGGCTCCGAACCCGGCCGCCGCCCCGAGAACGAGTAGCGGCAAGGCGTGGAGCATGTACCGGGAAATAAACAGTGGCTTGACTGTCGAGACGACCGCGAGCGCGAGGGGCGTCACAACCCAACCCGCAACGAGGAGCACCGAACGGGAGGAAGCAGAGCGAGGGAGCCGGCGAGCGACGAAGAGCACCACGAGCGCGAGGTTTCCTGCTGCGAGCACTGATGCCCACCATGCGCCGCCCATGAAGTCAAGCGTGTCCGACCAGAAGGTTGTCGTTGTTAGGCCCGGAATCCAGTCGAGGCCCTCTTCGGTGAACAAGCCGTGCACGAACGGAAGGAACAGCAACATGGACAGCACCGCCGACCCGAACATCTTCTGACGGGCAGCGCGTCCGCTCGACTCCCGCATTCCCCAGAGCCACTCCATCGCGAGGAGGGGCGCCGTGAGGGGATTCAGCGCCAACAGTGTCCCGTTGACCACCCCGCACCAAATGGCTCGAGCAACGGTTGGGGACTCCACCTGTTTCATTACGCAGACAACACCGAGCACCGCGACAAACATCAGCCAGGAGTAGTCGCGCGCATTCGTCAGGTTCATCAGGAACTGTGGATGACACAGGAACAGGCCCGCCGCTATCACCGCCACTGCTCGGGTGCAGAACAGGCGCGCGAGGTAGTAGAGCGCTACCGCAGCGAGGGTGCCGCCGAGGATCGAGAAACCTCGGAGCCACCAGTCGGAGTGCCCCAGCCTCGTCCAGAACCAGAGGCAGGCGTAATACGGGCCCATTCCGTGCTTGTTCCACAGCAGGCTGAGCATGCCGCGGAACGACGACCGCATGAACACCCCAGTTGCGGCCTCATCAACCCAGAACGAGTTCCGTGTGGCGCGCACTCCACCGATCACCAGCGTCAGTGCGCCGATCACCGTGATCACCGCTGCATCAACCCGGTCGAGGGTGCCCGACCGCTGCTGCCATGGGCGCGCGCCCCGATCAATAGCCTCTGTTGTCACAGCGATGTTTCCTTCCCCGGGAAGCGGTAGACCACGTCCGCGAACGGGTCCGTAGCGAACACGCAGAGCAGGCGCGGCGGTACGTCGCCAGTGTCCACCGCAACGTGCTCCGCATCGCTCATGGGCGGAGCCTAGGCCACCCCTGCAGGGAGGCGAGTTTCGCTGTTCCCGGAGAGCGGGGGTCTCCATTCATGCGTAGTCCGCTTGTCGTTGCCATCGCAGTAGTTGGTGGGGTGCTCTCGAACGAACCGAACTACCCTCCCTTCAGTGGGGTGCAGCGCGGGTTGGGCAACATGAGGATCTCGTTGCTTCATGCCACGTACCACCGCGATGGCGGACCGCTAGCGCTTCGCGATACGTGGGTGGTGCGGGCCGACAGCCCCGATCGGATCGAATACGTCGTGGCGATGGACAGCGACGACACGCGTGCGATCGCAGAGACAGCAGGCATGTTGTGCGTCGTCAGTCCAGCAACCCCCGGATCGGTGACCAGTGTCCGGAACTGGAACGCCGCAGCCGCGATCGCGACGGGCGATCTCCTCGTTGTGATCGCCGACGATCTCTTCCCACCTCCCGGATGGGACACGGCTCTGCAGAACGTCATCCGTGGGCTCGACCCAACAACGACCCACTTCGCGGTGAAGACCACGGACGCTCCCGACGACCAGCGTCTGCTCCTGCGCCACCCCGTGATCTCACGGGCCTTCTACGCCGAGTTTGGATTATTCAACGCCGCCTTTCGCGGCGTGTACTGCGACGACGACCTCACGCAACGGGCACTCTGGCTTAGCCGCATCATCGACGGCAGACACCTCGTTCTCGACCACCGACATCCGTCGCTCGACCCATCGGTTCCCCGCTCGTCATCGCAGCACCTCGTCAACACGCAGGGCGAGTACGACTACGGCCGCGGAGTTTTCGAGTCGCTCTGGGACCACGCGCATCGCGCTGCGGGGGTCTGGTTCGTCCATAGCGGAGAGAGCGAGCCCCTCTCCGCTGCAGAACTCGAGAAATCCGCAAGCCTGCAGCGCCAGATCGCTCTGCAGCGACTGCAGGGGTGATCCGGCGGGCGTTGCCTCAGTCGATGATCGCCTGATAGGCGAGCGCCCGCAGGTCCTGCTCGGGCAGCTCGATCCCCACCATGCACTGCGTCATGAGCACGCCGACGAGATCCTCCTGCGGATCCACCCAGAAGTAGGTCTTGGCAGCACCGGCCCAGCCGTACTCGCCCACCGAACCCGGTCCACCCTGCTCGGCGACGTTCATCATCACGCGCGAGCCAAGTCCAAAGCCCCAACCGGGGTTCGGCAAACCAGCAAGCTCGTAGGGCAGCAGTGCGGCCGGCAGGTGGTTCGTGTGCATCAGCTCGAGGGTCTTGCGCCCGATGATTCGCTCGCTGCCGAGCTCGCCCCCATTGCAGAGCATCTGCCCGAAACGCGTGTAGTCACCGATCGTGGAGAACAGGCCGTGCCCACCGCGCACGAACAGGTCGGGGATGTCGGTGGGGTAGGTGTCCGACACGTCGTGGCGGGCATACACCCCCATCGAACCCGGGGAGAAGATCTTCAGCAGCGTCTGATCCTGCGCGCAGAGGTCCGGGTGTCCGTACATTGCGGCGAGACGGGAAACCTTCGCCGCGGCAACACCGAAGCCGGTGTCGGTCATGCCGAGCGGGCCGAACATGCGGTCCTGGAGGAACTTGCCGAGGGGCTGGCCGGAGATCACCTCCACCAAGCGGGCGGCCACGTCGATGCCCACGCTGTAGTGCCAACGGGTGCCGGGCTGGAACGCGAGCGGGATGGTTGCCAGCTCGTCGATGAGGCTCTCGAGCGTGCGCTTCGGGTCGTTCATCAGCCGCGCCTTGCGGTACAGCTCGCCGCTCTCGAAGTCCGGCAGGAAGTCGTAGGTGAGGCCGCTCGTGTGGCTGAGCACGTCGCGCACCTGCATCGGGCGCGCCTGGTCCACGAGGGTGCCTCCGGGGCCCATCACCTTGGTCGCGGCGAACGCTGGGATGTACGCCGCCACCGGGTCGGTGAGGCGGAACTTTCCCTCCTCGAGAAGCAGCATGAGCGCCGTGCTCACGATGGGCTTGGTCATCGAATAGATGCGGAAGATGGTGTCGGCCGTCATCGGGAGGCCGGCCTCGGCATCACGATTGCCGTACTGCGCGTCGAACACGGTCTCGCCGTGCCGGTTGATGCGTACGTTGATGCCGCTGAGCGTGCCGCGATCTACGTACCCCTGCATTACCGGATTGATGCGGTTGAGCCTCGACGTGCTCATACCGACGACTTCTGCTGCTGTGGCCATGGTGAGTTCCCCTTCCCCTACGGGTTTCATTGGTCGCACCGTAGCCCGGTCGGGGCGTGGCGTGCAGGGCTAGGGTCGGGCCATGGCAGACCTGAGTACCGAGGACAATGCCCTCACGCTCGCCTTCCTACACACCAGGGCCCAGAACCTGCAGTACACCGAGATCCGGCGCTTCCCTTCTCCTGAGGGTTCGTTCAGCAACACCCGCCTCGAGGAGTACCTCGACACGCGCCAGACCGCTGTCCCCAACAACGGCTGAACCCAAGACAATCAAACGATTGGACCACCCACGATGACAATCGCTGTCGAACAGTTCAACCTCCGGTGCCAGACCACCTTCGCGGAGTCCTGGAGCATTCGCGAACACCTTCCTACGCTGAGGGCACTTGCCGACGAATGTGAGTCCGCGTTCGAATTGGGTGTTCAGCGAGTGGTAACCACGTGGGCCTTCCTTGCGTCGTCGCTGCGTTCGCTCACCTCCGTGGATCTCGTTCACCCCTCGGTTTTCGGCACCGCTTTCGAGACAGCCGAACTCGCCGCAGCAGAAGCCGGGAAAGACTTTCGTTTCGTGCAGGCAAGCACGCTCGACGTCGCCCTGCACGAGGTGGATCTCACCTTCATCGACACCTTCCACGTTTACGAACAACTGCTCGCCGAGTTGCGTCGCTTCGCCCCGTTCACCAACAAGTACATCGTTCTGCACGACACCGAGGTCTTCGGAGAGATCGGTGAGGACCGCACCTCTCAGGGCCTGAAACCGGCGGTCGCCCAATTCCTGCAGGAGAGCCCGTCGTGGTTCATCAGTGCGCATTACCGCAACAACCACGGTCTCACCGTGCTGGCACGCCGGCCGGCGACACGCCGGGTGATGGCGGTTACTGGGTTCGTTGACAATGCGTTTCCGGCGAGACACCTCACGCAGGGCCAGGCGCGTGACTACGGGAACCGCCTGAAGGGGGCGCTCAACGGTCGAGTCCATGCCTTCGACGAGGGTTGGGAACTGTCGGACTGCTGGGCCCATCACTTGCTCGAGGAGAACCCCAACCTGCTGCCCACCGATGAGAGTCCGCCGGCCGACCGGTACGCGGAGCCTCAAGATGCTGCGCGTTCGAACATCGTGCTGCTCCAGCGGTACGAGTGGATGCGTCTTGCGGCCGAGCAGCATCCGGATGTTGACGTGTTCGCTTGGATCGAATACACGGTGCTGAAACAGCGCAACGTCACCGAGTCGGTGCTCCGTGCCTTTGTGGATGCTCTCGAGCAGTTGCCTGTCGATGCGATCACGCTGCCCGGGATCTGGAACAAATCACCGATCAACGACCGCAGCGCCCACTGGCGATTTGCCGGATCGTGTTGGATGGCGCCGCGTCAACTCCTCGAACCGCTCGCCGACACGGTGAAGACCGTCGCCACCCTGCGTACCCGACGAACCGGGCGGATTTCGTGGGACATGAACACGATGGCCTACGTAGAACTCTTGGACGTGCTGCCGATCCGCTGGTACCCGGGCAACCACGACGAGACCCAGTTCACCGGTTTCCGCCGCTAGGAACCTAGAGGCCGAGTTCGAGGGCGATTTCGGGAAGGCGCTCTCGGAAGGCGACAGCGAGCCGGACGATGTGGTTGAAATCGTCGGGGGTGATGCCACTCAATTCACCGAACAGCGTGTACCCGGCCAGTGTCGTCGTGATGAACAGCATCCAGACTCTGGCCGCCTGTTCGCTCACCGGGTTCACGGAACGGAATTGCTCGACGAGACGGTCGATCATCTGCTGCTGAGCAATGCCGTCCTCGCTGGGGTCGTAGCCCTCGCCAAGCATCCAGGCAAGCAATCGGTTTCGTAACACGATGTCCGGGTCGAGGAAGATCGCCGGGTTCCCGATCTGACCCGTTCGGGCGACAGCATCGTGCACCAGTCGCTCGCAACACCCCCGGAGCAATCGGTGCATCGTGCCGAAATTGCGCACGATGACGCTTACGTTGAGCCCGGATGCCGCCGAAACCCTACGGGTGGTCACCTCGTCGAACGGGTGGGACCGGAGCAGAGCGATCGTCGCCTCAACCAGCAATTCCCGAGCCTGCTCTGCCCGAACCTGCGGCCGTGGAGGCCGGGCCACTGATTCGTTGCTGTCGGTGTGCTCAGCCATCGGTTTATGAGCCGTCAGGAGTCCGTGTCCGCCCGAGTAACGGCACCGGAGCGAGAGTAGTCCCTGCTCAGGAGCATCACCCGCAGTCGCGTGGGAAGGACGGTCTGCCAGCGGTGAATCGGGCGGCGGGAGGCGCTCACTGCATCCATCGTATGCATATACTGCACCCACAGTACGCATGTACCGCAGGCTCGGTCGGCCAGCGAACGCGAACCGTGCGCCATGCGTGATGGCCCAAAAAGAAGGAACAACCGTGAGTGATCAAGGACGGATCCCCGGGGAGGCACTCGGTTCACCGGGCACTGCCTCGAACCGAAAGGCCAAACGGCGCAAGAACCTAATCGTCGGATCGGTGGTCGGTGGCCTCGTTGCGGTCGGCGCCGTTGTCGCGATCCTCGCGTCGGCCGGCGGCAGTCGCTCGGGAACGCTGATCGGCCCAACGACCACCACGGTGCCAAGCGCTGCAGCGAAGGATTACACCTCCACGTGTTTAGATGCGGCCCCGGTGTCCGGGCTCGTGACAACTTCGCAGTACGACAGGATCAAGGGTGCCGGAGCCGTTGAGTTCAACAGAGCACTGCTTCGCACCAACGTGATCCCCACCGGCCCCTTCTCGTTCGCCCCGGGCTTTGTTGTCAACTCGGTGGTCGTCGACAGCACGTCTGCCCCCTACTCGGGCACCGCTGTAGTGACCGTTGGCAGGAAACTTCAGTTGAACATGTCCATGTCGGTCACGGACTGCAAAAACTTCACGCTCAATGTGGCCACGAGCGCTTCGTCGACAACCACAGTTGCTGCCGGGCTCACGCTCGACCCGAGCACCTTTACCGGCTCGATCACCGTAGTGAACGGCACCGCCACTTGGACGCTCACCGGCGCCTCGAAGATTTGGACGCTCGCAACTGGCGCAACGCTCACCACGACGCCGACGATCGCGAACTCCTGCCCGGCCGGCCTGAGTTGCCCAAGCGGCAATGATCGGGCTGCGTACCTGTCCACGAACGGGACACTCGTCGTTACCGGGCTGCCGAGCCTCAACGTCACCGGCGCAGTGCGCCTCGGCGACGGATGGGCGCTGCTCCAGACCACGACCTCAAACCCGACGGCGCTCTCGTTCAGCATGGGAACCAGCAGCATCACGATCAACAGCCCCACGCTCACCATCTGGAAGACCGCTACCCACCAGAGCAATCCGAATGCGCCGAGCAGCGACCTGGTGATGCCCGATCTATCGAGCATCACCAACGGCCTGAACGTGGAGTTCTGTGGCACCTTCCAGATCGCCACGCCGATCACCGGCGACCAGGCAACGAGTGGCTGCGCCGAGTGGTCGCCGGAGGGCATCGTCCTTGCCCAGTCCAAGAACCTGAATCAAGCAAGCACTACTGCCAACAGTTCCGCGACGGTGAACACCAACGTCAAGGGTGTTGCCTGGACCAACCTTCCCAGCACGTATACCGGTGTCGGTGGCATCGCTACCGTCTCGTTTAGCGGCGTGCCCACACCTACCTTCCCAAGCACCATCTCGATGGGTGGCGTCAGTACGCTCCCGGGTGTCGTGATGGCCGCCCTCGGCAAGCCGTCGGAAGACTTCCTTGTCAACGTCAGCGGAACGTTCTCGGCAACAGGCTTCACGGTCACCGGCTCGGTTCCCGTGAATTTTTCGATCACCAACTCGCCACCGGTTGCAGTCAAGGTGACTTCGATCTATGCCACCATCAGGTGGGACAACGTCGACGGCTGGGGCAATCTGACGATCGGCGGGCAGTCGGAACTCACATTCGGAACCAGTCCGAACACGTCTACGGCGACAGCGGGTGTCGCCCTCCAGTTCTCGCGCACCGGTGTCTCCCTCACCCTGACTGCCCTCGGCACGAAGGCGGCGGGCGACACCACCGACGGGCTCACGCCGGCCACGAGGCTTGCTCGCCCCAGCCAGGCGCAGTACCTGTCCACGAAGTGGATGGGCATCGACGGACTCAACCTGTGGAGCCTCACCGGCAGTATCGGCTGGGGTTCCGACGGGTTGCCCACGATGAGTTATACGACGAGCACGTACCTCAACCCCACCGGCGCCACCACGCAACAGTTCATCAAGTGCAGCACCAGCACCTGTGGAGATGCGGACTGGATGGTCAGCACGGTCATCGTCAGTGCTGGCGTAGACAACACCTGCTTCGCGTACACCTTCGACGGAACAGACCCGAGCGGGGGCGCCGCCACCTTGAGCCTCAACGGTGGCGTGATCAAGACCTCAAAGTTCGCGTTGGGCGCGTCGGCATCGGGCTGCACGGTGGGCGGGATCACCCTTCCCGCTGGCTTCGCAGGTCTCAAGTTCTCGACCACCATCGGGTCGACGAGTCTCGACCTGACACTTACCTACTCGGTAACCAAGGGGTTCTGTTACGCCCAGAACATCGGAAACCTGACCCTGCTCGGCGTTACCTACAACCAGGTGAACCTCAGCGTGTCGATGGTGCCGACGGGCTCAAGCGCTACATGCGGCAAGAATTCCGTCGGGAGCGATATCACCAACAGCGGCGGAACGAAGACAAGCTTCTACGGTCAGTGGACGGTACCGAAGGTTGGCACCATGTCGGTCGATGCAGACATGGGCGCCAGCAGCACCGGTGGCATTCAGGCATCGCTGTATGCCAAGTTGCCGACGTTGACGTCGAACGACGCAGACTTCGCGCTGTCGAACGTGGCGTTCGGTGGTTCCTTCCTTGCGGACTCGTCTGGGTGCGGTTACATCGACACGTCCGCCACGGGCAGCCTGAAGATGAAGTCCAAGGTATATGCCCTGAATGGGTTTGAGCTGAAGATCGGCTGTAACGGACTTCAGAAGTTCCTCTTCGACTTCACCTTCAGCCACAGCGTCGGAGGAACAACCAAGACCACTTCGATGTATTTCAAGTACGACAGTGCGACCTTCACGATGAACGGGTCGTTCAGCTACACCACCGACGAAGGAAGTTGGAAGATCGGGAGTGACGCCGGCAAGTATAAACTCAACGCGACGCTCTCGTTTACGTCGGACTGGGGAGCGGCGACACCGACCGGCTCATTCAGCCTGAAATTCCAAGGCACGGGAAGTGGAGATTTAACCGCAGCCGACTACTACGTTGACGGCTCCGGCACGGCAACTCTGAGCTGGGGTGCCGGATCCACGGACTATGGCGGTTCGGCATCCGTTAAAATTCGCATAACGACGAACGGTTGTCCTAGCTGCTACATGAAGGATATTTACTTCTCGACATCGGTGTAGTCTAGGGGCTCTCTGAGAACACGAGGGGGTCGGCGCGCAGGCGCCGGCCCCCTTCGCTTTGTGCGCCACCCACCGCCGCACGGCCCCACCCTCGTCGCCGCACGGCCTGTTTCAGTAGTGTCTCCTCGGGGACCGGGTGACCGGCTGATCATTGGGGGAACAACATGGATCTCGGGCTGAAGGGCAAGAAGGCACTCGTTACCGGCTCCACCAAGGGCATCGGTCGCGCGATTGCTGAGGTGCTGCTCGACGAGGGCGCCTCAGTGGCCATCTGTGCACGCAACACCGACGAAGTGACTGCAGCAGTTGCCGAGATGTCGAAGAAGGGCAAGGTGGTGGGCGCGTCCGTGGACGTCGGCAACGCCGAAGCACTGCGTGCCTGGGTGGCGTCGTCGGCCGAGCAACTCGGCGGCATCGACATCTACGTGCACAACACCTCCGCCATGCCGGCACGGAAGCTCGACGGCTGGATCAACAACTTCAACGTGGATCTCATGGCCCTCGTGCACGGAACCGAGGCCGCCACTGCGCACCTCGCCGCCGCCAACGGCACGCTCATCAGCATCGGCACCATCTCCAACGTCGAGCACTTTGCCACCGGTTCGGGTAGCTACAGCGCGCTCAAGGCGGCCATGACCAACTGGACGCTCGGCCAGGCACAGGTGCTCGGCGCACAGGGCATCCGCTGCAACGTGGTGTCCCCCGGCCCGATCTTTTTCGAGAACGGCGCGTGGGACATGATCAAGACCCACATGGCCCCGTTCTTCGAGGCCACCCTGAAGACACACCCCGGTGGGCAGATGGGCGACCCGCTCGACGTGGCGAATGCCGTTGCGTTCCTCGCGAGCAACAAGGCCAAGCACATCAACGGTGCCAACGTCACCGTCGACGGTGGCTTCCTGAAGCGCGTCGACTACTGACGGTTCGCTGTCGGTTCGAAGTCGACATCGAGCCGGGTGAGGCCGCGCAAGATGAAGCTGGGGAAGTACTCGAAGGTGTTCGAACCCGGAAGCGTGAAACTGTCGATGCGCTTCGACAGTTCCTCGAGTGCCACCCTGCCCTCCAGCCGTGAGAGGTTCGCACCGATACAGAAGTGGATGCCCTTGCCGAAGGCGAGGTGATCCCTGAGGTGCTCCCGGTCGGGATCGAACCCGTCTGGGTCCGCGAACAGGCGCTCGTCCCGATTGGCGGAGGCGAACACCACGACGATGCGCGAACCCTTCGGGAGCGGACAGCCGCCGAGCTCGGTATCGGTGGTCACCACGCGGAACATGCCTTGTGTTGGCGTGGACAGCCGGAGGGTTTCCTCCACAATCCGCTCGATGCGGGCCGGGTCGCCCTTCAGCATTTGCCACTGCTCCGGGTGCTCGCCAAGCAACCGCATCATCTCGGTGAGCATCTTGGTGGTGGTCTCGTTGCCGGCCACGAGGAGTTGCTGCACAATGCTGAGCATCTCGGCCATGTCGAGCGGCCGACGGTCGGGCACCTCAGCGTCGTTGTCGTCGATACGCGCGTTCAGCAGGTTGGTGAGCAGGTCGTCCTGCGGCGCGGCGCGGCGCATCTCGATCTGCTCCGCGAAGTAACGCTGGAACTCATTCACGCCCATCTCCGCGCGCACCCGCTCGTCGATCGACACGTTCGTGCCGATACCGGCCACCGAGTCATCCGACCACCGCTTGAAGTCCGCGAGCCGGCTGTCGGGAACATTGAGCGCCCGGGCGATCACCTCGACAGGCAGTGGCACGGCGAAGTCCTCCACGAACTCGATGCTGCCCCGGTCGATCCAGGAGTCGATCAGACGGCTTGCGATCGACCGGATGGCCGGCTCCAGTTCGGCAATCGCCCGCGGGTGGAATGCCCGGGCCACAAGGCTGCGGTACCGGGTGTGCTCGGGCTGGTCGGCGGTCAACATCGTGCTCACCCTGGGATACCCCTGCTCGAACACCTCGAGCAGGCGCTTGCGGGACTCGGGATTGCCCGGCACGTTGGTTACCACGAACCTCGACGAGTAGGTGACGGTGTCCCGCAGCACCTGCAGCACGAGGTCGTGGCGGGTAACGAGGTACATGCCCAGTGCGGGAAGGTGCAGGACCGGGGCGTCGGAGCGCATTCGGGCGTAGGCCGGGAACGGGCACTGCAGCGCAGCCGGGTCGAAGGGGTTGAAGGTGCCCAGATCGGTATCCATCCCGCCCACCACCTCCCCCGAGTCGGTCGTTACCGCCAACGTAACGGACCCGCCGCCCGGGCGCCACGGGTACCGCCGCCAGCGGTTGGATCCGACTCGCACGGCCACCCGGTCACCCGATTACATTGCAACTAACTACGTTGAGGGGACCCCAATGAGCGACAACGACAGCCTGCCTGCAGCCGACGCCGATGCCTTCCGCCAAAAGTGCCGTGACTTCCTGCAGCAGCACGCCACGGGCCTGTCCCGTGCGGAGCGCGCCAACGACCGTGGTGCGTCGATGATGGCTGCTGCCAAGGAGTTCCAGAATGCTCTTGCGGACGCGAACCTCGCGGGCCTCACTTACGAAAAGGCCTACGGCGGTGCTGGCCTCACCAAGGCGCACGACCTCATTTGGCGCGAGGAGTACGCGAACTTCCCCGACATGACGGGCGAGCTCACCATCAGCCACGGCATGTGCCTGCCGGTACTCAACCAGTTCGGCAGCGAGGAGCAGAAGAAGCGCTTCCTCCCCGACAACATCGCCGGCCGCACGGTGTGGTGTCAGATGTTCTCCGAGCCCGGCGCCGGCTCAGACGTCGCCAGCCTTCAGACCAAGGCCGAGCGCGATGGTGACGAGTGGATCATCAACGGCCAGAAGGTGTGGACCACCCTCGCCCACCACTCGCAGTACGGCATCATCATCGCCCGCACGAATCCTGAGGCGCCCAAGCACGCCGGCATCTCAATGTTCATCATGGACATGAACCTCCCGGGCGTGGACATGCGCCCGATCCACCAGATCGACGGCGGCAAGCACTTCAACGAGATCTTCTTCACCGACGTACGCATCCCGGCCGACTGGCTCGTGGGAGAGCTGAACAACGGCTGGAACCAGGCCACTGCGATGCTCATGTACGAGCGCGTTGCCATCGGCACCGGCTCCACGAGCGGCGTCACCCACCAGAACGCGGACCGCCTCATCGAGGAGGCCAAGCGTCGCGGGCTCATCAACGACCCGAACCTTCGCCAGCAGCTCATGAAGATCTACAGCGAGGAGACCACCAAGTCCCTCGTCTCCATGCGCACCCGCGCCGAGATGAAGGCCGGCCGCACGCCCGGTCCCGGCGGCTCGCTCGGCAAGCTGCACGGCGCCATCATCTCCCGCCTGCTGCGCACCGTTATCGGCGAGGTATTCGGCCCGGACCTCGTGGCCAACACCGAGGGCGACAAGGCCGAGCTGTGGGGCACCATCATGCTCACGAGCTTCTCGGCCAACATCGCAGGCGGCACGGACGAGATCCAGAAGAACATCATTGGCGACCGTGTGCTCGGCCTGCCGCGTGAGCCCATGGTCGACAAGGACATGCCGTTCAAGGACCTCAAGGTCGGCACCCAGCGCTGACCGGCCGCTGCTCGGGCCGCGAACCCGGGCCGTCCGGTTGGGGGCACTGCCCCCTAACGACCAGGCCGGGTGGCCCGACCTAACTCGTGGTGCGCAGCGGCTCGAACAGGTACGGGTCCAGACTTTCCTGGGCACTCTTACGGATGCGGTGCCACTGGTTCCCGCCGTAGTACGACAGGCTCCCCGGCTCGGCGTCGCCGTGACCGTTGTAGTAGCTGAGGCAGTCGCGCAGCGGGGCCGTGGCGATGTCCGCGTCGCGGCAGTGCTCGGCGTAACGCTCCTCTGACTCCTCGGTGACGTCCACGGTGGACAGTTCACGGTCGCGCATGGTGGTGAGCATCCAGACGGCGTAGCTCACGTGCGCCTCGATGGCGTCCGTGAAGTTGAAGGTGCCGCCACCGCCCTGCGGGCCGGTCATGATGAACAGGTTCGGGAAGCCGTTGCTGTGCAGGCCGAGGAACGTGCGTGTGCCCCGGTCCTTCCACTTCTGGCTGAGGGTCTGCCCACCCCGCCCAGTGATCATGTTGAACGTCGAGGTTGCCATCCACTGGAAGCCTGTCGCGTAGATGAGCACGTCCAGGTCGTACTGGGTGCCGTCGTGCACCACACCGCCCTCGTTGATCTCCTTGACCCCCATCGGGGCAACGTCCACAAGCGTCACGTTCGGCTGGTTGAAGCACGGGAGGTACTCGTCGTGGAACGTTGGCCGCTTGCAGCCGTACGGGTAGTACGGCTTCAGGGCTGCAGCAGTAATCGGGTCCGTCACGATCGCGTCGACGCGCGCACGAACTTGTTCCATGATGCGAAAGTTGGTCTCGAGTTGCTTCTGGAGAAGCTCCTCGGGCGTCAGCTTCCGCTCGTACTCCTTGCGCTCCTTGAAGTCCTGCACCTTGCCGGCCAGGTAGTCGTCGTTACCCTGGATGGCCGTGCGGCCCGACGAGATGCGCGCGAAACGTTCGCGCCGGGCGCGAGCCCAGCCGGGCTCGTGGGACCACTCCTCCACCTGCTCCTCGGTGGTGGCGCGCTGGTCACGCACATCGATCGTGGATGGCGTGCGCTGGAAGACGTACAGGTGCCCAGCAACCTTCGCGAGCTCCGGGATCACCTGTACGGCTGTTGCGCCGGTGCCGATGATGCCGATGCGCTTGCCCTCGAGGTCCACGTGATAGTTCCAACGTGACGTGTGGAAGGTCTCGCCGCGGAACTTCTCCATGCCGTCGATTCGGGCAAGCTTGGGGGTCGTGAGGATGCCGTTGGCGAGGATGACGTACTTCGCCCGCACGGCGTCACCGCGGTTGGTGCGGACGGTCCACGTTGCCGAGTCCTCGTCCCAGTCGGTGCGCTCCACTGTCGTGTGAAATAGGCAGTGGTCGTAGAACCCGAACTTGGTGGCCATCGCCTGGCAGTACTCAAGGATCTCGAAGCCCGAGGCGAACTTCATGCTCGGGAAGTAGCCCATCTCCTCGAGCAACGGGAAATAGCTGTACGACTCGACGTCGCAGGCAACGCCCGGATATCGGTTCCAGTACCAGGTGCCCCCAACGTCGCCACCCTTCTCACAGAACCGGACATCGGTGAAACCGGCCTCGCGCAGGCGGTGCCAGAGCAACAGTCCCGCGAAGCCGGCGCCGACCACGAGGATCTCGCACGAGTCGGTGAGAGCGTCGCGCTCCACCGGCGGCGCGGAGTACACGTCCTCGAGGTACTTCGCGAACTCGCCCTCCATCGCCATGTACTCGGCCGCGCCACGGCGGGCCTCCTTGAACGCCTGATACTTGGCCTGCTCGTCCGCGTCGAACCGGGCGCCGGCAGGCTGTTCCGGCATCGCCTTGAGCGACTCGTCGTTGATCACGGCGTAACCCTTGCCCTGGATACGTTCCGTGGCCTTCGCGGCGCGGGTGTTGAAAGTCTTCAGCCCCGTCACCGGATCGATGTTGATCGCGTTCGGCATGATGAATCCTCCTGTGCCCGCCACACGCAGGCTCGATTCCCCGTTTTGGTCAGCGTACGTCGGGATGCCGCCACCGGGCGAGTCTCAGACCGGGTCGAAGGCGTTCACCCGGTTCACGAACCGAGGGAGATCGACCAGATGGGGGTAGTGGCCGTGGTCGGCCCACACCTCAGTCGATGCGACAGAGCAGTACGAGGCCAACCAGTCGGCGTACGAGGGTCCGGGGTCCGAGCCGAACAGGGCGAGGTATGGCACCTGAATTCGGGACGCGAACTGCCCGAGCTGTTCGTTGATCGTCTCGACGGATTGCTCGAAGATCACCGCCCAGTAGCCGAGCACCACCGACTGCACGGGGCGGCGGAGGGCCTCGAGCCGCTGCCGATCCGGCAGCCCGAGGGCGCCGTACAGCGGGTCGAAGAGGGCCAGCATCACCTGCTGGAAGCCCTCATCAGGTCCTCGCAACATCGGTTCGACAGCCTCGAGGTTCGCCTTGAAGCCCCCGAGAGTCAGTACCTGATCGATGTTGATTACGCCACGTGTGGGGAACAGGGCGCCGTATGCGGTGGCGACCACGCCACCGAGGGAGTGGCCGATGATCAGGGGGAGGTCCGCATCGGTGAACCCGGTGGCCAACAGGGTTTCGTGGATGTCGGTGGCCGCCTCCTCCATGCGGTACGTGTCGCCAAGCGCGGACTCGCCGTGGCCCCGGAGGTCCACGGCGAGCACGGTGCGGTTGGCAGCGAGTGCCTCGGTGAGCGGTCGCGTGATCTTGCGGGACTCGGTGATCCCGTGGATCACAACCGTCAGCGGACCAGAGCCAAGTACCTCATGTGCGAGGAGCATGGCACGGACTCTAGGCGCTACCTGCGAGTCGGGTTGTCAGATGGGTGCGACGACCGCTCCCGGGTCCTTGACGACGCCGAGCACGGACGACACCTGGGCAACCTGGCCCGATTCCGTCGTGGTGTACGTGACCTTGGTGATCCGGCCGTCCACGAGCGTCACGACAAGCGTTGCCGTGCCCGTACCGGCCACGCCGAGGTCTGCGAGCGACACGACAGCGGCGTACTCCACGCCCTCAACCGGGTTCGGCACCTTCGCAACGACCGATGGCCGGGCGAGTGCGCTGATCGGGTCCGCACTGGCTGGCGGGATGTCGAGTTCGGCCCAGTCCCCGTTCTCCGGCTTGGCCCAACTTCCCGCCTCCGTGATCACGTAGGAAACCAGACCAGCGTCAGAGGTGAGGGTGATCCGGGCCCCGGTGCCGACACGGTCGCCCTCCGCGGAGAGCACCCGGACACCGTTGACTTCGGCCGTCGTCGTGAAGTGGTAGCTCGTGCCGAGTTGCTCGAGGGCCTTGCCCAGTGCATCGGCGTCGGCTGCCGTGGGCGCCTGGGTGGCAACGGGCTCACCCGCAGCCGAGGTGCTGGTGACCGACGGCTCAGTGGTGGTGGGTGCGGCCTGGGAACCCCCACCACAGGCACCGAGCGCAACCGTCAGGAGGCCTGCTGCAGCCGCAGCAATCAGGCGACCGCGGCGGTCAGTCATCGTTGCCACGGCTACGGCCACTCTCCCCACGGGGGCCGGAGTCACGACCGGACCCTGAGCCCTCCTCGTCCTCGTGCTCCTGCTCGTCCTCGTGCTCCTGGCCGTCCTCGTGCTCGCCCTCGCTCCCGCTGTTGCCGCGCGGGCCCGTCGAGTGGTCGTCGTCCTCGCCGCCACCATCACGGCCGTGGTCGTCACCGGCCTCGAGCGCCACATCGGCATTCGTGCCCGGCACCGTTGCGCAGCGGAAGGATTCCGAGACATCGAGCGTGATCAGTCCACCCTCCAGCTCGGCACGCAGGTGTACCCGCTCCCCGGTTGCGAACCGGACCTGGGTGCTGTGGTCGCCACCGCGGACCGAATCGGGGGCTGGCGTAGCGCTCACGCCCGAGATGGTCCCGTCGAGACCGACGACGTAGTCGATGTGGGCGGGGGTGCCGTTGCAGAGTTGGCCGTCCCACGCATGCGGGCCGGCTACATCAGCAGCCGGTTGGGCCACGCCGCGGGTCCGGCCGAGCGTGACCCGCAACGATGCCTGCTGCACGCCGTCCTCGTTGGACACCTCGACCCGAATCCCCACTGTGCGGGACTCGGCTCCGGAGACGAACTTGATGACTGTCTTGGCCCCCTGTTCGCCATCGTCGCTCGAGTATTGAGTGGCACCGATCTCGGCAGTGGCGTCGCTGGTGGTCACCCCGGTGATGTCGGGCGATCCATCGCCCTTTGCCGACACCGTGAAGTCGACCGACGTGGCACTCCCCGTGCCGAAGAGGTCACCGCTCCAGTGGCCTGCGCCGCTGACGTCCGCGAGGCTCCCGGCGCGCACGGTGACGGACTGACGCCCGTTCCGATTGGTGACGGTGACGGTGCCGGTTCCTGCAGCGTTCTCGAACACCACACGGTTCGGCTTCAGAGCGATTGCGGTCAGCCCGTCTGCCGGGTTCACCGCCACGTTCGTCAGTGATCCCGTTGCATCAGTAGTGACGTCCACCGTGAGCGGAGCACCGAAGAGCGGGAGGGTGATCGACGTGGGTACCGGATCAACCGCAGGCAGTGTCAGTGCGTGCGCGGCCCCGGTAACCAGCATCGGCGCGGCGAGAGCAACCAGTGCCCCGAGCGCCCCGGCCCCCTTGCGAAACCTCAATGTTCGTGCCATGTGTAAACCCCTCTGTCTGTTGACCGGCCCGCGATGCGGGTGGCCCCAGGTTCGTGTCTGTGGAAGACACGTCCGCCGCGGCGGTCCGGTTTGGTCCTGTGCAGAACTTCTCGGGCTAGCCCGACGCGTGTTCCGCCTTCGCGATGGCCGAACGCAGGATTGCCTCAAACGAACCAACATCACCGTGTAGGTCACGGAGATCCTCCGGTCCGAGCAACCGGACCCGATCGCGCCCCGAGTGGCCGATCACCACGGGGAGCGGGCCTGCGATCGACCGCAGCCCATCATCGAGATCGTCACGATGCAGGTACTCGATCGAGAGGCCGACGCGATCGGCGCACGCCCGGAACGAGGGCTTGCGGCGCCAGCGACTGTGGGTGACGTCGCACAGCGTGCAGTGCGGCGCCCCAAGCAGCGTCCCGAACCAGTATCTCAGCTCGCCCACAACGGTGCCGTCGGCGTCGTACACGAAGGTAAGACGGTCGATCCGGGTTTCCCCTGCTGCAGTCATGGTGCCAGTGAAGCACCTACGGGCTGGGTGCGCCCCCCTCTCGCCCGCAGCCGGGCAGGGCTAGCGTCAGGCCATGACGAACCGCACCGTCCCCCGCTGGAGCACGTTCGCCCCACTCCTCCAGCGCCGCACCGGCTCGTCGCGACTTCAGCGCAGGCTCGATGGTGCCGCAGACATTGCGGACCTGTCGCGCCTCGCATACCGGCGTGCACCCAAGGCGGTGTTCGACTACGTCGACGGGGCCGCGAGCGGCGAGGTGACCAAGGCGCGCAACGCGGAGGCATTCGGGCGCGTGGAGTTCCACCCAAGGGTGCTGCGTGATGTGGAGACGGTGGATACCGAGACCACCATCCTCGGCCTGCCGTCATCCATGCCGTTCGCGTTCGGGCCAACGGGGTTCACGCGCATGATGCACACCGAAGGCGAAGCCGCTGTTGCCCGGGTGGCGGCGCGCAACGGAATCCCGTACGCGCTCTCCACGGTGGGCACGACCACGATCGAGGACGTTGCCCATGCCTCGGGTGACGGCAGGCGCTGGTTCCAGCTGTACGTCGTGAAGGACCGCGAGCGCAGCCGCGAGATGCTGCAGCGCGCCCGACGCCACGGCTTCGACGTGCTGATGCTCACGGTTGACGTGCCGGTGAGTGGTGCCCGACTGCGCGATGCACGGTCCGGAATCTCCATCCCGCCGTCGCTCACCTGGCGCACGTTCCTCAACGGAGCGATGCACCCGGCGTGGCTATTCGACTTTCTCACCACACCCCCGCCGAACTTCGAGACGATGGGAACCGGTGACGGTCTGCCGATGACCACGGTGCAGCTCGGCACCACCTCCGCGGCTGCGTTCGACTCCTCCGTCGGCTACGAGGACGTTGCCTGGTTTCGCGAGGTCTGGCAGGGCAAGGTGGTGGTGAAAGGGGTGCAGCGCGTCGACGACGCCATCCGCTGCGCGGATCTCGGCGTCGAGGGGATCGTCGTGTCCAATCACGGTGGCCGCCAGCTGGACCGGGCCGTTGCCACGCTGGACCTGCTGCCTGACGTGGTTGCTGCCGTGGGCGGCCGCACCGAGGTGCTCGTGGACGGCGGCGTGCGCAGCGGTGCCGACGTGGTGGCGGCGATGGCGCTCGGGGCGAGGGGTGTTCTCGTCGGACGCGCCTACCTCTACGGCCTGATGGCCGGAGGCGAGGCGGGTGTACAGCGGGCCTTCGACCTGCTCGCACAGGACGTGCGCCGCTCCATGCAATTGCTCGGGGTGAACACCGTTGCCGAACTGTCGCCGTCGGTGAATCCCGGGCTCGTGGGACTGCGGCCCTGACCATCCGGGATTACCGGCTTTGCCGCTCTGGGCATCACGGGCAGGAGCCGCGCCCGAAAACCGTGCCCCAAAACGACAAGAGCCGCCGACCCAATGGGCCGGCGGCACCTGTTCGAACTGAGCGTCAGAGTGCTTTTACGTTCAGGGCCTCATCGCCCTTGCGGCCGGGGCCGACGTCGAACTCCACCTTCTGCCCCTCGGCCAGGGACTTGTACCCCGTGCCAAGGATGTTGGTGTGGTGGACGAATACGTCCGACCCACCGTCACGTGAGATGAAGCCGTAGCCCTTCTCGCTGTTGAAGAACTTTACGGTGCCTTGCATTTTGGTATCTACTCTCTTTTTCGAGCAGACCCTCGTGGTCGACTCGTTGACCGACCTTACGAGCAATGTGCGCCTAATCCTCGGCAACCGCACAAAACTTCCTCAGAAGTCGCCAAGAAAATTCGCGGCCGGCCCCCGGGACGACGAAGAACTTCGCCCCGCGATCGCTGTGTCGCTGGCTCCCGCAACGAACCTCCCGTATTCGCTTGCGGGCGACCCCGCTTTGGGTTGGGACCGGTGTAGGTTTCCCGCAGATGCCTTGGTGCAGGACTGGCCATTACCCCCCGGTGTGGTCCCGCTCTCTACTGACGCCTGATTTCAGGAGAGCAATGACCACCATCGAGACCGTCGAGGCTGTGCCCGGCACGTCTGCGTCCATCCTGGCAGCCCTCTGGCAGGCCTCACTGCCGTCCGAGCAGGAGATTCGCCGGGGCCGCCTTCGCCTGCAGGCCAAGGCCGCCTCAATCGTCATCACGATCGCAGCCTCCTATTGGGTGCTCGTGATCGCCGACTTCGCGCTCTGGGCACGGGTCCCGGCAGCCGCCGCCCTCGTTGCGGCGCTCGTCGCAACCGGCACGAGCATCATGCACGACGCCAACCACGGCGCGTTCTCGAGCCGCCGCTGGATCAACCGTGTCGCATCGTGTTCTGCCGACTTCCTGGGCGCTAGCTCGTGGCTGTGGCGCTTCAAGCACAACCGCCTGCACCACGGCAACACCAACGTGGACGCCTTCGACAGCGATATCGCCCAAGAGCCCTTCGCCCGCCTCGCACCGTGTCAGCAGTGGCGCCCGTGGCACCAGTGGCAGCACGTCTACCTCTGGTTCCTCTACGGATTCTTCGCGCTGAAGAACGTGATCTTCGGCGACGTGCGCAACCTCGTGGACAATCGCATCGGCAAGCAGCCCCTGCCTGCAGACATGCGTCGCTCCACCGTCGTGCGCCTCGTCGTCGGCAAGTTCGTCCACATCAGCTGGGCCGTCGTCGTTCCCATGCTCTTCAACCCGTGGTGGAAAGTCGTGCTGTTCTACGTCACCTGCTCGTGGCTCGTCGGCTTCGCGCTTGCCGTGGTCTTCCAACTGGCCCACTGCGTGGACATCGCCGGCTTCCCCGACGAGGGCGCGGGACGCCGTGGCGCCGACTTCCTCGAGCACCAGTTGCTGACCACCGTGGATATTGCTTCCCCGATGCCGGTGTTCGGCCACGCCTTCCGCTGGATGGTCGGCGGGCTCGACCACCAGATCGAGCACCACATGGCACCCCGCCTGCCCCACACCGTTTATCCGCTGGTCGCCCGCCGCTTCCACGCCCTGTGCAACGATGCGGGCATTAGCGTCCGCCTCCACCCGGGGGTCTGGGCAGCGTTGTGCTCACACACGCGCTGGCTCATGGACATGGGCCGCCGCCCGCTCGCGGCCTGAAGCAGCACGAACCTGATGAATCCGAGAGTGACGAGGACCCCATGACCACCGCCAGCAAGCCGACCAAGAAGTCGTCGAGATCGAAGTCCGCCCCCCAGGAGCCGCGCACACCGAGCGAGGAGATCGCGTACGAGATCACCTCAACGTTCGGCGACCTCGCACCGTCGGTCCAGCGGATCCTCGACGCGGAGCTGAGCGAGCCCCAGCGCCACCGAGCGCTGTCCGCTTTCCGCGGTTCATTGAATGCCATTGGCGACCCGAACCGCGACCCGCGGTACGCGATCGCCAACTGTGGCGCCGACGACGCCGTCTGAGGCCGCGCCACGCTTTTGCCGTTTCCCGGGGCATACTGGTTCCGTGAGCGCGCATTCGGCGCCGCTCTCGGTCAATTGTGCACCGTCGGTCATTGTGAACCGGCGAGGTTTCCTCCAGTAGGGGTCCAAGCATTTTCGGCCACCCCTACATACATAAAGGAAACCCCCCACGTTGTCCCCCACCCTTGATGCACTTCGCCCTGCCACGCCCGCAGTGAGCGATGACGTCGTTTCGTTCGACCAACTCGGTGTTGCCGAGCGTGTCGTGCAGTCCCTCAACAGCCGTGGCATCACCTCGGCATTCCCCATTCAGACCGCAACGCTTCCCGATTCGCTCGCAGGCAGGGACGTCATCGGCCGTGGCCGTACCGGCAGTGGCAAGACCATCGCCTTCGCCGTGCCGACCGTCATGGCCATCGCCGCAAGCCGCGCTGATCGCCAGCCGAAGAGCCCGCGTGGCCTCATCCTCGTGCCCACCCGTGAGCTCGCAGCCCAGGTCGCCGAGGCCCTCGTCCCGCTCGCCACTGCGCTCGGGCTGCACGTCTCGGTCATCCACGGCGGCGTGAGCGCGGCCCCGCAGATCAAGGCACTCGGCCGCGGTGTGGACATCGTGGTTGCCTGCCCCGGTCGCCTCGAGGACCTCATCCAGCAGCGCCAGTGCCGCCTCGACAAGGTGCTCGTCACCGTGCTCGACGAGGCCGACCACATGGCTGACCTCGGCTTCCTCCCGTCGGTGAAGCGCCTCATGGACCAGACACCCAAGGACGGCCAGCGCCTGCTGTTCTCGGCCACGCTCGACAACGGCGTGGATGTACTCGTCAAGCGTTACCTCCACAACCCGGTCACCCACTCGGTCGATTCCGCCGAGTCGCCGGTACCGGACATGGAACACCACCAGCTGATGGTGACCGCTGCGGACAAGGGCACCCTCGTGCGCGACCTCGCGTCCGGCATGGACCGCAGCCTGCTGTTCACCCGCACCAAGCACGGAGCGAAGAAGCTTGCCCAGCAGCTAACCAAGAGCGGCATCTTCAGCGTGGAACTGCACGGCAACCTGTCGCAGAATGCCCGCACCCGCAACCTCGACCTGTTCACCTCGGGCGAGGCCCGGGTGCTCGTCGCAACCGACATCGCCGCCCGCGGCATCCACGTGGACGACATCGCACTCGTGGTGCACGTGGACCCGCCGGAGGAGCACAAGGCGTTCCTCCACCGCTCGGGTCGTACCGCCCGCGCCGGTGCGTCGGGAATCGTCGTCACCGTCGTCACCCCGGACCAGCGCCGGGACGTTGACACGCTCACCCGCCGTGCGGGGATCCGACCGAAGATCACCCAGGTCGCGCCGGGCCACCCGCTCATCTCGGAGCTCACCGGTCCGCCCGCGCCGCCGTCGACACGGACCGTCACGTACGAGGCACCGCCGGCCCCCACCAGGTCGAGCACACGCAAGCCGTCGTCGGCGCGTGGGCAGCAGTCCGGTCGCCCCGGTGGCCAGGCCCAGCAGCGCACCGGGGCCCCCTCCGGTTCGGGCCAGCCCCGTCGCGGCGGCTCCTCGCAGGGTCAGCACAGCGGTTCCCAGAACCAGCGCGGCGCTTCGCGTGGCTCCCGCTGACGCACTGACACGCTGAGGGCCCCACCGCCGTTGGTCCGTGCGCAGCGCGACGCGTGCTGCGCATGGACCGTCAAGGCAACGTCGTGCGATGCTGTCGCGCATGAGGTCGTTCCCCGATCCGTTCACCGCTGCCGTCGTGCAGTGGTCCCCCTCCGTCAACGATGCGGCCCGGGGCACTGCACGCGCCTGTGAGGCCATCGCCGAGGCCGCTACGCAGCACGGGGCCCGACTGGTCGTGTTCCCGGAGGCGTGGCTCACCGGATACCCGTACTTCGAGGGCCTCGGCCCGGGAGCCGAGTACCGCCGTATCTACCGGGACTTCGTCGACCAGGCGGTCGTGATTGACGGGCCCGAGATGCAGGCCATCCGCGCGTGCGCTGCGGACCACGGTGTCTACGTCGTGATGGGCCTCAACGAGCGCAACCCGATCCATCAGGCCGTCTACAACACCATTGCGTTCATCGGCCCCGACGGCTCGCTGCTCGGCAAACACCGCAAGATGGTCGCAACGATCACCGAGAAACTCGTGTGGACCAACTGGGACGGCTCGGACCTCGCTGCATACGACACACCTCTCGGCCGCCTTGGCGGGATGATCTGCTACGAGCATCTCATGGCGCCGGCGCGCTACATCTGCTGCGACCTCGGCGTACAGGTTCACATCGCCGTGTGGCCCGGCTACCGGTTCATGGACCCGATCGTCGACTCGGTGATCCGCAGTCTCTCGATGGAGAACGCCTGCTTCGTCATCTCGGCGCGTGAGGTGATGAGCAGGGAACTGCTCCCTGCCGGAACACCCTTTGGGAACCACCCCAACGCGTGGGAGGCACACGGTGGCAGCTCAATCGTGGCCCCTGGCGCGGTGTACGTCACCGAGCCCGTGTTCGACGTGGAGACCATCGTCACCGGAACCATCAACGTGCCGGACCTCATTGACGTGAAGTGGTGGTCCAACGGTGTCGGCAACTACTCGCGTCCCGACATCTTCCGGGTGGTGTGGGACTCGAGCCCGAAGCCGCCCGTCGAGCGGATCTAGAACTCGATCACGAAGCGGCCGCGAGTGCCGCCGCGCTCGAGGAGTCGATGTGCCTCGGAGGCCTCGGCAGCGGGGAACGTGCCGGCCACACGCAGCGATACGGCTCCGGACTCGACAAGCTGACGCAACCGGTCGAGTTTCTCCCACTCCTCCACGTACGAACGAACCCACACGTGGTGCACCGTGACGTCGGGGTTCTCGTTGCCCGACCAGCCGCGCACGGTTGCGAATCCCCCGCCGCTGCGGACCGCTGGTGTGGCCACCTCGTTCTGCACCGAACCGTCGGCCAGACCATGAACCCCGCCGGGAGCGTGCTCGAGGATGCGCTGGGCGACCTCGGGCCCACGGCGCACGATGACGTCGGCGCCGAGTGACCGCACGAGGGCCTCGTCGGCCTCGGAGGAGTCTGCGATCACGCGCAGGCCGTCCGCCTTCGCCAGTTCGACGACGTACGCGCCATAGGTGCCTGCAGCGCCTGTGACCGCCAGCGTGTCGCCGGGCGCGAGCCCGAGGAGGTCCAGCGACAGGCGCGCCGTCAGCGCGTTCATCGGCAGGGTGGACGCCTCGGCGTAGGAGGTCCCGCGCGGCATCCGGGTGACGGACCGCTGTGGCACCACGACGTACTCGGAGTACCCGCCATAGCCCTCGGACGGAATGACCATCGCCATCACGTCGTCTCCAATACTGACCGTCGTGACACCGTCGCCGATCTCGTCGACCAGGCCAGCAACGTCCATCCCCGGCACGTGCGGGATGTCGCTGTGGGGCACGCCCGCTCGCGAACCGTTGCGCGTGTAGGTGTCCGTGGGATTCACGGCCGCCGCCCGAACGTTGATACGGACCTCGCCCGGCCCGGCATGCGGTTCGGCTACCTCGAACACCCGGAGTGCCCCCGGCCCACCAAATTCTTTTGCCCCGACGACACGCATGGTTGACTCCCCGCTCGATCCCGGTCACAGACTAGGTTCCGGACATGGAACGCCTCCGCTTCGGCGCCTTCGCCGCGCCGCACCACCCGCTCGGCGAGTCACCCACACTGCCGTTCCGTTGCGACATCGACCTTTCTCAGCAGCTCGCCGACCACGGTTATGACGAGCGCTGGGTCGGCGAGCACCACTCGTCGAGGTGAGAGACAATCGACTCCCCCGAACTGTTGCTGCCGCCGGCGGCAGCACGAGTGGCGCCCCGGCGCCGATATCACCAGCAACGCCGAATAACCCCCCCCCCCTCCCGAGGAGACAACCCATCATGACCTTGCGCGCACTGCTCAGCAGTCAGACCGACAAGACGATCAGTCACGAGGTCGTCGAGCTCGATGACTCCCGCCTGCCCGACGGGGACGTCACCGTTGCGGTCGACTACTCGTCGCTCAACTACAAGGACGGCCTTGTGCTGACCGGACGCGGGCGCCTCGTGAAGGAGTACCCGCACGTCGGCGGCATCGACCTTGCCGGCACCGTCACCGATTCGGCGTCCGCGCGCTGGCGCGCCGGCCAGCGCGTCGTCCTCACCGGCTTCCGGGTCGGCGAGATCTGGTGGGGCGGCTACGCCACGAAGGCGCGCGTCAAGGGCGAGTGGCTCTGCGAGGTGCCTTCTGGCGTCACCACCCGACAAGTGATGGCCATCGGCACCGCCGGCTTCACGGCAATGCTCGCCATCGACCAGCTTGAGCAGGCCGGCCTGCGCCCCAGCCACGGACCGGTGCTCGTCACTGGCGCGTCAGGAGGCGTCGGCAGCACCGCCGTGCACCTGCTCGCACGCCTCGGCTACGAAGTCGTTGCGTCGACGGGACGGGCTGCCGAGCGCCGGGACGACCTCATTCGCTTCGGCGCGAGCGACGTGATCGAGCGTGACACCATCGCGGACGTCCCCGAGCGCCCGCTGCTCACCGAGCGTTGGGCCGGTGTGGTGGACGCCGTGGGCGGCTCCACGCTCTCGCACGTGCTTGCCGAACTGAAATACGGGGCGGGTGTTGCGGCCTGCGGACTCGCCGGGGGCGACAAGATCACGAGCACGGTCATCCCCTTCCTGCTGCGCGGCAACAATCTGTTTGGCATCGACTCTGTGATGCGGCCGATCGAGGGTCGCCAGGAGGTGTGGCAGCGGGCCGCGAGCACGATGGATCTCGCCATGCTGGACGCGATGACCACCGAGATCGGCCTTGCCGAACTCCCCGATGCTGCGGAGGCGATCCTGCAGGGCCACGTCGCCGGGCGTTGGGTCGTTAACGTCAACCGCTGAGCCACTCGGGGTTTGTGAGCCCCTTGCATCGGTGAGACACTGAATACACACGTACGGAGACGGGGAGACGGAGCACATGGGCGATCTGCTGGTTCGCGGTGGGACAATCATTGACGGGACCGGTGCCCCGGCACGACGTGGTGACGTCCGTGTTCGCAACGGCAAGATCGCCGAGGTGGGCGAGAACCTGCGGCCCGAGGGCGAGCAGGAACTCGACGCAGACGGGGCCATCGTGGCACCGGGTTTCATCGACATCCACACGCATTACGACGGCTCGATGTGGTGGGACCAGACAATGGACCCGTCGCCGCAGCACGGTGTCACAACGGTGCTCACCGGCAACTGCGCCGTCTCGCTCGCACCGGTAGCGCCGGGCGGCAGGGATGCTCTCGTCGACATGTTCTGCTTTATCGAGGACGTGCCGGTCCCGGCCGTCATGAAGTCGGTGCCGTGGGCATGGGAGTCATGGGCCGAGCAGCGCGACGTGTTCAACAATCTGGGCGCGAGCTGCAACATCACACCGCTCGTCGGGCACAACAACATTCGGCTCGCGGTCATGGGTCAGGAGTCCTTCGAGCGGGCCGCCACCGACGAGGAGCGTCAGCGGATCTACGACCTCACCCTCGATTGCATGCGGGCAGGGGCCTACGGCGTCTCGCTGAGCTTCGTGGACAGCGACAGCAAGGGGCGTCGCGTCCCGAGCCGCCTTGCCTCGGCCGAGGAGTACCGCGACCTCGCTATCGCGATGAACGAGGTCGGCTACGGCCTCCTCCAGTACGTGCCGCGTTTCATGCGCGCCGAGTCCTACATCAAGGACATCGACCGTGTCGATGCGATGTGCAAGGGGCTCGGTGTCCCGCACACCTATGCCCCCCTCGTTGCCGGCCGGCGCAACCGTCCGATGGCCGAGGAGGTGCTTGCCCACACGCGTGCGGTGCGCGCAGCCGGTGGGAGACTCTGGCCTCAGGTATCGCCCCGCTCCGGGTTCGACAGCCGCATGGTGTTCGACGGCTCCTCGCTGTCGTTCGGGGCAATGCCTTCGTGGGCCTCGATGTGCATGGCACAAGGGGCGGACAAAGTAGCCATGCTCGCCGATCCGGCGTGGCGCGAGAAGGCCCGCCAGGAGTGGGACAGCCCGGTATTCGTGCTGTTCCCGCGCAAGGCCGTGGGCAAGCTACTTATCGGCGAGGTCCTTCAGCCGCACCTCAAGCAGTTCGAGAGCAAGCTGTTCGAGTCGGTGCTCGAGGCTCGCGGCGGTCATCCCTCCGACGTGCTCGCGCAGTGGATCCTCGACTGCGACCTCGAACCAAACCTCGTAGTTCCCGGATCAGCCGACGAGGACCGCGACTTCCTCGGATCCCTGCTCGCCGCCGACGATGTCCTGCTCGGAGCCAGCGATGCCGGTGCGCACCTGCTGCTGTTCTGCGGTGCGGGTGACACGACCCTGTTCCTGCAGCGTCACGTCCGCGAACGTCACGACCTCACGATCGAGCAGGGCGTCCGCAAGCTCACCGGTCTGAACGCCGAGGCGATGGGCATCACCGACCGGGGGCTCATCGCACCCGGCCTCGCCGGCGACCTGACGATCTTCAACCTCGACGAACTCCACTACGACACCGAGAAGATCGTGATGGACGTGCCGGGCGGCTACAAGCGCTTCTCACGCCCCGAGGGTGGCTACCGGGCCACGGTGGTATCCGGCGAGATCACCCAGCAGGGTGGCGTGCTCACCGAAGCACGGCCCGGGCGAATGCTGCACGCAGGCGAGCAGGGCCGCTAGGCCCCATCGTTGCGGGTGCGGCGCGACACGAGTGCCCAAGCAGCAGGTGTGATCGCCGCGGCGAGCAGCATCTTCAGCAGGTCTCCGACGATGAACGGCGTAAGACCATAGGTGAAGGCGTCCTTGCCGGTCTTGCTGTAGAACGGCACGTTCAACGAGTGCGCCAGCCACGACACGCCCGTCACGTAGATGACGACTGAACCGAGCAGCATCTGCGGGATCGAGGTGGCGAGGGAGCGATCCTGACCGCGCTCGGACAGATAGCCGACGAGTGCCGCGGCAGCGATGAATCCGACGACGTAGCCGGCAGTCGCCCCCGTAGCAACGCTCCAACCTCCTTGCCCGTTCGACAGAACCGGAAGGCCGATGAGCGCCATCACCCAGTAGAGCGTCTGACTGGCGGCAGCACGACGGGCACCGAGCGTGGCGCCGACGAGCAGCACCGCGAAGGTCTGGCCGGTGAGGGGTACCGGGGTGAAGCCGAGGGGGATGCGCACCTGTGCTGCGGCGGTTGTGAGCAGAGCACCACCGAAAACGAGGGTTGCGGTGCGCCACCGCCGAACAGGAACAACATCGCTCAAAGTGAGCGGAATGGCCAACGTAGACATGGGAACTCCTGCAACTACTTGGGGGGTGGCGCGTCCGTTGACGATTCGTTGCTCTCCGGCCCGGGGAACAGCGCTACGTCGTGGTCGACCGGTCGATGTTGGCCGCCCATTTACGTCGTTGTCCAACCGGGCGACAACAACGCAGGTAGCGCTACACGGCGGTTAGGCGAAATCGACGCCAGTGTATCCGGCGTCTGCGACCTTCTCGATCGTCTTGCGATACCGCGGTGCACCACCGTTGTAGATGAGGTTGCGGCTGCGGTTGTGACCGTCGACGTTCTCGTTGTACCCGGTGAACCAGGACTTCGCGTTCCGCAGGAGCAGCATCGAATACATGGCGCGCACCTCATCGGCCCACTGCGACTGCGCGTCGAGCGTTGCCTCCACACGTTCGTACCCGTGGTCGAGCACGTAGCGGTAGAGATCGGTTGTCCAGTTCACGCCCGTCTCGATCGCACGCGGGAAGTTCGTGGAGTTCGATGCCCCCTGCGGGCCCGCGAGCATGAAGAGGTTTGGGAACCCGTGCACGAACACGCCGAGATACGTGTGCGGGTCGTCGTCCCAGAGGTCCTTGAGCCTCTGGCCACCCACACCGGTGATCTCGATGCGGTCGAACGCACCCGTCACGGCATCGAAACCGGTGGCGTACACGATGATGTCGAACTCCCGCTCGCCATCCGAGCAGAGGATCCCGTTCTCGGTGATCTCGACGATCGGTGTCTTCTCGATCTCGATGAGGTGGACGTTGTCCCGGTTGTACGCCTCGAAGTACCGCGTCTCGAGCGGCACACGCTGGACACCGAAGCCGTGGTCTCGCGGGATGAGCTTCTCCGCGAGTTCGGGATCCTTGACACGCTCGCGGATCTTGTTCGCGATGAACTCGGTGAACTCCGCGTTCGCGTGCTCGTCCATGAGCACTTCGCGGAAGTTGCCCACCCACTTCTCGAAGCCGGGCGTGCTGTAGAGGTGCTCCCAGAACGCTTGGCGCTCCTCTGCGGGCACCTCGAAGAACGAACGAGGGTCCGGACCGTGCACGAACCCACCGGGGGTCTTCGCACACTTCTCGAAGATCTCGTCGTACCGAGAGCGGATGTCGGCCATTTCCTCCGGGGTGATCTTGCGGTTGTGCAGCGGTGCGCACCAGTTGGGCCTGCGCTGGTACACGTACAGTTCGCCCACTTGATCGGCGATGGCGGAGATGACCTGCACGCCGGTCGCGCCGGTGCCGATGACCGCAACGCGCTTGCCCGCGAGCGACGGGGGGTCGTGCGGCCAGTCGTAGGTGTGGAACGACAGACCCCGGAACCGCTCCATGCCGGGATAGCGCGGCGGCGTCTTTGCCGACAGGAGCCCGAGTGCGGTGACGAGAAAGCGCGAACGGTACGTGCGGCCGTCCTCCAGCGCTACACCCCAGGTACGGCTGGACTCCTCCCACCGCATCGAGGAGACCGTGCACCCGAACTGCATGTCCTTGCGCAGGTTGAACTTGTCCGTGAGGAAGTTGAGGTAACGCAACGTTTCGGGCTGGGGCGAGAAGTGTTCCGTCCAGTCCCATTCCTGCAGCACCTCATCCGAGAACGACAGGCCGTAGGTGTAACTCTCCGAGTCGAAACGGCAACCCGGGTACCGGTTGTTGAACCATGTGCCACCAACGTCCGCGTTCTTCTCGATCACGAGCGCGTCCGCGCCGATCTCCCGAAGCTTGATCAACTGGTAGATCCCGCAGATGCCGGCGCCAATGACCAAGAAGTCGTGGTATTCCTCACCCGCTGCCGTTGCCGGACGAGTTCCCATGGCTACACCCCGTTTCGCCGACGGCCAGGGGCCGCCTCCTGGACCAATCTAATCCAGCGTCAAAATGGCGGCCCAGCGCCGGCTACCCCAACCAAGCCCTGAAACCCCACCCCCCGGGCACCCGGGTCCAGAATTCCGGCCCCCGAAATCCGGGCCAGTCGGTTCTGGGGGGGGTGTCCGCCAGTTTGGGGCGGGTCGAAAAAGATGCGGTATTTCCGGGGGTATCACCCAGTTGCCCCATCCGGTGCGACTAAAAAGGGCCCATGAAGAAACGTGATCTCATCCAAGCAGTTGCTCTTCACACCGGCGTCGATAACAAGACGGCGGGCATGGTTGTCGTGGGGACCATTGATGTCATCCTCGCCAACGTTGCGAAGGGCGAAATCGTCAATATCACTGGCTTCGCCAAGTTTGCGAAGATCAAGCGTCCGGCTCGCATGGCACGGAACCCAGCCACAGGTGCGCAGGTGCGGGTGAAGGCCAAGACCGTCGCGAAGATCACGGCACTCAAGGGCTTCAAGGACATCGCTCTCGGGGTGGCAGCGGCACCGAAGCTGAACACCTCGGCACCCAAGCCCATTGTCCCGGCTAAGAAGGCAGCACCTGCCAAGAAAGCCCCGGCTAAGAAGGCAGCACCTGCCAAGAAAGCCCCGGCTAAGAAGGCAGCACCTGCCAAGAAGGCCCCGGTCAAGAAGGCAGCACCTGCCAAGAAGGCCCCGGTCAAGAAGGCAGCACCTGCCAAGAAGCGCTAAGGCGTTCTCGCACAAGAACCGATACAGAAGCCCCGTCACTCGACCGAGTGACGGGGCTTCTGAGTTTTTCGGCGAAACCGTGGCGCACTCAGCGCGGCACGATGCTCCACGGTTGGCCGAGCCAGGGGTCCGGCTCGCGAGGAAGACCGAGGACCCGCTCGCCGACAATGTTTCGCTGAATCTCCGAGGTTCCGCCCTCGATGGAGTTAGCGCGAGTGCGGAGGAACTGTTCCACGAAGTCACCCGGTTCGGCGTCGACGCCGCCCCATGCTGTCGCACGCGCCCCGAGGATCTCCATCGCCAGCACCTGCAGCGACTGGTTCGAAACCGCCTTCGCGATCTTGCTGATCGAACCCTCTGGCCCCGGGGCGCGCCCGGCAGTGGCCGCGGCCCTCGCACGCTGAGAGGTGAGCGCGAGCAGCCTGCCCCGGGTCCACTCCCTCGCTATCCGTTGGCGCACCACGGGATCGTCAGTCAAGCCGGCCTCGCGTGCTGCCGCGATCACTTGCTCGATCGTCTTTCCGCCGAGGATCTCGTCGCTTGCCTTGCGCTTCTTGCGCATACCCGACAGGGCGAAGCGTTCGGCGCCGAGCGTGGTGAGCGCAGCACCCCAACCCTTGCCGGGCAGGCTGATCCGATAGAGATCCGGTACCCGGACATTGGTGAGGAACACCTCGTTGAACTCGACCTGACCGGCCATGTTGATCAGCGGGCGCACCTCGACCCCGGGGCTTCGCATGTCCACCCCGAAGTAGGTGATGCCCTGGTGCTTCGCAACGCCGGTATCGGTGCGTGCGAGCAGCATCGCGAACTCCGACTCGTGCCCGAACGTGGTCCACACCTTCTGCCCATTCACCAACCACTCGTCGCCATCGCGCACCGCACTCGTCGCAAGCGACGCAAGGTCCGAACCGGCACCCGGCTCCGAGAACAACTGGCACCAGCGTTCCTCACCGGTCGCGATGGGCGGGAGCAGGCGGCGCTTGGTCTCCTCCGATGACCACTGCAGGATCGTCGGCGCCGCAAGCACGAATCCCGAACCGCGCGGCACCCGCGGCACCTCCAGCGAATCAAGTACCTCCAGCGCTCCCTGGGCGTCATCGATAGAGAGGCCCCGTCCACCGTGCTCCGGTGCCCAGTGCGGGGCAACCCATCCGGCCGCACCGAGACGACGCACAAAACCCGGGTTGTCCAACGAATCCTTCAGGCGGTCGAGCCGTGCTTCGTCACCTGACCGTGCCGCCTCGATCCAACCCTCTGGTAGCTCGTCGCGCAGGAACTGTTCGAGATGTCTCGGGTCGGGCTTACTCATGCCCGAACACTAGACAACTCGTCCGCGCCATGATCCGGTGCAGTCGTTGCGTGGGATAGTTACGCAATGACCATCAGGAGAACAACAAGTCGAGTGGCCTTTGCTCACCCTGTCATCCTGCTGCTACTGGTGGCCGCGTGTGGGTCCTCCCCGTCCTCACCGTCTCGTTCCCTGTCCCCGGGAACAACCCGCTCCATCTCCTCGTCGACCATGGCGCGCACGACACCACCCAACTCGAGCAACACGACGTCGTCCAGCACATCGACAACGACGGCACCAACCTCCACACCCTCGCTCCCGGTCGGGGAGGAAATCCGCCTCCCCGACTACGAGGACCGCCCCACGCTCCTCCAGCGGGGACCAGACGCCAACTCGCCCCTCGTCGTCGTCTTCCACGGCAGTCGCGGAAGCATCGAGAACATCCAGAAGCGATCTGGCCTGCATCTCGACGGTCCGGCAGCAGGCGTTGCCGTGCTCTGGCTGTCGGGCAAACCGCTGCCAAAGCGGTCGTGGAATACCAACAACCGTTGTTGCGACCCGGCGAGCACACATCGCGTCGACGACATGGCGTACATCGATGCCGCACTTGAAGCAGTCCGATCTGCTGGGCTCTCGCCCGCTCGGATAATCACCGCTGGGGTCTCCAACGGTGCAGGGATGGCCGTGAGCGTTGCGTGCAAGCGACCAAAGGTGTTCTCCGCTGCGGTGAGCGTTGCGGGATGGATGCCCGTGTCGTGCCGGAACACCTCGGTCTCGCTCCTCGCAATCGGAGGCACCAAGGATGACGTCGTCGGCAGGAACAAGCCCAAGCAGATGGCCAAGACCTGGCGACAATTCGTTGTGCAGTGCCCTGACAATCCGACCAAGGAAACTTATGGCGCCGCGCACATCGCGACCTGGAGGCGGTGCAGCTCGTCCACCTTCGTGCGACTGGTTGTATTGGACGACATCGAGCACCTGTGGCCGCGCTTCGAGTTCTACGACGCGACGGCAGACATCATCCGGGTCGCGCTCGGAAAGGTGTAACGCTACTGGCGCTCGACGACGACCTTGATCCGGTCGAGCGTTGCCTGCATGCCGTTGCGATTCGTCCGGCCACGGGCCTTGCCCATGACTGCCCAGTAGAGCTTCATTGGCAGGTTCTCGGCGAGGTCGTAGAACTCGGTGACGTCGGTGCCATCACCCTTCGGGTCGAGCTCGTACCCCCAGGTGTTGACCACCTTGTCACCCATGACCACACCGAAGGTGAACCGCCGGTTTGCCTCGCACTCAAGCACCTTGCACGTGGTCCAGTAGACGGGACCGCGGCCGTTGCGACGGACGTGTCCACGGAAGCGGGCCCCCACCACCGGACCGGTAGCACCCTCGAGCCATTCGGCCTCGAAGGTCTCCGGGCTGAACTCGCCGATACGGGTGACATCGCTGACCAGTGCCCAGACCTTCTCGGGTGCTGTTGCCATGTGTACGGTCACGGAATCGCGCATGTTCCGACCTTACCGGCCGCGCGCACGGCCTCAGGCCGCGGGCATGAAGTACGGCTGGCAGCGTGCGGGTGCCCCCGAGTCCACCGCCCGGTAGGCGAACAACCGCTTCTCCCAACCACCCACCGGTCGCGAGAGCTCCGGATCCACCCGGGTGCTCGGGATCTCGCTGATCGTCCGACCGCGTGCGTAGACAAGCCGAGCATCAGGGTGCGTCGACGTGTAGGCACGCAATGCCGTGAACGTGAGGAGATAACGCTGTTCCGCGTAGACATTCAGGCCCGGGTCCGACGACGACAGCACGGTGACGAGGTCACCCTGGCGGTCCGTCCATCGCCAGGCCGTCGGTATCAACAGCCCGTTCTCGTACCCGGGTGCCGTCACAAGGTTGCTGTACATGTTCCAGGAGTACGTCGTCTTCACCCCCACGTACGGCGTCAGCCCGTTCAGGAATGCGAGGAGCACGACAGCCAGCAACCAACGCGTTGCGGGGATCACCGTGATGCTCTCGTCGCGGTCAACGCCCATGCGGCGACGGCTCACCATGTACCAACCAACGACCGTGGCGAGACCAAGACTGAACACTCGCCAGACCGTGTCGCGCGCGTCGGCGGGGAAGCCTGCCCAGCCGCCCGACAACGACGAGCCACGCATCACCAGCACCACCCCCATCGCTGTCGCGCACGCGTAACGGACAGCGCGACTCGTAATCCGCTCGAGCCTGCCGAGACGCGCGGAGACTGCCGTGAAGAACTCCGCCGGCAGGAACAGCAGCAGCAACGCATACACGAGGGATGAAAAGTCCGCGAACGAGTGCAGACCGTCGAGGCCGATGATCCCGTGGAACCCGACGGCGACGAACACGCCGAGTACCCGAGTGCGACGAATGATGAGCAGGGCGACCACCGAGAGTTCGACGACGATGACGGCAATGACGACCACGCGGCCCCAGAACGGCGACCCGGCGGTGTTCACGAAGTCCAACCCGATCGAGCGCGCCGTTTCGTCGGTGAAGTACGTGCCGCAACTCACGATCGGGTCGAGGAACCCCCGATTCACCTTCGACAACGTGGTGAACGAGTAGAAGACGAAGAACACACCGCGCGCCACGGGTTCGAGCACACGCGTGGTGTCGAGTAGTGCGGGCGAACGGCCACGAACCGCCGAGTGCACGGTTGCGCCGACGATGCCGAGGGACACAAAGGTGACCACGAGCCAGTGATTTCCCATGACCGGCGACTCCAGCCACGCAAGTACCGGAACGGCCAGCGATACGAGGACCAGCGGGAGCAGACGGTCCGGCCGCACCATGAGCAAGAGCGCGAACGCTGCGATACCGCCGCCCCACCACGACGCACTGGTTGGGCTCACGAACATCCGGGTGGTCAGGCCCGCATTCGCGAGGTGAAACAGCAGCGAGAGTGCCCAGAGTGCAACGAACCATCTCCAGCGAGCGCTCACGGGGGTGCGCCTCAGCCCGGATGCCGAACGGGGATCGGGGTCGGCGTCGACACGGCCCATGCGCTCCTCCGGGAACCCCATCTCGTGCTCTCGCATATCCCCTACGGTCCGCCGCTGCTGTTCCCCACCCTAGGGACCCTGTCGATGCCACTTCTGGATTGTGGGCACCCGATGCGCTGTGATGATTACCGTGGGCACGAGGAGCGAGCCCTGACCATCTTCGACCGGACGGCCGGCTCCTCGCCGAGTCGTTCCACACGCGCTGGACGGGTCAGGCCAGAGACGCAGGCGCTGGTAACCCCCCGCCGCCGCCGCTCCGGGCGTTCCGCAATTCCCCCCAGTAGGTTGGGAACCGGTATGCCTTCTCCGTCATCTGCCCCCAAGAAGCCCGCCAAGCCGTCGGCTCCCCCGCCCACGCTGCTCATCCTCGTTCGGCACGGGCAGACCCCAACAACCGGCAAGGTGCTGCCGGGACGCGCACCCGGACTCCATCTTGCCGAGCAGGGTCTCGAACAGGCCCGTACAGCGGCCGAACGTCTCTCGAAGCTCACCAAGGTGGACGCGATCTACGCCTCGCCGCTCGAGCGCACCCGCGAGACCGCAGCACCGATCAGCAAGGCCCTCGGGCTCCCGGTGAAGGCAGACCGCGGTCTGCTCGAGGCGGACTTCGGCGACTGGACCGGTAGGGAACTCAAGGACTTGATGAAGCTGCCGGAGTGGAACACGGTGCAGCGTGCTCCCTCGACGTTCCGCTTCCCCTCAGGCGAGAGCTTCCTCGAGATGCAGACACGGATCGTTGGCGCGCTCGATCGACTCCGCGAACGCCACCCCGGCGGTGTGGTGATCGCCGTGTCCCATGCCGATCCCATCAAGGCAGCGGTTGCACACGCTATGGGCACCCACCTCGACCTGTTCCAGCGGATCGTTATCTCCCCGTGCTCGGTCACCGCTATCGCGTATCACGGCGGCGGGCCGGTGGTGCTCACCGTCAACTCAACCGGCGGGTCGCTGGGCGACCTGCGCCCGTCGTGAGCACCATGGCGTTGCCTCATGGGTGACCTCTACGAGTTCGACGACGTGGATGCCTTCGGGGTCGGCACGGTCGGTGTTCCCGGCCAGCGAACGTTCTTCGTGCAGGTTCGTGCAGACGGGAACCGGGTCACGCTCAAGTGCGAGAAGCAACAGGTAGCCGCGCTCGGCCAGTACCTGCAGAAGCTCCTCGAGGACCTTCCCTCCCCCGGTGATCGGCCCCTCGAGCGTTCGCTCGACCTCGTCGCCCCAGTCGAGCCACCGTCGTTCACGATCGGCGCCATCGGTCTGGCATTCGACCAAGGTCTGGACCGCTTCGTGCTGATGCTCGAGGAGTTCGTCGCCCTGGACCCAGACACCGGCGAACCGGATCCCGAGGACGCTAGCGACGCCGGGCGGATTCGCTTCCGCCTCACCCGCGGCCAGGCGCTGGCGTTCGCCGAGCGCAGCGAGGAGATCGTTGCAGCGGGCCGTCCCTCGTGTACGTGGTGCGGGTTCCCCATGGATCCCGACGGCCACCCCTGCCCCCGGATGAACTGATGCCCGAGGACGAGGCCGAACTCACCCAGCCAGCACCCGAGGGGACCGACGAGGTCGCGATCCTGCTCGAGGGCGAGATCGAGGTGCTGGGGCGCATGCCGTGGAGCTCGAACGCCACGTACCTCGTTGCGCTACACCGCGACGGCATCGAGGCGAGGGCCATCTACAAGCCGCACCGGGGCGAGCGACCGCTCTGGGACTTCCCCTCCGGGCTGTACCGTCGCGAGGTGGCTGCCTACGAACTGTCCGAGTCGATGGGGCTCCACATCGTCCCAACAACCGTTCTGCGGGACGGCCCCTTCGGCGAGGGCTCGGTCCAGTGGTTCGTCGAAGCCGACTTCAAACAGCACTACTTCTCGCTGCACGAGTCTCGTACCGACCTGCACGACCAATTCCGCGGCATGGTGGTGTTCGACTACGTCGCGAACAACACGGACCGCAAGAGTGGGCACTGCCTCCTGGACGCGAGGGACCGAGTCTGGGGGATCGACCACGGACTGTGCTTCTCGTCGGAGTTCAAGCTGCGCACGGTCATCTGGGAGTTCGGTGGCGATCCACTCGCCAACGAGCACGTTGCATCGTTGCGCCGGCTCGTGGAAGCCGTACCACTGCGAGTGGCTGCGCTGCTCGACGACGAGGAGGTGGCTGCCATCTCCGAACGGGCGGAAGAGTTGATCACCGATGGTGTCCTCCCCGTCGACGACAGCGGCCGTCGGTACCCCTGGCCGCTCGTATGAACTACCCGCACGACGAACAACTCGATCTCCTCGTGAGTCGGGCCGACCTCGACGGCCTAGTTCGTCTCATCGACAGTGCGTGCGATGCCAAGGACTGGGACCGGCTCGCGAACATCAGGAACTCCTCGCGTGCTGCAGTGCTCACGGGGCGCCAGCTCTGGCCCGCAGCGACCCTGGCCGAGTACCGCACCGCGCTCCTTGCCCCGCCAGAGTGGGCCGCCCGGGTGATCTCCGACGAGGCGAGCCAGTTCTCGCTCGGCCCGCTCACCGAGGTGATCGCCCAGAACCACACATGGGCCGAGCTCAGCCCGTTCCTTGCACCCGGACCGGCACGGGCCTTCATCGCCCACGAGCGGGTGCTGAGGGGCGAAGTGATCGACGACGACGGCACCATCGACCCCGTGCTCGACCTGCCGCTGTTCCTCGAGCAGTGGGAGCCTGCGTACCCCCTTGCGGTCTACAAAGCGAACGAGGCCCGGTTCGACCCCCCGCCGATCCCGAGCACGCCCATCGAGGTACCCCTCCCGCCGCCCGGCGAGCTGATTGGCGACCCGGACACCGTTGAGGCCTTTCGCGAACTCGTCGCCCCGTGGACCGCCCACTCGAACGGCCGTATCGAGATTGCCGTGGTCGAGGGCGATCACCTCGAGGCGATCGCTGCACTCGGCCCTGCCCGTGCGCGAATCACTGCGCTCACCGCTCCCGAGGCGATCGCCTGGCTCGCATGGGCCGGGGCCGTGGGTGGGGCCCACGGTCGGCGCAGGGGCGCCGCAGCGGGTCGCTTCGGGGCATGGTGGGCCGCAGCAGCGATCTGCGGCGTGATCGAGGAGTGGCCGATCGCGCCGGCGGACCTCGGGGACCTCGTTCGGTCCGTTCAGTGGTTCTGGTGGGATGCCTACGAACCAGCGACCGGCTGGCAGTTGCAGCTCGCTGCCTGCGATCCCGCCGAGGGTCTCTCGTGGGCCGTCAGCGCACAAGACCTCTCCTGACGACGTCTCATTTCGCCTGAAGAAATCCATGTCAGGACACACAACTCGTTGCTGAGAATGCGAAACGGGCGGGGCGCTGGTGCGCCCCGCCCGTTCAGTTCAGTTCAGTTCAGTTCAGTGTGCCCAGATCAGCGGCCCTGAAGTGCCTCGATCAACTTCGGAAGCACCTTCAGTGCGTCGCCAACAATGCCAAGGTCGGCGATCCCGAAGATCGGCGCTTCCTTGTCCTTGTTGATGGCAATGATGTGCTTAGAGCCCTTCATACCCACCATGTGCTGGGTCGAACCCGAGATACCCACAGCGAGGTACACGTTGGGCTTGACCACCTTGCCGGTCTGGCCGACCTGCATGCTGTACGGAACCCAGCCGGCGTCGACGATCGCTCGTGACGCACCTGCTGCACCCTTGAGCTGCTTGGCAAGCGACTCAACTAGCGAGTAGTTGCCGGCCTCGCCGAGACCACGGCCGCCGGACACGACGATGTCGGCCTCGTCCAGTTTGGGTCCGGTGGACTCCTCAACATGCGATGCCGTCATGGTTGCGCCGCCGGTTGCGCCAAGATCGGGAACCGGAGCGGCGGCCACCGACGCAGCACCGCCACCCGAGGCTTCCGCTGCAAACGACTTCGGCCGGAACACTGCGAGGTGCGGGCCGGTCCCGGTGAAGGTGGTGCTGACGAGCGTGTTGCCGCCGAAGATCGGTGTCGTGACCGACACCAAGTCGCCATTGATCTCGACGTCGACGTTGTTGGTGAGCACCGTGCGATCGAGCTTCACCGACAGGCGCGACACCACGTCACGGCCCTCGTAGTTCTGCGGGAACAACACGAGGTCGGGGACGTCGCCACCGTCGATCACGGCCTTCATCGCCGAGGCGACGGCCACACCGGGAAGCTTCCCGGCCAGATCGCCCGTGGCGTACACCTTGGTGGCGCCGTAGGAACCGAGTGCAGCCGCAGCCGCAGCACCGTCTCCGGCCATGAAGGCCGACACCGTGGCGCCAAGGGAGCGAGCCTTGGTCAGGAGTTCGAGCGTGCCCGACGTGGGTGCTCCGTTGTTGATCTGGGCAAACACCCAGATGTTGTTGACTGCCATGGTCGTTGCCTCCTCAGATGACTTTCAGGTTCTCGAGGTACGCCACGATCTTCGTGAAGCCCTCGCCGTCGTCCTCGATGATCTCGCCTGCTGCCCTGGCCTCGGCCTGGGTAACGCTTGCGATCTGCTGGCCTGCGCCCGCCCAGCCCACCGGGCTGATGCCGAGATCTGCAGCCTTGACCTCGTCGATCGGCTTGCTCTTCGCCGCCATGATGCCCTTGAAGGACGGGTACCGCGGCTCGACGACACCGGCCGTCACGCTGAGCAGTGCCGGGAGCGTGCAGGTGACCTCGTCGTAGCCCTCCTCGGTCTGGCGCTGCACCTTCACCGACGTGCCCTCGACGGCAACCTTCTTCGCGAAGGTGACCGACGGCAGACCGAGCAGCTCGGCCATCTGCTCGGGCACGGTGCCGGTGTAGCCGTCGCTCGACTCGGTTGCGGCGATCACGAGATCAGCGCCACCGAGCCGCCGGACTGCAGCAGCAAGCACTTTGGCGGTGGTGAGTGCGTCCGAACCCTGCAGTGCGGGGTCCGACACGAGCACACCTCTGGCAGCCCCCATGGCGAGTGCCGTGCGCATGCCCGACACCTCTCCATTGGGAGCCATAGACACGAGGCTCACCTCTCCGCCCCCAGCGGCATCGACAAGCTGCAGCGCCATTTCGACGCCATAACTGTCGGACTCATCCAAGATGAGCTTGCCGTCGCGCTTGAGCGTGTTGGTGGCCGGATCCAGCGCCCCCGGCAGTGCCGGGTCCGGGATCTGTTTCACACAGACGATGACGTTCATAAGAGCCCCATTGTTACCCACTGGTATCGGGGTACCCAACCCGGCGTGACCGATCAAACGGCGCTCCAGGGAGGTCCGAACCCCGCCACAACTAGGCTGCAGAGTCTTGCGGCTCCTCCTCGTCGTCAACTCGTTTGCCTCGTCCGTCACGGCCCGCAACACGGTCGTGGTGCACCGTGCGCTCTCCCGGAGCCACGAGGTCGAGGTCGTGGAGACGAACCGACGGGGTCACGCCACCCGGATCGCGCAGGACGCAGCCCGTCGAGGGGTGGATCTCGTAGTGGGTTACGGCGGCGACGGCACCCTGAACGAGGTGGCAACCGGCATCGCGGGAACCGATACCGCACTCGGGGTGCTTCCCGGCGGCTCGACCAACGTGTTCGCGCGAACGCTCGGGATGCCGAACGATCCGGCGGAGGCGGTCAAGGGGTTGGTTGCGGGTCTCGACGCAGGCAACCTCCGACCCATCGGGCTCGGTCGCGTGAACAGCCGCTACTTCTGCTTCCACACCGGCATCGGCTTCGATGCAGCGGTGGTACGCCGGGTTGAGCGTCACGCATCGCTGAAGCGCTGGGCGGGGCATCCCCTGTTCATCTACGCCGCAGTCTCGACGTGGGCGGCGCACTATGACCGGCGCGAGCCGCACTTCGCGCTCGACTTCGGCGACGGGACCGGCGTGCCTGATGGCTACTTCACGATCGTGCTCAACACCAACCCGTACACGTACCTGGGCAACCACCCGCTCGACCTGTCTCACAACGCCGCGCTCGACCGTGGCCTCGTGGCCATCACGTTCCGCACCATGAAGGTGGGCCCAATCCTGAGGTCCCTCGCCGGCGCGCTGCGTGGCGGCGGTATCGAGCCATCGCAGTACGTGGACGAGCGCAGCGACCTGTCCCGTTTCGACGTTGTCGCCGGCAAGCCGTTCCCTTACCAGGTGGACGGGGACTACCTCGGCGAGATGTCGCGACTGCGCTTCGAGCACTGTCCCGACGCAGTGCGTCTCTGTTTCCCCCTCTAGCCCACTCGGGTCGCTAGAGGGTGCGCAGTGCCTCGCGCGCAATGTCGGGCACGCTCGTGCAGATGCCGTCAACGCCCCAACCGGCGAGTCGTTTCATGGCCTCCGGGTCGTCACAGGTCCACACGTTCACCTCGACCCCCTGATCGTGGCATTCGCGGATGAGGGCCTCGTCGACGTTCTCCCAGTACGGGTGCAACGCCCGGTGGCCAAAGCCACTCACGCTCAGCGCAGTGCCCTCGGGCACCTCGACCGTGAGCCAGGCCGTGCTGATGGCCGGCGCGACCAGTCGGCAGCGGTTGATCGTTGCGAGACGGAACGAGGACAAAAGCCACCGTTCGGGCTCGTTCCGGCGGTCCAGCGCAAGCACCACGAGTTCTGCAATGTGGTCCGTCGGGTCGAAGTCCGGTTCGTTCTCGTTATTTTTGATCTCGATGTTCACCCACATGCCCTCACAGGCGTCGAGTGCCTCGTCGAGGGTGGGGATGTAGTCCGGGAGCAGGCGAAACGGCGTGTCGGTAAGGGGACGACCGGTCTCGGCGATTCGGGCATCGTGGTGGACGACGAGCAGGGAGTCCGCTGTCTGGCGCACGTCCAGTTCCACCGCGTCAGCACCCAGTTGCCGGGCCGCAAGGAATGCAGCAACGGTGTTCTCACGGTGAGCGCGTGACGCGCCGCGATGAGCGAGAACCTTCGTCATCGTGACCTTCTCCGCGCACATACCGTTGACATTGCCGAAAAACACCTCTTGATTCACGCTAGCCCACGCCGTATTTTTGTGAAGCCTGCAGCATGCAAGTATTCGTCTGTCTACTGAACGTGCTGCTCGTACTGGTCCCTCTTGAACACCCCGGAGCGCTATACCGTGACGATTCTTGCCTCGAGCCTCACCCTGGCCAATGCACAGTACGGGTGGCGTAGCTACGCCATCTGCCGCGACACGGACCCCGATCTGTTCTTCCCGGTGGGCACCACCGGTCAGGCGCTCGTGCAGATTGACCGTGCCAAGGAAGTTTGCGATCAGTGCACAGTGAAGGTGGACTGTCTGGAGTTTGCGCTTGAGACCAATCAGGACTCGGGAATCTGGGGCGGTACCTCCGAGGAGGAGCGCCGCAAACTGCGCCGCGAGTACGTTGCCATCCAGAAGCGGGGTATCGAGCCGACCATGGAGCTGCTCGGCTTCGAGCGTCCGGCCGTCGAACTCCGTGACCTCGAGGACTTCGAGGACTTCGAGGACGAGGTAGCCGTCTAGAGCGGTTCGGAATCCTTGATCGGCACGGCGAGGTCCACCACCGTGCCGGTCCCCCGTGCGGGCGGAGCAATACCCGCCAGCTCGAAGTCCGCTGGCTCCCCCTGACGCATCGAGATCGTTCCGCCGAGCTCGGTCGTCACGAGTGTCTTGACGATCGTGAGCCCGAGACCGGTCGCCTTGTCGAGACGGAAGTCAACCGGCACACCCCGACCGTCGTCGATCACACGGATGCTCAGGGTGGATCCGTCGTTGCCGAGCAACACCTTGACCTGACCACCGGGGCTGCCAAGCGGGAACTCGTGATCAACTGCGTTCTGCAGCAGTTCGGTGAGCACGACAGACAGCGGTGTGGCGATCGTGGCGGGCAGCTTGCCCCCCTCGCCCTGCACCGTGAACCGCACCGGGCGATCGGGCGACTGGTAGCCCTCCTCGGCAAGGCGGAGGAGCGGACGGACGATCTCGATGAACGCCACGTCATCACCGGGCTCGCGAGACAGCGTCTCGTGGACGAGCGCAATTGTGCGGATGCGGCGCACGCTCTCGTTAACCGCCGCCTTCGCCTCATCCGACGACAGCCTGCGCGCCTGCAGCCGCAACAACGACGAGATCGTCTGGAGGTTGTTCTTCACGCGATGGTGGATCTCGCGGATCGTGGCGTCCTTGGACAGCAGCAGACGGTCGCGACGGCGCAGTTCTGTCACGTCGCGCAGTAGGAGCACGCATCCCGTCACGCGTGCAGCAACCGGACTACCGGAAGGGTCCGCCTCGAGGATCGGGATGCAGTACTCGAGCATGGTGACATCGGAGGACTGGTCCGACTCCTCGAGCACGGGCTCGTGACGCTCGAATGCCGAACGCACGGCGGCATCGTTGAAGCCGAGTTCGGCGAGGCTCAGGCCGATGACGTTTGCCGTGATCCCGACCCGGTGCAATGCCGACACGGCGTTGGGGGAGGCGAACTCCACCCGGGCCGACGCGTCGAGCACGATGGCACCATCACCGACGCGGGGGGCAGCGGTGATCGGTCCCTGACGACCGGCAAACGGGAACAGCCCGGCGGAAATCATGGCGGCGAATCGGTCGAAGATCGACAGGTAGGTTCGTTCGAGGCGACCGGGCTGGCGACCCTTCTGCTCGGACCATTCCCGCGTGAGTACGCCAATGACACGACCACCGTGTCGAACCGGGATCGTGGTCATGTGCGCGGTCTCAGACAGGCCTTCGACCGCAACGGTCCCCTCCACCGCCGTGCCCAACTCGTACGCCTGGCTCAGCAGCGGACGATCCGCGTCCGTGGTCCACGAGCCCACCCAGTCCTTGATGTGCAGGGTCTGTGCCGTGGCGGGACGTACCTGATCCACGACAAGCCAGCGGGCCCCGCCCGGGCCGTCCGGTGCACGTACGTAGAGCAGCATGTCCGCGAAGCAGAAATCGGCAAGCATCCCCCACTCGGCAACGAGCCGTTGGAGGTGCCCCACCTCCTCCTTGGAGAGCACGGTGTTCTGGCGGGTCAGATCAGCGAGGGACGCCACACCACAGAGTCTGGCCCATCATGCCCGTCCCCAGGTGCTCATCCCGATCCGGGTGAGCGTGGCGAGGTCGTCGACCTCGTGCTCCATCCAAGGCACCGGCACCACGAGCGGGCACAGCGAAGCCAGTTCGGCCTGACGCTCCGTCTGGCGTGCCGCCACCACCCCGAAATCATGAAAGCGGGTGCCGACCTCGGCAAGCACGCGGCTCACGAGCGCCGCGGGGGCCCCGAGACCGCCGGACAGGGCTGCCCCGATTTCCCCAGAATCCTGAACGAGTCGGGCCGCCGCCTCACGTGCATCGAGGGAACAGAGAGCCGTCGGAAGGACCCGGTTGGCCACCACGGCGCCGAGCGGCAATTGCCGGCGCGTCAGTTCCCCGAGCAGATACCGCGCCTCGGTAACGGGAGCGGCTTCGAGCGTCGTCACCACGATGAACGTGGTGCGGACATCGGCGAGCATGGCTTCGGTCTCAGCGGCCCGGCGGACGAACCCGGTCTCCATCCTCTGGAAGAGCGTGAAGAACTCGGCGATGTCCTGGAGAAAGTTGTTGCCCAGGATCCGATCCGCAACTTGGTAGAAGGGCTTGCTCGCCACCGAGAGCAGACGCGAGCGCGACGGCACGGTGAGCCATCTGAGGAGGCGGCTCCCGAAGAACTCGGTCATCCGGGCAGGGGCGTCGAGAATGTCGAGCGCATGCCGCGACGGCGGGGTGTCAACGATGACGAGGTCGTAGCGACCCGATGCGTGGAGATCGTGCAGCCGCTCCATCGCGATGTATTCGTGGCTGTGCACGAAGCGACTGGTGATGTTCTGGTAGAGCGGGTTCGCGAGGATCGCCTCGCGAGTGGTCGCGTCCGGTGCGTGGCGTGCGATCAGATCGTCCCAGGAGGCCTTCGTGTCCAGCATCGCCATCCAGAGCTCGCCCTGGGGCCGGTTCGGGAGCCGGGCCGGATCCACCCGCACCTCGCTGTTGCCGACGCCGACACCCCCGAGGCCAAGAGCGTCCGCGAGGCGCCGGGCCGGGTCCACCGTGAGCACGAGAACCCGCCCGCCGAGCTCGGTTGCTGCCTGCAACCCGATCGCCGCAGCAGTAGTGGTCTTGCCCACCCCACCGCTGCCGCACACGAGCACCATCTCCTTCGAGGCGAGGAGAGCGTCGAGACCGGGCGTTGTCACCGGCTCCTGGCCTGCCCCTGCGGTCACAGCAGTTCCTCGCCCAGTGCGTCCGCGATGAGCTCGGCAGAACGGCGCCCCGTCGAGCGGCTGAACAGTTCGGGGACGTAGACGACGCCAGTCCCCTCCGGCAGTTCGTTTCGGAGGTGCTCGAGGTGTGCTGCGCCGCCACGACGCATTGCTACGGCGAGACGGGCGCCGTCGAGCACCACGTCGACTCCGTTGCCAACCCTGGCACGCAGCGCGTCAACGATCTCGGGCTGCTGGAGCGCGTCGAACACTGCTTCCTCCGAGCGCCCGAACAGCTCCGGCAGGACGCGATTGGCGACGACCGCAGCAATATCGACGTTCGTCTCGTCACGGATGCGACCGACGAGGTCGAGGGTTTCGAGCACCGGCATCTCCTCGGGTGTGGTGACCAGCACCACGCCGGACCTCGAATGGTCCTCGAGAATGTCCTGCATCCACCGCGTCTGCTCCTTCACCGGACCCACCTTGATGAGTTCACCGATGGCATCGGGTGCCCTCAACTGCGCGATCACGTGACCGGTGGCAACACCGTCGACGATGACCATGTCGTAGTGACGTTCGCGTACCTCGTAGCACAGCTTTCCGAGCGAGAGAATCTCCCGGACCCCGGGAGCCGCATCCGCAACGAAGTCGAACGTCCGGGCGAGCACACCGAGGCGACCGATCAGTGGGATCTTCAGGAACAGCCTCAGGTACTCGCGCAGCGAGTCCTCCGTGTTCATCGCCATCGCCCAGATGCCGGGCGATACCTCGATCGGTTCGAACGGCAGCGGGCCGACGTCGAACGTGGCGGCGAGGGTGCCCTTGGCATCCATCTCACAGATCAGCACACGCTTGCCGAGCCTCGACGCGAGCACCGCGAGTGCGGCAGAGACCGAGGTCTTGCCAGTGCCGCCCTTGCCCGTGACCACCACGAGCTGACGATCCAGCAGCGGCACCGTTCGGGTGCCCCCGGGACCGGGAGGAAGGTTCAGCTGCCGAACCCGATGCGCCGCTCGCCGTCGGGCGAGCCGATCTCGATGTAGGCGATCTTCGCCGACGGTATGGCGGTGAGCTTGCCGCGCTTGTCCTGGAGCCAGAGCGTGTCCTTGGCCCCGGAGAGCGCCGCGTCGATTGCCGCCCGCACCTGGTCCCGCTCGTCGTCGGGCACCTCGATGCTGATCTCACGAGGGGCCTGGGTCACACCGATGCGCACGTCCACACCTCAAGGATAGGGCGGGCGCCGACGCGTTGTTGCCGCCCGATGCCGACAGAACGGCTCAGTTCACCTTGAGCTGAGCGCTGAAGACCTTCTTCGGCTTGAGCTCCACGGCGATGCGCTCGGCGATCTCCCGGAACGCACGTGCCGGCTCGCTGTCGGGGTCCACTGCGGTGATCGGGCGGCCGTCGTCGCCGCCCTCGCGCAGGCGCGGCAGTAGCGGGATCTGGCCGAGCAGCGGTATGCCCAGTTCATCTGCGAGTTCCTGGCCGCCACCGGACCCGAAGATCTCGTAGCGCTTGCCGTCGTCACCGGTGAACCACGACATGTTCTCGATGATGCCCTTCACAGGGAGGTGCACCTTCTCGGCCATCGATGCCGACAACTTGGCAACCTTCTGGGCCGCTGCTTGCGGCGTCGTGACCACATACACCTCGCCCCGCGGCAGGTACTGCGCCAGCGAAATAGCGATATCACCCGTACCGGGCGGCATGTCGATGAGCAGGAAGTCGGGCTCGTCCCAGAACACGTCGGTGAGGAACTGCTCGAGCGCCTTGTGCAGCATCGGCCCACGCCAGATGACTGCCTGCCCCTCGGGCACGAAGTAACCGATCGAAATGCAGCGAACGCCCCATGCCTCGGACGGGATGAGCATCTGGTCGATCGCCACGGGATCGTCGTTGGCCCCGAGCATCCGCGGAATGGAGTACCCGTAGATATCGGCATCCACGACGCCGACGCTGTAGCCGCTCTGTGCAAGCGCCACCGCAAGGTTCGTCGTGACGCTCGACTTGCCGACACCGCCCTTGCCCGACGCGATCAGCAGCGGCCGCGTCCGGGATCCCGGCTGGGCAAAGGGGATCACCCGGCCCTGGGCATGTCCTTGGGCGGGTTGTGAGCCAGCCGTTGATGCCGGGTCGCCCATCATCATCCGGCGGACGTTCTCGCGCTCGCCGTCGGTCATCACGGTGAAGTCGAGCGACACCGAGCGACCCTCGGCAAGCGGTTGCACGGCATCGGTGACCCGCTTCTGGATCTCGTTGCGCAACGGACAGCCGGGCACAGTGAGGGCCACCTGGACCAGCACGGCCCCGGCATCGATCTGGATGGTGCGGACCATGCCGAGGTCCACGATGGAACGGCGGAGTTCGGGGTCCTCCACGGGCCGCAACGCGGCGATGATCTGATCCTGGGTGAGCGACATGGACTCTCCGTGCGAGAAAGCGGGCGGGTTTGGCGAGAGATGGTCCGTCGATGTCGGGGGGTGACACCGAATTACCACTATCGCCATAGGTAGAATATCGGCGTGGCGGCAAGCGCACCCACCCCTGCAACCTTCTCGGCAACCGTTTCGGCGATCACCTCGGCGTTCGGAGATCCGACGCGCCGTGCGATCTACCTGTATGCCCGGGGTAACGAGGGCGGCGCCACCGCCGCACAGGTGGCCGAGGAGTTCGGCCTGCACCCGAACGTGGCAAGACACCATCTCGACAAACTGGCCGCCGGTGGCTACCTCGGGGTTGCGGTGGAACGCAGTGTGGGCACGGGTGCCGGGCGGCCGTCCAAGCACTACCGGGCGGTCGGCGAGAAGGCCGAACTGCAGATGCCGGTGCGGACTGACGATCTCGTGCTCGAACTGCTCGGCAAGACCCTGGCTGCGCTCCCGCCCGACATGGCGGAACGACTCGCCGAGGAGGTTGGGGCCGACTACGGGCGGGCCATGGCAGCCGGCATGGTTGGTGCAGACTCCCAGCACGCTCAGCGATCGCTTCGCTCGGCGCTCCACTCGGTAGCCGACGCGCTGACCGCCCACGGCTTTGCCGCCCACACCGACAACCGCAACAACCAGTTGCGCATCGTGAACACGCACTGCCCGTTCGGCGACACCGCGATCGACCATCCGGTGATCTGTGCCGTGGACCGTGGCATGGTGCGCGGCATGCTCGGTGCCCTGTACGGGGACATCGACACCTCGCTCGAGTCATCCCGCCCGCAGGGCGACACGTTCTGCGTTACCAGGTTCTAGTTCTGGCGCACTGCTCCGGATCTGCCCGACAGGTGGGCTCGCCACGGCTACTGGCCGGTGAAACGCTGCTCCCTGAACGGGTCGCCGTACATGTTGTACCCATTGCGCTCCCAGAATCCCGGGGCATCGCCTTCGCACAGTTCGAGACCACGTACCCACTTCGCTGACTTCCAGAAGTACAGGTGGGGGATGACGATGCGCACGGGTCCACCGTGGATCGGCTCGATCTCCTCGCCCTCGTAGGCGTACGCAACGATGGCGTTGTCGACGGTGATGTCCGTGAGCGGAACGTTGGTTGTGTAGCCAAACTCGGCGTGCTCCATCACGTGGGTCGCCCCGGCCTGTACACCTGCCATCTCGAACAGGTCGCGAACAAGCACTCCGGTCCACTTCGTGTCGAACTTCGACCATTTGGTGACGCAGTGGATATCGAAGGTGAGATCGGCAGCCGGGAGTGCCCTGAGGTCGTCGAGGCCAAGGCGGACCGGGCTGTCGACGAGGCCGAAAATCGTGAGGTCCCACTCGCCCGGCCCGTACTCCGGGACGTCGCCCACGTGCAGTACGGGGAAGCGGTCGGTGAGGTACTGACCCGGCGGGAGTCGCGAGGGATCGAGGCCCTGATCGACGAGTTCCTGGCGGTTGCGGTCGAAGAATCCCATGGAACATCAGTCTGCCGCACCGGGCAAACGATTCGCTCGCCGACGGGGCGCTGAGCCGCTCGGGTACGGTGAGTCCGTGAGCGAACTCCCCCCGCCTCCCCCGCCGTCTGACGGCTCGGGATTCCCGGTTCCACCCCCGTCGTCGGGCTACCCGGCTCCGCCGTCGTCCGACCACGGCCCCGCGCAGGGATACGTCGGCCAGTACCACCAGGGCTTCCAAGCGGTCGGGCGCAATGCGCGGGTGATCACGATCCTGCTCGGGATCGTTGGGGCCCTGCAGATCATCGGGATCCCGGTGCAGATTGCGCTGCACGACAAAGCCTCCAAGTTCCTCGCCGGCTCCATTACCAAGGACACCTTCGAGAGTGCGCTGCGCACCCAGCAGAACGTGGCGGGCTTCCAGGGCGGCGCCACCATCGCCGTCGCGATACTCACAATGATCTGGATGCGCAAGCTCATCAACAACCACCGACTGCTGGGCCGACCCGGCAGCAAGTGGGGACCGGGTTGGGCAATCGGCGGCTGGTTCGTGCCGCCGGGCGCGATCTACGCGGTGCCGTGGCTCATCTTCAAAGAGCTCTGGCGGGGTTCGGATCCGAGCAACGTGACGAACGACCCGAACTGGAAGTCTCGTCGAGTGTCCCCGCTCGTTCACGTGTGGTGGGCGCTTTACGGCTTCGTGCCGTTGGCGGGCGCACTGCTCACAACAGGGACCGCTCTGTCGAGCCTGCGTGACGTCACCAAGACCAATGACCTCGACGTCGCCAAGATGTACACCAGCAGCTTCTCGCTCCAGATCCTCGTGACGGTGTTGAGCGTCGCAGCAACTGCAACCTACGCACTGCTCGTGCAGAATCTCACCCGTCGGCAGCGGGTCCTTACCGGCGAGGACTGATGCCGATCTACCTCGTTCGCCACGCGAAGGCGGGCAGCAAGGACAGATGGGACGGCGATGACCGTCAGCGACCGCTGACCGACAAGGGACGCGTCCAGGCGCAACTGCTTGCCGAGCGATTTTTCCACGTGCCCGTACCGAGGATCTTCTCGAGCCCGTACGTGCGCTGCGTCGAGACCGTCCAGCCGCTGTCGAGGGCCTGCGGTGTCGACATCGAGCCGATCGAACTGCTTGCCGAGGCGGGATCGTTCGCCCCGATCATCGATCTGCTGCTGTCGGTCCCCGAACACACCGTGCTGTGCAGTCACGGCGACACGATCCCCGAGACGATCGCTGCGCTCTGCCGCCGCGGCATGGAGATCGACGGCCCCGAGGACTGGCGAAAGGGTTCGACCTGGGTACTCGCCCGGGAGGGCGAATTGTTCACGCATGCAACGGCGTGGGCCCCGCCGCGAGCCGGCGGCGGGGACTAGTTCTTGGCGAGGGCGGCGTTCAGGTCCGCCGAGAGGGACTCGATGAGCCCTTTCACCATCGCTGGCGGATTCGACGCTGTGCACCGGTCGATGTGTGACTTGGCTGCCACGGGATCGCCGAGATCGCGGAAGGTCAAGATGGCGAGGAAGCACTGGGCATCGGGATAGGTCGGGTCGGTCTCCACTGCCTGGTTCAGTTTGTCCACTGCTGCTGCGAGCAGCGCCGAGCGCCCTGCTCCCTCCGGTTGCTGGACCGCAACGAGCCGCGCGTACCAGCCTGAGTACGTGAGTGCCTCCACGTTCCCCGGCTCGATCTGGAGCACCTCACCGAACTTCTGGATTGCCTGGAGCGGGCCCAGTTGCCGTGCCTCGGCGAGGAGTTGACCGACCTGGTCGTCCGCACCGATGGTTGCGCCTGTATCCGGGACCTCTTGGCCGGAGTAGTGGGCAACGAGCCATCCCGATCCAGCGCCGATCGCCAGCACACCGATCACGATGACACCGATCCTGCCCCAGCGGGTGGGACGCCGCGGGACGATGGTCTCCTCATGACCCGACTCGATTTCGCGGATCACCGCTGCCGCACGCGCGGTGTATCCGTCGCACAAGGCGCAATAGTCGGGCTCGTCCACGTCGCCTGCCGCGCGCTCTCGATCGAGATCATCGAGCGACGCGAGCAGGAACCGTCGTTCGTCCTCGAGTTCCGCGAGCCGGTCGAGCTTTCTTCCCTGTCGACTCATGACTCGTCATCCGGAGCCGTCTGCCGCGCCGCATCGACGAGTGCCCGGTCCTCTTCGCTCGGCACCCCGTCCTCGGCCCCCATCCATTTGCGGAACGCGAGGCCGAGGCCCGCAAACGCAACGACAGCGGCTGCCACCGGCAGGGCCCACACCATCGCATCAAAGCCCGTCCGCTTGGGAACGAGCAGGAGTTGGACGCTCGAGTCACGCTGCACCGACGCGATCACCTCGGCATCGGACAGCCTTCCCTCGCGGACGAGGTCCTCGATCCTGTTCTGGAGGTTCACGGACGCCGCGTTGCGGGACTCGAAGACGCTCTCGCCCGAACACACCGGGCACGCCACACGCTTGGTGATGGAATCGATCCGGTCGTTCTCGCTGCGCGCCCCGCCGTCGCGCAGGGTGCCCACGAGGATGAGGGCAACGGCGATGCCGAGCATGAGCAGCCAAGAAGGCCAGCGCTTCAGCACAGCGACATTCATCGGGACAGCTCCCGGAACTGTTGGATCTGTGCGCTCAACGCGTCGGCGGTCACCTTGGCGATCGTTCGGAACACCACCAGTCCAGCGGGCGAGATAATCCATGTCTCGGGGACCTTGTTGACGGCAAACGCCACGCCAATCGACCCACGGGGGTCGAGGACGATCGGCCAGTCCCCGCCGTTGTCCGCGAAGAACTTCCGCACGGAGTCGACCGAGTCGTCCGAGAAGTCGATCGTGTACAGCTCTGCCCCGTCGGAACCGAGGCGCGCCTGCTGCTCGGCGAAACGGACCAGTTCGGGGTGCTCCTCCTTGCACGGCACACACGTGGACTGGAAGAAGTTCAGCACGACCCAGCTTCCCTTGCGCCTCGAGAGGTCCCACGTCTCACCAGCGAGCGTTGCGCCGGTGACCGCGGGAGCAGGCTTGCCAATGAGGGGGGTGTCCGCACTGTCCGTCTGATCGCTCTTGGCACCAGCGAGGACGACGAAGAGCGCGGCAAGAACCCCAGCAACTGCGAGCGCGATCCATGGTGCGATCCGGCGGCGCGAGGCCATGACGAGGTCCTACTCCCCCGCCGCGACGGGGATCGGTGCGGACACCGGGTCCGTGGGGCGACGACGGTTGCGCCCGGGGAACGCTGCGAGCAGCGTGCCGAGGATCACGACGAAACCGCCCACCCAGATCCACAGGATCATCGGCTTGATCGCGACTCGGATCGTGGCGCGACTGCCGTCGGCCGGCATCTCGTCGAGCGTGAGGTAGATGTCTTTCACCGCACCCGTCTTGACCGAGGGGGTGCCGATCATCATCCCGGTCTGGGTGTACCGATGCACGGAGGGCTCGTACGTGTCACGGTTGTCGATGAGCACCTGCGCCTTCTGGGTGACCCGACGATCATCGGTCTCCTGTGTGGAGCCCGAGAAGCGGAACGTGTGACCCGCGAACTCGGCAACCTCCCCCTTGTTCAGCACGAGGCGCTGGGTGTGGGTGTACGCGTTTGACGCGGCGAGCGCCACTGCGATCACGATCACGCCGATGTGCACCACCATGCCGCCGTTGGCGCGGCCGACCAGCCCGCGCCAGCCCTGGCGGCGCGTGGCGATGGCGAGCTGGCGGAACGCCGAGCCGGCGGCGAACGCGCCGAGCCCGAAGGCGAGCAAGGACTGCACGCTGTCCCCGCCGACCGCCACGCTGACAGCGAGACCGGCCACACCGCACCACGCCGGCCAGAACAGGCGCTCGCGGAGGAGTTCCTCGCTTGCCTTGCGCCACGGCAGCACTGGCGCGATTGCCATGAGCGTCAGCAGACAGAGTCCGAGCGGGCCGGTCAGACGGTCGAAGTACGGTGCCCCGACCTTCAGCTTGCGGTTCTGAATCGCCTGCACGACCAGAGGGAAAACGGTACCGAGCAACACGACGAACGTGAACAGGCCGAACAAGACATTGTTGGCGAGGAATGCGCCCTCGCGCGAGACCGGTGAATCGATGGCGCCCGGCGAGCGCAGCCGATCGCCGCGCCAGGCAATGAGCCCGATCGAGCTGACGAGCACGATTGCGAAGAACGTCAAGAGGTACGGTCCGATGTCGCTCTCGCTGAAGGCATGCACGCTGTTGAGCACCCCGGACCGCGTGAGGAACGTTCCCAAGATGGTCAGGCTGAAGGTGGCCACGAGCAACGAGAGGTTCCACACCCGCAGCATTGCGCGCCGCTCCTGGACGAGCACCGAGTGGATGAACGCCGTTCCGGTGAGCCACGGCATGAAACTCGCGTTCTCCACCGGGTCCCATCCCCAGACGCCACCCCATCCGAGCACCTCATACGCCCACCACCCGCCGAGGATGATGCCGACCGTGAGGAAGCCCCACGACATGAGCGTCCAGCGACGTGTCTCGAGGAGCCAACCCTCGCCCACGCGACCGGTAATGAGCGCGGCCATCGCAAACGCGAACGGCACGCTCATACCCACGTAGCCGAGGTACAGCGCAGGCGGGTGGAACAGCACGAGGATGTGGTCCTGCAGCAGCGGGTTCGGGCCCGGTCCGTCGGTGACCCCCGGGGGACCGGCGACGAAGGGGTTCGCCGGGAACAACGTGAGGATGAAGAAGAACGTGGAGATGCCGAAGAGCACGGCGAGCGCCCACGCAACGAGTGGGTCGTCGAGACGCTGCCGATACCGCATCGCCACGGCGGCGATAAACCCGCCGAGCACGAGCACCCAGAGCAGGATCGACCCCTCCAGCGCACTCCAGGCCGCCGTGACGTTGAAGAGCGCTGGTGTTCCCCGGCTTCCGACCTGCTGGATGTACTTCAGGCTGAAGTCACGGGTGATGAGCGCTCGCTCGATCATCACGAACGCGAGCACCGCCATACCGAGCACTACCCACGCATACCGCAGACCCGTACGCGCCATCCGGTGGGAGTGCGTTCGGGCGCTCGTCGCCATGGCGATGGCCCCGAACACCGATGCAGAGAGACCGAGGACGAGTGCGGCGTTGCCGACGTCGCCGTTCAACGACCCGAGCATGGGTCAGGCCGCCTGCGGGCAGGTGGAGGACTCGGCGGTGTCGATCCGCGACTTGTTCTTGGCGGCGTACTCATTCGAGTGCTTGACCTCAACCTCGTTCCCGAGGAATGTGCCACCCGACAGCCGACCGCGGACGACCACCGGGATGCATTCCTGAAACTTGCCACCGGGGTCACCGTCGTACACCACGGGCATCGTCTTGCCGTTGAAGGCGATGATGAATCGGGTCTCGGTGTCGTCCCTCGTGAGCGATCCCCTCTCGACGGTTCCCTGCACCCGGAGGGACCGGTCGGCGGAGCAGCCGGCCTTGACGCTCACCTCGTCCACGTTGCAGTAGTAGTCGAGCGACTTGCCGAGGAACTGGGTGATCACCACGACACCGGCCACGACGACGACAGCCAGGACGATGATCGGGCCGATACGGCGACGGTTCCGTCGCCCCGAGGGCGTGACGTCCGGGCGGGGCGTGAGGTTCAGCCCGGCGTTGACGTCGGATTCGACGTCCGCATCCTCGGGCTGGGGTGCTGAGGTGTCCGTCACGTCCAGGGAAGTTCCTCGCTCTTGGCAACGCGCCCAGCCCGTCGGGCCCGCCTCAACAACACGGTTGCGTACGACAGCAGCGAACCCAGCGTGAGGGCGTAACAGATGGCCACAAAGACGTTGTCACGCACGTGAATGCTCCTTGGTCTCCGCCCGGCGCTCCACTAGGGCAACGTCAAGGTCTGCATCGTCGTACTGGTCCTCGAGGTACATCGCCCGCTGGCGGTGCAGCACCAGCCAAAAGTAGAGCAGGGAGAACGCGATGAGCCCAACGAACAGCGAGAACAGCATCAGACCGTCCATCTTGACGTCACCGCTGGGATTGGCGACCGAGGCCTCCTGATGCAGGGATCGCCAGAGCTCGACGCTGAAGTGCACGAGCGGGATCTCGATCACTGCGAGCAGACCGAGAACCGCCGAACGCTTTGCCCTCGCCTGATGGCTGCCGCCGAGGCGCCGAACCGCGAGGTAGCCGACGTAGGTGACGAACAGGAATGCGGTGGTGGTGAGGCGGGCGTCCCATGCCCAGTACACACCCCAGGTGAGACGACCCCAGAGCGAGCCGGTGATGAGCGTGAGCGCCATGAACATCACACCGATCTCGGCCGAGGCGCCCGCAACCCTGTCCCACGCGAGCGAGTGCGCCCGACGGAAGAGGTACATGGCCGAGGACAGCCCCGTGACACCGAACGCGAGGTACGCAACCCACGCCGTCGGCACGTGGATGTACATGATTCGGACCGAACTCTGCTGGGTCTGGTCCGGCGGCGAGAACAGCAGCCCGAACAGGACGAGCCACACAACCAGGACGAGCGTTGCCACACCGAGCACGCGGCTGAAGCCGGTGGAAGTGATCCCGCGCCAGCGCCGGGACACGGCACTGGCGTTCGTGCCGGGAATGCTCTGGGGGTTGGGCACCGTGGTGGACATCGATCAGGCTTCTTCCAGTAGCGGCCCGAAGGCCAGCACTCCAGCGGCACCGAACACCGCGGCGAAGATCGCCAGCATGCCGACCCACGGCCAGCCATCGGAGATCTCGACACCTGCTCGAATACCTTCGCCCCCCCGGGTTCCGAACGCCGCTTCGAACGCTCGGGTTGCCCCTATGAGGACGGGCGCCACCACCGGGAGCAGCAGGAGCGGGAGCAATGTTTCCCGACCCTTTGCGCCGGCAGCGAGGCCGCCATAGAGCGTACCGACGAAGGCGAGACCAGAGGTCGCGAGGAACGCAGTGACGATCACCAGCACGATGCCCGCCGGACGGATGTGCGAGGCATAAAAGACAATGACACCGACAAGGAGCAGGGCTTCGAGCACCACCAGTTGTGCAGCGAGGGCAAGCGCCTTTCCCAAATAAATGCCCGCAGGGTCGACGCCAGCAACCCTCAGGGTGTCGAGTGCCCCATCCGCTGTCTCCACCGCGAAGGTCCGCTGCACGAGCACGATGAGGCTGAACGTGGTGGCGAGCCAGAACAGGCCCGGCGCAACGCGAGCCGTGATCTCGTCCCTGTCGAGCGCAAAGGCGAAGAGCACCAGCGTGAGGCCCGCGAACGGCAACACCTGATTCGTCACCTGACGGCTCCGCCACTCGATGCCCAGATCCTTCGCTGCGACCAGTCGGGCGGTTCTCCACATGTCAGACCCGACCTCCGCGGTCAGCGCCGGCATCGTCGGGTGACTCGTTGTGGACAAGCCCACCGGCAACGGTGACAATGCGCGTGGCCAGAGCCTTGGCCCGCTCCAGTTCGTGGGAGGCAACGAGCACGGTGGCCCCTGCACCCACTGCACGACGGATCACGTCGTCAAGCAGGTCACGGCCGTCAGCGTCAAGGCCGGCATGCGGTTCGTCGAGCAGCCAGAGCCGGGCGCGACGGGCAATGAGGCAGGCGAGCGCGGTCCGGCGGCGCTGACCCGCAGACAACCGGCCGGCGGGCACGGTTGCGAGCCTCCCGTCGAGCCCCAACTGTGTGAGCGCTGCGTTGATCTCGCCGTCACTTGCCCCGGCGGTGCGACCCCAGAAGCGCACGTTCTCCCGAACCGAGAGGTCCGCATACAGGCCGTTCTGGTGGCCAAGGAGGCCTACGTGCTGGCGAATCGCCGCCCGATCGGTCCTTAGATCGTGACCGAGCACCTCGGCCTCGCCCCGGACAAGGGGCACCAGCCCTGCACAAAGGCGCAGCAGCGTGGTCTTTCCGGCACCGTTCGGCCCCTTCAGGAGCAGCACCTCGCCGGCCTGCACCTCGAGCGAGGCACCGGCCAGGGCGGGGAATCGGCCGAGCACGGCCACCACGTGGCGGAGCGCAACGACCGGCGCCGCTATCGCGACGGTAGTGCTGGGCGCTGGGACGGGCTCCACGGGAGACATTCGACTCTGGACGGTACCGGAGGGGAACGCGCCGACCGCTGTCGAGAGGGTGATCCACCAGTACTGGGTGAGTTGACGGATGGCACCCGAACCGACCCGATAGGTTCGATCGCTGTGGACGATGGAGGTGCGCAGGATCAGCACCCGCAACCGCTCCCCAACCGCCGGGACTGGCGCTGGGCACTCGGGATCATCGGTCGGTCGTTCATTGTCCTCGGTCTCCTGATCCTCGCCTTCGTCGCCTACCAGTTGTGGGGCACCAGCATCGAGTTCCGGTCCAACCAGTCCGAGCTCGCCAAGGACTTCCGCCGGGCCGTCGACTCGGTAACGGCAACCACGGCCCCGAGCACCATCCCGCAGGACACCGTGGCGACACCAACGACCACCGTTGCGACCACCGTTGCCCCCACGACCTCGTCAATCGCCGAGCCACCTCGCGTCGGCGAGGGCGACGTCCTCGCTGCCCTGACCTTCCCGACGCTGTCCGGCAAGCAGCTCTACGTCGTTGCCGGGGTGCGCCTCGTTGACCTCAAGCGCGGCATCGGGCACTACCCGGGCACCGCGCTCCCCGGTCAGTACGGCAATGCGGCGCTCGCCGGTCACCGCACGACCTACGGCGCACCGTTCGAGAACATTGACCGACTCGCACCCGGGGACCCGATCATTATCGAGACATCCGACGGTGCCCGTTTCGAGTACATCGTTGACTCGACAGAGATCATCCAGCCCTCCGAGGTCGGTGTCCTGTCACAGCCCAAGAACCCCGGCGACGCGCTGCTCACGCTCACCACGTGCCACCCGAAGCGCTCCACCAAACGGCGCCTCGTCGTGCACGCTCACCTGAACTTCGCCACCAGCAGCAAGGTGGGCGCGCGGAGCGCCAACTACGGCACCCCGTCCGCGGTTACCGCTGTACCGAGCACCACGACCATTGCCTCGACGATTGCCGGGGAGTCAGCGACCCCGGACAGCGCATCCGACAGCACAGTCGGTCCGTCCACGACACCGGCGCCGGCGGCACCGACCTCCATCGCCGCCGGTGCCGAGGTGAGCGAGACCGACGCCAGCGGTCTGGCGGCCGGCTGGTTCAAAGAGACCGCAGCATGGCCGCAGATCATCCTCTGGGGCCTGTTGCTCACCGGTATCTCGGTGGGCGGCTACCTGCTCGGGATCCGGCTTCGCAGGCGGTGGCTCGGTGCACTGATCGCCTTCGCGCCGTTTATCGTGGTGCTCTACTTCTTCTTCCAGAACGTCAATCGACTCCTGCCCCCAGGCCTGTGAACTACCTCACCGAACCCGAGACACCGAACGAACCGGGAACCTCCGGATCACGCCGGGACTGGCGTTTCTGGGTAGGCGGCTTCGGTCGCATCCTGCTCGTCATCGGCGTGCTCATGTTCGGGTTCGTCGCCTACCAGTTGTGGGGCACGGGCATCGAGTACCGACAGCACCAGAGCACGCTGGCCAAGGAGTTCGCCGAGCGCCAAGCCGAGTTGCTCGGCTCGAACGAGACGTCGCCCGACTCGACGAGCCCGGACTCAACCGATCCGGCCGACGCGACGGGCACGCTCGTCAGCCCTACCACCTTCCCCGGAACCAAGAACAAAAAGCGGTGGCCCAAGCCCGCGCCCGGGGACGTCATCGCGATCATTGCCATCCCAAAGGTGCACAAGCGCGTCTACGCCGTCGCCGGTGTGGACTCCAACGACCTCAAACAGGGCCTCGGCCACTACCCGAAGACACCGCTACCGGGGCAACTCGGTAACTCAGCGTTTGCTGGCCACCGGACCACGTTCGGCGCGCCGTTGTTCGACATCGACAAACTGTCGATCGGGGACGAGATCGTCGTGGACACGATCACTAACCAGCGCTACGTGTACCTCGTGTCGAGTAGTCCTCGGGTGGTTGCCGCCAATGCCGGATCGGTCGTGGAGACCACCAATCGCACCGTCGCAACGCTCACGCTCACGTCATGCCACCCGAAGTACTCGGCCAAGGAGCGGATCGTGGTGGTCGCCACACTCGACCCGTCCCGATCGGGAGTCGTCGAGCCGCCCTTCGTCGACCCCGCACCGTCCACCACCGTCGCGCCTGCCACCACCGGTTCGTCTGGCACGTCCACGTCGGTGGCGGGGTCGAGCACCACTACTGTCGCAACAACGACGACGACGACGGTGGGTGACACCGTGCCGACAGTCGGCCCTGATGCCGGGAACCCGAGTGATGGGTTCCCTCTCGCCGAGGACGCGCCGCAACTCTCCCGGGGCTGGATGACGGACTCTGCGGCGTGGTGGCACGTGATCGGGTGGGGTCTCCTCAATGCAGGCGTGGTCGCTGCCGGATGGTTGCTCGCCCGACGCACACGGCGTTGGTGGCTCGGGCTCGCGGTCGCTGCGGCGCCCTTCCTGCTCGTGCTGTACTTCGTCTACCAGAACGTCAACCGGCTGCTGCCGGCAGACCTCTGATCCCCGTACGCTCCTCGGGATGACCGGCTCCCCCACAGCTCCTGACCCCGTGCGCGAACGTCGCGCCCAAGTGGCCAAGTGGGTACTCCTAGCAAACCGTGTCGGCTACCTCTGCTGGGCGGTAGCGCTTGCTGTGTTTTTCATCGGGTTCGGCGTTGGCTTCCATGCCGCTGTCTCGGTCACGGTCATCGCCACGCTGCTGATCGGGGCTGCGTTGCTGGCCCCGTCGATCATCCTCGGCTACGCCGTGAAGGCGGCCGAGAAGGACGACCGGATCAACGGCCGATAGCCGATCAGCGAACAGCGATGAGATCGACGACGAACACCAAGGTCTCGCCGCCCTTTATTGCACCACCTGCACCACGGCTGCCGTAGCCGAGATCCGGCGGGATGGTGAGGCGGCGTCGACCACCGACTTTCATGCCCTTCACACCGCGGTCCCAGCCCTCGATGACCTCACGGGCCCCGAGCCGGAAGTCGAAGGTGTCCCCGCGGTCCCAACTGGCGTCGAACTCCTTGCCGTTGCTCCACGCGACACCGGCGTAGTGCACAACCACCCGCTTGCCCACGGTTGCCTCGTCGCCGTCACCGACAATCTCGTCCTCGATGAGCAGTTCGCCGGGGGGATTACCGGCAGGAATAGTGATTACGGGTTTGTCGGCCACGCCCGAACCTTACCGCTCCACGCGGAGCACGAAGCGACTCTGCACCGCGCCGCCGATTGCATCTATGCGCTCCCCCGTAAAGGTGCCGCGTCCCTGGATCCCGATGTAGCCGTCGGTGCCGTCGATGACGCTCAACAGGCTGAAGAACCGTGCGCTCGTGGTATCAGTCTTGGCCACCGCGCTCCCGTTCACCATGCGGACACCGATCACCGAACCGTCATCAAAGGTGAACGTTATGAACCCGTTGATCTCCCCGCTGCCAGCGGTGTAGTCGACGGTTGCCTGCATCTCGACGTCCACCTTCTCGTCGCCCATGGTGCCCACGCCGATCAGATGGTTGGAACCGTAGAGCGACCGGTCCGACGGCCCGATCTTGTGGAGTTTCTTGGCGACGGATTCCAGAAGAACGTCCACCTGGAGCGTCGTGCTCTCGGCTGGGTCCCCGCAGGACGCGAGCGTTGTGGTGAACAGCACGGTTGCGCACACGGTGGCGAGAGCCTGAGTAAGGCGACGGGGGGACTTCACGGTGCCAGTCTTGCCGGGCGGACCCCTAACCAGCGCTCTACCCGAGAGCGAGGGAGGGGTTGACAAGACAAGTTAGGCACCCCTAACGTATGTAGTCATGGGTGCTTCTCTGTTGATCACGCTCCGTGAAGGCTTCGAGATCTCGTTGGTGCTGGCCATCTTGGCCACCTACCTGGTGCGAACCGGGCGGCGAGCCGCAGTCCGCCAGGTCTGGGTCGGCACCGGGGTGGCTGCGGGGCTCTGTATCGCCATCGGCATTGTCGTGAATGCGCTGGTGGGCGGCCTGCACGACAAGTCCGAACAGGCCGTGGAGGGGAGCATCGCCATCCTCGCCTGTGGTGTGCTCACCTGGATGATCTTTTGGATGCGCAAGAACGCCCGCAGCCTCGGCGGGGAATTGCGCGCCAAGCTCGACCTCGCGACGAGTGCACGGGCGGTGGTGTTCATCGCCTTCGTCGCCGTGGTGCGAGAGGGTCTCGAGACCGTGCTCTTCCTGCTCAGCGCCCAGACCGAAGGAAGTTCGGCGTCAGGTTCGGACGTGGTGGTTGGTGGCCTGATCGGCCTTGCGATCGCCGCAGTGCTCGGGTGGGTTGCGTACCTCGGTGGTGCTCGGATCAACATGCGGTTGTTCTTCAACATCACCGGGATCCTGCTGATCCTCTTCGCGGCGGGGTTGTTCGGTAAGGCATTCCACGAGTTCCGCGAGCTGCTCGGGTTCGAGTCGGGCTGGCTCGTGGAACCCGCGTGGACCGTGTCCTCAGGCCCGTTTGCCGACGGCAACCTCAACGACTTCATGAAGGGCTTCTTCGGGTGGTCCGCCACTGCCGAACGGATCCGCGTGATCGCCTACTTCGCTTACCTCGCCCCGATACTCGCCGCGTACCTGCGCAGCGATCGGGCTGAGCTGCCCAAGGGGACGACCCCGACGGCGCCGGTCGCCGAGCACTCCATGTCGGCATCGCACTGAACCTGGTCGGCCCATGAGGTACACGCCCGTCGATGCCAGCGGATTCGCTCTGCTCGACGGCCTCGACGACTGGCGATACGTGCTCAGTGGTTTGAGGGCAACGTTCCGATTCGCTTCGTTCTCGGCTGCCGCGGCCTTCGCTGCCGAAGTGGCGCAATTGGCCGACGCAGCGGACCACCACCCGGATATCGACCTCCGGTACCCCGGGACCGTGCGTCTCGTTGCCTCAACGCATGCGGTCAATGGAGTCAGTACCCATGACATCGACCTTGCCCGACTCGTGTCGGGCCTCGCCGCACAAGCCGGAGCCGTTGCGGACGCTGACGACAACGAGGAGTGAATCTGCACCTCGCAGGATCGGTAGGCGCTGGAGTTAGGTGCGGTTCTCGATGAGCTCGAAGATCTCGGCCGCGTCGGCCTTCCCCTTCAAGCTCATCTGTCCCCTCGACTCGACCGTAAAGCCGCTGGCGAGGCGCTGCGCGAGTTCCGCAGCGACGAAGATGCTGCCGGGGGGTGCCTTGGCCGCTAGCCGGGCTGCAACGTTGACCGGATCACCGACCAGGTTGAACTCACGCCGCCCGAGGTGCACGCCCATCTCGCCGGCGAATACCGGTCCATCGGCCATACCGATGCGGAAGGTCACCGACGTCTCAAGACTTCCGTCGAGCGCTGTCAGGACGTCGCTGACGATCTCGCCGACGAGGAGCGCGGTGGCCGCGGCACGCTTGGGGTCGTCGGTGTGCGAGTTGAGCACCCCGAAGCACACCAGCATGTCGGAACCGGTGGCCTGATAGGTGACGCGCCTCAGCATCCCGCCCCTGGCCGCGGCTGCAGCATCAACACGGGCAAAGAGCGACGAGAAGGCCTGAACCCGAAGGTGCACCACGGCGTCACTCGCTGCCTCGAGACCCGAGTCGAATCCCTCGATCTTCACGAACATCACGACGGGCTCGCTCATCTCCATGGGGATGCGCCGGTTCTGCGCGGTCTCGACCATCGCCTCGAGCAGGGGCCTCGGCATGTAGGTAGCAAGTGGCTCAACCAGGTCGAGCGAGTTGCCGATCTCCTCCACGAGCGCAGGGATGCTGCGGTCCAGCAGCATCGGGTTGCGCGGTCGGCGCACCTGCGGATTGAGGTCGTAGTAGCCGAGTTCGGAATCGGTGAGGTCATCGATCACGAGGCAATGGTCGTTATCGATCTGCTCGACGCGGAAGCGCTCTCCGGCCCGACGTGAAGCCTCCATCGTGAGACACACGCGACCGACGTGGCCAGCACCCTCGGCCTCCTTCGTGCACCGAACGGACTCGCCAAACAGCACGTGGTCCCGACGACGCGGGGTACCGACGTCAGCCGCGAGGAACTCGCCGACATGAATGCCGACGCGCATACCGAACGTTGCCGTGCCGGACGGGGTCTCGATCGCCCGGAACTGCTCCATCGCTCGCTGCATCCGTAGTCCCGCATTGATCGCCCGCCGCGTGTCGTCTCCGCGGTCGTCCGAGGCGAAGCGGACGAGCAGAGCGTCACCGGTGAACTCGAGCAGGTTGCCACCGGCGTGCCCGAACACCTCGATCATCGCTGAGAGATACCGATTGAGGACATTGTGGACCAATTCGATGCCCTCGGGACCAGAGGTGGCGTTGGCCTCGATGAAGGGGGTGAAACCTGCCAGGTCCGTGAACATCAGCGTCCCGGACTGCCACTCGTGCCTCGTCGATGCCGTGGGGGGCGGATCGTCCGCGACGTGGCTCGGCATCTGGTCGTAGAGAATGCGCAGCAGCGTCCGCAGGTGCACGAACACCCGCTGGAGACCTTCCGCGTCCGGCTGCAACCAGACCGGAGCGTACAGCTCGGCGGGCAGCAGGCTCCGCAGCCTGGGCTCGAGGCTCTGCAGCCCGGCGCCCGGTTCTGCGAGGATCCGGTCCGGTGTGTGCTCCATGCCTGCATTGTGCCCCACCGCCCGAGCGAACGCCGAACGCACTCCCCGACATCACGTGGGCCATACTCTCGCGGACCGAGCGAATGGATACAGATTGAGCCCCAGCAGCATCCCCACGATCGAGGTCTTTGCCGATATCTGGTGCCCCTTCGCACACGTTGGCCTCCGTGCGGTGACGGCCCAGCGGAACGAGCGCAACCGCGAGGGCATCGCGATGATCGTCCGGGCATGGCCGCTGGAACTGGTGAACAGTGCCCCGATGGATCCGTTAAAGACGGAGGAGCACATCGGTCACCTGCGCGATCAGGTTGTCCCGGACATGTTCATCGGCTTCGACCGGTCAACATTCCCCTCCACCACACTCCCTGCGCTCGCGCTGGTGGCACGTGCCTACCGACACGGCGCCGCTATCGGGGAACAGATGAGCCTCGCCGTGCGCGACGCGCTCTTCGAGGAGGGCCTGGACGTGTCTGACCCCGAGGTGCTCGCGCGGCTCGCCGCGCGAGTTGGCACCGAGATCCCCGATGCTGCCGACGCCGAGATGGTTATCGCCGACTGGCACGAGGGCCAGCGGCGGGGCGTAATCGGGTCCCCGCACTTCTTCTGCGGCGATGTGCAGGCGTTCTGCCCCTCGCTCGACATCACCCGAGACCCCGAGCACGGCATGCAGATCCTGCTCGACCGTTCGGGGATCCGCGACTTCCTCGATCGCTGCGGATAGCAACGAACCGCAGCCCGTTCCCGGGCCGAGCGCGTGAGCAGGTACACCTACGCCAACGAGATGAGTCGGACCACGAGAATGAAGTGCAGCACCGCTGCGGCCACCACCAAGGTGTGAAACACCTCGTGAAAGCCGAAGTGCTGCATACTCGGGTTCGGGCGCTTTGTTGCATACACCGCTGCACCGGCGGAGTACAGCCCACCACCGACCATGAGCAGGGTGGTATCGGCTGCGGAGAGCGCACGCATGATGGGCCCGATCTCGATCAGTGCACTCCACCCGACGACGACATAGACGGTGGCGGTTACCCATCGCGGCGCATGGAGCCAGAACATACGGATCGCCGTTCCCACGACAGCCGCCGACCACACGACGACGAGCATCGTGACCTCGGGTGTGCCGTTGAGTGCGAGCGAACAGATGCCGGTGTAGCTACCCGTCACACCGAACAGGATCGTGGAGTGGTCGAGGCGCTTGAGCCTCGCCGCCCAAACTGCGCCGAGCCGACCCGAGTGGTACACCGCAGAGACGCCAAGCATGGTGACGACACCCGCGCCGTACACGACCATCGCGAGTCGTGACGTCGTCGTGTCCGCCAGCGCCACGAGCACGACGAATGCCGGGACGAACGCGATCACCGCATAGCGATGAACCCGGCCCCGCCAGGATGGACGGATGTCCGTCGGGGTCGAGCCCTCGGCGTCGGCGATCAACGCATTGGGCGTCACACAGCGACCGTACCCGTGAATATCGGCAGCGGGACGTCGCGTTCGGCCACATGCCGCTAGGTTTCGTACATCGTTGTACGCCCGCAGACGATCTGAACTCTGGTTGCGGGCCCCACCCATTTGGAGATTTCTATGTCCACCCTGCAGAGCATCCCCCTCAAGACCATCGACGGTTCCGATGGCTCCCTCGCCGACTACTCGGGCTCGGTCCTGCTCGTGGTCAACGTCGCCTCGAAGTGCGGCCTCACGCCGCAGTACGACGCCCTCGAGAAGGTCTACGAGCAGTATCACGAGCAGGGGTTCGAGGTACTCGGCTTCCCTGCCAACAACTTCGGTGCGCAAGAGCCCGGCACTAACGAGGAGATCGCGTCGTTCTGCTCGTCCAGTTTCAACGTGAAGTTCCCGCTGTTCGCCAAGATCAGCGTGGTGGGCGAGGACAAGCACCCGCTCTACGAGCTGCTGACGGCAGCGGTACCGCGAGCCGAGGGTGACCCCGACGGGTTCCGCGAGCGCCTCAAGGGTTTCGGCATGACGCCGAACGCGGACCCCGAGATCCTCTGGAACTTCGAGAAGTTCCTGGTGGACCGCCAGGGCAATGTCGTGCGGAGATTCGCCCCCACGACCACGCCGGACGACCCGAGCGTCGTTGCCGCCATCGAGACCGCCCTCGGGTCCTGAACGGCCTATGCGTCTGCGACGCCTGATCGCCCCGGCGATCGCTCTCCTGCCGCTCGTACTGTCCGCCTGCTCGGGTCACGGTGCGCACGGCGGTGCGCAACCCGCCGCAACAACCGAGACTGCTACCGGGCTTGGCATCGATGACGACAACGTCGCCTTTGCCCGGGGCATGATCGGCCACCATCAGCAGGCCGTCGAGATGGCGGACCTCGCTCTCTCGCCGAGCGCCAAGGCATCGCCAACGGTCCGCGCCCTCGCCACCCGGATCAAGGCGGAACAGAGTCCCGAGATCGAGCAGATGACGCAATGGCTCGTCGGATGGGGACGGCCCGTTGCACTGGCCGATCACGATGGCCATGACATGGTCAAGATGACCGGGATGATGACCGATGAGGAGATGACCCAACTGGCCGGGGCCAAGGGTGTCGGCTTCGACACGCTGTGGCTTTCGCTCATGATCGAGCATCACCGCAGCGCCATCGAGGCGGCCTCAACGGCAAAGACAGCGGGATCGGACGCCGGAGTGATCGCACTGGCGGACCGCATCATCACGTCGCAGCAGGCCGAGATCGCCGAGATGCAGGGCCTCCTCGACGGCCAGGGCTGACGAAGGGGCTAGTCCTTCACCACGAAGGCAAACGCACACACGTAGGCCTTCGTCTGCCCGCCCGATGTCGTGTACTCCCGGCAGAACCGGTACTGCCGTGGCGTGAGCGCTGCCGGGACTCTGAAGGCAACATCGGTTGCGAGCGGAACCGCAACTGCCGGAACGGTGGCCTCGGTGCCGCTGCCGATCGATTGCATCACCGAACCGGACTCCTCATTGGCGATCCACCAGAGCGTGCGCCAGGTCTCCCCCACCTTGAGGTCGACGTTGGTCTGCGCGCCGCCCACCCAGTCCCCCGAGCGGTCGCCAGTGACACTGAGGACGAGTCGCTCCCCGGGCGACAGGTGCGACGGCGTGGCAGCGAGCGCGAACGGCGCGTCGGTGCTTACGTCGCGGGCAGGAACACCCTTGGGGTCGCTTACCGGCGAGGTTGTCGTTGACGAGCCAGAGGGTGTCGACGCCCCACACGATGCGGTGAGCGCAGCCAGGCCGACGGCGACCGCTGCGGTGGTGCGAGGGAGCCGCATGACGTCAGGCCATCATGTCCCCGAGGCGCTGTGCCGCCTCGATGAACTCTTCGACGATCTCGATGACCACGCGGCCCGCAGGCTTCACCTCGTTCATCGACCCAACGATCTGGCCAACGAAGTAATTGGCAAGCTTGCCCGCCCCGGAACTCATGTCCTTGGCCGCCCGGTCGATGCGGATGCTCGCCTCGCCGATGAGGATCGGCTGGAGCGGCATGGGGAGCGGCCCCGGCGACTCCGGGCTCTCCCATTCCTCGGTCCAGGCCGTTCGAAGCTGGCGGGCCGGCTTGCCGGTACGGCTGCGCGAGCGGACGGTGTCCGACGACGTTGCCGCGAGGAACTTCTGCTTCACGAGCGGGTGGGTCTCGGCCTCCTCGGTGGTGAGCCACACCGAACCGCACCAGACCCCGTCTGCGCCCAAGGCGATCGATGCTGCCATCTGGCGGCCCCTGCCGATACCACCGGCTGCGAGCACCGGAACCGGGGTCACCGCATCCACGATCTCTGGCACGAGCACCATCGTGCCGATCTCCCCGGTGTGGCCGCCCGCCTCGCCGCCCTGGGCGATAATGAGGTCGACACCGGCGGCAACGTGACGCACTGCGTGGGACGCCTTTCCGGCGAGCGCGCCAACCTTCACGCCGTTCGCGTGTGCCCGCTCAATCATGTCCGGCGGCGGTGAGCCGAGGGCGTTCACGATGAGCGCAATGTCGTGGGAGAACGCCACATCCATCAACGGCAAGGCCTGGTCGTAGCTCATCGGTGCAGCGTTGTCCCCGGCGGCGTAGTCCTTCCAGCCGGCCGGAAGCGGCGGCACGTCGTACCGGTCGAGCAGGTTCGCGAGGAAGTCCTTGTGCTCCTGAGGGATGAGCGCCTTGAGGTCCGAGCGGGAGATGCCGCCCTCGTCCTTGCCGATGTACTTGGCCGGAACGATGACGTCCACGCCGAACGGCTTGTTCCCCACCTGCTCACGGATCCACCGGAGGTCGATATCGAGTTGCTCGGGCGTGTGTGCAGCCGCTCCGAGCACGCCCATACCGCCGGCCTTGCTGACGGCTGCTACCACGTCACGGCAGTGGGTGAACGCGAAGATCGGGAACTCGATACCGAACATCTCACAGACCTTGTTGTTCACGGGCCGACCTCCCTGTCCGCACCCTGCGGCGCCTGCCCAGCATCGCACAGACGCAGGGTCAAGGTCCTAGGGTGCGGGGCATGACTTCACTCGAGGGCGAGTACATCCCCAGCACCCTGGGCTGGGTGAAGGACCAGATCGACACGTACGAACGAACCGGCGGCAAGGAAGCCAACACCCTGCGCGACACGGGCATCCCCGTCATCATCGTGACGATGCGCGGCGCCAAGTCGGGTGCCGTCCGCAAGATCGCGCTGATGCGCGTGGAGCACGAGGGTGCCTACGCGCTCGTCGCCTCCAGGGGCGGTGCGCCCCACAATCCTGACTGGTACACGAATCTCGTGAGCCACCCGGACGAGGTATTACTGCAGGATGGCCCCGAGCCGTACGCCGTATCCATCCGGGAGGTCGAGGGAGCCGAGCGTGGCGAGTGGTGGGAGCGCTCGGTCGCGGTGTTCGCCCCCTACGCCGAGTACCAGACAAAGACGAGCCGCGTGATCCCGGTGATCATCGCGGAGCGCAAGTAGCAGCGCTTTGCAGCGGAAGAATCACCGCGCGGCTACTACCGTAAAGGTGTTCATCGCGCCGCCGTAGCGACCGGGACCAGACGGGGGTAAGCGGACACATGGCGATCTCTAGGGGCGACATCGAACACTTGGTGTCGGACGAACGCGGCGAGCTCGACCGTCGGATATTCAGCGACGACGAGATCTTTGAACTCGAGATGGAGCGCATCTTCGGGAAGGCCTGGCTGTTCCTCTGCCACGAGAGCCAAATCCCGGCCCAGGGCGATTTCTTCGAGTCGGTGATGGGGCGGGACAACGTCCTCGTCGTGCGCCAGAAGGACGGCTCGGTGCGGGCATTCATCAACTCCTGCACCCACCGGGGTAACGCCGTGTGCCGGGCCGAGGAGGGCAATGCACGCAGCTTCCTGTGCACCTATCACGGGTGGTCCTACGGCATCGACGGAACGCTCAAGGGCGTTCCCGGGTACAAGACGTTCTACGACGGACAGCTCGACAAATCCGAACTGGGTCTGCGACACATCGCCCGCCTCGACACGTACCACGGGTTCGTCTTCGGCAGCCACGACGCATCTGCTCCGGCGCTCGTTGACTACCTCGGTCCGACGGGGCGCCTCGGTCTCGACCTCATCGCCGCACGCGGTGACATGGAGGTCATCCCCGGGATCCAGAAGTTCGTCGTCGACTGCAACTGGAAGGTCACCGTCGACAACGTCTTCGACTGGTACCACCCGCAGGTGTCGCACGCATCCGCAACGATGGTGGACGCCACCGGGCGGGACCGCCACCAGGGCCGGCACCGCACGCTCGACATGGCCGGTGTCGACATGGAGAGCGGCGAGAGCCTCGCCGCAACAGTGTCCGGTATCTCGGCAACGGACTTCGACCAAGTGGTCCTGCTCGGCGAGTTCGGCCACGGCATCGGCGGCCCCACCACGTCGTCAACCGGAGCGGTCGAGTTCGACGACTCCTGGCGCCGGACAGAACGCGCCCAGACACTGCTCGGGCCGGTCGGGGTAAGTGTGGGCGGGCACCCCAACATCTTCCCCACCGCATGGGTCACGATGGCTCCGTCGCAGATCTCGCTGCGCATCCCCCGCTCAGCGACGTCCACGGAGATCTGGTGGTTCTCGTTCGTCGACGCTGCGCTCTCGCCCGAGCAGAAGGCGTTCCAGGCGCGCATCGCAACACGCATCTTCGGGCCCTCCGGACTGCTCGAGCAGGATGACGGGGAGAACTGGGTGCAGGTGACGATGCAGAGCCGCGGTGCCGCGAGCCGCGGGATCAAGCACACCATGAGCATGGGGATCGGTCGCGGCGCTGTTATCCACGAGGCGGGTCTGCACCGGATCGAGGGGACCACATCGGAGCACGGGCAGCGTTGGATGTATCGGGCGTGGCGCGAATGGATGACCGCCGAGACGTGGGACGAGCTACGGGAGGCAACCGTGCCGGGGGACGTGCTGTGAGCGGACTGGATGACCGCGTCGCGGCGATGCTGCGTCAGCACGAGGTGGAACAGTTCCTCTACCACGAGGCTGCCCTGCTCGATGCGCACGAGTACGCCGCCTGGCTCGACCTCTTCAGCGACGACACCCACTACTTCATGCCGATCCGCCGAACCGTCTCGCACAAAGACGCCGACCGCGAGTTCACCCGCCCCGGCCAGGTGGCCTATTTCGACGATCCCAAGGCACTCCTCAGAGTCCGTGTCGACAAACTGCTGACAGGGAGGTCGTGGAGCGAGGACCCGCCGTCACGGACACGCCGCCTTATCACCAACGTTCGCGTGCTGGCCGACAACGGTGCAGAACTCGAGATCGCCTCCAACTTTCACCTCTACCGTACGCGCCTCAAGTCGGAGGAGGACTCGTGGATCGGATCGCGCAGGGACGTGCTGCGCCGCCACGACGACTCGTTCCTCATCGCCCGGCGAGAGATCCGTCTCGAGCAGACCGTGATCCTCTCGCGCAACCTGAGCAACTTTTTCTAGTAACGCTCATTGGCCCCCCGACAGGGCTGGCGGCTAGACCAGTGACATGACCGCAGCGAATCCGGCCGACGAGTTCTTCCACCCCGTGGGCGACCACGGCGCCTGGAGCGAGAGCTACTACTTCAACTTCATCGACCACACCACCGGCGTTGGCGCGTTCACCCGCATGGGCTTCCGGCCGAACGACGGCTGGGCCGATGCACTCCACGGGGTGTACCTCCCGAACGGCCGGGTGATCTTCACCTACGGCCGCCGCACTGACCTCAGCCCGGCGGCGGTCAATGCGTTCGGCGACGCCGATCCTCAGGTGGCCAACCTCACACTCCGCCGCAGCGAGCCGTTCAAGCGGTGGGAGATCGTCTACTCCGGTGAAGGGCAGGATGTTGCGGACCCCACCACAATGCTTGCCGCAACGAAGGACCGTCCAGAGGACTGGGCCAAGCCCGCGCACCTCGACATGGTGGTCGGGTTCGACACGCTGAGCGAGCCGCACTACGCGGTGGGTGGGGCGCAGGGCCACTTCGAGCAGACCGGGCACGCCACCGGATACATCCGTGTGGACGGAGAGGAATGGAAGGTGGACGGCTACGGCGTTCGCGACAAGTCATGGGGGCCGCGCACGTGGCAGGCGCCGAGCGGCAGTGCCTCCAAGGCTGCAGGCCCGGCCGCCGTCGAGCAGGGATGCTTCATCAACTGGTTCTCCATGAACTTCGGGCCCGACCTCGCGCTCGGGGGAACCTGCGGACGGACGGCCGACGGCTCGTTCCGCGGCAAGGGATGGATCCAGCGAGATGGCGAGACGCTCTCGCTCGACTCGATGACCATGACCACCGAGTTCGACCCCACCAACCCGCTGCTGCACCAACGGGTACAGCTACGCGCGACCGACGAGCGGGGAACGCCCATCACCGTCGACGGCACCGTGCTCAGCATCTGCCCCACCAAGATCCCGCGCCGCGACGGGGTCACCTTCGTGAACGAGGGCCTGGCCCGCTTCGAGACCGAGGGCCGCGTCGGTTTCGGTATCTCCGAGCACTGGCACGCCGTCCTCCGCTAGACATCGCTTACCCACACCCACTCCAGGGGGAACCATGCTCCGACTCCGCCAGATCGCACTCGTCGCCCACGACCTTGACCCGGTCGAGGCTGACCTGAAGGCCGTGTTCGGCCTCGGAACCGCCTTCAACGACCCGCACATCGACGTGTTCGGCCTTCGCAACGCCGTGATCCCCGCGGGCCGGCAGTTCATCGAGATCGTCTCACCGATCCGCGACAACACCGCAGGCGGCCGCTACCTCGCCCGGCGCAACGGCGACGGCGGGTACATGACGATCTTCCAGTGCGACGACCACCCGGCAGTGAAAGCGCGTGCCGATGATCTCGGTATCCGGCGCGTGGTGGACCAGCAGGGCAAGGAGTACTGGATCCTGCAGTTGCACCCGGCCGATACGGGTGGCACGTTCCTCGAGATCGATGTCCAGCACGGTGGCGACTCCCTGGACGGCAAGTGGGAGCCGGCGGGCCCGAACTGGAGCGACAACATCACCGACACCCTCGTCGCCATCACGGCCGCAGAGATCCAGAGCCCAGACCCCGCACCGCTAGCGGACAAGTGGTCGAGGATCCTCGATGTTCCTGTCGCCGTGTCGACCGACGGCGCGGTCCGCTCGCTGACGGCGGATAACGCAACCCTGCGGTTCGTGCAGACAAAGGACGGTCGCCCGGAGGGACTCGGCGGGATCGACGTCACCGTGAGGCCAGCGGACCTCAGTGCGGTGCTCGCTCGAGCCGAGGCGAGGGGACTCGCTCAGACCGGGGATCGCTCGCTGCTGAACATCGGCGGGATACGTGTTCGGGTGCGCGCGGCCTGATCTGCCCACGGGGTTGTCCTTCACCCTATTGTTGACTAACTTGATCGGCATTCGGGCTATCCGGCCCACCGGGAGACACCATGAGCGTCCTCAACGAAGTCCTTCAAGCAAACGCGTCGTACGCAGCAACCTTCGGCGACAAGGCCAACCTTGCACTCCCGCCCGCACGCCGCTTCGCCATCCTCACCTGCATGGATGCCCGTCTCGACCCCGCGAAGTACGCAGGTCTCGCCGAGGGCGATGCCCACGTGATCCGCAATGCAGGCGGACGTGCAAGCGATGACGCGATCCGTTCGCTCGTCATCTCCTACAAGTTGCTGGGCACCCAGGAGTGGTTCGTCGTTCACCACACCGATTGCGGCATGGAGTTCTTCACCAACGACGTGATGAGCGGCCTGCTCGAGTCGAGCCTCGAGACGGCGGCACTCGGCGCCGGTGGCTTCACCGATGTCGGCAAAGGCCCCGGCTCGCCCGAGGGCAAGTACATCAACTGGCTCACCGTCGCAGACCAGACCGGCAGCGTGGTGGAAGACGTGCAGCGCATCCGCAGGCACCCGCTCGTGCCGAAGAACATCCCCATCTACGGCTACGTCTACGACGTGCGCAGCGGCAAGCTCATCGAGGTTCCCGCTGCCACCGCAGCGGGCAAAGCCAGCGCGTAACAACACAGCAGTTTCTCGATCGGGCCGCCGGGGCAACCCCCCCCCGGCGGCCCGTTGCGTTGTGGTGTTCCTAGACAACAGCGTCGTCGACGACACGCCCGGACTCGAGGCGGATCGTTCGGCTCAGCCTCACGGTGTCCAGCAGCGAACGATCGTGGGTCACCAGCAGCACCGTCCCACGGAATGCCTCGAGCGCCACCTCGAGCTGTTCGATAGCCGGGAGGTCGAGATGGTTCGTCGGCTCGTCGAGCACGAGACAGTTCGTGCCGTTCGCCATGAGGAGGGCGAGCACCGCCCGGGTCCGCTCCCCGGGCGACAGCGTTGCCGTCGGACGGTGAACCTCGTTGGCGCCAATGCCGAACTTGGCGAGAAGCGTCCGAGCATCCGGAACCGTCAGTCCGGTGCGCTCCATGAACGACTCAAGCAGCGATCCACGTTCGGACATCTGGAGGCGTCGCTGCTCGAGTTCCCCGATCACGACACCCGGCCCGACGCGACGAGATCCTGTGTCCAGCGACTGCCGGCCGAGCAGCACATCGAGCAGGGTGCTCTTGCCGCTCCCGTTGTGCCCGACGATGGCAACGCGTTCGCCCGAACTGATAGCGAGCGTCAACGGACCGAGGGTGAAGGCACCCTTGTGGACCTGCGCCCCGTCGAGCGCAAACGCAAGATCGCCGCTGCGGCCCACCTCGCCGAACGCAAGACGTAGTTCCCATGCCTCCCGCGGTGCGTCCACCTGCTCGAGGCGCTCCAGCGCACGCTCGGTGCGCGCTGCCTTCCCCGCTAACTGCTCCGACTGATTGATCTTGAAGGCCTTCGCGTTCTTGTCGTTGTCGTCGGGCTGCTTCTTCGCGCGCCGGAGCCCCTGGGTTGCCCACTCCCGCTCGCGCTGGGCACGCCCGAGCAGCGTGGAGCGCTTGTCGGCGAAGTCGTCGTAGCGTTCCTGGGCGTGCTGAGCGGCGATCTCCCGCTCGGCCAGGAAGGCGTCCCACCCGCCGGCGAACAGGGCCAGCCGGTGCGTGAACGGGTCGAATTCGGCAACGTGCGTCACCGTGCGACGGAGGAACTCGCGGTCGTGGCTCACGATGACAAGCCCCGCCTGTTGGGCATTCACCCACTGCTCCAGACGCTCGAGACCGACGAGATCCAGGTCATTCGTCGGCTCGTCGAGCAGGAACGCATCGAACCGCGCGAGCAGCAGCGCTGCGAGGCCGACACGGGCTGCCTCGCCGCCGGACAGCGAGGCCATCGACTGTGCCAGCAGACGTGCATCGATCCCGAGGTCGTCGCACACCGCGCCGAGGCGGGCGTCGAGGTCCGCAGCACCGAGCGCGAGCCAGCGATCGAATGCATCGGCATAGCGGTCGTCGGACCCGGCCGCACCCGTTGCGAGCGCGTTCGTGGCTTCCTCGAGCTCCACGTTCGCTGCTGTCACACCGGTCCGCCGGCTGATGAACTCCGTCACCGCTTCGGTGTCGCTGCGGTCCGGTTCCTGGGGCAGGTACCCGACGGTTGCCGTGCGGGGTGAGACATCGACACTTCCGGCATCGAGCGGCACCAGACCGGCGAGCGCACGCAGCAGGGTTGATTTTCCGACGCCGTTCGGCCCGATGAGGCCGATCCGCCGGGCGGGTGTCACGTCGAGATCCACGCCGTCCAGCACGAGCGCGGGGCCGAGCGACAGCACGACAGACTTGGCATGAAGGCTTGAGTGCGACGACATCGGAACCCCCACGCTACGTCCGGCACCACGTGCCGCACGCGAACACCTAGAGTCGCCACTGTGAACCTCTCGGCCCCCACCAGCGGTTACTGACCCATGCGTACCGAGAACGGGATCCCGTTTGTCCGTACACAGGACACCAACTTTGCCGGCCTGCCGGGGTTCCCGTGGGAGCCGAACTTCGTCGAAGTCGATGGCCTCCGCATGCACTACATCGACGAGGGGCCCAAGGACGCACCCGTTGCGCTCCTCCTGCACGGCATGCCCACGTGGGCGTACCTCAACCGATCGATCATCCCGTCGATGCTCGCTGCCGGGTACCGCTGCATCGCGCCCGACCACATCGGGTTCGGCAGGAGCGACAAGCCCACTGATCCCGGCTACTACGACATCGCCCGGCACACGGCGAACCTCACCCACCTCGTGCAGTCGCTGGACCTGCAGCGCATCACGATGTTCGTGCAGGACTGGGGCGGGCCGACGGGTCTCGCCCAGTACGCCGCCATGCCGCAGCGCTTCGAGCGGCTCGTCATCATGAATACCTGGCTGCACCACGACGACTACGAGTACTCTCCGGGCGTGCGGAACTGGATCGCGCAGAACTCCCTCGGCGGCCTGTTCCGCGACAACGTGCCCAGCAAGTTCCTCTGGGGAACGCTGATGGCGGTGGGCACCGGTCGGGCCACTGCGAAGGAGACCCTGTTCCGCTCGCTGAACGGTGAGTTGCCCGAGTTCTCCCCCGAGGCAGACGGCGTGCGGCGAGCCTACGACGCACCGTTCGCCGGGCTCGGCGAGGATGGCATGGCAGGTGCACGACGGTTCCCGATGTGCATCCCGCTGAACGACCCGGTTGCCGGTGACGCCGAGCGTCAGCAACGGACCTTCGCGGCGGTCAACGCGACCAAACTTCCCGTGCACTTCGTCTGGGGCCTCGCCGACGCCGTGTTCACCGGCGACTGGGGCCGTAAGTGGCATTCGTTGATCCCGCAATCCACGTGGGACGCTCTGCCCGTGGCCGCACACTTCCCGCAGGACACACACGGCGCTGAGATTGCCGGGCTCGTGATCGGGTACTCGCGCTAGGGGCGTCGGGCCCAATCAGCCCAACAGCGCTTCGGCACAGCGACGGACCGAATCCGGGCCGCCCTCGGGAAGGAAGAGAGACGGCTCCACGAGCTCGACCTCCAGCACCAGGTAGCCGCCAACGTCGTTGCGCACGAGATCTACCCGGGCGTAGGTGAGCGCGCCGAATAGGCGGTGCACGTAGGCCATCACCTGCTCGGCGACAGCAATCTGGTCCGGTGTAGCCCTGCACGGCTCGTTCGACTCCATTGCGAACAGGCCGCCCGGTCGCCTCGGGTCCGGCAGGCTCACCCGCTTGCTCGCCGTGTGGCTGAAGCGGCCGCCGAAGAACACCATCGGCCACTCGCCATCCCGTGCAACAGACTCCAGCAGGGGTTGCACGAGTGCCGCAACACCACGACGGTGCAGGCCGGCGACATGCACGGCGGCCTGCTCCTCCTGACCAGGCCGGTATGCCACCACATCACGGCTGCCGGCACCCACCGAAGGCTTGACCACCCACGCGACGTCGGGACAGCGGAGGACGCTGTCGGGACCGATCACGTCGGTGGGGATCACCGGGATGCCGGCCTCAGAAAGCTCACGGAGATAGCGCTTGTCCAGGCTCCACCGCATCGGCGCAACGGGATTGCGCAGATCGGTGAGGTGCTCCACCCTCGTCATCCACCGGAGAAAGTCCTCGGCTCGGTCCTGGTAGTCCCACGGCGAGCGGATCACGGCGCGGTCGAAGCCCTGCCACTCGACTGCGTCATCGTCCCAGTCCACAACGCTAACTGCCACGCCGGCCGCTGTGAGAAGCGCAAGCACCAACGGTTCGTCCGGGTCCCGACCGCGCGCCTCACCGGCGGTCACCCACGCGAGCCGTTCGATCATGCGGACCGCAGCCGGGGGCTCAGGATGTCGCCTCGGCGGGAACCTCGACAACGATGGCCTCTCGCGACGAACGCGGGCCGCGCAGGATCACGTACAGGAGCGCGGCAACGCCGAATGCAGCGCCCGCCCACATCGAGCGCACCCAGCCATCAACGAGCGCGTGCTTGGCAGCGTCGATGATGCGGGGTGCGTCGTCGCCTGCTCGCGCGGCAACGTCAAAGGCCCTGCCGATGCCCTCACTTGCGGGCTCGGCGATCTCGCGCGGCAGGTCCTGCAGGGCCGGCCGCATGCTCGTCCTGAAACCGGAACTGAACACCGAACCGAGCAGGGCGACGCCAATGGCGCCACCGAGTTCACGGGTGGTGTCGTTGAGCGCAGAGGCAACCCCCTGTTTGTGGGCGGGGAGCGTCTCGGTGATCAGGGTGGTGGATGGAGTCATCGCGAGACCCAGCCCGAGACCGAACAACAACAGACCGGGGAGCACCGAGAGGTAACCGCCCTCGACCGAGGCCCCGAGAGCGAGTACGACGAGCCCGAGCGCGAACACGCCGACGCCAACAGCAATCGTGAGGCGGCTGCCGAGGCGTGTCGCCACGCGGGGCGCCACCGTCGACATCGGCATCATCATCGCGGCCATCGGCAGGATGCCGGCGGCAGAACCGAGAGCGGACCAGCCGAGTACTGCCTGGAAAAACGGGAACAGCACGAGCAGCGAACCGAACATCGCGCCGAAGATGATGAGCAGCGTCACGGACCCGCACGCCAGCCCGCGGTCGCGGAACTCCCGCAGGTCGAACAACGGTGCCTCGCTGCGTAACTCGACCATCACGAAGCCGATCAGCGCAACAGCGCCGACAATGAGGCCTGCGATGGCAACGGTGCTGCCCCAGCCGCGCTCGGGTCCCTCCTGGATGCCGAGCACCAGACCACCGATCGCGAGTGCCGAGAGTAACGAACCGGCGGTGTCGAACCGGTGGGACTGGCGCTCGGCGGAGTTCGGCACGAAGCGCAGCGTGAAGGCGAACCCGACCACCGCGAGCAGCACCGGGAGCAGGAACGTCCACCGCCACGAGAGGACGTCCACCATGAACGCCGACACGAACAGCCCGATCATGCCTCCGCTGCCGGCGAACCCCGACCAGATACCGATCGCCCGGCCGCGGTCCTCGGGCGGGAAACTCGAGGTGATGACCGACAGGGTGACCGGCATGATCATGGCGGCACCGGTTCCGCCGAGGATGCGGGCGGCAATCATCATCTCCGGTCCGTTCGCGAAGGCCGCCACCGTGTTCGCCGTGCCGAAGATAGCGAGCCCGCCGAGCAGGAGTGGCTTGCGACCGAAACGGTCGCCGATGGCACCGATCGGCATGAGCAGTGCTGCGAGCGCCAAGGTGTAGGCGTTGATGATCCAGAGCACGGCGCCCTGTGTGGCACCGAGGCTGCGGGCGAGGTCCTGCTGGGCCACGTTCAGGCCCGAGACAGCGGCGATAACAGCGATGAGCGCCGTGAGCACGGCGATGAGGATGTTGCGCTGTGCGCGCTTGTCAACGGCGAGAACCGCTGCGGGGGCTGTAGTCACTGAGGCTCCGTGGAGTGGCCGACGGGCCAGAACGGTACTGGCCCGCGGGCCAGAACGGTACTGGCCCGCGGGCCAGGCAGCGCTGATCCGTCGCCGATCAGGTCCCCTGTCAAGCGCGTCATGTCACACCCGGCTCAGCGCGCTGCGTTGATACGTTCGAATCAGTCATGCAGAGCGGCCCGTCCCACACCACGAGGAGTGTCCTGATGCCCGCCGACAACCGTCGCTACGTTCATCACGAAGGCCCGTCCAGCCCGCTCGTCCGCGCGACCGGCTACGAGAGCGTCACCAAACTATGCGACGTCTCAGGAGCCTTCGAGCTCTGCACCACGTGCGGTCAGCTCGCTGCATCGCCGTGCGGATTCAGGGACTACCGGGAGGACCACTGCCTCTGCGAGTCCGACGACTTCCGCCGAACGGTACCACTAGACGCCTCGCTCCCGTGCGTGCTCTGCATGGTGTGCGGCCTCCACGTGATCGCCGGCCACGGTCGCTGGCGCCTGGTGCTCTGCCCGCCATGTCGAGAGTGGTCAACGGGCCTCAACGCCCGGGTCGGTCTGGCAGTCATCCTTCCGGGCATCCACGGACTGGTGAACGGTGGTGAGGTGATCCGCGGTGTGAGGCCCCCGAAGAACCTGTTCGAGGCAATGGCGCTTAACGAGCAACGGCCACACCATCCTCACCGGGGCTTCAGGTTCCACGAGTTCGCACAGCATGGCGTGATTCAGCGGCTGCGATTGCTTGGGTTCGAGCAGGGCCGCCGTATCCGGCTCGAGGGGTACCTCTCCGCCTGTGCTGCAGCGGGCATCACCTCAGACGACGGTAAGCGGTGGATCGAGGAGCACTTCTTCGGCCCGCCCGCCTAGCCGTGGGCGCGCTGGTCGAACGTGAAGCGCACGAGCGGCGTGAGGTAGCCACCGGCCTCAAGGATCGCCGCGCCCCAGGGCTCGATGATCGAGAGCAGTTGCTCGGCTTCACCGCCGAGCACGTCGAGCGCACGCTGCATGGCAACATCGGTCTGGGTCTCGATCGACTCTCGGGCAAATCGCCCCTGTTCGGTGAGGGCGGTTCCCGAGAGCAATCCCCAGACGCGCAAGCGATCTTCCCCGGCCGCCAACTGCTCATCGGTCCAGCCGCGACCACCGGTATGTGCACGCGGGGCGAGGCCCCAGTAGAGGTCACTCAACAGTCCGATTTCCACCGGGTCGAATCCAGCCGCGCCCCACACCTGGATGTGTGAATCGCCGCGGTACTCGCGCAGGAGATCCGTAGCGCGCCAGAGACGCGCGAAGGGCTCGTCAGGCACCTCAACCGCTCGGCCCCCGGCGAAGAGCGGGCGACCGGCAAGAGGGAGGTCCTCGGATGCCGCAAGCAACGCGTCCGTGACGCGAACGATGTCGGGAAGGTTCGGTCCGAGGACCCGTTGCAGTTGCGCCGCAGCACCATCAGCACGAGCCGCCCAGATCGTGGCGGCTTCACAGAGTTCGCGTCCCCTGCGGACCGCGGGCAGCACGACCACCGGGTTGAACACCGCAAGGGCACTCGCCACCACCTCGGGCTGGGCGTCGCCCATGGATGCAGTGCGGCTCATCCAGAACGACGAGAACTCCGGGAGTGCAACACTGCCGCGCATCCCCGGACTGGGCGGGAACCCGAGCGCCGCATAGTTCGTGTGACACTCGGGCGAGAACTGGGCCTGCCCGGCAATGGGCTCCAGGGCTGCGGCGAGGCGGCGTGCGAGGGGGATGGCGGACGACATGTGCTGCACGCTATGCGGGCGGCGCGTGCTCGGCGCTTCCCGAGGCCTTGCTGCGTATGGCGCTCACGGTTCAGTACGGGTCGACGGCGGGCGCTTCGGAAGCCGCACCGGTGAGCCGCGTGCGGGCGGTCTGGCCGCGACGACCCGCAGGCACTGCGCCGGTGACCGCGGCAAGCCCGAACGCGGGCATGTTCCCGTACACGGTCTCCACCGTCGCGTCGCTGAGCATGATCGTCTCGTGGAAGATCCCCACCGAGCCGTTGTCTCGCACCTTCCGGTTGAACGAGCGCCACGCCGGCAGGTGCTGTGCAGCCTGGGACTTCGAGTACGCCTCCAACTGCTCGAACGAGGCCCAGTACTGCCATACCAGAACGGTGCGGCCCGACAGATAGGTGCGCGGTTTGCCGACGAGACCGAGGCTCGAGTTCTTCTGCAATTCGATGAGCATCCGCGGCATGGCGACAAACACGGGGAGCCACTTCCAGAAGCGCCACAACTGGTTGATCCGCATGCCGATGAGGAAGAGCACCTTGCCGTCCGCACCCACGTCGGCCGAGTACCGGCCCTTGTTCATCGCTGCCATCGCGCACCTCCACTGATGCGTCACACTATGTGACTGGTGTTCACATCATTTCGGATGATGTGAACCATGTCAACATCTGTGACAGAGTGACGGACGTGTCCGACAAGCCGTACCACCACGGATCGCTCGAGCAGGCGCTCGTCGATACCGCTCTGGCGGTCGTCCGCGAGTTCGGCATCGATGCTCTGTCCCTGCGTGACCTTGCCCGAACGATCGATGTCTCGCCTTCGGCCACCTACCGCCATTTCCCGAGCAGAGACCACCTCGTGATGAGGGTGTCCCAGTGCTCCCGCGAGGCCCTGGCGCGCTCGTTGTTGGCTGCACGGGACGGGATCATCGGGAGCAACACCAAGCGCAGGTCGGTCGAGCGCTTCGAGGCAATCGGGCACGCGTACGTGCAGTTTGCCGTCAGCAACCCGAACGTATTCGAGGCGGCGTTCACGCGCAGCGAGGTTGCACTCGAGCGGCCCGACGACCCGAGCGCGTGGTCGGTGCTTGTGGACGCGATCGAGCAGATGATCACTGCAAGCGCGGTGCCGCCGTCGAGGCGCAAGGACGCGCCGATGATCGCGTGGTCCGGGGTTCACGGGATCTCGACGATCCTTACCTCGTCCATCTGGCCGGCCGGCGTGAACGCCGATCACGAGGTCGAGGCCGTGATTAGTGGCATCTCGCGCTCGCTCCGCTGACGCATTGCCTACCCCGTAAGAGGGGCGTGCGTTTCGGTGAGTGCGCGCGAGTTCGACCACACGGGAAGTGAGACGGGCCACGGGGTGGTTTGTCCTTGCGATCGGCACAGCGGTCGCGTGTCTCGGCTGTTCGTCCCGTGCTTCGACCCCATCGAGTACGAGCACCGGCGCGGTAAGCCGGACGGATCGGGTACACGAGCCGAACACCACGCTTTCGGCGCAGATGCCGGGCGATGGTTCCTACCGCTCCGTCGGCGAGGGGAAGGATTCCGTGCAGGTGCACCTGCGGGCCGATCAGGAGGCACTGGCCGCTGACCTCGTCGCCCGCTACGGCGGGCTCGTGTCCATCACCGTCGGCGCCTACCCCTACCCGCTGCCGTCGCCGGGGAGCATCACGACACCGGACCTTTGCACGTGGTCCGTCCCGATGGGAGCGGAGGTGGTTGGCGGCCTGCGTGCGACGCCGAGGGCTCCTGGCTCCGTCCCATCTGGGCACGACGGTCGGGGCACGGTGACCGTCACCAACACAAGCGGCGTGACGGTGAGCTTCAGCGCTGGTACGCCATATGCGGCCGTGCTGCTCAAGCCCGACACCGATGCGGTGGTCGGCGTATACGACAGCGAAATCGCCGGGGTGGGTTCGGGAGCAACGCTGTGATCGGGCGAGCACCTCACCGTCGACATGCTCATCGGTACGGCGAGTTGCAATGCTGCGATGGGCCATGCAGTGGCGCCCGGCATCTACGACGTGATTGTGGTGCTCAACGACATCCAGATCGGCAGCACCGCTGCACTGCAAAGGCTCCGCAGCGCACGGGCATCCGTCACGATCACTTCCTGACGGCCCACACTGCCATCCGCGGTGCGCTACAGGCCACAGTTGAAGGCCGCACCATCGCCTGCCACATCGAAGCGTCAGCAGGCCTAGCGCTCGGGGCGCGGTGTACCGGGCATGAGTCGCCGTGCCCCCGGGCCTTCCTTGGCCATCTCGTCGTCGGGGTTCACCAGCAGGCAGCGCTGAAACGACAGACAGCCGCAGCCGATGCAGGTGGACAGGTCCTCACGCATGCGCTGGAGCTGTTCGATCTGCTGCTCGAGCACCGTTCTCCATCGACGCCCGAGCACCGCCCAATCCGCTTCTCTCGGCGTGCGTCCCTCGGGCAGTTCGTGGAGCGCTTCCTTGATCGTTGCGAGCGGGATGCCGACGCGCTGCGAGGCGCGGATGAAAGCAAGCCTCCTCAGCGTGTGCCGGGCGAACCTGCGCTGGTTTCCGGCGTTGCGACTGCTGGAGATGAGCCCCTCTCGCTCGTAGAAGTGGAGTGCGGACACGGAGATCCCGCTGCGCTCGGCGAGCTGGCCGACCGACCACTCGTCGTAGGAGGTGTGACCGCGGGGCATGTTCCGAGGATAGTCCTTGACCTCAACCTTTGTTGAGGTGTGAGAGTTCCTGTCTTCGCAAGCACCCACCCACAGGAGCCAACCCATGAGCGCGTTCACCACCGCTGAACTCGAGTACCTGAAGTCCCAACCACTGATGCGTTTCGCCACCGCATCGCCATCGGGGCGGCCCGACGTTGCACCCGTGGTGTTCGAGGTGGACGGCAGCGACATCACCTCGGCCGGCTTCGACGTGACCCACACCGTGCGCTACCGGAATGTGCAGAAGAACCCCCGCGCCTCGGTGGTGGTGGACGACCTGGCAAGCATGAACCCGTGGTCGCCTCGTGGCATCAAGGTGATCGGCAGCGTGGCGATCGAGGACGCCGGTGGAAGCCCACGCTTTCGGATCACGCCCGAGGTGATCGTCAGCTGGGGTATCAACGACACGACGCCGGGAATCCCCAAGATGGAGCGGCGCGAGGTCCGCTAGACGCTCCGCAGCAAGGGACGCCAGTGCAGGCATGACATCATGATGCAGCGATATCATGATGTCATGCCGAAACAGACCACTGTTCGCCTGCCGGACGACCTCGCAGACCAGGCCGAGGCTGTGGCGCGCACTCAGGGAGTAAGCGTGAATCAACTCATCATTGATGCGCTCCACAACGAGATCGACCGCGTTCGCATGGACGCGGAATTCCGCGCACGGGTGAAACGACTCGTCGAGCGCGACCACGAGATCCTCGACCGTCTGGCGCAGTGAGGTATCTCGGCTTGGCCGAGGCGTTTGTTATCGCCGAGGCAGTGACCGGCATCGATGCACACAATCTCGTGCGCGTTTCGCGGAGCGATCTGCTCGACTCCGCCCTCCACGCGCCCCAGGCGGGCTTTGGCGACACTGACTTCTATCCTTCAGCCGTCGAGAAGGCCGCCGTGTTGTGCGTTCGCATTGCGAGAAACCATCCGCTCCCGGATGGCAACAAGCGTCTTGCTTGGATGGCCATGGTCGTGTTCCTCGAGCTGAACAACAATGCCCTCGAGGTAACAGACGACGACGCCGTGGAGACGATGCTCTCGGTAGCGGCAGGTCAAACGGATGAGGCAGCGCTCATGTCGTGGCTCAGCACTCGCGTGCGACCTGTCTCGGCCAGCACGTAACCGGTTCGGCAGCAGCCCGGCGTACCCGAATTTCCCGCTGGAAATTCACCCGAGTGCCTCGGTCACTTGCTGGCGACTCTTCCGCCAGCAAGTCATCGAGATCCCGGCGACGGATACGTCAGAGGTCGTACCGGTAGACGTTCGTCTACAGCCTGGCGTTAGAAACGCCGAAGCCGACAGCCTTCGGTTCAGACACCGGCGAGCGGCGTGATGGCGTCGAGCGCTTCACCAATCTGGTCGCGCTCGATCTCGAGGTCGTAGCGGGACTGCAGGTTGATCCAGAACCGGTCGCTCGTGCCGAAATAGCGGGCGAGCCGGAGCGCGGTGTCGGCGGTAATGCGCCGCTTGCCGTGGACGATCTCGTTGATCCGGCGAGGAGGAACACCGATCGAGACAGCAAGGTGGTGCTGCGTTACGCCGAGCGGCTCGAGGAAATCGGCAAGGAGCACCTCGCCGGGGTGGATGGGCTGCATCGTGGTCTTCATCGCTGCTCCTCTCAGTGGTAATCGGTGATCGTTACGTCTTCGGGCCCGGCCTTGGTCCAGCGGAAGCAGATCCTCCACTGATCGTTCACCCGGATGCTGTACTGCCCCTCTCGGTCGCCGCCGAGCTTCTCGAGCCGGTTCCCCGGGGGCACCCGGAGATCAGAGATCGTCTCGGCGGCGTCCAGGATCGCCAGCTTGCGCAGGGCGACCCGCTGGAGATCCAGATGGAACCTCCGGACCCGTTCGCGGAGCCAGACCCTCTCGGAGTCCTCGTCAGCGAACGACTGCAACATGACCCGAGCATAACGCCTCGCGTTATGAACGCAACACGTTATGCGGGCACCCGAGAGCAGAGCGGCCTCACTCCAGGCCGGGGAATCCCTCACTCGATCCAGAACCCTTGTCGGGGAGAAGTCGGGTCACGGCTGCGTACCCTCGTGACCGTGGACTCGCATCCGGTCAGGCGCCTGAACTACGACGCGCCGGGCGGCACAGCACCGGCGGGCGACCGATGGTCTCCCGCATCGGACGGTTACCGCTGCTTCGAGCGTCGCGCCGAACTCTCCGCAACTTCGGACGCGTGGAACGACCTGGTCCAGATCCTCACGACTTGGGGGATCAAGACCCGCAGTGGCTTCTCCGTCGAGCCGATGCCGGGCCAGCACCGGGTAGAAGTCGGAGAGAACTACACCCTCGTACTCCGCATCGGCCCGATGCAGGTCCGTGAGCCTGTCCGGATCATGGCCGTCGTCGACCAACCCAATCGGGTCGGGTTCAGCTACGGAACACTCGACGGCCACCCGGTCGCCGGCGAAGAAGCGTTCATCCTCGATCGAGCAAACGATGGCCGCGTGACCTTGGTCCTGCGCTCGATCAGCAGAGCCCCGTCTGGAGCATGGCGACTGGCGTACCCGTTTGCACGACTCCTGCAACCTGTGTTCCGGCGGCGGTACTCGCGAGCACTCCATAGTCGCCGAGGCTCACCGCGTTCCCGTCGGCCCCGAATGTCAGCCACAACACTTAGGCCACCATCACCGTCGGATCAGTCTTCCAATGAGTAGCGATACACATTCGTCTCGCGGGCCTGGAAACCGATGCGCTGGTACATGCGGTTCGCCGCCTCACGAGACGGCCTCGACGTCAGGTCCACCGTCTTGCACCCGCGCTGCTTGGCAACGTCGAGCGCGAACCGGTTGAGCGCCTCGCCCACACCGTGACCTCGGGCTGCGTCGTCCACCACCACGTCCTCGATCCACGCACGCATGCCCGTGGGGATGCGGAAGCTCACCAGCGTCAGCGTGCCGACGATCCGACCGTCAACCCGGGCAACGAGCAGGTCGGACGCTGGTGAGTCGATGATCTCGGCGATCTCGGCCGTGGTGGGCGCCGGCGAGCTCTTGGACAGCTGCGGCAGGATGCGGCCGATCGTCCCGACGAGGTCGGGCGTGGCTTCGGTGGCGATGTCGACGGTAACGCTCATTTCACGCACGAACGTAGCCCCTGCCGGGGTGGCCGCCCTACAGTCACGACATGACTGCGCCCATGCCGCCCGCCCGACGCCTCGGTTCCGCACTCGAACCCGTAACGGGTCAGGTGTACTTCTCGCCCGAGTGCCACGCCAATTACCACGCACTCGGTTTCGCCCAGAGCGCCGGCGAGTTCAACGGAGTGGCCGCCCCGGACGGACCGGCGTACTTCACCTCCCGCGGTTCGGTGATGGGGCAGGTTGCGCCCGAACTCGTTGCTGCCGCCTTCGCCGTGTTCAGCCCGGCAGCGGTCATCCCGGCAGTCACGTACGGCTGGTCCATCACCGACGCCGCCACCATCTGTACGGCACGCGACGACGGCGCCGTGGCCCAGCTCCGGCGCCTCCTCGGCCCCTCCCCCGAGGGCCTCGACCGGGCGAACACCATCCTGCGCCGCGCCGTGGCCGTGCTGCGCCCCGAGGGCCGCCCGCTGTACGCCGGCCTGCGCTCGCTCGGAATCCCCGACGAACCGCTGTTCGCGATGTGGCGAATGGGCGACATGCTGCGCGAGTTCCGCGGTGACTGCCACACCGCTGCGTGGATCTCGATGAACGTCGATGCCACGGAGATCGGTCTGATGTCCGAGCTGTACTGGGGCCTGCCGATGCGCACGTACTCCCGCACTCGTGCGTGGACGAACGACGAGTTCGACTCCGCCGAGGCGAGGCTCGTCAAGCGCGGTTGGGCCGCAGACGGGGCGCTCACCGACGCCGGCAAGGCGGCACGCGAAGCCATCGAGGTCACCACGGACGCGCAGATGGTGCCGGCGCTCGATGCGATCGGGTCCGACTTCGACGAGCTCATCGCAATCCTCGAGCCGTGGGGTGCCGCCATCCGCGCCGGCCGCGGTTACCCAGCCAACGGTCCGCACGACCTCGCCGAGAAGGGACGCAAGGCCTGATGCCCCGCCCAGTCGATATCGCCATCATCAACGGCTACGTCCTCCCCATGGGGGGCGGTCCCGAGATCGCCAACGGTGTGGTCACCATCAGCAACGACGTCATCAGTGCCGTCGGCCCGGCAGACCAGGTGGACATCCGTGGCGCAAAAAAGGTCATCGATGCAAGCCGTTGCGCAGTGATGCCCGGCTTCGCGAACAGCCACACGCACATCGCATCGAACATGTTGCTGCGCGGCCTGCTCGAGGACGTTCACCTCTTCGAGTGGCTGCAGACGATGTGGCAGCTGAAGAAGAACTTCGACTTCGAGACGCTCTACTGGGCCAACATGTGCGGCCTTGTCGAGATGGTGAAGAGCGGCATCACGTCGTTCAACGAGCACTTCGACGCCTACCGGGTCACACCGCAGATCGAGGCACTCAAGGAAGTCCCGCTGCGCGCCACCCTCGGATACGGCTTTGCGGACCGCGGCCTCTACGCGTCCATCACCGACTACTCGTGGAAGACACTCAACAACTTTGGCGAGCTCGTCAGCGCGCACCACAACACGCGCAACGGCCTGTTGCACATCGCTCTCTCGCCGCACGCGCCGTACTCCTGCGGCGAGGAGATGTATCGCCTCACGCGCGAGGTGGCCGACGCCTACAAGGTGACCATCCACACCCACTTGGCGGAGGGCATGCAGGAGATGCGCTACATGCAGGAGACCTACGGCACCACTCCGGTGCGCTGGCTCGCCGAGATGGGCTTCCTCGGCCCGGACGTCACTGCGGCACACTGCTCGCAGCTCGACCAGACCGACGTGAACCTCTTTGCCGAGCACGGCGTGAAGATCGCCCACTGCCCGGTGTGCAACGCGAAACTCGGCTCGGGCACGATGCCCATGCGCATGGTCCGCGAGGCAGGGGTCACGGTCGGTCTCGCCACCGACGGCCCCGCCAGCCAGAACACGCAGGACCTCTTCGAGGAGATGAAGTTCTGCGGGCTCATCCACAAGGACAAGACCGGCGACGTGGAGTTCATGAAGACACGGGAACTGCTCGAGCTCGCCACCTGCGAGGGCGCCAAGGCCATGCATCGGCCGGAAACCGGTCGCCTCGCTGCCGGCATGGCCGCGGACGTCATCGTGGTCGACCTCGACCGTGAGCACGCGCTCCCCGTGTACGACGTCGCTGCAGCGCTCGTGTACTCCACCCGCGCAGACGATGTGCGCCACTCCATCGTGAACGGCAGGGTGCTCATGGAGGACCGGGTGGTGGCCGGCGTGGACGAGCAGGAAGTGCGAGCACGCTTCCGCGAGTTAGCACACGACCTGAAGAAGCGAAGCCTCGGCTGATCGTCGTCGGCAAGGCGTTCCTTGCCGCGCTACGGTCGCCACATGATCCTCACCGAACTCCGGGCCCCGGCCGACGCATTCGCCGAGGCAACCGGCTGGACACCCAAGCCCGAGGGACTCTGCAAGGGCGAGATCTGCGTGCCGGCACCCGGCGCGCTGTCGCCCGACGGCACGCTCGATGTGGCCATCGCCGCACAGCGTCTCGGAATGCCGGTGATCCACGACCAACAACATGGCGTTTACGCCGTGGGCGCCGCCACGCTCGCCGGTCACACGCTCGCGAGTGCCGAGGCGGCCGACCCCGAACTGCAGGATCGCCACGGCAACCCGTTCCGCCTCTCGTCGCTGCGGGGTCACAAGGTGGTACTGGTCGCCTGGTCCACCTATTGAGGCTGCAGACTTGCCCTGCCAGGTTGGCAGGCACTGCACGCCGAGATCGAGCCCCTCGGCGCCACGGTCGTCACCGTTGCCCTCGACATCTTCCCGCAGCACACCTATCCGTGGATTGACGCCGCCTCGCCGACACACCCGAGCCTGATCGACACCCGGCACATCACTGGACAACTGTTCGGCTTCCAGAACATCCCGATGGCCGTCTGGATCGACGAGAACGGCATGCTGGTCCGCCCTGCCGAGCAGGCGAGCATCGAACGCCCGGCATCGCGTGATCGGGAGATCCCGGCCGATCTCCCGCAGCGCATCCAGAACATGTTCCGCGAGGTGAGGACCATCCCGGATCACTCCACCGAGTACCGCGCTGCCCTGCTCGACTGGGTGCACAACGGCAGCGCAAGCCGCTTTGCGCTGTCTCCCGACGAGGTCGTTGCCCGCTCGCAGCCGAGTGGCGACGAGCAGGCCCGCGCTGCGGCCTACTTCGACCTCGGCCAGCACCTGCTGCTCACCGTCGGGCACGATGCCGCTGTTCCTTGGTGGCGCGAGGCCCACCGCTTGTTCCCCGACAACTGGACGTACAAACGTCAGGCGTGGACCCTCGTCACCACCCCCGAGGGGGCGGCCGAGAACGACCTCATGCAGGGCCCGAACGCGGTATACGACGGCAATTGGCTCGACGATGTCGTTGCCGGTGGCGGGGGCGCCAAGTACTACGTCGAACCCCGCCTGTAGGGAGCGTTCGCCCTGCTGACGGGCGTGACACCCGCCCCCGATCACCCCGCCCGAAACGTGGGTAGCGTCTCGGGTGATGGAGAACGTCCGCTGGCATGCGCGCCCCACGCTTCACCGACCAACCCTCGTTGCCGCATTCACCGGGTGGAACGACGCCGGGGACTCCGCGTCCACGGCAGTGCGCACGATGATCGAGGCGTGGAACGCCACGCCGCTCGCAACGATTGACCCCGAGGAGTTCACCGACTTTGCGAGCACCCGCCCGCACGTGCGCCTCGCCGGGGGCAACCGTGAGATCGTGTGGCCGACGGTCTCGGCTTGGTATGCGTCCCTCCCCGGTAGCGACGTCATCTTCGTGCTCGGTCCCGAGCCGAGCCTTCGCTGGCGAACCTTCTGTGACGAACTGCAGTCACTCGCAACCGAGACCGGCGTGAGCATGGTGCTGTCCCTCGGCTCGCTGCTCGCCGACGTATCGCACTCCCGACCGGTCAACATCATCGGTACCGCAACCGATCAGGACCTCATCGAACGGTACGACCTCCAGCGGTCCCGCTACCAGGGGCCAACGGGCATCGTCGGCGTGATGCAGCACACCTTCAGCAGTGCCGGGTTCCCCACGATGTCCTTCTGGGCCGCGGTACCCGCCTACGCGTCACAGGTCCCGTCGCCCAAAGCGTCACTCGCTCTCATCGAGCGGGCGTGTGATGTGATCGGCACACCCGTGCCAGCCGGTGTTCTCGCTGACGAGGTCGGCGAGTACGAGGACCGGGTGGACCAGTTCGTCGAGCAGGACCGCGACCTAGTCGGGTACGTGCGTCGCCTCGAGTCCCTCTCAGACGCCGGCCTCGACATCGACGAGGACGACGACTTCGAGAGCGACGAGGACGAGGACGACACCGTCGGCGGAGAGGCGGTGGAGGCTCTCGGTGAGGTGACCCCGGAACGCCTCATCGAAGAGGTCGAACAGTTCCTCCGCGACCAAGGCCAGCCCTGACGGACCTGCGGACCCGTCGGTAGGCTCGAACCATGCCCGGTCCCGGCGAGCACCACCCCGCCTTCGAAGAGTACTGCGAGTGCATCTTTGAGTTGCAGGAGGACTCCTTGGACGTGATTCAGGCCCGGATCGCTGAGCGCCTTCAGGTCTCCCGCCCTGCCGTCTCGGAAATGATCCGACGCCTCGACACGGAGGGACTGGTAGAGCAGTCCTCGGGTCGAATCCGTCTGACCGCCGGTGGAGTGCGCCTCGCGGAACAAGTGGTCCGTCGGCACCGCCTCGCAGAGCGATTCCTCACCGACATCCTCGGCCTGTCGTGGGCCGATGCCCACCACGAAGCAGGGCGCTGGGAGCACGTGATGAGCGATCGTGTCGAACTGGCGATGAACCGATTGCTCGGTGGACCGACCACCTGCCCGCACGGCAACCCGATTCCCGGCTCCGGCTATGAGGCACCGCAGTCCGTGCGCCTGTCGGACCTCGCTATCGGAGCACGGTTCACGGTCGACCGCATCCCGGAGGAGCTCGAGTTCGCACCCGGTCTCCTCGAGTTCCTCGAGGACTCGGCCATCCTCCCCGGTAACGACGGCTTCGTCCGCGGCGCCTCGCCGGACGGCACGATGACGGTAGAGATCAACGGCAACCACGTCGGCGTCGGCTCGTTCGCGAGCGCCCGGATCTTGGTGACCGCGTGAGGATCCGCGCCCGAAGAATCGCAGTGCTCGCTGCGATTGCAGCAGGCACACTGGCGCTCCAGGCCTGTGGTGAGACCACCATCGTCGCCGTCACCACGACGAGCACCACGGTGGTGAATGCCACCACGACGCTGCCCGCCGGAACGGCGGCCCAGTTGGTGGTCAAACTCCGCGACACGGCATTCCTGCTCAGCCCCGCGATGATCGACGGACGCGGAAAGCAGGTCATGGAGGAACTCGACCGGCTGTGGGACGCGATCAAGGCACAGTTGCCGCGAACCACGTTTGTCGAGAGCGCGGGACACCAGATCGACCTCATGCGGGTCGGTGTCGAGCGCAAGCGTGCTGCGGATGTGGACAAAGCCGCACTGCACCTCGACGCCATCGCGGACGCGGGCCTCGCTGGGCTGCAGGGCGCGTAGCGTCAGCCCAGCATCGGGGCCGGCAGCGGCCTCGAGTGCACCACGGTGAGTCGCTTCGTGGAACGCGTGAGTGCAACGTACAGCGCCCTCATTCCCTGAATCTGCTCGTCCACGATTCGCGCTGGTTCCACGACAACGACACCGTCAAGCTCCAGACCCTTGGCGACCGACACCGGTACGAGCGTTACCGAGGCGGTTAGGCCGGCACGGGTGGCGCGGCCGTGATCGATCCCCGCAGCCTCGAGGAGAGCCGAGACCTCGTCCACCATGGAGTCCGCACTCAGCACCGCAACATTGCCGGTGCCGACGTCCTCGAGCAGCTCGCGCACGGCAGAGGCCACGCAAGCACCGAGTCCGCCTGCGGTTGCCTCGACCAAACCGGGGGCAGTGCCGCCCTCCCGCACCGACGAGGGCGCCCGGAGGTTAGGCGTAGCGGCCATCATCACACGCGTTGCCAACTCCATGATGAGACCCGGGATTCGGTAACCGATGCTCAGGCCGACAACGCGGCTGCCCTTCTGGTTCGGCAGGTGCTCGAGGATGGACTCCCAGTCGTCGGGCGCGAGCGCACCGGTTGCCTGCGCAAGGTCACCCACGATCGTCATCGAGCCGTTGAGCGAGCGCCGCGCAACGGAACGCAACTCCATCGGCGTGAGGTCCTGCACCTCGTCCACGACGATGTGCCCATAGGTGCGGATCTCGTCGGTGTCGTCGGGCTTGCCCCGCAGAAGTTTCGGACCGAGCAGCGCCCTTGCCTCGTCGAGGAGCGCCGCATCTGCAGCGCTCCAGTCCACGTCGACGACGTTCGCTGACCTTGCCCGGTGCAGCGACTCGTACTCCGCCTGGTTCAGCACCCGCGCACCAGCAAGTTTCAGGAGCGCTACCGAACCGAACAGATCGTGCAGCAACTGCGGCGCCGTGAGCACCGGCCAAATCCGCTCAAGTGCCTCACGCACGATGTCGAGGTTCCGCAGTTCCTCACGCACCGCATCGGGTGACACGTCGCCGATCCGGCTCGTTGCAGCAAGCGCCGACCACACCTCACCCTCGACAAACTTACGTGCAGCATTGTGCCGGCGATAGCGCCGGCGCGCAGCACGGACGATCCGCAGACTCTCCTCGGCCCGCAGCCGGAGGTACCCGGTGCGGAAGGGCACGACCAGGTCCTCGCGGAGCGGGCGTTCGCGGTCCGTCACTGCCTTCTCGAGCACGTCAACCATGCGCACATCGCCCTTCACCCGGGAGGCGAGCGCTGAATCCTCGCCTCCCCACGTCACGTCGGGCACGAGGTCCGCGAGAACTGCAAGCTCCACGCCCGCCTCTCCCAGCGACGGGAGGACCCTCTCGATGTAACGGAGGAACACGCGGTTCGGGCCGATCACGAGAACACCCTGGTCCTCAAGCGGGAAGCGGTAGGTGTAGAGCAGGTACGCAGCGCGGTGGAGTGCCACCACCGTCTTGCCGGTGCCCGGCCCACCTTGGACGACGAGAACGCCGGCCTGGGGGGAGCGAATGATCTGGTCCTGCTCGGCCTGGATCGTCGCCACGATGTCGCCGAGCTGCCCAGTACGGCCCCGCTCGAGCGCCGCGATCAGTGTGGAGTACCCGCGGATACTCGTGTCGCCACCGACGTTGATGCCGAGCGTGCCGTCCGAACCGATCCCGAGATGATCCTCGCCGAACAGTTCGTCCTCGATGCCGAGCAGCTTTCGCCCGTGCACCGCAAAGTGTCGGCGTCGCACGAGGCCCATCGCGTCCTTGCCCGTGGCACGGTAAAAGGGTTCTGCCACCGGGGCACGCCAGTCCACAACGACGGGCTCATGATGCTCGTTGGCAACCGCCAGCCGACCGATGTGGAACGTCTCGATCCCGTTCGGACTCTCTGCACGTCGGTCGATACGGCCGAAGACCAGTGCATCGTCACCGAGGTCGAGATCGATGAGACGCTTGATGAGGGCCTCGTCGAACACATCCCGCTCGTAGCGCGCCTGGAGCGTGCCACCCCTCCCCGGTTCGGAAAGGTCACGAAGCTTCCACGCCTCTTTACGACTGCGCTCAAGGCAGTCATAGGCATGGTCTATGTGTGCCTGTTCGTCGGGGAGATCCGGGTGCTGTTCACTCATCGTGGCGACTACCGCACCGAAGGTTTGGGGGTGTCCCAAGGCACGGTTTATGTACTCTACCGGCCCATTTACCCGGACCACCCCGGCCAAATTCGGGTCATTTCCCGACCAGAGCGGGCCTCGGGGACTGCCTCTCGCAACAGGGTGTGCTGGGTAGCGTAAGACCTACATGCCCGATCGTTCCCGTGCCCCCTTTCTCGCTGCCGCCCACCGCGAGCCCGCCCACCGAACACCGGTGTGGTTCATGCGCCAGGCAGGCCGCCATCTGCCGGAATACCGGGCGGTGAGGGGCGAGGGAAGCATCCTGCAGGCCATCAAGCGCCCTGAAGTGGCGGCCGAGATCACGCTCCAACCGGTTCGGCGCTACGGGGTGGACGCTGCCGTGCTGTACAGCGACATCGTGGTCCCGGCGCATGCCGTCGGCTTCGGCATCGACGTGGCGCCAGGAACGGGGCCGGTAGCAGCCGAGCCACTCCGGTCGGCATCGGACCTCGACCGCCTGCGTCCGCTCGCCGAGGACGACATCGACTACGTAATCGAGACGTGCAGGCTGCTCGTCCGGGAGCTTCCCGAGAGTGTCCCGCTGCTTGCATTCGCCGGAGCACCCTTCACGGTTGCGAGCTACCTCATCGAGGGGCGGCCAAGCCGCGACTACGTGCACACGAAGTCGCTCATGCACAACGACGAGACGCTCTGGCACGGCGTGCTCGACCGACTTGCCGATCACGCCGTCACCTTCATCTCTGCGCAGCTTGCCGCAGGTGCACGTGCGTTCCAGCTGTTCGACTCGTGGGCGGGGGCGCTGTCCCGAGCGGACTACGAGCGCTTCGTCCTACCGCACTCGACGAAAGTGTTCGCAACGCTCGCGGAGCGGCACCCGGGAACGCCCGGTATCCACTTCGGGATCGGCTGTGGTCATCTGCTCGAGTCGATGTACTCCGCAGGGCCGCGCGTGATGGGTCTCGACTGGCGCACGCCGATCGACGAGGCCAGGCTTCGGCTCGGTGCCGACACTGTCGTACAGGGCAATCTGGATCCAGCGCTCGTGTTCGCGGGTGCCCGGCCAATGCTCGAGTCGGCAGCTGACATCCTCCGTCGCAATGCCGGCAACCCGGGCCACATCTTCAACCTCGGGCACGGTGTGATGCCCACCACGGACCCGGGGCTCCTCGCCCTGCTCGTGTCGTACGTGCACGAACACACCTCGCAGCCATCTGGAGCAAACCATGTCTGAAGTCACCGTTGTCCTCATGGCCTACGGAACGCCGCACTCTCGCGAGGAGATCGAGCCGTATTACACCGATATCCGCCGGGGCAGGCCGCCGACCCCCGAGCAGCTCGCGGACCTCATCCGCCGATACGAAGCGATTGGCGGACTCTCACCGCTGGCTGCCCTCACCGAGGCACAGCGCACCGCGTTGGCAGCCGCGCTCGAGGGGCGCTCGCCGGGTCGCTTCGACGTGGTCCTCGGGCTCAAGCACGCACACCCGATGATCGAGCAGACCGGCGCCGCTCTCGTCGAGCGTGGGGTGAAGCTCGTTGTCGGCCTCGTGCTGGCACCGCACTACTCGTCGTACTCGATCGGGCAGTACCAGGACCGCTTGAAGGCGTCAGTCGATGGCTCGGGTTGCGATGTCCGTGGTATCGAGAGCTGGGCCAGCGACCCTGCCTACGTTGCATTCCTTGCTGACGAGGTCCGCAAGGGCCTCGCCAAGCTGCCCGAGGGATCGCGCGTGCTGTTCACTGCCCACTCGCTGCCCGAACGGATCATCACGGCCGGCGATCCGTACCCCTCGGAGCTGCGCAAGACCGCCGTGTGGGTTGCCGCTGCGGGAAACCTCGCGCCGGGCTCGTGGGACATCGCGTACCAGTCGGCGGGCCGCACCCCCGAGCCGTGGCTCGGGCCTGACATCCTGAGCGCGATCGATGACCTCGCTGCACAGGGTGTCCCCGGGGTGCTCGTGTGCCCCTGCGGTTTCGTGGCAGATCACCTTGAGGTGCTCTACGACCTCGACCTCGAGGCTGCCCAGCACGCTGCACAGAAGGGCATCGCGTTCGCCCGCACGGCCTCCATGAACGACAACGCTGCCGTGATCGCCTCGCTCGCAGAGCGGGTAATCGGGGCAACTGCGTGACCAAGCGCATCGCGGTCGTCGGCGGTGGGATCACCGGGCTCGCAGCGGCGTGGGAGTTGTCCCGCCGTCCGAACCGTGCGGACGTGACGATCTTCGAACCCGACCGGGTGGGCGGCAAGCTGCGTTCCTCCCCGTTCGCGGGGATGGACCACATCGACGAGGGCGCCGACGCATTCCTCGCTCGGGTTCCGTGGGCCAAGCAGCTCTGCGCCGAGCTCGGCCTCGACGATCTCGTCGCTCCCTCCACCGGGCGCGCGTACGTGTGGCAGAACGGCCGCTTGCACCGGATCCCCGAGGGGTTGGTACTCGGGGTGCCCGCCGGTCTACTCGGTCTCGCGAAGTCACGCCTGCTCTCGCCGATCGGCGTGGTGCGAGCGGGCTTCGACCTCTTCAAAGGCGCGACCCCAGCGGATCACGACAGCCTCGGTCGTCTCATCCGTGATCGATTCGGCGAACAGGTGCTCGAGCGCCTCGTCGACCCTCTCGTCGGATCGATCAACGCCGGCGACGCCGACCACCTGAGCCTCCGCGCCGCCACACCGCAGATCGCCGAACCTGCGATCAACTCGCGCAGCCTGCTGCTCGCGCTGCGCAGGAACCGGTCCGCCGTTCCGGCGGAGGGCCCGATCTTCCTCGCGCCGCGCAACGGTCTGGCATCACTCGCGTCAACGCTCGCTGATCGGGTGCGCTCGGCGGGAACGTCGATCGAGCAGGGCCACCAAGTGCTCGAGATCGCCCGCGACGGCGCCACGTGGCGGGTCGACGGGCAGCAGTTCGACGCCGTCATCCTGGCGACGCCGGCCGATGCTGCCGGGCGTCTCCTCGCCGGTCTCAGCCCGGACGCGTCGAAGGCACTCCTCGGCATTCCGTACGCCGGGGTCCTGATGGTTGCCCTTCACCTCGCACGGCCCGTCGGACCGCTGGGGAGCGGGTACCTCGTCCCCAAACCCGTGCAGCGCCACGTCACGGCCGTCTCGCTCGCCTCGTACAAGTGGAGCCACTGGCGGCCACCGGCGGGTGGCTCCATTATCCGGGTGTCGCTCGGGCGCTACGGCAATCAGGTCCCGATGGACTTTGACGATGAGCAGGCGTTTCATACCGCGGTCGACGAGGTCAGCGGACACCTCGGCACCCAGGTGCTCCCGAGGGGATACCGGGTCACTCGCTGGCCGAGCGCATTTCCCCAGTACCTGCCGCATCACCTCGACCGGGTGGACGCGATTGAACGGGCCCTCGCCTCAGACTGCCCCGGTCTCGTGGTTGCAGGAGCGGCATACCGCGGCGTTGGCGTCCCCGCCTGTATTCGTCAGGGTCGTGAAGCCGCTCGCGCGGTCTCTTGAGCAGTTGCCGGTGGCAGACTCCGTGTTCGTGAAGCACCGGTGGAGTTCCCTGTCGATCGCCGCGCTCGTCCTTCTCGCAGCATGCGGAGGATCAAAAACTGCCACCGTCGCAGTCCCCACCACTGCCAAAGTATCCACAACGGCAACGCCAACAACGGCGGCGGCCGCCACCACGCTCGACACCCTCCTCGGAATCGCCGAGACCGTTCCGGATACCTCGGTGGCCGTCACCGAGGCGGCCGCCGAAACGCTGCCAAAGCCAGAGGACCCGCCGCCCCCGGACCTCTCGGTACCGAGAGACCAGATCGGCGCCCTGTCGATCCCCGACATCAAGATCGACATGCCGATGTTCGAGGGCGTCTCGCTCCCCACCCTCGACAAGGGCCCCGGGCACTGGCCCGGCTCTGCGATGCCCGGTCGTGTTGGCAACGTGGTGATCGCCGGGCACCGCGTCAGCCATAACCACCCGTTCCGGGACATCGACAAGCTGAAGAAGGGCAACCAGGTCATCTTCACGGTGAACGGCGGCAAGTACGTGTACGTCGTTCGCGAGACCAAGATCGTGTACCCCGATGCCCTGTGGATCGTGGAGCAGACACCCGGGAAAACCGCAACGCTGTTCGCCTGCCACCCGAAGGGAAGCACCAGGCAGCGCATCGTCGTGTTCCTCGACTATGCGCCCAATCTCTCGATGCCGGTGGCCTGAGCCTTGATGCGCCGGCCGTCAAGCACGGCCGCTGCGGTCGCACTCGCCCCGCTCGGGGCCGGGGTCCTCGTTGCAGCAGCGTTGCCGCCGTGGGGCTGGTGGCCGCTTGCACTCGTCGGGCTCGGCATCTGGGAGTGGTTGCTCGCGGGGAAGCGCTCCGCGGTGCGCGCACGTCGTACTGCGTTGTTCTCGTTCGGTTGGTTCCTGCCAGGTCTGGCCTGGATGTGGTACGTCTCCATCCCCGGGTTCGCCCTCGTGCTCCTGCTCTTCGCCGGGTTCCATGCACTCGCCGCTGCTGCCATCCCGGACGGGCCCGACGACCGCTGGCGCTGGCTCGCGCTGCCGAGTGCCTTCACGGCCGCCGAGGCGTTGCGCTTCTGCTTCCCGTTCGGGGGTGTGCCGCTCGCGTCGCTCCCCCTCGGTCAGGCAGGTGGGCCGTTCGTCGGCATCGCCCGAATCGGAGGGCCGGTGCTGCTCACCTTCGTCACGGCGCTGATCGGGACGAACCTGCGCAGAGTGCTCCTGCCCCTCGTCACCCGTTCGCGCCCGACCCCTACGCGGCTCGGCCTGCGGCTCGGGCCGCTCGCGCTGATCCCCGCAGTGATCGCGATCGGCTCCGTCGCTCCAGATGGTTCCGCCACGGGCCGGACCGCGTCGATCGTCATCATGCAGGGCGGGGGACCACAGGGAACGCGTGCGGCCACCACCCCGCCACGGTTCGCCCTCGACCGGGCGCTCGAGGTGAGCCGGACGTACTCGGGCACCGCGGACCTCGTCGTGTGGCCGGAGAATGTCATAAACGTGAGGCAGTTGTCCTCGAGCAAGGAACTCCAGGAGGTCGGGGCGGAGGCAGCGCGCATTGGCGCGCCGTTCCTCGTGGGCATCACCGAGCGCGACGACAACCCGAGGCGTTTCCGGAACGCCCAGATCGCCGTGTTGCCCGACGCATCCGTCGTGAGCCGTTACGAGAAGAAGCGACGGGTGCCGTTCGGCGAGTACATGCCGATGCGTTCGTTCCTGCGGGCGCTCGGCGTGCCCACGCAGCTAGTGCCCCGTGATGCCGTCCCCGGCACGGACCCCGCGGTGCTCGACACACCGTCGGGCACGGTCGGCGTCGCCATCTCGTGGGAGGTCTTCTTCGGGGGGCGCGTGCGCGAGGCGGTGCACAACGGCGCCGGGTTCATCATCAACCCCACGAACGGCTCGAGCTATCGGGGCGCCATCCTGCAGAGTCAGCAAATCGCCGCATCCCGCCTCCGCGCCATTGAGTCGGGCCGGTGGATGGTGCAGGTGGCACCGACAGGGTTCAGCGCGTTCGTCTCCCCGACCGGTGAGGTGTTCGATCGCATCGGTCAGACCGTGGGGGCGTGGCGGCAGCGAGACATCGAGATGCGTAGTGGCCTCACCGTGTACCAGCGGACGGGCGACAAGCTATGGGTGCTGCTCGTGCTGCTGCTCTGGTCGCTGCCGCTGTTCGACCGGCTCCTGCGCCGCTATCGAACTGCGATCGCCGCGGCTGGCGCTGCCGGCGGGGCGGAAGCAGTCACGTCTCCACCAACAACGTAACCGGGCCGTCATTCACCAGTTCCACCTGCATGTCGGTACGGAACCGTCCAGTCTCCACCGTGGCGCCGAGCGACCGGAGTTCGTGCACCACTGCATCCACGAGTGGCTCGGCGTGCTTAGGACGCGCCGCAGCGATCCAACTCGGCCGGCGTCCCTTGGCAGTGTCGCCGTAGAGCGTGAACTGGCTGACGACGAGCAGGGATCGCGTCGTGTCGGCGATCGAAAGATTCATCACCCCCTCGGCATCGGCCATGATCCGCAGGTTCCACAGTTTGTCGGCAAGCCGCTTCGCGCTCGCTTCCGTATCGTCGTGGGTAACGCCGACAAGCACGCACAGGCCGGGGCCGATCGCGCCCACCACCTCCCCACCGGAAACCACCTGAGCACGAGTAACCCGTTGGACGACTGCTCGCATTTGGCCATACTGGCACGGTGATCGAACTACGCAACGGCTCGAACACACTTGCTGTGGATGAGCAGTGCGGCGGCAGGCTTGCATCACTCATCGTGCGTGGGTGCGAACGTCTCGTGACCCGCAGCGAGCGTGGGGCGAACCCGCTGCTGTGGGGCTCATACCCGATGACACCGTGGGCCGGACGTGTCCGCAATGGGCGCTTCGTCCTCGATGGCGTGGAGCACCGCCTGCCGCTGCGCCTGCCGCCGCACGCAGGTCACGGAACGGTGCTCGATGTCCCGTGGACCGTTCTGTCTGCGTCGCGCAGCAGCGTGCGCCTTGTGACCGACCTCGGACCGTCGTGGCCGTGGCCGGGCCGCGCAACACAGGAGATCACGCTGCAGGCCGACCGCGCGGGCGCGGGCGCCGCGCGCTGCTGGATGTCGGTGGAGACACTCGGGGACCCGTTCCCCGCGCAGGTCGGGTGGCACCCGTGGTTCAGCGATGGTGGCCGGCCCCCGGTCCTGCGTTTCGCTGCGCAGGCAATGTACGAGCGGGATCGCAGCGGTATCCCCACCGGAAGGACGGTCGCTCCGGGCGCGCGACCGTGGGACGACTGTTTCGCCGGTGTCGTCGATCCACCGATCGTTCGTTACCGCGACGGCCTCGAACTCCTGCTGTCCTCGGATTGCGACCACTGGGTGGTCTACGAACCCGAGCACGCGCTGTGCGTCGAGCCACAGTCCGGCCCGCCCAACGGGTTCACACTGCTTCCGCATCTCGTCGAACCGGGCCGTCCGCTCAGCCGGACCTTCGTCATCGCCTGGGACTGACCCGCACCCCGTTCACGGGCGGGTTACCGGTCGGTAGGTGCCCGGTAGGCTCGGGAACCCATGGCTGCGTCCCCGCTCCCGCGCTCGCTGAGTAGTGACGAACCCCTCCGGATCGCCTATCTCACCTATCGGGGCAAGCCCCACGTTGGCGGTCAGGGCGTCTACACACGGCACCTCACGAAGGCCCTTGCGGACCTCGGCCACGAGGTGGAGGTGTACGGCGGGCAGCCCTACCCGATCCTCGACGACCGCGTGGCGCTGCACGAACTGCGCAGCCTCGACCTGTTCAACGACCTCTACCCCGGTCGCTTCCCCGCCTACTGGGAGTTCAAGTCCGTCGCTGATCTCGTCGAGGTAGCACAGTTCTCCACGGGCACCTTCAGCGAGCCGCTTGCGTTCTCGCTGCGGGCCGTGAAGGCGCTCCGACCGCGGGTGCGCGATTTCGACCTCATCCACGACAACCAGTGCCTCGGTTACGGGTGCGTGAGGCTCGAGCAGATGATGCCGCTCATCACCACGCTGCACCATCCGATCACCAAGGATCGTGAGCTCGAGATGAACCACGCGCCGAGCGGCTCCAAGCGCCGTGCCATCCGCCGCTGGTACCGCTTCGTAGAGATGCAGGGCCGCGTGGCGCGCAGGATGCCGCGCATCGTCGTGGTCAGCGAGAACAGCATCAAGGACATTCACGGCGACATGGGCGTGGACCTCGACAAGATGCGACTCGTTCCCGTGGGTGTGGACGTCGAACTGTTCAAGCCGATGCCCCACGTTCAACGGCAGCCCAACCGGCTCATCACCACCGCCTCGGCCGATGTTGCGCTGAAGGGCCTCCAGTACCTGCTCGAGGCCGTGGCAAAGCTGCGTACCGAGCGCGACATCCGGCTCACCATCATCGGCAAGCCAAGGCCCGGCCACAGCATGGACCTCATCGAGCGGCTCGGGCTCAAGCCGTACATCGACTTCGTGTCCGGCGTGCCCGACGAGCGGATCGTTGAGCTGTACGCCGAGGCCGAGCTCGCTGTCGTGCCGAGCCTCTACGAGGGATTCAGCCTGCCTGCGATCGAGGCGATGGCAACGGGTATCTGCCTCGTCGCCACCACCGGCGGCGCGCTCCCCGAAGTCACCGGAACCGATGGCGAGACCGTGCTCTCCTGCCCGGCCGGCGACTCCGACGCGCTTGCTGCCGCGTTGCGGCGTGGTCTCGACAACGCCGCGCTGCGGGCCACTGTGGGCGACGCAGGGCGACGACGCGTCGTGGAGCGCTGGAGCTGGCGCCACTGCGCCAAGCTGACCGTCGACCAGTATCGCGAGGTGCTGTCGTTCCCGCAGAACGTCGAGAAGCTCCGCCGCAACGGACGCATCGCCTGAGGCGCCAACCGTCATGCTGACCGTTCGCTACGAGACCTGGGGTCTGCAACCGGGGGACCTCGTGCTCGACGCGGGCGCTGGCTTCGGCCGTCACGCCTTCGAGACCGCACGGCGCGGGGCACGAGTGGTGGCGCTCGACTACGCGGACGACGAGGTCCGCGGCACCCGGAACACCTTTGCCGCCATGGTCGAGGCCGGCGAGATCGCACCCGAGCGCTATGTGGCCGTACTGCGCGGAGACGCAACCGCGCTGCCCTTCGATGACGGTGTGTTCGACCGCGTCGTCACCTCCGAAGTGCTCGAACACATCCAGGACGACGTGAGCGCTGTTGCCGAACTGGTACGCGTCCTCAAGCCCGGTGGCGTGCTCGCTGTCACCGTGCCCTCATGGTTCCCCGAGAAGATCAACTGGATGTTGAGCGACGAGTACCACGCTCCCAAGTCGCTCGGCGGGCACGTCCGCATCTATTCGGCAACGGAACTCCGGGCAAAACTCGCCACTGCCGGCCTCGACGTGTTCGCGTCGCACCACGCGCACGCGCTGCACTCGCCGTACTGGTGGCTGAAGTGCGCCGTTGGGCCGCGCAACGAGGACCACTGGGCAGTGAAGCGATACCGGCGGTTCCTCGAGTGGGACATCGTCAACCAACCGCCGTGGGTGCGCACCCTCGAGCACGCACTCGACCCGGCGCTCGGCAAGAGTGTCGTTTTCTACGGGCGCAAGGCCTAACCGTGCCCGCGCTCCCGCATCTCCCGGGCATCATCACTGCGGACGAGGTTCGGGCAACGGCGCGTTCCGTCATCAACCTCCAACTGCCGAGCGGCATGATCCCGTGGTACCCGGGTGGACACTGTGATCCCTGGAACCATGTCGAGACGGCGATGGCGCTCGACGTTGCCGGCTTCCATGACGAGGCTGTACTCGCGTACGAGTGGCTGCTCCGAACGCAGCGCAGCGATGGCGCCTGGCACAACTACTACATGCCGGACTCCACGCTCGAGGACGCGAAGCTCGATACCAATGTGTGCGCGTACATCGGCGCAGGCCTGTGGCACCACTGGTTGTGCACTGCGGACCGAGCGTTCGCCGAGCGTGCCTGGCCGGTCCTTGAGCGTGCGATCAACTGGGTGCTCTCGCTGCAGTTGCCCCATGGCCCGGTTCTCTGGGCAACGGAGGCCACCGGTGAGCGCCCGTGGGACTACGCACTCCTCACCGGCTCGTCATCGATCTGGCACGCGCTTGACTGTTCCATCTCGCTCGGGGAGTTGCTCGGGCGAGACGTCTCTGCATGGCACCGCTCGCTCAACATCCTCGGCACCTCGATCCGCGACGAGCCCGGCCCGCCCCGCTTCGCCGACAAGTCGGAGTGGGCGATGGACTGGTACTACCCAGTGCTGTGCGGTGTGGTGCGCGGCGAGGACGCCAAGGTCCGCCTCGCAGACCAGTGGGAACGCTTCGTGGTCCCCGGCCGTGGTGTGCGCTGCGTGAGCAGCGAGCCCTGGGTGACCGCGGCCGAGACGGCCGAGTGCGCCATCGCTCACAGTGCTGCCGGGGACATCGACACGGCGCTGGACCTGCTGGCCACCACGAGAGCGCACCGCTGCGATGACGGCGCCTACCTCACCGGCCTCGTGTACCCACAGCGCATCACGTTCCCCGACCAGGAGCGCTCGGCGTACACCGCAGCAGCGGTGATCCTTGCCGCCGACGCGATCACCGGGGCCTCCCCCGCGTCGTCAGTCTTTCGCTACCCGGCGCAGGATGCGTAGCGAACCGGTGGCCGACACCTCGACGAAGGCCCCGCCGGCGAGCGCCGGCAGATAGATCTGCTCGTACGGCGGGCGCCCACCGTCTGCGGGGTCCGGGAACACGTCGTGGATCGCTAGGTAGCCGCCGACGGACACGTGGGGCGTCCACAGTTCGTAGTCGAGGCGGGCCGGTTCCACGCCGTGTCCGCCGTCGATGAACAAAAATCCGAGCGGTGTGCGCCAGTGCCTCGCAACGGTGGGTGACTGCCCGACAACCCCGACCACGACGTCCTCAAGGCCGGCGTCGTACACGGTGGCACGGAACATCGGCAGCGTGTCCATCCTGCCAGTGCGGGGGTCCACGTCCGCCAGGTCGTGCCATTCCCACCCCGGTTGGTTCTCCTCGGAGCCGCGGTGGTGATCGACGGCGAACAGCACGGTGCCACAGGCCCGAGCAGCGGCGCCGAGCCACACGGTGGAACGCCCGCAGTACGAGCCGACCTCCACGAAGGCCAGACCGGGCGCGGCAGAGCCAGCAACTACCGCTGCGGCGTAGAGCGCGTCGCCCTCGTCGGGTGGCATGAAGCCCTTGGCAGCGAGCGCATGCGCCCGCAGTGCCTCGGGAATGGTCACCAGGTGTCCCAGTGGATCACCGTGTCGGGATCCGGCCGGGCAGCCACCTTGAAGTCAGTGCCCTTCGTGAAGGCGAGCGGCGACAGGCAGGTCTGCTGCACGGTGTCGAACGGGATGCCGAGGATCTCGGCAACAGCCTGCTCCTGAATGAGGTGCAGCGTGGTCCATGCCGTGCCGAGGCCGCGTGCGCGGGCCGCGAGCATGAAACTCCACATTGCGGGAAGGATGTTGCCCATCATCGAGGCGCCAACCATCCCGTTCTGGCCGTCGGTGCGAGCGCCGGCGGCGTTGCAGGCGATGACAAGCACCGGGGCGTCGCCCATGCGATCACCGAGGAAGTCTGCCGAGGATGCGCTGCGCTGCTGTTGTGCGTTCTCCTCAGCCGTTGCCTTCTCGATGGAGCCGATGTAGCGCCCGTCCCAGGTCTTGTAGAGCTCGAAGCATTCGCGGTAGACGGCGCCTACCGCCTTTCGCTTCGCC
>WLJO01000010.1 GCA_009701715.1 Actinomycetota bacterium
ACATAGCCTCCGCTGCGCTTCGGCATAGTTCGGCGTGCGGCTCGTCGCTAGCGCTTCCCTCGCCGCCGCGCTTCCCCGCCGACATAGCCTCCGCTGCGCTTCGGCATAGTTCGGCGTGCGGCTCGTCGCTAGCGCTTCCCTCGCCGCCGTACTTCCCCACCGGGCGGGTTTACACCGTCTTCACACGGTGGCTGTCCCGCACCCGGCCCCGGCCGGTACCTTCTACTGGTCGCCGACCCCCGTCTTCACCATGACCACGCCTGACCTCCCCAACCCGCCGTCCACTGATTTCGTCCGCGAACTCGTCCGACAGGACAACAGTCAGGGAACCTTCAGCGGCCGCGTCCAGACCCGGTTCCCACCCGAGCCGAACGGCTACTTGCACATCGGGCATGCCAAGGCCATCTGTATCGACTTCGGTCTCGCTGGTGAGTTCGGCGGCCGCTGCAACCTTCGCCTTGACGACACGAACCCCGAGACCGAGAACGAGGAGTTCGTTAGCGGCATCATCGCGGACCTCACCTGGCTCGGCTTCGCGCCGCCTCAGCCGGTGCTGTATGCGTCGGACTACTTCGAGCAGTTGTACCAATGGGCCGAGCACCTCGTCGAGCGTGGTCTTGCCTACGTCGATGACCAGGACGGCGAGACCATCTCTGCCCAGCGCGGCGGTTACGGCAAGCCTGGTATCGAGAGCCCGTTCCGCAACCGCACTCCCGGGGAGAACCTCGACCTGCTCCGCCGCATGCGCGCTGGTGAGTTCGCAGACGGGTCGCGTGTACTGCGCGCGAAGATCGACATGCAGGACGAGAACATGCAGTTGCGCGATCCGGTGATGTACCGCATCCGTCGCCAGCACCACTTCCGCACCGGCGACCTCTGGGCCATCTACCCCACCTACGACTGGGCGCACGGTCAGAGCGACGCGATCGAGGGTGTTACCCACTCGCTGTGCACGCTCGAGTTCGACAGCCACCGCGCGCTGTACGACTGGTACCTCGAACAGCTGCCGCTGCCGGGGCACAAGCCACGCCAGACCGAGTTCGCCCGACTCGAACTCACGTACACCGTCACGTCCAAGCGCAAACTCGCCTCCCTCGTCGCGCAAGGCACGGTGGACGGCTGGGACGACCCACGCCTGCCGACACTGCGCGGGCTGCGCCGCCGTGGCTATCCCGCCACCGCCATCCGGGAGTTCTGCAACTACATCGGGGTCAGCCGCACCAACAGTCGCCACGACATCGAACTGCTCGAGTCGTTCGTGCGCACCGACCTCAACCGCACGGCACAGCGACGCATGGCCGTGCTGCGGCCGATCCGGCTCGTCATCACCAACTGGCCCACGGACGCGAACGGAAATCCGCTCGTAGAGATGTGCGAGGTCGCGAACAATCCGGAGAACGCCGCCGACGGAACGCGGATGGTGCCGTTCTCCGGCGAGCTGTACCTGGAGGGCGAGGACTTCTCTGCGGACCCGCCGCCCCAGTTCTTCCGCCTCGCGCCAGGGCGGGAGGTTCGCCTGCGCGCTGCGTACTTCGTGAAGTACCAGAGCCACGTGACCGACGAGACCGGCACCGTCACCGAGGTGCACTGCACCTACGACCCCGAGACCCGTGGCGGTAACGCGCCGGACGGCCGCAAGGTGAAGACCACACTGCACTGGGTCTCTGCCGCACACGCCGTCGACGCAACGGTTGCGCTGTACGACCGGCTGTTCACGGGCAAGGTGCCCGGCGAGGCGAGCGGAGAGCCCTTCGACGACCTCAACCCGAACAGCCTCGAGCTACTCACGGGATGCAAGGTAGAGGCAGCACTGGCCGACACGCCGCTCGGCGCTGTGGTGCAGTTCGAGCGCCTCGGTTACTTTGCACACGACCCACGGACGCCGATGCTGTTCCACCGCACCGTTGGCCTGCGCGACGAGTGGGCGAACATCCAGAAGCGCCCGAAGTAACGCTTGGCGCTACTTCAGCAGCGACAGCACCTCGTCGTCCGCGCTGAAGTCGTACTCATACAGCTCCCGACCGCCGTTCGCATACCACCGATACGAGTCGGCGTAGCCCGATTCGATGCCAAACTTGGGCGTCCAGGCAAGATCGGACAGTGCCTTGTCGATCGAGTACACGGTGCTCCCCATGATCGCTTCACCCCAGTGAACGATCGGCGGGTTGCGGCGCCGGGCGACCTCCAGCGGCACGTGTACGAGATCGGGCTTCGCGCCAGTGGCCCTGCCGATCATCTCAAGTACACCGAGCACGCTCGCGAACTCGTGACCCACCACGTTGTAGGTGGACCCCACGGCCTTCGGGTTGCCGAGCACGGACACCATGAGACGCGCCACGTCGGCCACGTGCACGAGGCACAGCGCTGCGAACCCGTCACCAGGCACGAGCGTGGGCCTGCCGAGCTCCATGCGGCGGAAGAAGAGCGGGTCCCGCGCCACGAGCGGGCTGCGTGGCCCGAACGTGTGCCCCACTCGCAGGGTTGTGTGCGGCAGGCCCGTGCGGCGATGGAGATCATCGAGGTAGTCCTCACACTGCACCTTGCCGACGCCATACGACTTGCGGTGATCCGGATCCTCCGGAGCGTGCCGGCGGAAGTCCTCCTGCACGGGCTGCACGAAACTGCGGCGGTACACCGCAACCGAACTCGTGAACACGAGGTGCTGCACCCGACCGGTGAACAGTTCCACCATCGGCTCAAGGTCCTTCGGGAAGTACGACGTGTTGTCGAAGACTGCGTCGAACTCGTCCCGGTGTGGGCCGAGCACATCGTGGATCGCCCCCGGTTGCTGACGGTCACCGTGCAGCCGTCGCACCCCTGCTGGGTACGGCACGGCGTGACTGTTCATCACCGTCACCTCGTGCCCCTGACGGACCAATTCCTCGACGAGGCAGAGACCGATGTATCGGTTGCCTCCCATGACCAATGCGCGCATCCCTGAAACCTAACGCAGAGTGTTCGCGCACCACAGCAACCACGCTTCGTGCATCACGAACACCATGCGTCTACGAACAGCAACTTGTTGGTGAATACGCAGAGAAACCGCTGTTCTGTGCCGACACATCTCCGTACACTCACCCTTGCGGGCACAGGAGACTCCAATGTTCTATCGCGCCCTGCGTTCATTCAACCGACAGCGAATCGCCATCCTTGCGGTGGGCGCGCTCGTCGTCGGCGTTCCGGTCTTGCGCACCGCAACCTCGGCACGCGCCAGCGTGTCGACGGTTCAGTCAGTGGTGATTGACGGCCGCGGCAATGGCCACGGCGCAGGACTCAGCCAGTGGGGTGCGCTCGGCTGGGCCACGCAGTACGACAAGACGTGGCAGGAGATCCTCGGCATCTATTACACGAACACCTCGCTCGGCCAGGTGAAGGATTCGGACTTCCAGAACACACCGGTGGGGCACATGCGCGTGCAGTTGAGCGCGCTCGACGGCCTGCAGACCGCCGTCATCAGCGAATCGACAGCGCTGTCCACCACGGTGGACCCGACCAGACGCGTATGGGCCTCACTCGTAGCGCGCGAGGTTGTCGGCAGAAACAACGTCTACGAGGTGTGGGGCAAGCGCACCGCCGACTGCCCCGCTGCCGATGCCACGCTGCAGCCGCCCGATACCGACGACGGCGATGGCACGGACACCACCACCCCCGACTCGACGACCACTTCGCTGGTCGAGGCCTCGTCCACTGTCGAGGCAACCAGTTCCACATCACCGGAGACCACGGGCCCGGCTTCATCCTCCCCGGTTTCGATCGGTACCGCCTCCGTGAGTAGCGCCGCGGCAGGCTGGGTGCGTCTCGCCAGCGGTGTGACCGGGCCGGTTACGTTCACCACGGCACTCGTGGACAGCGCGTCGGCGGTTGCCCCAGGCGATGTCATCGGTGTCTGCCAGAAGAACAAGTCGGTTCGCTACTACCGCGGCACGGTCAGCGCAGTGAACAACGCGAGCGGACGTAACTACACGTTCAACACGGTGCTCCTCGAGGACTATGTCCGCGGCGTAGTGCCGCGCGAGTCCCCCGCCTCGTGGGCCAAGGCCGGTGGCGGCAAGGGCATTCATGCACTCCGTGCACAGGCCGTTGCTGCACGTAGCTATGCGGTGTCCAGCCGGCCACGTTCATCCGGCGCCAAGACCTGTGACACGTCGAGCTGTCAGGTGTACGGAGGCGCTGCGAGCCGTTCGCGTCTCGGCGGCAAGCTGGCCCGCCTCGAGAACCCTGCATCCAACGCAGCCGTTGCGGACACGGAAGGTGTCGTGCTGCGCTACGCGAACGGAGCGGTTGCCTGGGCGCTGTTCTCCTCGAGCAACGGCGGACGCTCGATCACCGGTCTGTATGAGGCCGTGGACGACCCGGGCGACGCCATCGCCTCCAACCCGCATCACGCGTGGTCGAAGTCGGTCCCGGTATCTACCATCATCTCGAAGTGGCCCCAGCTCGGCGAGCTGGTGAACATTCAAGTCACCAAGCGTTCGGGCGGAGGCGTCTGGGACGGTTGGGTGGACAACCTGGTGCTGGAAGGCACCAAAACCTCCGTGCGCCTCACGGGCGACCAGTTCCGCCGCGCTCTCAAGCTGAAGTCGCGATACCTGAGCTTCACGCTCTTGCGTGCGCCGAGCCGGGGGTCGGTGGGCCCGGCGCTCTACATCGGCGACACCGTCAGTGCGGGCGCGCTCAACGACCTCAAGATGCTGGTGGACAGTTCGTACCAGGTGACGTGGGACGCCAAGATCTCGCGCTGCGTCGTTACAAGAACCGGGACCTGCGCGACCAACAACGTCGCGCTCTCGATCGCGGCTTCCCAGACGCCGGCCTTTGCGGTGGTGCAGGCCGGGTACACCGAGGACCCGACAACGATGGGTGCGGCAATCGACCAGACCATGGAGGCCCTGCTCGCCCGCGGCGTCAGTCGGGTGTTGTGGGTCAACCTTTCAGAGCGGCGACTCAACGCCGATGGCACTGCGACCTTCGCGCCGGCCAACGCTGCTCTCACCGAGGCGGCATTTCGGTGGACACAGTTGACGGTGTTGGACTGGAACACGGCGTCGGGCAGCGACAACGCCGACCGCTGGTTCGTCAAGGGCACCGCAACGAACCCGGACCTCGTCAACCTCACGGCGGCCGGACGCAGCCGATTCGCCCTCTTCGTGCGCACACAACTCGATGATCTCCGCTCGAAGGACCTCTTGCCTGTAGTTGTATCCGAGACACCGATCACCACGGTTCCCACGATTCCGACGACGACACTGCCGAGCAGCGAGACCACGGTGGCCGAGACTAATCCGCCGGCGTCCACCACGTCCGAGGCCACCTCGTCCACCACCAGCACCACACTGGCCAAGCTGACGGTCCGCCCTCTTCGGGTCGGGACCCGCGGCACCCTCGTGCGCATCCTCCAACGGGCCCTCGCGGACCAGGGGTACCCGGTTCGCGAGACCGGCTATTTCGGTCTCATCACCCAGCGGTACGTAAAGGTCTTCCAGCGCTCCCAGAAACTCCCCGTGAGCGGGATCGCCGGAATGCGCACCTGGGCGGCGCTGGGCTACTGATCAGGAGCGCCACTCGGCCGAGTGGCGTGCGTCAGGCGAGGTGCTTGGCGAAGAAGCGGAAGGTACGCGCCTGAGCAACGGCCGCTGACTGCGCGTGGAACGTGGCGCGGTGGTCGCAGTTGAACCCGTGGTCCGCTCCGTAGGCATACACCTCGGCATCGGGCCACGCCTGCTCGATCTTGGCAACATCGCTCATCGGGATGTAGGCATCCAACTCGCCGTAGTGGGCCTGAAGCGGGATCTGCGGCTTCTGGTCGATGAGGGTGACGGTGTTGCCGCCGTAGTACGACGAACCAGCAGCGAACACCTCTGCAGAGTGGATCGACGAGGCTGCCGTGACGAGACCGCCGAAGCAGTAGCCGACGATGCCCACCTTGCCGGCAGACGATGCGAACCGGCCCGCCGCGCGGGTGTCAGCCAGCACCTTGGTGAAGTCCAACTGTCCTCCCGCGACGATGGCGATACCGGCCTGCATGTCATCGGGTGTGTAGCCAAGCTCCACGTTGCGCTCAACACGGTCGAAGACAGCCGGAGCAATGGCGAGATATCCGCTTGCGGCGTACCGATCGACCATCTCACGGACGTGGATGTTGACCCCGAAGATCTCCTGGATAACGACGATGCCGCCGCGGGCCGGGCCCTCGGGATCAGCGGTGTAGGCCGCTAGCTCGAAACCATCTTCGGACGTGAGCGTGATGTGCTTCCCCATGAGGTGAGACCATAGCCCGTCCCGATGGAGTCGGCCCATGGTCTGTGGGCCGCTAGCGTTTCGGCCCTATGGGCAAAGTCCTGACCGAACTCCCCATCGGCGACCGGGTGGGTATTGCCTTCTCCGGTGGCCTCGATACGTCGTGTGCCGTGGCGTGGATGCGCGACAAAGGGGCCGTTCCGTACGCGTACACGGCAGACCTCGGCCAGCCCGACGAGCCTGATCTCTCCGGTGTCCCCGGCCGGGCCCGCGAGTACGGCGCCGAGCAGGCTCGACTCGTCGACTGCCGCGCGGACCTCGTCCATGAGGGTCTCGTGGCGCTCCAGTGCGGCGCGTTCCACATCGTCACGGCTGGCAAGACGTACTTCAACACCACGCCGTTGGGCCGTGCAGTCACCGGCACCATGCTCGTGCGGGCCATGCACGACGACGGCGTTGACGTGTGGGGCGACGGCTCCACCTACAAGGGCAACGACATCGAGCGCTTCTACCGCTACGGACTGCTCGTCAACCCGAACCTGCGGATCTACAAGCCCTGGCTCGACCCGACGTTCGTCGAGGAACTCGGCGGTCGCGCGGAGATGAGCCAGTGGCTCATCGACCACGGCTATCCGTATCGGGACAGCAAAGAGAAGGCGTACTCCACCGACGCCAACATCTGGGGCGCCACGCACGAGGCCAAGAAGCTCGAGTTCCTCAACGAGTCGATGGAACTCGTTGAGCCCATCATGGGTGTGCGCCACTGGGACCAGTCGATTGCGATCGAGCCCGAGACCGTCACCATTGCGTTTGAGGGTGGCTTTCCGGTCAGTATCAACGGCAAGACCTTCGCCGATCACGTGGCCCTCGTGAACGAGGCCAACACCATCGGCGGACGCCACGGTCTCGGCATGAGCGACCAGATCGAGAACCGCATTATCGAGGCGAAGAGCCGCGGTATCTACGAGGCACCCGGCATGGCGCTGCTGTACATCGCGTACGAACGACTCGTCAGCGGTATCCATAACGAGGGCACCATCGAGAACCTGCGGGTGATGGGCCGCCGCCTCGGCCGCCTGCTGTACGAGGGTCGTTGGTTCGACCCGCAGGCGATCATGCTGCGCGAGCCGCTGCAGCGCTGGGTCGGCGCCGTGATCACCGGTGAGGTCACCGTGCGTCTGCGCCGCGGCGACGACTACAGCATCGTCGACACGCAGAGCCCGAACCTCACGTACGAGCCGGAGCGCCTGAGCATGGAGCGCAGCGAGAGCGTGTTCGGCCCGCTCGACCGCATCGGCCAGCTCACCATGAGAAACCTCGACATCCAGGACACCCGCTCGAAGATCGAGCAATACCGCGCCGCTGGCACGCTGGGCCCCGGCACGGAACTGGGCATGCTCAGCTCCGGCGAGTAAGTAGAGCCGCGGCGAGGGAAGCGCCAGCGACGAGCCGCACGCGGCCTATGCCGAAGCGAAGCGGCGGCTATGGCCGAGCATCAACAACTTTCGAGCTCGTAGAACGGCACGGCACCCGACCGCTGTGCCCACAGGCCGGCACCCACCTGCAGGAAGTGCGGGGCAAGCCGGCGTCGGTACCAATCACCCGAGCGCCAGTGGCAGTCGAGGTCGGTCGAACCGGCATCGATCACGTGCTCGTGATCGTGCTTGGTCGGCACCTCGAGATACAGCAGATGACCCGTCGCCGTCGCGAGGTTGAGGATCGCCGCACTGGCCTGCTCGTTATTCAGGTACTGCAGCACGCCATGGCACACCACCAGGTCGAACGGCTTGCCCGGTGCCCACTGTGAGATGTCTCGTTGGTCGTGTGCGTACTGCTTACAGGCGTACTCGCTCACGTCGGTGGACACATAGTGCACCGTCGGATGGTGCTCGCGGAACCAGTCGCGCCAGAATCCGGGGCCCGCACCGACGTCGAGCGCGGAGCCAACACGAATCCCCCACCAGGTGCTCAGGCTCATCACTGCCTGCGCGAGGTGCCCGATCGTTGTCGCGGTGTGCACTGGGTCCTGTTCATAGAAGCGCCGGTAATAGGCCGCGCCGAAGCGGTCTGCGCTCATCGGACGGGCGGCACGCCTTTCACGCGGGTGATCTTCGGCTTGGACGGGAAGAGCGCTGCTCGTACCCACAGCGTCACGAGACCACCGACAACAACAACTGCACCGAAGATCGTGACCGCAAGGGAGATCTGTGTGATCCGCCGGAGGAACTGATCCGCTGCGAGGCGCGCAACCCGACGGCTCAGCCCATCGTCGATGCCGTCGAGCACACGGTTGGCGCCTGTGGTGAACAGCAGCCAGACGACGAGCATGGCTACCGTCGCGACAGCCGCCGCCAGCGTAAAAATGCTGAGTCGCCCCGGGCCGAGGAACAGCGCAATAGCCACGAGCGCTGCACCCCCGATGAATAGACCCCACGCCGCACTGCGGGTGCTGCTCACGAGTTCGTATGCCCACGGGAGCGACGACCGCTCGAACAGGGTGAAGCGCAGCAGGTTCTCGCTGATCGGCAGGGTGGCGTCGAGGTTCGGGTTCAGGCCCACGAGCTGCCGGCGCACCTGCTTGGCCTGGTTCGGCAGGTTGAAGTCGATACGCGGATGATCCGTGTCCATGAGTTCGGTGTAGGCATCGAACACACCGCTGCGGATTTCTTTCTGCACTGCTGGCTGAGCGAGACGTTCGTCCACGTAGGTCTGCACCAACTTGCGCTGTTCCTCGAGGTCGCCGAGCAACACCGCACGCTTGACGATCTCACGCCCGAGCAATCGGGTGACATCGGGATCAGCGAGGATCTTGTCGACGGTGCGCTCGACAGTTGGTCGGTCGAAGACCTCCTTGTCGGCCACTACCACCACGAGTCCCACCACGGCCACCAGTGCACCCACCAGGGCAAACAGCACCGAGAGAGCCCGGCGGATTCCCACGCTCAGCCCTTGATCAACGAGGCAAGGCCCCAGATCGCCACGACGAAGCCGACAGCGGCCATGACACCACTTCGACCCTTGGGTACCACGCGGGGCTCTCCGGTTTCGGGATCGAGCGGGGGTCGGATGATGGCGAGCGCGTTGCCCACGCCGAGCGCACCGCCGAGTGCGAGTAGGAGCAGCGCAAGAAGGTTCTCACCGAGAAACATCGTTCCCATGGTACGTGGCACAGCACCACGAGCGCGAGAATCAGGTAATGGGTAGGTGGGTTCGTTGATCAAGAGGTGGAACCTCGGCCTCGTTGCGGCACTGCTGCTCGTCGCCACGCTCGTCGGTGGGGGGTTGTTCCTCGCGGCGCTTCTCGACCGCAACTACTCGGAGCGGATCCCGGTGACGCAGGGTCCAGCCCTCGAGCCACCGGTTCCCGAGGTCACCGGCACGACTGCGGACGACTCGCTTCCCGACATGACAAACCTCACCACCGACGAGATTCAGCGCGTGGTGCAGGACCGCATGCTCGCCACGATGGGTACCGATACGACACGCTCGTTCGATGTGCTCGCAACGGTTCACCCCGACCGTTCGGTGACGATTACCGAGACCATCGTGCAGGTGTTCCGAACAGACCGACACGGCATCGAGCGCCTCATACCCCTGAAGACCAACCTCGGTACGAACCTGATGCGCTCGCTGGAGGTGTCCGCCTCGCGGGGCACGCCGGGCGACGTCAGTGTCCGGGACGTGACCGACGGCGTGCGGATCCGTATCGGCGATCCGGACACCACGGTGACGGGCGCACACGCCTATCGCCTCTCCTATGTGCTCGAGAACCTGGTCTCGATCGAGAACGGGCAGGCAGTCGTTCGCCTGGACGCGATCAGCGACTGGGACCAGAGGGTGGACACGCTCACCTATCGGGTGAGCGCGCCCGGCAGTCCCACGATGGTGCGTTGTTTCGTGGGCGAATTCCGCAGCACCGAATCGTGCGGCAGTGCCGCGCTCACCGAGAACGGTGGCACCTTCTCGACCGGCCGCTTGCTCGAGCCTGGCGAGGGCTTCACCGCGGAGGTCACCTACCCGCTCGACGCGTTCCCCCTCCGCGCCACCGTCACCCCGGTGCGCGGCCCCATCGGTGTCGCCATCGTGATGTGGGCGGTGCTCTACGCATCCGTGGCCGCAGGATTCGTGATCACGGTGGTGCGGGCGCGTCGCTCCCGCGCGCTCGCGGCTTCCTACGTGGCACTCACGTTCGACGGACTCACATCACCCGCACTCCCGGACCGCATGGAGCGCGGCCCGCTTGCCGCTGACGTCTTGATCGCGAACCCGCAGGCCGATGCGCCGCTCGAGTTCGTGCCGCCGCTCAACCTCGATCCGGCCTCGATGCTCCGTCTGCGCGACACGGTGACGGTGGACGTGCCGCTACTGCTTGCAGCGACGTTGGTGGACCTGGCTGCCGATGGCATGGTGGATCTCGAGCGCGTCGATCACGACTCGTGGACTGTGCGTCGCCACGACCGGCAACCCCGACCGGTGCGCGAGTACGAGGAGGTGCTGCTGCATGCCCTGCTCGGCGACACGCGCGAACGTGAACTCGGAGAGGCTACCGGAGGGGTCGGTGATGCTCTCGACCGGTTCATGTCCGCGCTCGACAATCACCTCGTCGGGCTCAACCTCATCGCTCCCGGCAAGATGACTTTCTCTGCCACCAAGAACCCCGCTGGATGCGCAGCCACCGGAATGCTCGCAGGCCTGCTCCTCGCGTTCTCCGGGGTCGGCTTTGCCGTGCTCCGCAGTGCTGCAGGCACGGTGCTGTCGGCATGCGTCGTCGGTGGTGTGCTCGCAGCGGTCGTCATCGTCATGGCCGTGTATCGGGAACGCTCCCGTCTGATGCGCTACACCAAGCGTGGACTCGGCACGGTCCTGCGCATCACGGGGTTCGAGCGATTCTTCCGGGACAGCGAGGCGATTCATGCACGGGCTGCCGGCAACATGAACCTGTACCGGGAATACATGGGGTATGCGGTTGCGCTGGGCCACGTGGACGAGTGGGTGGGTGCGATGCCCACCGAGGTGTCCACTGCCCTGGTCGGGGCCGTCCCTGTAGCCGCGCTCGCCGATGTTGCGTTCCACCCGCTCTGGTTGGCCTCGAGTCGGCGCTACACCGCGGCACACACGGTGAAGTCCCGCAGCAGCTTCAGCGGCGGTGGCGGCTTCAGCGGTGGTGGCTTCAGCGGCGGAGGTGGCGGAGGTGGGGGCGGCGGCAGCTGGTAGCGCCGCTCCTCCAAAGATCTGGGTCGATTTCCTGTGACCCCCTCACAAGAAATCGACCGAGATCTTTCAGTTCAGGAGGGGTTTGGGCGTGTCTTGTGCAACGCCTCGAGTCGCCGGTGATAGTCGTCGACCTCGATGTCGCCGTGAGCCAGTCGCTCAGCGAGGATGTCCTCGGCCGATCGATGCGGGCCAGAATGCTGGGGCGGCGATGCGGCGCTGAAGCTCGGGGGCACCCCTGAGCCGCGGCGAACGACGGTGCTGACAAACCAGACGAGCAGCACTGCGAGCGCAACCATCACGACGAGCATGGGAATCCAATGCTAGTGCCATCCGTCGTGATGCATCCCGCGTCCCCAGTTTCCTCGGTTCATACCAATCCTCTGTCGTCTAGACAGGCGTGTACACGCACCCGGCGCTTCGCGAAGGCACGGCGTACAGCTTCGCCTTAAGGGTGTACCACGGCGCCACTTGGGAACCAACGGACAGAGGTCCCGCGCAGGGGAGACCGACCGCAACAAACCGGGTCAGGAGCGGAAGCGCTCGGCGCTCTCGAACTTCGTGTACTCCTTGAGGAACACGAGGCGCACCGAACCCGTCGGGCCAGCACGGTGCTTGCCGATGATGATCTCGGCCATCGCCTTGTCCTGGGTCTCCTGGTTATAGACCTCGTCCCGGTACACGAACATCACCACGTCGGCGTCCTGCTCGATCGAACCGCTCTCTCGCAGATCGGCAAGCATCGGCCGCTTGTCCTGACGGCTCTCGAGGCTTCGTGACAACTGCGAGAGCGCAACGATTGGGCACTCGAGTTCACGGGCGAGGATCTTCAGGCCACGGCTGATCTCACTGATCTCCAACTGGCGGTTCTCCGCCCCGGTGCCGCTCATCAGTTGCAGGTAATCCACTACGATGAGGCCGATCTGGCCGGCCTTGGCCTTCAGTCGGCGGGCCTTGGCCCGGATCTCCATCACGGTGACATTCGGGTTCTCGTCGATGAGGAGGTCCACCTCGAGACGCCCGAGCGCCCCGGATACCTTCGTCCAGTCGGGCTGATCAAGGTTGCCGGTGCGCAACTTCTTGGAGTCCACCTTCGCCTCGATGGAGAGCACGCGCTGGGCAAGCTCGAAGTGACCCATCTCCAACGAGAAGAACAGCACCGGCAGCTTGCTGTTCTTGGCCACATTGATCGCCATGCAGAGCGCGAGCGCCGTCTTACCCATCGAGGGGCGGGCGCCGATGATGTTCAGTGTGGACGGCTGCAGCCCGTTGAGCAGCTCGTCGAGGTCCGGGAAACCGGTTGCGGTGCCGGTGATGGAGCTTCGACGCTCGTACAGGTCCTCGAGGTTGTCCATTACGTCGGACAGAATCGCGTTGATCGGCTTTGTGGAATCGGTGACCCGGCGCTCGGCCACCTCGAACATTTTCGTCTCTGCTTGGTCCAACAGACGGATCACGTCGTCGGCCTCGCCGTAGGCCATCTCGGCGATCTCGGACGAGACCGCAATGAGTTTGCGGGCCAGTGCCGTGTCCTGGACGATCTTTGCGTACCGACCAGCATTGGAGATCGCCGGTGTTCGACCCTGCAGTTCAATGAGGTATTGCGAGCCGCCGAGTTCTTCGAGCATGCCCGCCCGACGCAGTTCGTCTGCCACGGTCACGACGTCAACCGGTTGGCCTCCCGCCGTGAGCGTGCGGATGGCGTCGTAGATGTGCTGGTGCGTTGGTTTGTAGAACTCACCTGAGGTGAGTCCCATCTCCGCGACCGCGTTGACGGCGTCGCGCGACAGCAGGAGTGCACCGAGCACCGACTCCTCGGCATCCAGGTTGTGCGGTGGTACCCGGGAACTCAGGGCGCGAGGACGCTTGGAGTCGCCGGAGCGACGTGGTTCTCTGGCCGTGTCCGTCATGAAGGACCTACTCTGTCGCGCTCTGCCTGTGGATATCCAGCGGTCAAAACCTGTGGATAACGGTGTGCATAACCGGTTCCCGACTGGGGATAACCGGTGAAAAACGCGTGGGTCAGGCGCTGACCACGTTGAACGACACCGGGAACTGCACGTCTGAGTGCAGTTTGACGGTGGCGCTGTACGTGCCCGTGGTCTTCACGACATCGAAGGACAGCTTGCGCTTATCGATCGAAATGCCGGTCTGAGCCTCGATGGCCGCTGCGAGATCGGCCGTGGTGACCGATCCATAGAGACGACCTTCGGAGCCGGTCTTGACCTTCACCAAAATGGTGGTGGGCACGAGGGCCGAGGCCACGGTCTGAGCCGATTCACGGTCTGCGGCATCGCGCAGATCGCGGGCACGGCGCATGGCTGCTGCCTGGGACACCGCACCATCGGTCGCCACCATGGCGAGACCCTTGGGGAACAAGAAGTTGCGGGCGAAGCCGTCGGCGACCTCACAGATGTCGCCGCGCTTACCCACGGTACGAACATCAGCTCGCAGAATCACCTTGACGCTCATTCGTCTCCACCGCCCTCAACTTCGTCGGTGCCAACATCGGCGCCGAGATCCACAACCTGATCGACAACAGCCTCGGGGGCCGAGCCGCCACGACCCTCACGACCCTCACGGTCGCCACGCGACGTGCGCTGGCTGGACACTCGCTTCGTGTAGGGAAGCAGAGCCATCTCGCGGGCGTTCTTGATTGCCCGAGCGATCTCGTTCTGCTGCTGCACGTCGTTGCCGTTGACCCGGCGGGCCTTGATCTTGGAACGATCCGAGACGAATCGGCCAAGCAGGTTGACGTCTTTGTAGTCCACGTAGTCGACCTTCTCGCTGGTGAGAACGGAGGTCTTCTTGCGGATCTTCTTGGTGCTGTCCTTCGCCCTGGGCGGGCGGGGCTTCTTGTTGCTCATTTCAGTTACGAACTCCTCGTAGGTTCGGACCCAACCGCTCGGCGGGATCCGGGGTCATCACGATCAGAACGGCTCTTCATCGCCGCCGTAGTAGTTGTCGTCTCCGCGGGGGGCAGTGCCGCCGCGGCTGGCTCCGGCATTGCTGCTACCGCCGGGATTGCCACCGCCACCTGCACCGCCTGCGCCACCTGCACCGCTCGTGGTGCGCTCGACCTGGGCCGTTGCGTACCGAAGACTGGGTGCGACCTCGTCGGCGTTGACCTCGATCACGGTGCGCTTCTCGCCCTGCTGGGTCTGATACTCACGCTGCTCGAGGCGGCCGTTCACGATGACGCGAGCGCCCTTGGTGAGCGAGGCTGCTGCGTTCTCGCCAAGTTGACCCCATGCGACCACGTTGAAGAACGACGTCTGCTCCTGCCACTCACCATTGACCTGGTAGCGGCGATTGACGGCGATTCCGAACGAGGCCACAGCGCGTCCTCCCTGCGTGAAGCGCAGTTCGGGGTCGCGAGTGATATTCCCAACGAGGGTGACGGTGTTGTCGGCCATGGCAATGTCTCCTTAGGTAGACGGCCTGAGGTCAGGCCGCTTGCGTCATGCCGCGGCGCTTGGCCTCGGAATCCGGCAGACGGAACAGGACGTGACGGACGATGTCGTCCGCAATACGGAGCTGACGCTCGAAATCGTCGAGGGCACCGCCCTCGGCGAGAACGTTGTAGAACACGTAGTAGCCCTCCCACTTCTTCTCAATGGGATACGCAAAGCGGCGGCGACCCCACCAGTCGGCTGTGCCAACGATGGTTCCGCCGGCAGCAGCAACCTGCTGGGCGAGGGTCTTTTGACGATCAGCGGCAGCGGGCTCTTCGAGCTCTCCGGCGATGATGATTCCGAGTTCATAGGCGCGCAAGGCCATGAAATTCCTCCCTTCGGACCCGGCTCGGCACCGGGGCCCCCGGCGGGGGCAGGGTTGATATGACCTCGCGACTCTAGCGGCGGGCAGCCACGGACGCTCCCGGCGGGTGCTGAGCAGGGAAGATCTCCGTCCGGGGGCATGCGGGCAGCCTGACACAGGGGTGTGACGGGGTTTGTGGCCCATACTCGTGCCGATGGACCTTCGTGAGTGGATGACCGCCGAACACAACGACGTCGGGAACCGGTTGACCGACGGGGTCACCTCCCGGGTGCCGCTCGACCGATGGACCGAGCACCCCGACGACGGGGGTTCCTGCCTCGCTCAACTGCTCTTCCACGTCAGCCTCCACGCCGACATGGCGCTGCAGGCCGTCATCCGCGCCAAATCACCCCTCGTCAACAGCTGGCGGGACCGACTCGGGCTCACCAACCTGTTGCCCCACAAGGGCCTTCCCGAAGCCGAGGATGCCGGGGTGGTGGCCAACATTCAGGTCCCTCACCTGCTCCACTACGCCGCAGACGTCCACGGCGAAACAGCGGCCTGGATCGCGACCGCCGACCTCACCCAGTTCGACGAGATCCCGCCCGCCTCCGAGCGCCTGCGCAAGTACGGGCTGGTGAGCGTGGATTCCGTGCCGTGGCTGCATGCCATGTGGACCGACAAGCCGGTCTCCTGGTTTGTCCAGTGGGAATGCATCGGTCACGTGCTCAACCATCTCGGCGAAATGGTGGCGGTGCGCAACCGGATGGGGCTCAGCCCCTTCTAGACCGATACCTGCACCGACATGCGCCCAGCCCGGGCAGTGACCGAGCGGCTACTTGACGGTGGTGGTGGGATCTGGGGCGATTGTCTGCGTCGTGACGATGCCGCAATCGGTGAACTCGCGCGTCAAGAGGTCCGTTCCCCCACCATTGGATTTGGGCGCCAGCGTCACAGCCCACACGGTCCACAGCCCCGAAAGCGCCGCGGCGGGGGTGGTGACGTTGACGCTCCCGCTCGCAACAGCCGTGGATATGTTCTTCCAACTGCTCTGCACCGCTTCGCCGGACGCGTTGCGGTATTCCACGCGCACCGAGCGCGTCGAGACACCTGACCAGGTCACCACGGTGACACCGGCTGCTGGTGCACAAACGCCGATCGTGACCGAAATGGGTGGCAGCGTTCCAGCACGCTCGGCGCTGCACGACACCGCGGTGCCGAGCGCCAACACCAAGGCGACCGCAGCCACCCGACTTGCCACGTTCTGCAGTTTCATCGGTGCCCCACCTCGTCGTTCATTGACCCCAACGCTACCGCAGCAGGCGCCGCGCCTCAGGACTGTTCTGACTTACGCATCGCCACCGCTGCCAACCGCCGTACACATCTGCGGCGTGCGATACGTGCTCGACGAAGCGCTGGTCAACAGCACGTCGTACACCGCGAACCGCTCCGGGCCAAAAGTGGTATCCGGAACGGTGACCGTTCCCGAAGCGGACTCCGCCGTGAGTTCCTTCACCAAGAGGTTCCCCTCCGGCAACGTGCCCGAAGCCCTACGAACACGGACTGACACCGTCTTCGTGGCAAAACCCGACCAGGTCACCACGACGCTGCCGCCGCTGCCGCCGAAAAATTCGCAGGACTGCAGCGTCACCGAAATGGGTGGCAGCGTTCCAGCACGCTCGGCGCTGCACGACACCACGGCGCCGAGCGCCAACACCAAGGCGACCGCAGCCACCCGACTTGCCACGTTCTGCAGTTTCATCGGTGCCCCACCTCATCGTTGATTGACCCCAACGCTACCGCAGCAGGCGCCGCGCCTCAGCGAAGGGGTTGACCGGTGCAGGGACCACCGATTGACTCGAGGCGCGCACCCGGGCCGACCCGCAGGCGGGCAAGCGCTCCCTGCGGGACCTCGAGCACGCTCCGGGCAAGCCGGTCCGGTCCGTAAAGCGGGCAATTGGGTTCGTCATCCGGACAGGGATCCATGTCGATGGCCTCCACGAAGGCACCGTCATCGGCGAACCACACACCGGTCAACGGCATCACGGTGTCCCTCATGAAGAAACGGTTGGCATTCGGATCGGGGAACCGGAACAGCATGCCATCGCGACCGTCGAGGTCTGTGGCGTACATCAACCCACGCTGCCACTGCGGTGGAGTACTCGCCAGATAGGTGCACAGCCGACATACCGAGCCGTCGGCCCGGCGGATGATTACTTCGACAGACTCGAACCCGTCAGGTCGCACCGTTCCGACGGCAAGCGGCGCCGTCGAACCGGGGGTAGGCATCGAGCCCGACGAACCACACGCACCGAGCAGGAGAGCGAGCACGGCCACGACCCGCAGCGCAGCACCGGTTGCCCACCCACCGGTTCCTCGCCGCTCCATGTGCTCACGGTAGCGTCGCCGACGTGGACCAGACCTGTGAGAGTTGCGGGAGCCAAGGCGACACCCTGCTTGCGGTGCACCGGCGATATGTCATACCGCAGGGCCGGGAAAACGAGGGCTCGGACCACACGCTCGATGAGGTGGAGCACTGGTGCTACGCCTGTTGCACCCACTACCCCCACGTACCTGCCGAGGGTTGAGACCCGCTAACCCTGGGCCTGCTGCGGCGCAGCCCGCTTCTTTCGGCCACCGATCGGCAGCACGCGCAGCAAATGGTGCCAGCGACATCCGGTGCACGCCTCAACGACGTAGGCAGCGAGGTCGTCGCTGCTTCGGCTGAGGGTCTGCATCTGCGCTGCGGTGGACACCACCCGCCCGAAGGCAGGCAGGCGCGGACCGAACACGTACGTGACGAGAACGACCTCGCGCTCGTCGCAGATCGGGCAACGGACCTGCGTGGGTGCACCGAAGTTGGTGGCAGCGCGGATGAGCTCGGGGTGGGCGTCGCACACCTGGTCCTTGCGCAACCGCCCGCGCCGAAACTCATTGATGAGGTGACGGCGGGCAAAGCGGTGGTCGACGACGGCACCGCGCAGGCCTGCGGCCCCACGTAGCGACGACGCACCAAAACCCATGACGGCGAGGTTACTGAGTAGATCGCCACACATGAGCGGCACCGGTGCGAGAAGATGTGTGCGTGCCTCGCTCGATCTCCTACGGCCCCCAGATCCCCGACGACTCCGACCTGCGCCTCTGCGCAGATCCGAGCGGCAAGCGAGCGCTCGAGCTCGGCATCTCCGGCGCGATGAACGCTCTGGCCCTGGCCGAACAGGGGGCCAAGGCGATGGCGATCGACTCGGACCCCGAACGAATCCTCGGCCTGCGTCGCGCTGGCGAGGAGGCCAGCGTCCGTATCGAGTTTCACGAGGGCGACCTCGCAGACCTCGGCTTTGCCACCAGCGCATCGATCGACCTCGTGGTGGCTGCCGGCACGCTGGACCACGTTGACGACCTCGCCCGCGTCCTTCGCCAGGTCCACCGGGTGCTCAAGCCCGAAGCACCGCTCGTCATCTCCGCCAGCCACCCGGCTCACGGCCTCGCAGATCCGGCGGAATTGCAGCAGCGCTATGGGAGTCGGGTCCGCAGCGTCGGCGACTGGTACATGGCGCTGTACCGATCCAACTTCCGTATCGACAGCCTCCAGGAACTGTTCGATAGACGGCGGCCCGCTGACAACGCTCCGTGCACGCTCGTGATCCGGGCGCGCAAACTGGGCGTCTAGCCCTGCTGGGCGGCCCACCACTCGTCGAGGCGACGCAACGCCTCGTCCCGCCCGAGCGGACCCTCCTCGAGGCGTAGCTCGAGCAGGAAGTCCATCGCCTTGCCCACGGCCGGTCCGGGGGTGATCCCGAGGTGTGTGATGACCTCGTTGCCGTTCAGCTCGGGCCGGATCCGCTCGATCTCCTCCTGCTCGGCAAGCTCCGCTATGCGCACCTCGAGGTCGTCCATGCGCTTGGACAGCATCACGGCCTTGCGCTCATCGCGGGTGGTGCAGTCGCAGCGCGTCAGCACGTTCAGCTCGACGAGCAGGCTGCCTGCGTCGCGCACGTAGCGACGCACGGCTGCGTCGGTCCAGCCCATCTTGTAGGTGTGGAAACGCAGATGAAGCTCCACGAGTTTCGTCACCTGCTCGACGTCCTCGTTGGAGTAGCGAAGCGCCTGCATGCGGTCACGCGTCATGCGCGCACCCACGACCTCGTGGTGGTGGAACGACACACCCTTGCCCTTGCGATACGACCTCGTACGCGGCTTGCCGATGTCGTGATAGAAGGCCGCCAAGCGGGTGCGGCGGAAGTCGAACGACGGGTGCGCGTCGCGGCGCACGTTCTCCACAACCGCGATGGTGTGGGTGAGCACGTCCTTGTGGCGATGGATCGGGTCCTGCTCGAGCCGCAACCCAGCAAGCTCTGGGAGGAACTCGTCGGCAAGCCCGGTGTCCACCAGGAACCACAACCCGGTCGCGGGATGCTCCAGCGTGATGAGCTTGTCGAACTCGTCACGTATCCGCTCGCCGGACACGATTGCGATGCGTCCGTGCATCTCCTTCACGGCCGCCACCAGCGCCGGCTCTGGCGTCAACTGGTAGCCGGCGACGAAGCGGGCCGCTCGCATCATCCGGAGTGGGTCGTCGCTGAAGCTGATCTCCGGCGACAGCGGTGTGCGCAGGGTCTTGGTGAGCAGATCCGCGGCACCGCCGAATGGATCGACCAGAGTCGGTGATGCGCTGGTGATCTCGAGCGCCATGGCGTTCACCGTGAAGTCCCGGCGCGACAGATCCATCTCGATGTCGTCGGAGAACGTCACCTCGGGCTTGCGCGATTCCGGTGTGTAGCTCTCACCCCGATGGGTGGTGATCTCGTACGTGCGCTCGCCCTTGCGAGCGCCGATGGTGCCGAACTTCTCGCCCTGATTCCAGACCGCGCCGGCCCACCCGCTGAGCAGTTTCTTGATCTCGTCGGGCCGCGCCTCGGTGGTGAGATCGAAGTCGCCGCCCGAGAACCGGTCGAGCAGTAGGTCTCGAACCATTCCCCCGACGATGAACAAGCGGTGACCGGCAGCGGTGAACCGGTCAGCGAGTGGCTGAAGCTCCGCAAGGACAGGGGCGAAGCGCTCGGGGAACATGGTCCATGCAGGTTACTGCTGCATCAGAGCAGGCCGTGCTCCTGCCAGAACTCGCGCACACCGCTGCCCACGTGCTCGCCCGGTCCGCCCGACGTGGGCAGCTCGGGCTGGTAGTTGCGGCCGAGCAGGGCCGACAGCGTTGCCGCCGAGGACATGCGCAATGCGTCGAGGTCATATCCGCCCTCGAGGACAACCAGGCGGCGGCCCGCCGGCGCGAACTGCAGCAAGCGCTCGTTGATGAGTTGGTAGTCGCCCGCCGAGAGCCCCAGATCGGTGATCGGGTCGTTGCGGTGGGCGTCGAAGCCAGCGGAGATGATGATCCACGTGGGCGCGAAATTCCTCGCCACATCAGCCATCACGCCGTCGATGGCCTCGAGATAGCGGTCGCCTGTCGCGAACAGCGGCATCGGCAGGTTGAGCGTGGTGCCCAGGCCGTCCCCCTCACCCACCTCGCGAGCGGATCCTGTACCCGGGTAGAGAGGCCATTGGTGAAGCGATACGTAGAGCACCCGCGGATCGGCATAGAACACGTCCTGGGTTCCGTTGCCGTGGTGTGCGTCGTAGTCAACGATCATCACGCGCTCGCCCTGCGACGCGAGATGTGCCGCCGCGACCGCAACGTTGGAGATGATGCAGAACCCCATCGACTGACGGATAGTCGCATGGTGCCCTGGGGGGCGCACTGCGCAGAACGCCGCCGATGCCCCTGCCTCGCCCCGCTGCAGAGCCTCGATGGCGGCGAGTCCGGCGCCCGCTGCAAGCGTGGCCGCCTTCCATGACGCCTCGACCACCCGCGTATCCGCGTCCAACTTTCCACCACCGGCTGCACAGAACTGCTCGATGTGATCGAGGTAGGACGCCGGGTGGACGCGCAGCAATTCCTCTCGCGTCGCGTGTCGCGGCTCGAGTGCCACCAACGCGTCCGCCACGTTCGCGTCCTTGGTGCCGTCGATCACTGCTCCGAGCCGGGCCGGACGCTCGGGGTGCTCCCGGCCGGACACGTGTTCCAGATACGAAGGGTGTGTGGAGAACAGAACGGTCACAGCACCCAACGGTACCCGCGGCCGGCGGCCGAATCAGGACGACAGCGGCGGGTCGTCCCGGCGTCTGTCGTGATCGGACTCGAACCCATCCGGGTCGTCGAATAACTCGTCGAAGTCGTCGATCGGCAGACCAGCAAGCTTGCGGCGCTCGAACTCGGCTGTCTCGTCCCTGCGGACGCGACGACGGAGATGCTGCACCCACCACGACAGCAGCACAAGGCCAGCCGCGAACGTGAAGACGATGCCGAGACCGGTAAGTCGTCCCACACGGACGTTGATGACCGCCTTCTTGCCGATCACGGTCTTGGTGCCGGGTGCGAGCAATTGAGCGGTAATGGGAAAGCGGCCGCTGCTGCGCGCCCTGACCGGGATACGGACGAACTCGGTGGCGCCAGGCTCCACCGTCAGTTCCTCGCTCGTCGGCGGCGACGTCAGCTTGCCGCTCACTAGGCGCACCGTGACCGTGATGGGCACGTCGTTGTTGTTCTGGATGGTGACCGGAATGCTGGCGTTGCGGTCACCAAGGTTGACGGCCTTCGGAGCCTGGAGCACCACGTTGTTCTGGACGTCCAGCAGGTCTGCCCGCAACTGGGTCTCGTATGCCGCGCGGTCGTCATCGGCGAGTCGGGTGTCGAGCAGGACGTCGGCACGAATCGACCAGTCGATCCTGCGGCGGTCACTTGAGGGAATGATTGCCGCGGTGCCGGCAACCAACTTCAACAGCTTGGCCCGCCTTGCGTGCGCCGCGGAGAAGTCGCCCACGGCCGTAGCGCTGCTGCCGGCGGGTGTCGAGGTGCCCACCCCAACCTGCTCGATATCCACCGCCCGGAGTACGTCGTTGAGCGACAGCAGCGACGTCAGGGCCGCGAGCACTTCGGCATTCGCCGTGCCGAGATCCGGCATGATCACTATTGCGGGCCGAGACTCGACCTGCTTGGAGCGCAGGAGCCCCACCGCGATGATGTGGGCCGCGAGAACCGGGTCCTCGGCCGCCGCAGCAAGTTCCCCGTGGATGTCGGACGGCACGAGCACCGGCTGGACCACACCCCCATCGGGACGTGCTACACCGGGAGCGGCTCGATCTGTTGCGATCCCAGCGGCCTGAACCACGACGGCCGCGCCGAGATTCCGCACGAGTAGCGATCCATCGGGGGAGAGCGCCTCATTCGCTACCCAAATCCGACGGTCTGGGAGACGGAGCAACGCGTTGCTCAGCGTGTCCTCGCCGAACCGCAACTGGTTCGTGAAATCTGCCGATGCATCCGCGTTGGCCGCCACGCTCGGGTCGATGTGCAGGTACGGGGACGAGAGCAGGCGCTGTCGACCGAACGCCTCGGCGAGCGAGTTCACGAGGTCGCGATCCGATTGCCGATCGGAACGCATCAGGCTGTCGACCAATTCGGGCCGGACGGACACCGCCACGGGAACCGTCGAGGCCCCGAGGAACTTCGTGAGCCGGATGACGGCGTCGCGGGTTGCGTCCGAGATGCTCGTGGACCCGTCGGGCTGCAGGCTGAGCGGTGCGTCGAGATCAAGCACGAACGTGACAGGTACGGGGCTGACCGGCGTTGAATCGGCTCGCCGGACCACTGGGATGGCGAGTGCGGCGGCACCCGGAATCCAAACCTCCAACGCGTAGGTACCCGACTTCACGAGCGAGAGCGATCCAGCCAGGTTCGTGGCGGTCTCCGTGGGGATCCTGACGCGAGCCGTGCCATCCGTCGTCGTCACGGCAGATCCAGTCAGCAGCACGGTGTCCTCCGCCGTGCCGGCGACAGCAAGCAGTCGACCGAGGTTTCCGCCCGTGTCGGAAATCCGCCGCGCAGACACCTTCACCTCAGTCGGTGCACTGGCACCGTCCGGCAGCCGCAGGTCGATCGTAATAGTCCCGGCCGGGGCAATGCTCAAGGGGGCGGCGATCAGGAGAACCGGGGACGTGACGGCGAGCGCCTCACCGTCGTTGCCCAGCCCCGTCAGCCCAACAGCCGCGAGGAGACCCAGTGCTGCCAGCAGTCGCGCAGTGCGGCCCCGGGAACGGAGGACGATCACGGGAGAGGACGCTCCAAGACGGCAAGGCGATATGCCAGTTCCTGAAATCCGAGTGACCGGTACAGAGCGAGCGCTGTCTCGTTCTCCACATGAGTGTTCACCATCATGGACGTGCACCGCTGACGACGCGCCCAGCGCAGTGCGTCCACAGTGAGTGCCCGGCCGACGCCGTTCCCCTGGGATTCCGGTGCCACGGCGAGACGCTGCAAATACGCGCTGCGCCCCGCCCGGCCGGAGACCGCAAAGCCGATCACCGAGGAACCCTCGAGTGCGAGTCGGAGTCGATGGTGCGGGGTGGCCTGACAGGCGTCAGCGACGCCGTGGACGTCCATTGCCCAGAGCGGCCCGAACGCGCTGCGGTCGACGACCGCGAGCGACGCGAGGTCCGTCCGGCGCCCACGTCGGAGCATGAGGGATTCCGAGGGCACAACCGAACCTCTCACGCCGACGAGCCCGTGGCTCAACAGGCTGAGCTCCTGGCGGACCGAGAACCCGCACTCGAGGTATGCGGGCTGAATGGTCGGGCCAAGTGCACCCGTCCGGATCAGGCGAACACCGGCCCGACCCAACTCCTCCATCCATCGGTGAATCACCCGGGCAGGCGGTGCACTCTGCTCCAGCGTGATGAGTTGCACGGTGCCTGGCTCACCCGGCCAAGGGCGGACCCTCGCCACACAGTCGTCGGCGCGCAGCATCCATCCCACCGCCTGCCCGGAACCATCTGCGAGCGACTCCATATTCGTGGCCGGACTTTTCACCGGACCCGACCGTAACGCGCCGGACGGGCCACTGACGCCGTGACCGGACTAGCCTCCGCCATCATGGTGTCAATCACGGTCCTGCCCATGAAGAAGGTGTGCTGCTCATGACCATTCGCATCGTCACCGACAGCGCCTGCGACCTACCCGCCGCAACCCTTCTGGAGTACGGCGTAACCGTTGTCCCCCTGAAGATCCGCTTCGGTGACGAAGAGTTCGTGGACCGCGAGGAGCTCACTACTGCAGAGTTCTGGGCCCGTTGCTCCGCTTCGTCCGGGCTGCCGGCCACCGCTGCCCCGTCGATCGGGAACTTCACGAGCGCGTATGAATCCCTCGCCGCCGCAGGCGCCGATGGGATTGTTGTGGTGTCGCTGTCGAGCGCTCTCTCGGCCACCATGCAGAGTGCCCAACTGGCTGCCGAGGAGGTGGCCGGAACCATCCCGGTCGTCGTGATCGACTCGCTATCGGTGTCGCTCGGTCTCGGGATGATGGTCCTCGCCGCTGCCGAGGCCGCACGCGGGGGCAAGGGACTCGAAGAAGTGGCCGATGTCGTCCGCTGCCTCGTGCCCCGCACGCACGTGTGGGCGGCGCTCGACACCCTCGAGAACCTCAAGAAGGGTGGACGCATCGGCGGGGCCAAGGCCTTTCTTGCGTCCGCACTCGCCATCAAACCGATCATTACGTGTCGCGACGGCGTGGTTCACGAGGGCGGCAAGCAGCGCACACGCGCCAAGGCCCTGGCGTTCCTCGTCGACCGTGTTCGGGAGCACCGCAACGTCACCCGGGTGGCCGTCGCCCACGCGGACTGCTCGGACGTCGACGCATTTGTGGAGATGCTGCGGCCCTACACACCCGGCGAGATCCTCGTGGGCGACATCGGTGCGGTCATCGGCACGCATGCCGGGCGCGGCACGATGGCCGTGCTGTTCCAGACCGCTGAGTAACCGCCCGCGGGCGGTATGCCGATATTTGTTGATGCTCGACAACTAGCGTCGGGGAACGGTGGTTCATCCGTCCGAATCCGAGACCGTTCTGGCGGGCCGTTATCGCCTCGATCGTAAGCTCGCGCTCGGGGGCATGGCCGAGGTCTGGCTCGCAACGGATCTCTATCTCGACCGCGTCGTCGCGGTCAAGGTGCTCAAGCAGCAACTCGCCGGCGATGCCACGGCAATTGAGCGATTCCGCCGAGAAGCCCGGATCGTCGCCCAACTTGACCACCCGAACATCGTGTCGATCTACGACAGTGTCGAGCATGACGGCCGACAGGCAGTCGTCATGCCGTTCGTGCCGGGCCAAAGCCTGCGCGACCTGCTCGACGCAGAGAAGCACCTGTCGCCCGAACAGACCCTGAATATCGCTGCCTCGGTTGCGGGCGCGCTCGATGCCGCACATCGTGCGAAGGAACCGATCATTCACCGGGACGTGAAACCCGGGAACATCCTCATCACCCCTGATGGGCACGTCCTGCTCACAGACTTCGGGATCGCAAAGGTGCTCTCGGGCACAGCGAACCAGGATCTAACGAGCGAGAACGTGATGATGGGTACCGCCAAGTACCTGTCGCCGGAACAGGTCCGTGGTCACGAACTCGACGGCCGCGCCGACCTCTACTCACTTGGTCTGGTCCTGTACGAGTGTCTTGCCGGCAAGGTGCCCTTCAAGGGGGCCACCGATGCCGAGACCGCACTCGCCAGGGTGCAGCGCGATCCCACACCACTCGGCAAACTGCGCCCCCAACTGCACCCTGGGCTTCTCCATCTCGTCAAACGTCTGCTCGCCCGAGACCCGGCCAACCGTCCGGCCTCGGGAGCCGAAGTCGTTGCCATCGTTGAGGAGATCCGTAGCAATGGCGCCGGCAGTGGGCTCTGGCAGGGCCTCGATACTCGCAGTGGTGCCGTGCCCAACGCCTCCCGAGGAGGCGGACCGGCAGCGCGCTCTGAGCGCACGGACCGCGCGCCCACCCCGACCAATGGCACGCGCCCCCGGCCCCAACCAAGCCGTGGGCTTCCGCGCCGCCGGAACATGCCCACCTTCGTGATCGCAGGGCTACTCATCACAGCCCTCGCGGCCGGCGGTGTCCTCTGGGCGGCGCTTCGCAACGGCCCCAAGGAACGACCGGCGGACAGCACTGCGATCAGCGGAACCTCGCTTACCACCCCAGATGGCCAACCGGTTCCGATCACGAACTCCAAGGTCTCGGCGCTCACCAGTTTCGACCCGAAGGGCGACGGCACCGAGAACGAGTCCAAGGTGCGGCTCGCCCGGGACGCCAAGACCGCAACGGCGTGGCTCACCACCTGCTACCAGAACCAATACTTCGGCGCCAAACAAGGAGTCGGCCTCATCGTGAAGCTGAGCGGACCTGCTCAGGGTCTGCTCACGCTCAACTTCCCGAGCACGCCGTGGAACGTAGACATCTACGCCTCGTCCAGCCCTGCTGCGCTGCTCGAGGACTGGGGCCAACCGATCTCGCAGAACGCGAGCCAGAAGTCCAAGTCCTCCTCCATCGTGCTCAACCAGCCGGGAAGATACCTCCTGCTCATGTTGCGCGAAGTCGCCCGTGACAAGGGTTGCAGCTCGTCGAACCCGTTCCGCGGAGGGTTCTCCGAGATCTCCTTCGGGCCCGCCCAGGACTGACGCCAACCGTGGTATCGGATGCAGGGGCGGATGGCGGCGCCGGAGATCTCGCTCTCGTTACCGCGGCGCGCGCCGGGGATCGCCAGGCCCTCGACCAACTGCTGAGGCGTCATTACGACCGGGTGTATGCCGTCTGTCGTCGGATCCTCCACCACGACGCCGACGCCGCCGACGCCACACAGGACGCCCTGATTGCGGCCGTTCGCGGCCTGGCCTCGTTCGACGGCAACGCCCAGTTCGGCACCTGGCTGTACCGGGTTGCCACGAACACCTGCCTCGACCACCTGCGCCGGCGCAAACGGCGGCCAACCACTCCGCTCGACGAGACATTTTCGGTCTCCGAACTCATCGCCACGCGCCCCTTCGACAGCACCGTCGTGGACCAAATGGCAGTGCAGGCCGCGCTCGGGCGGCTGCCGGAGGATTTCCGCATTGCGGTGGTGCTCCGGGACGTGGCCGACCTCGACTATGACGCCATCGCCGAGACCCTTAACGTGCCGATTGGGACGGTCCGTTCCCGCATCGCGCGGGGTCGAGCCCTGCTCGCCAAAGAACTCGGGAACCAAACCGGTCCCCACAACCATCCAACCAACCAGCCATGACCGAGCCGACCACTCCCGCTCCCGGCTCGAACGCCGACTACCCCGACCAGCACGTGGTCGAGGTTTCCAGCGCCCGGGCAGACGGCGTGCTCACCCCCGTTGAGCAGGTTGAATTCCAGACAGACCACCGCGTCAGCGCACTCGCCGAACAGTTCGAGTCGCTCCGTTTGCTCCTTGCACAGAACCCCGAGCCCCCGAGAGCGCTGCGTGAGCAGCACCTCGCCGCTGCGCTCGACGCACTCGCGCCGGCGCCGGTTGCCTCACTCGAGGCAGCGCGAATTCGTCGGGCCAAGCGTCTCGCCCCCGCCCTGGCCGCGGCAGCCGCCATCGCCGTGCTCGGCGTAGTGATCGGGTCTGTCGCCGGCCGCTCGTCCAACAACGAACCGGTCGCCGCGAAGAACGCCGCCGAGATCGCCGCAGCCGACCGCACGGCAACGGATCAAACACCCCAACCCGAACCGACCCCAGTTACTGCCGAGGTTGGGCCGAACGAAGCCCAACAGCTCGCACCGACGGCAGGAGTTGTGGCCGACTCGGTTGCCGACAACGCGGGTACGACTGCCGACACAGCAAACGCAGGCGACACCGAGGAGATCCTCACAGCCCGTTCCACTGCGGAACTGCGCGGGATCGCGCTGGCGGTCGTTCAGCGTGGGGTAACCAACCGTGTCCCCCTGATCACGAACCCGTGCTCGGCCATCAACGGGGTGCCGGTAGCACAAGTGCTCTGGATGGACCGCCGGTCACTGCTGTTCCTCGTCCCTTCTGCGGAGAACGCCGTCGAGGCGCTCGTGGTGAATCCCGAGACGTGCGACGTCGACGCAAGTGCGTCGCTTACGGGCTGACGACGCACACGGTTAGGCTGGCCACATGGCCTTCAACCCACTCAATCCCGAGTGGCCCAAACAAGCAGCAGACACCGTTGATCGATTTGTTCAGATCGTTCGACGGAACCTGACGAACCGGGCTGTCAAAGTCACCAACGGCATTGTGTTCGGCATTGTCGCCGCGTTCGCCGGTCTGGTTGCACTGGTACTCGCACTGATCGCCTCGATGCGGTCGGTGCAGACCTATCTCCTCTGGGACATGGGCACGGTGGCGGCGTGGATCGTTGGGATGCTTGCACTCGTCGCTGCGCTCATCGTTATCACGGGCCTCATCCGCTCGCGCAAGGTGATCACGATCGCAGGAGCGGTGATGCTCCTCTTCACCGGTGCGCGCTGGGCAATCTTCGCCGGCGACGCAAACATCGACCACGACACCTCAGTGTGGATCGCCGACATCGTCGTGGGTGCGCTGTTCCTTGCGTTCGGGTCGTTCCTGATGGCCAAGCGCCACGCCCCTGTAGAGAGCTGAGCAATGTCCGTACGCAACGTCATCATCATCGGATCCGGACCTGCCGGCCTGACCGCCGCGATCTACACCGCACGGGCCAATCTGGAGCCCTTGGTCATCGAGGGCGAGCCGTCGTCAACAAGCGATCAACCCGGCGGTCAGCTGATGCTCACCACGGATATCGAAAACTTCCCCGGCTGGCCCACAGGGATCACCGGCCCGGAGTTGATGCAGAACATGCGTGAACAGGCCGGCCGTTTCGGCGCCGAGTACCTCACCGAGAAGGTCACCCGTGTGGACTTCTCGTCGCGCCCGTTCCGCGTCTGGGTGCGCGACACCGAGTATCAGGCGAACAGCATCATCGTCTCCACCGGTGCCCGGTCACTTATGCTCGGCCTCGACGCCGAGCAGCGTTTGCTGTCGCACGGGTTGTCCACGTGTGCCACGTGTGACGGCTTCTTCTTCCGTGGCCACGAGATCGCCGTAGTGGGCGGTGGCGATACGGCGGTGGAGGAAGCAACGTTCCTCACCAAGTTCGCCAGCAAGGTGATCCTCATTCATCGACGCGACACGCTGCGTGCGTCCAAGATCATGCGTGACCGCGCGGCTGCGAACCCGAAGATCGAGATGCTCTGGAACCACACGGTGGTCGGCCTGCTCGGCGAGGAACGCCTCGAGGGCCTCGTTGCCGAGCACACCGAGACCGGCGTTCGCCAGACCCTCCCCGTCACCGGACTGTTCCTCGCAATCGGACACCGCCCGAACACGGACCTGTTCACCGGGGTACTCGACGCCGACGAGAACGGCTATCTCATCACCCAGCCAAATTCGTCGTACACGAACATCAACGGCGTGTTTGCCTGCGGCGACGTTCAGGACCACACCTACCGGCAGGCGATTACTGCTGCTGGGTCGGGTTGCATGGCCGCAATCGATGCCGAGCGATGGCTCGAGGCCCAACACTCCGCGTAAGCGACCAAACTCCGACCAGTAAGGTCGGGAATGTTCTCAGCAGGCCGAGCGTTGGTCCGACTACCATTGCGTTTCTCATACGAAAGGAATTCCCGAAATGTCTGACGGAATCCTCAATCTCTCGACCGCCACCTTCGACGAAACCGTTAAGTCCTCGGACAAGCCGATACTCGTTGATTTCTGGGCTGAATGGTGCGGACCATGCAAGATGATCGCTCCGATCCTGGAGGAGTTGGCGAGGGAACAGCCCGGCATCCAAGTCGCCAAGGTGGACGTGGATACGAACCAAGAACTCGCCGCTCGATTCAACGTGATGAGCATTCCGACGCTGCTCGTGATTCAGGACGGGGAGATCAAGAAGCGCCTCGTCGGCGCGAAGGGCAAGGGCGCCCTGCTGGCGGACCTGCAGGAGTTCTTGACACCCTCCCTCTGACCCCCGGTCAGCGCGGCGAAGCCGTGCGGGATCTTCAGCGCAGGCTTTCCTACGTTGGCTTTGCCGCGTCCCCTTCAGAGATCGGTGCCTACTGCAAAAACACCGAGGAATCGGTGGCGCGCTTTCAGGAGGCGCGCGGATTGCGGCCGACAGGCGTGTGCGACGAGGCCACGTGGAACGCTTTGGTCGAGGCGGGCTGGGGTCTCGGTGACCGGTTACTGAAACTCACCTCGCCGAACATGCGTGGCGACGACATCACGGCATTGCAGGGGGAGTTGTGCCGCCTCGGGTTCGATGCGGGTCGCGTGGACGGGATCTTCGGCCCGCGCACAGCGAATGCGCTGCTCGAGTTCCAGCGCAGTTGCGGCATGCCGGGTGACGGGGTGTGCGGGCCCGAGACAATCCGGTCGCTCGATCGGCTCGGTCGCCAGTCCGGACAGGGGCCGGGGGTTTCCGTCCTGCGAGAAGCCGAACGCATCCGCTCGCTCCCACACTTCGTGGACTGCCGCATCGTGGTTGGCCAGTTCGGCGGCCTGAGCAGTCTCGCCAGGGCAATCGCCCGGACGGCCCGCGCCAAGGGCGCTGACGTCATCTTGGTCGACGAACCCGACGCCGATGCCCAGGCCGAAGCGGCGAACCGGTTCCGCGCTCACGTATACCTCGGCCTTGAGGCAAGCATCGAGCCGGTTTCGGAGTTTTTCTACTACCAAGTGCCAGCCTTCGAGTCCACAGCCGGACGTGCGCTCGCTGAGCAGCTGTCCCAAACATTGCAGCCCCTGCTGGCGAGCACCCCGCGCGTTGAGGGAATTCGGCTCCCGGTTCTCCGTGAAACCCGGATGCCGGCCGTGCTGTGTCGGCTCGGGCCCGTTCGCTCCGTGGCGGACAATGCAAGCTCCCTCGCACAGGGCTGTGCACAAGCTGTGGAAATCTGGATCGACGCCAGCTTCCCTCCCTCAGCCACTACTTGATGGTTTATCCACAGGGTTTTCCACATCATGTGGACGTTGAGAGTTCCGTCCTAGTACACCCACGGCGAACCGTATCTACCCTGCTCAACAGGGGTGTGAGCGCTTACTCGTACGAGGCCGGGCTGACGATCTGTCGGTAAATTCGGTCAAGATCGGCAAGATCGGCAAAGTCGATCACGAGCTTGCCTGGGCTGGACCCCACAGTGATCGCCACCGAGGTCGCCAAGTAATCCCCAAGCAGTTGCTCCACCTCAAGCACCGCCGGAGGCCGAAGTCGCTCTCTGGCAACCTTCTTCACCGGGGTCTCGCTACCCCCTGAGGGTTGGCCATTCTCGCGTTCGCGCACCGCCTGCTCCACCGAGCGCACCGACCAGCCTTCTTGGGCAGCGCGAAGGGCGAGGCCCTCCTGAAAACGGAGGTCGTTCGTACCGAGGAGTGCTCGTGCGTGTCCGGCTGAGAGCCGACCATCAGCGAGCAGTTCCTGAATCTTGGGCGGTAACTGGAGAAGCCTCAAGGTATTCGTGATGGACGTTCGGCCCTTGCCGAGGCGCTCGGCCAACTTCTCGTGGGTGTAGGAGAACTCCTCGATGAGTTGCTGGTAGGCCGAGGCCTCCTCCAGCGGGGTGAGATCCTCCCGATGGAGATTCTCGACAATTGCCTGCTCCACGGATTCGAGATCCGTCGACATGCGGATCACTGCGGGAATTCGCTGCAACCCCGCCATCCGGGCAGCCCGCCAACGCCGTTCACCGGCGATCAACTGGTAACTGTCGCCCGCCAGCCGACGCACGAGGATCGGCTGCAGCACCCCCAGTTCCCGAATCGACGCCGACAGGTCAGCGAGCGTGGCTTCGTCAAAGTGGACCCGGGGCTGATTCGGATTCGGTACTACCGAGTCGAGCAGGATCTCGTCAAGCTCGCTGTCGTTCGCATACGCCTCATACGCCTTGTTGAAGACGCCGGCCAGACCTTTACCGGTTCCTGGGCGGGGTGCCACCGCTGACCTCCTTGGCGAGTTCCCGGTACGCAATGGCGCCTCGAGAGGACGAGTCGAACAGGATGATCGGCTGGCCGAGCTCGGGTGCCTCCGACAAGCGGACGGTTCGAGGCACCACGGTCTTGCACACCTTGTCCCCGAAGTTCTCGCGCACCACCTCGATCACCCGATCGGCCAGATTGGTGCGAGCGTCGTACATCACACAGACCACCGTGGACAGTTCCAGAGAACGGTTCAACTTCTTTCGAACCTTCTCGAGTGTGACCAGCAACTGGCCAGTGCCTTCGAGGGCGTAATACTCACACTGGATCGGGATCAGCACTTCCTGTGCTGCGGCAAGGCCGTTCGTCGTCAACAGACCGAGCGAGGGCGGGCAGTCAATCAGCACGAAGTCGTAGTCGAGCTTCGAACGTTCAAAGGCCGCCCGGAGATACAGCTCGGCGGCGAAACCGGAACGAAGCTCCACCTCGGCGGCGGCCAGATCAAGGCTGGCGGGAGCGATAAAGAGATTGGGCACGTCGGTGGGAAATGTCGCCTCCTCCATCGGGAGCTCGTCGTCGATGAGGACGTGATACATCGACGTCTCCCGGCGGCGCTCCTCGGTGATCCCGACTCCCGTTGATGCATTGCCCTGGGGATCAAGATCCACGATGAGCGTGCGGTATCCGAGTTCTGCCAGACAGGCTCCGAGGTTGACCACCGTGGTGGTCTTACCCACTCCACCCTTCTGATTCGCCACCGCGATCACTCGCGGCAACGGCCGGGGGCCTGTGCTGCCGGGGATTTGGTCGCTCATGTCTCGCTGCTTTCCGGTCGGCTACATCGTCATCACCGGAGGACCCCGGCGCAACAGGAGGATACTTGTCGGTCCGTGTGGGTCCAAGTAGGTCACCTGACCCATCTTTGTCCTGCATGCGAGGGTTTTGTTCCACGTGGAACAACAGCAGCGAGGGGCAAGGGTTCCACGTGGAACAACCGCTGTGACTACTGCGGCCCACCGTCAAAGACTGCAGGAACCCGCCGCCGACGTGGAAAGACAGACGGGCAATCTCCCGCCTCCACCACCATCAGACCGGCCTCGCGTCGCCGGACGGTGGCCCCGAGACGGGCCAGCCCATCATCGGGCCACGCCTCCCCAGCACCGGCCACACTCACCACCAGGATTCCACCCGGCCGTACCAACGGAAGCACCAATTCGGCGACTTCCGCGGGCGATGCCACCCCCCGAGCCGTCGCCGCATCAAAGGTGCCGCGCCACGCCGGGTCCTGACCCAGTGTCTCCAAGTCCGCATGTATCACCCGGACCCTGTCCATGGCACCGAGGGCCCGGACCGCCCGTCTCAAGACGTCACAGGACCGTTCCTTGCGATCCACGAGCGTCACATCGATGTCGGGACGATCGGCCAGAACGACCAACCCGGGCAACCCTCCCCCGGACCCGACATCCACCAGCCTCCGTACGTCGGTCGGCAACGCTTCGGCGAATGCACGCGCCTGCCCAATGGCGGTCTCCAGATCTCCGGGGCCAATCAGCCCAATCCGTTGAGATTCAGCGAGAAGTAGCTCGAGTGGCCCCATCGCAGGGTGGTTCCCAGCGTTTCGGGGAGCGAAACCGCTCAGTTCGCGGACGATGCCGGGGCGATCACCACACGCCGCCGCGGATCTTCGCCTTCCGAACGGGTCTCCACGTCCGTGCGGATCGACAGCGCATCGTGAATAACCTTGCGATCAGCCGAAGGCATCGGCTCGAGCCCGCGCTCCTCACCAGTGGATGCCACTTCGTCGGCCTGCTCCATCGCAAACCGGGCGAGTGCCGCTTGGCGCTTCTCTCGGTAGCCGCTGATGTCCAGGCGCAGGCGAGTGGTGTGATCGCCGATTCGGCGCTGGGCAGCCACGCGAACGAGGTCCTGCACAGCGAGCAAAGTCGTGCCCCGGGGCCCGATGAGCACTCCGAGGTTCTCCCCATCGACATCTACCTCGATGTCCTCACCGTCATGGCGCACCGCTGTGGTGCCTTCGAGGCCGAGTGCGCCAAGCAACCCGTGAATGAACTTCTCTGCCTCTGCGGCGACTGCTTCTACGGTTGGGGTGTTGTTGGCGTCGTTCACTGGTTCCTCCGTTTTCTTGGCGGGCTTACGAGCGGCCGTCTTTGCGGCACGCGGCTTGGGGGTCGGCGCAGGCGCCTCAACAGCTTCGGTGTCGACATCAGCCGCCACCGCCGCGTCGTCGGTCTGATCCGGCTTGTCGGCACCCTTGCGGCGCCGATCGCGTCGCTCCACCTTCGGCCGGGGCTTGGTCGGGCGCACGCGTGCGCGCACGCGGGCCTCACCACGGGTACGCCCGAACAACCCCGGACGGGGCTCCTCAAGCACCTCGAACTCGGCATCGTCCACGGCTACGCCGAGTTGGTCGAGAGCAAGTTCTTTGGCTTCTTCAATGGTCTTGGCGGTGGTCTCTACCCACTCCATACAACTGTTTCCGTCTCTTGGGGCCGAGTCAGGACTGCGGCTTGTTCGGTTTGGTGGGCTTGGTCGGCTTCGTGGGCCGATTCGGCGACGTGGGGCGCTGAGCAGTGGGCTGATTGCGCCCACCGGCGGAGCCAGGACGGCCTCCGGCGGCCGGGCGCCCCTTCGGAGCGTTCTTCGGAGCGTTCTTCGCGGAACCTTGGCGCTGCCCGCCGGTTCCCTTCGAGCGATCCTCGGTCTTTGCCGACTTGTCTGCCTTGGACATTTCTCGGGCTGCGGCGCCCGCAGCCTGTGCTAGCTGACCGAGCGAACCCTCACCGCCGTAGAAGCGACGAGTCACGTACTGCTGTTGCACGATGCGCAGCACCGTCTGGAACAGGTAGTAGATGACGAGTCCGATCGGAAAGAAGATCTGGAAGATCGCAAAGCCCACGGGCAGGTACTGCATGAGTTTCTGCTGGCCGGCAGACATGGTTGGTGACACGGCGCGGTTCGCGACCATGCGCTGCTGCACCCAATAGAGGAAGGCCAGTAGAACCACGAAAAGGATGTACAGGACCCCCTTACCAGGGCTTTCCTTGAACATGTCCGACGGTTTCTTTGCGAGGTTGAGACCCCACGAGAGCATCTCTTTCGACTTGCTCAAGTCTTGATACAACTTTGAGGTAGAGCCGATGTGCTTGGGGAGGAAGAACCCCGTCTTCGGATCGGTTTCACGGGTCAAGCCGCGCAGCAGTTGGAACATGCCGATGAACACCGGCATCTGGAGCAGCAGCGGGAAACAACTCGCCAGTGGATTGACCTTGTGCTCCTGGTAGAGCTTCATCATCTCTTCGTTGAGTTTCTGACGATCACCGCGATGCTGGGCCTGCAAACGCTTCAGCTCGGGCTGAATCCGCTGCATTTCGAGCATGCTCTTGGTGCTCTTCAGCGTGAGCGGCGTGGTGATAAGCATCACCACCAAGGTGATGAGGATGATCGAGAACGCGTAACTGCCCGTCAGCGAATAGAACTGAGTAAACGGCCAAGCGAAGATGTTGGCCAACGGATCAAAGATGGACGCGAGCACCGAAGCGCTACCTCTTCTCGGGGATGGGGTCGAAGCCGGAAGGTCCGAAAGGACGGCAGCGGAGCAACCGGCGAATAGTGAGCATGGTTCCCTTGAGTGCACCGTAGGTCTCCAGTGCATCAAGGGCGTAGTTCGAGCAGGACGGCTCGAACCGGCAGGGTGACGGCATGCCTTCTCGGTCCGCCTGGTACCACTGCACCGTCCTGATCATGAAGCGCTGCATCACGACACCTTCTTTCCGCGGCAGCGGTCAAGCACGGTCACGACGTGAAGCCGCAACGAAGCAGCGTCCAACGTGCACCCTGCGGGAGAGATGCCAAAAAGAAAGTCGCCCGCCGGCAGTGAGGTTTGACGAAGAATTTCGCGCATTCTGCGGCGGATCCGGTTCCTCACCACTGCTGTGCCCACGCTTCGTCCAATAGCGAACGCAACGCGTGAAGGTGCGGGTTCCGATTCTGATCGATACACGCACCACACCGGTCCGGACGACCAGCGACGGCCCTCGGCCCGGAGACGCTGAAAGTCACCACGGCCACGGAGCGCGTCGATCAGGCGGACAGCTTGTGGCGACCCTTGGCCCGACGGGCCTTGAGGATCGCCCGGCCGGCGCGGGTGCTCATCCGCTGACGGAACCCGTGCTTCTTGGCCCGGCGACGATTGTTCGGTTGAAAGGTGCGCTTCACCCATGCCTCCTCATCTCGACTGAACACGCTTGGCGCAGAATTGGCCGAGAAACACGTGGTCAGGGGGCACGACCAGCGATATTGGTCGCACCGACCTTGCAAGGCTAGGGGTGTGCGCCCTCAGACCACAACTAGCGACCCTCTGAGCACCTGACGGGGACCGCCTGAAAGCGAGGTGCGATCCGGGTGCTAGCGTAGTTCGGCCGGGCGGGCTTGAACCGCCCTGCGGCCGTCCACAGCCTGTGGACGGTGCTGTGGACAAGACTTGGGCAGAAACTGGGGCGGCGCCGGTGAGCGACCACGAAGCGATGTGGACAGCAGTTGCGGACATCCTGCGAGAGCAGGTGTCTGATGCTGTCTGGTACTCCACCTTTCAGGATGTCAGAGCGCTGCCCGCGGATGGTGGATACCTGCGCATCGGTGTTCCGAACACGGTGATCCGAGAGAAGATTCTTCATCGCTATCTGCCGCTCGTACGCGACGCCCTCGAGGAGATCGGCGTCGCCAACCCGCAGTTGCTCGTCGATGTAGACGTCGAGGCCGAGGTGGAGCACCTTCGAATCGCCGTGAACGGCGAGAGTTCCAACGTCGTGTCCGCCAGGTTCGATTCCTCTGCAGGGCCGGGCCACGCGCCCGACGCTACGGAACCGACCATGACCGACGGGCTGAACCCCCGGTACACCTTCGAGACCTTCGTCAGCGGACCGTCCAACCAGTTCTCGCTCGCCGCCGCCCTCCGTGTGGCCGAAACCCCCGCCCGGTCCTACAATCCGCTGTTCATCTACGGAGCCTCTGGCCTCGGCAAGACCCACCTGCTGCACGCGATCGGTCACTACGTCAACCAGAACTACGGCCACTACACCGTTCGTTACGTCTCCACCGAGACGTTCATGAACGAGTACGTCGACGCAATCCGTACTCAGTCACCTGCAATGTTCAAGCGGCGCTATCGGGACATCGATGTGCTGCTCATCGATGACATCCAGTTCATGGAGGGCAAGGAACGGCTGCAGGAAGAGTTCTTCCACACGTTCAATGCCCTGCACGGCGCGAACAAACAGATCGTGATCTCGAGCGATCGCATGCCGGACAACATCCCCACACTCGAAGAGCGGCTGCGTGGTCGCTTCCGCTGGGGCCTCATCACCGACATCCAGCCACCCGACCTCGAGACACGCCTCGCGATCCTCCGCAACAAGTCGGAGCGGGACATGACCCAGGTACCGGCCGAAGTTCTCGAATTCATCGCCGCGAACATCACCACCAACATCAGAGAACTGGAGGGTGCGCTCATCCGGGTCACTGCGTACGCCAGCCTCAACCGCATCCCGATCAGCGTTCCCCTCGCTCAGCAACTACTCATCGACCTCCTCTCGGAGACCACCACCCGCCCGCGCACACCCGACGAGATGCTCAACGAGATGGCGTCGTACTTCGGTCTCACGGTGGATGCCCTGCGCGGAAAGAGCCGCCAGCGGGATCTCGTCACCTCCCGTCAGGTGTCGATGTACGTCTTCCGAGAGCTCACCGATCTCAGCTATCCAGCCATCGCTCGGCTCTTCGGTGGCCGGGATCACACCACCGTCATTCACGCGGTGGAGAAGATCCAAAGGCTTATGGCCGAGCGCAAACAGATCTACGACCAGGTCCATGACCTGCGACAACGCCTCAAGACTGGCTAGGTACAGTGTTCTCCCCAGCCGTCGGGGGACAACCGGGGGACGACCCCCGCCCGACTGGGGATAACAACAAGTTGTCCCCCGCGACGTTCGTGAGAACGCCGAAGCCTGTGGGAACCTGTGTACCGCCAACCACAGGGCCCCGGGGCTGGGAGCAGGGGAAACGTTCCCCTGTCCACAATCCACAGCCTTATTACCGTTATTAGATGGTTCATCAGCCAACAGGGAGTAACAAGCGGTGAAGTTCCGATGCGAACGTGACGTACTGGCCGAGGCCCTCGGGGCTGCTGGTCGAGCCGCGACCGGACGCACTGGGTCGCTCCCCGTGCTGCAGGGAATCCGGCTCGAACTGAAGGGCGATCGGCTGACGGTCACCGGCAGCGATCTGGAGTTGACCGTGCAGTACGAGCTGACGGTCGACGGACAGCAGGACGGAGGAATGGTCGTTCCCAAGCTCACGTCGGACATCGTGAAGTCGCTCGGTGACCCAAAGGTTGAGTTGCTCGCCGAGGGCGAGGAGGTCACCGTTGCGGCTGGCCGGTCGCGGTTCACCATTCGGCCGTGGGCATACGACGACTACCCGCGAGTGGGCTCCACCACCGCTAGCTCGGTGACGTTGCCGGCCGCCGATTTCATCGACGCACTTCGACAGGTCGTTCGAGCAGCGAGCACCGACGAGCAGAAGCCTCAGCTCACCGGCGTGCTCTTGGCTGCTGAGGCCGGCGGGTTACGCCTCGTTGCGACCGATTCGTATCGGCTGGCTGTGCGAGATCTTGCCGGAACCACGGTGCTCGGCACGGACCAGCAGGTGCTCGTGCCCGCCCGAGCGCTGCAGGAAGTGATTCGTCTGGCGTCGGGGTCCGGGGAGTTGACGCTGCGGCTCGGCGAGCGGGATGCAACGTTCGAGGTGGCATCTGCCAGGGTCACCACGCGACTCATCGACCAGCCGTTCCCCAACTACAGGCAGCTCATGCCGCAGCCGGCGCCGAATGTCCTCACGATCGACAAGGACGCATTCACCGACGCGCTTCGCCGTGTACGACTGCTCGCGCGGGACACCATCCCGGTGAGGCTGCATCTCGGTGGGCCCACATTGCGTCTCGAGGCCATCAGTAACGATCGCGGCACGGTGAGCGAAGAGGTTGACGCCCAGTTCGACGGGACGGAACTCACCATCGCCTTCAATGCCGAGTACCTCGCATCGGGCATCGATGCATGTGCTGGCGAGCAGGTCACGTTGTCCACCCAGCGCGAGAGCAACCGGCCGGCGGTGTTGCGCGGGCTCGGTACCGACGACTACTTCTACCTGCTGATGCCGCAGAAGGTCTAGCCCCGACCGGTGATCGTCCAGCGGATCAAGCTCAGGGATTTTCGCAATTACCCCGAGGCAACGTTCGACCTCACGGGAGGCGTGACCGCAGTAATCGGCGAGAACGGACAGGGAAAGACGAACCTCGCCGAGGCGATGGCGTACCTCGCGACCCTCGGTAGTTTCCGCGGTGTGACGCCGGACGCGTTGATTCGCGTTGGGTCTGAGCAGGCGGTAATCCGGGCCGACGTCGTTCACGATGATGGACGGATGCTCTTGGTCGAGGCCGAGATCAATCGCAACGGCCGGAACCGGGTGTTCGTCAACAAGCAGCGTCTAGTGCGCGCAAGGGATTTGCTCGGGGTGGTGCGGGTGAGTGTGTTCTCCCCAGACGACCTGGCGCTCGTGAAGGGCGGTCCCGCCGAGCGGCGCACGTTCCTCGATGACGCGCTGGTGGCGCTCGCTCCCAAGCATGACGCGCTGCAGCGCGACGTCGATCGAATCTTGCGACAGCGAAACACCCTGCTCAAGCAGGCCGGCGGAAGGGTGAGCCCGGAGGTGGCCCTCACGCTCGATGTCTGGGACGCGAAATTTGCCGAGACCGGCGACGAACTCGGGCGGGTGCGTGCCGCACTGGTGGCCAACCTCGAGCCGGCACTGCGGGAGGCGTACAGCGCGTTGGCGGACCGCGAGACACCGGCGGGCGCCACGTACGAACCAACCTGGCGCAAGGAAGGGCTTGCAGCCGCACTGGCCGCGTCCCGCGCGGATGATCTGAAGCGGGCCGTCACCACCGTCGGACCGCACCGTGACGACCTCGACCTCTTGGTGAACGCAATGCCCGCCCGCACGCATGCCTCGCAGGGGGAACAGAGAACGCTGGCCCTCGCTATGCGGATGGCGGTACACCGTCTGGTCGCTGACCAGGTGGGAACCCCACCGATTCTCGTGCTCGACGACGTGCTGTCCGAACTCGACGCCGGTAGGGCGCGGGCACTGCTCGGCCACCTCCCGGTGGGACAGGTAATCCTCACCACGGCCACTGCGCTGCCCGAACACGCCCGGCCGGACCGGGTGCTGCGCATCGCGGCCGGTTGTGTGAGCGGTAACCAATAATGGCTGGCAGGTACGTCGATGGCGGCAGGCGACGAGTGCGTGAGCCCCGGCCGCTGTCGCTCGCCCTCGATGAGGTGCTGCGGTCGCTACAGCCGGCGAGCACGTCGGCTACCCCGGCCAAGACGGTGGGAGGGGTGTTCGCCCGGTGGGAGGACGCGGTTGGAGCGCAGATCGCTGCGAACGCCCGTCCGACTCGGCTGTCGGACGGCGTGCTGTTCGTGGAGGTGGACGAGCCCGGATGGGCGACACAGTTGCGCTATCTGGAGGCCCAGCTCATCGAACGGATCACTGCTGTAGCGGGGCCGGGCGTGACCAAGATCGAACTTCGAGTGCGCCGCCGCGGCAGGGCGTGAGACGGCCAGAATCGGTTTTCCGGCACCCGCGTATCAAAATCCCGGAAAAACCCCGGCCGCTACGCCTCTCAGGGCCGAATCACAGGCCTTCCATCCGTTTCCCCGTCACACCCCAGAGGTAGGATTGCATCGTTGTGATTCCAACCCTCTAGGAGCCATTGCTCGTGAGTAGCACGTCCGCCGATTCCAAGTCGGCAACCACCCCGTCAGTGGAATACGACGCCAGTGCCATCCAGGTCCTTGAGGGCCTCGACCCGGTGCGAAAGCGCCCGGGTATGTACATCGGGTCTACCGGCCTGGCCGGTCTGCACCACCTCATCTGGGAGGTTGTGGACAACTCGGTTGACGAGGCGATGGCCGGGTTCTGTACCCGCATCGTGGTCACCCTCACCCCCGAAGGATCCTGTCGCGTAGAAGACAACGGCCGAGGCGTGCCGGTAGACCCGTACCCGAGCGGGCCGCACAAGGGCAAGAGCGCCGTTGAGGTGGTGCTCACCGTGCTGCACGCCGGCGGCAAGTTCGGCGGCGGCGGCTACAAGGTGTCGGGTGGTCTGCACGGCGTGGGTGTCTCGGTGGTCAACGCACTCTCTGAGCGCCTGCTCATCACCATCGACAAGGGTGGCAAGCGGTATTTCCAGGAATACGCGGACGGCGGAAAGCCGCAGGCCAAGCTCGCCGCTATCGGCGACAGCCCAGCCGCTGGGCGCACATCAGGGACCACCGTGGAGTTTTGGCCTGATGCTGGCGTTTTCGCAGCGGAGGGTACGGAGTTCGTGGCCCGCACCGTGCTCGAACGCTTGCAGACGATGGCGTTCCTCAACCGCAGTCTGGAGATCGCTTTTGCGGACGAGCGGCCCGGCAAGGAACAAGAGGTCACCTATCTCTACAAGGGTGGCATCGTCGACTTCGTCAAGCACCTCAACACCTCGAAAGAGGCGCTGTTCGTCAAGGTCGCCCACTTCGAGGCCACCGACGACGACGAGGGTCAGGTCTGCGACGTGGCCATGCAGTGGAACACCGGTTACTACGAGGGTGTTCACGGTTATGCGAATGGCATCTCCACCACCGAGGGCGGCATGCACGTGGAGGGGTTCCGTACGGCACTCACCTCGGTCATCAACAAGTACGCCCGGGCCGGCAAGACGCCGCTGCTCAAGGAGAAGGACGAGAACCTCGCTGGTGAGGACATCCGAGAAGGTCTCACCGCCATCGTCGCCGTGAAGCTACGCGAGCCCCAGTTCGAGGGCCAGACAAAAGCCAAACTGGGCAACGTCAGCATGCGGTCATTCGTGCAGAAAGTCGTCAACGAAAAGCTCGCCGAGTGGCTCGAGGAGAACCCTGCCGAGGCCAATCGCATCGTCAAGAAGGCAATCTCGGCCGCCCAGGCTCGGCTCGCCGCCAAGAATGCCCGCAACGCCATTCGTCGCAAGACAGCACTCGGTGGTGCTGGCATGCCGGACAAGTTGAAGGACTGCGCCACGAAGAACGCCGAGGAGGCCGAACTGTTCATCGTGGAGGGAGACTCCGCCGGCGGCACGGCGCTCAACGCGCGTGAGCCGCGTACGCAGGCGCTTCTCCCCATCCGAGGCAAGATCCTCAACGTCGAGCGGGCCCGCCTCGACAAGATGCTGAAGAACAACGAGATCCAGGCGCTCATCACAGCGATCGGTGGGGGCGTGGGCGAAGAGTTCACCGCAGAGAAGGTTCGCTATCACAAGGTCATCGCCCTCTGCGATGCCGATGTGGACGGCAGCCACATCCGCACTCTGCTGCTCACCTTTTTCTTCCGACAGATGAAGCCGCTCGTCGAGCACGGCTACGTGTACATCGCGCAGCCGCCGCTGTACTCCACCGAGATCGGCAAGCAGAAGATCTACCTCAAGGACGATCTCGCGAAGAACGGCTTTCTTGCCGAGCATCCGAACCACAAAAAAGACTTCAGCCGCCTGAAGGGACTCGGCGAGATGGACTGGGAGGAACTGAAGGAGACCACGATGGATCCGTCCAAGCGGACCCTCCTGCAGGTCACCGTCGAGGAAGCCGCACTCGCAGACGAGATGACCAGCGTGCTCATGGGCGACGACGTCGAGAGCCGCAAGGCATTCATCCAGAAGAACGCCAAAGACGTTCGCTTCCTGGACATCTGAGACAAGGGCATCTGAACCATGAGTGACAACAACGACACGCCCGACATCCCGGACGACGACGACGAGGTCTTTGTGCCGAGCGAGATCCCCATGGGTGGCATCTCGCCCATCGAGATCAACGAGGAGATGGAACGCTCCTTCCTCGACTACGCAATGTCCGTCATCATGTCCCGCGCCCTGCCGGACGTGCGCGACGGGCTCAAGCCGGTGCACCGACGGATCATCTGGGACATGGAGGAGCAGGGCTTCCGCCCAAACCGCAGTTTCGTGAAATCGGCGCGTGTCACCGGGGACACCATGGCGAAGTACCACCCCCACGGTGAGGGCGCGATCTACGACGCGCTCGTGCGCATGGCACAGCCCTTCTCGTTGCGTCATCCACTCATCGACTTCCACGGCAACTACGGCAGCCCCGACTTCGGCCCTGCTGCATCGCGCTATACGGAGTGCAAACTGCACCCTCTCACCATGCGGTTGCTCGCCGACATCGACGAGAACACGGTCGACTTCGTCTCCAACTATTCGGGCGAGTTCGAGGAACCCAAGGTGCTGCCGTCCCGGTTCCCCAACCTGCTCGTCAACGGCAGCCAGGGCATCGCGGTGGGTATGGCCACCAACATCCCGCCCCACAATCTCGGTGAGGTGATCGACGCAACGGTGCACCTCATTGATCATCCTGAGGCCACGTCCGAGGACCTCATGCAGTTCGTGAAGGGACCGGACTTCCCGTCTGGCGGTTTCATCATGGGCCGTGCCGGGATCATGGACGCGTACCGAACCGGCAGGGGCAGCATCAAGATGCGCGCCAAGGCAGCCATCGAGGAGGGCAAGCGCGGCGGCTTTCAGATCATCGTCTCTGAGATGCCGTACCAGGTGAGTGGCTCGGCCGTGCTGGCACGCATTCAGGAACTGGTGGACGCCGGCGACCTGGACGGGATCGCCGACGCGAACGACTCGTCGGCGGGCGGAAAGACCAAGCTGGTCGTCACACTCAAGCGCGACGCCAACGCGAACGTCGTGCTGAACAACCTGTACAAGCTCACGCAGTTGCAGACGAGCTTCGGCGTCAACATGGTGGCCCTCGTGGACGGGGTGCCGCGCACACTCAACCTCGTGCAGGTGCTTCACGGATACGTGGATCACCAGGTTGAGGTCATCCAGCGCCGCACGAAGTTCCGCCTTGAGAAGGCACAGAACGAACTGCACATCCAAGAGGGTCTGATGAAGGCCCTCAACGTGATCGACGAGGTGATCGCCGCCATCCGCGCGTCGGAAGACCGGGCCGATGCGCGCGTGCATCTGCAGGCTGCCCCGTTCGAGTTCAGCGAGACCCAGGCCGAGCACATCCTCGACATGACTCTCGGGCGTCTCACGCGTCTCGCACGTGTGGACATCGAGCAGCGCATCGAGGGTCTCCGCGTGGACATCGCGTCCTACGAGGCAATCCTCGCCGACGACGTCGTACTGCGCGGCGTCATCAAGGATGACCTCCGCGCGATCAAGGGAGAGTTCGCGACGGCACGCCGTTGCGAGATCATGCTCGACGGCGGCGACATGGATCTCGCCGACCTCGTGGACGACAAAGAACTGGTCGTCGTCATGACCAACGCCGGGTACGCGAAAACCGTCGATGCCGGGGCGTTCCGCACACAGGCACGCGGCGGGCGCGGCGTGAGCGGGGCCAAGCTGAAGACCGAGGACCTCGTGAGCCACGTGATTTTCACGACGGCGCTCTCGTACCTGCTGATGTTCTCCAACCGCGGCAAGGTCTACCGGCTGCGCGCAATGGACATCCCCGAGCGCGAGCGCACGGCGAAGGGCACGCCCATCGTCAACTTGCTGCCGCTTCAGGCGAACGAGCGCATCGAGGCGATCATCGATACCCGCGGGTTCCCCGGCGAGAGCTTCCTGTTCTTCGCCACCAAGAACGGCCAGGTGAAGAAGACGGCCTTCAACGAGTACGACTCCTCCCGCCGGGATGGTCTGATTGCCCTCAACCTCAGGGACAACGATGAGCTCGTCAAGGTGATTGTCACCGACGGCTCGAACGACATCTTCATGGTGGCGCGCAGCGGTATCACGATCCGTTTCAACGAGGAGGAAGTTCGCGCGATGGGCCGGGCGGCGGCGGGTGTGCGAGGCATGAGGCTGAAGGCCGGCGACGAAGTGGTGTCGTGCGACCTCGCCAAGGACGACTCGGCAATCCTGCTCGTGACCGACGGTGGCTACGGCAAGCGCACGCAGCTCGACCGATTCAACCGGCAGGGCCGCGGTGGTCAGGGTGTGATGGGGATCCGTCTCACCGGCAAGAAGGGCAAGGTGGTGGCCGCATTCATGGTGACCATCGACGACGAGATCGTTGCCGTTTCCTCAACCGGTATCACCATCCGGATGGAAGTGCGCGAGATCTCCTCACAGGGGCGCGATGCCACCGGAGTGCGCGTCATGAATCTCGACTCGGGCCAGACCGTGGCCTCCGTGGCTCCGATCATCGCTGCCGACGAGTGACTAGCAGGGCTGCCGACCTCGGGCAGCGCCAGGGCGGGACGGCGGCGGACCGTGGTTCCGTCTCGCTGATCGTCATCGGCGTTGTCGCCGTGGCCGTTGCGCTCCTGCTGAGTATCGGCCGCTTCGGCCGCGACCTCGACGACAGCGCACGAGCGCAGACCGCAGCCGACGCGGCAGCGCTCGCAGGGGTACAGGGCGGTAGACAGTTGGCGGCGGAGGTCGCTGAGGCAAATGGCGCGGAACTCGTGTCGTTCGTCGCAGATAACGGTTCGGTGCGGGTAACCACTGCCGTATCGGGTGCGGTTGCATCTGCACGCGCCATCGGTTCGTGAGCGGTGAGGCGTGCGTGTACCCGGTGTTCGTTACGCTGCCGGTGTGTCCATGAGCGACCCTCCGGTCGACCCTCGCACCGAGTCAAACTCGGGTCCCGGTGCGCAGCGCCCGCGTCCGCGTTCGTTCATGCGATCGACGGAACCTCCCGACGACTCGCTCGGAATGCCGACGGTGCAGGTACCGGTCGGCCGCGCCTCGGCGACCGCACCGCAGTGGAGTGTTCCCCCGTCCCAACAGCCGCCGGCATCCGAGCCGCCTGTGGAGTACCTACCGTCGGACACCTACCCGTCTGATCCGGCGTTCGACCCGAGCACGTTTTTGTATCCCGATCCGGCGGAGACATTCGTTCCCCGGGGTCGGCCCCGGGTGCGCAAGGTAAGTCGCGTGGTGCGAGCTGTCGACGCGTGGTCCGTGTTCAAGGTGTCGATCATCTTCTACCTCGCCATGTACGCGGTCTGTCTCATCGCGGGTGTGCTGTTGTGGAATGTTGCCTACAGCACCGGCACGATCGACAACATCTCCAGTTTCTTTGAGTCCTTCGGCTGGAAGTCATTCGAGTTCAAGGGCGGTGAGATCTTCCACAACGCGTGGATCATCGGACTGTTCCTCGTCGTCGGCCTGACCGGCCTGAACGTCGTGATGGCGACGCTGTTCAACCTGATTACCGACCTTGTCGGCGGGTTGAGGTTCACGGTGCTCGAAGAAGAGGTCGTGGTCCGTCGCACCGACCCGAGTGGGACAGACCTGGCGCCGGCCACGAGCCCGGTCCTCGCCGGCCGGCTAACCCTCAACCGCTGGCGACGTCGGTCCCGGGGTCGCTGACCAGCGTTCATCCAGTCCGTGGTCGACCTTGCGCCGGTTGAGGGTCTGCCCCTCCCGTCGGTATGCTCACCGGACCCTGCTGGGGGCTATAGCTCAGTCGGTTAGAGCGCATCCCTGATAAGGATGAGGTCACAAGTTCGATTCTTGTTAGCCCCACCAACAGCCGGTCCCCGCTTGATGCGTTGTCCGAGAGACGTGTCGTCTGGGGCCCGCGTCGTGCCTATCGCCCTGCGTGAAGGACCGTGGCGGTTAGCGTCACGTTCATGAAGTTGTTGCGCCGAGCACTCATGGCCCTGTCGATGGCCGGAATGATTGCGGGCGCCCTGCGTATCCGCGGCAAGGGCGGTGTGCCGCCGCAGAGCGGCGGGTGGCGCGAACTGCCCCTCGACGAGTCGTGAACGCTGCAGCAGGGACCGGCAGGCTCGTCCGTGTTGTCGGAGCCGGTGCGGTAGGGGCCAGGCTCGCCCGGGCGATCCTCGCCGCCGATATCTCGGTGGATCTCGAGATTGACGACGCGAAGCCCGATGTCGCGCGTGCGCTCATCACGGGGCTCGGCGACCGCGCCCGAGCGGTAGGCGAACTCGGTGTCGGGCAACCGGACCCGGCTGTCGTCGTGCTTGCCCGGCCGAAGTCGCACATCGAGACGGCCAGCAAGGCGCTAACGGCGGGGATCAGTGTGGTGTCCGTCTGCGACGACGTCGACGATGTGCGTTCGTTGATGAGCCTCGATCGGCTGGCCCGCCGGAACAACGCCACGATCGTCGTCGGTGCCGCAATGAGCCCGGGCCTGTCGGGACTCGTCGCCCGACACCTCGCATCCCGTCTGGAGCGCCTTGACGAGATTCACGTGGCAATACACGGAACCGGCGGTCCGGAGTGCGCGATCCAGCACCACCGTGCGCTGGGCGGCACGGCCCTCGGCTGGACCGACCGGGCGTGGATGGAGCGGCCCGCCGGGAGCGGACGCGAGCTTGCGTGGTTCCCCGAGCCGATCGGAGCCAAGGACTGCTACCGGGCCGAAATGGTGGACCCCCTCGTGCTCCCAAGGGCGTTTCCGGAGGTGGAGCGGGTGAGCGCGCGGATGTCAGCCACCCGCCGCGACCGACTCACCGCACGACTGCCCATGCTCACGCCACCGCATCCCGAAGGTGGCTTGGGCGGTCTGCGTGTCGAGGTACGCGGCCACCGCAACGGCGAGCGCATCGCCCTCGTGGCGGGGCTCGCCGAGCGAACAGCGGTGGCAACGGCTCACGTTGCAGCGGTCTTCGCGCTGGCGCTCGTGCGCAACGAACTCACTCCGGGGCTCGTGCTTCCCGGCGACGCAGTGCTGGACACCGAGCGCCTGCTCGACCGGCTCTTAGCAGCGGGACTTGTCATGCACGAGTTCGTGGGTACGGAGTCGCGCAGCAGCTGGTGACCGGCAGGAAGCAGGTGGCGCCAAAGGTGAGTGGTCCCCGATCGGGTCTTGTCGACGCTGAACCCGAGATCAGTCGGTCACTGCCCACTGCAGCAGGGTGTGCGCGGGATCGTCCTCTGGATGGTGCTCGAACACGCCGTGCAGGCGAGCTCCGATGACGAGCGACTGCATCGGGTCACCGATGAGGTTCCCAACGACGCGCACGTTGTCGGCATGGGGAAGTTCGACGAGCACGATGATGTACGGACCCTGCTCAGCGAGCGCCGGGTGCACCGGGTGCCACACGCGTTGATGGCTGTAGATGATGCCGTCAGGCTTTGTCTCCTCGTAGCGCAGATCAAACGAGTGGCAGCGGTGGCACACGAACTCGGCACCCCACTGCCAACCGTTGCATCCATTGCAGCGCTGGAGCAGCAGGCGCTCCGACCTCAGGCCCTCCCAGAACGGCGCATCGAGTCCATCGGAGTCGGGCACCGGCTTGGGCAATCCGGACCGAAGGTATGGCGTCATGGCGTTGCTCACAGCGTTGCCTCACTTCCGAAGATGCACGAACTCACGGGGGTCACCATCGGGCCGGAGCCCACCATGGCCACATTCGCGCCGGGGATCTGACACGTGGACTCGCCCCAGATCTGGCGCACCGCTTCGATGTTCAGCCCGAGGCCGTGCATGTAGCACTCGGCAAGGTTGCCACCGCTTGTATTGAGTGGCAGTTTGCCCGAGGGTGCCAACAGGTTCTCGATGGTAAAGAACTCATTGCATTCCTCGGGCGCACAGAAACCGTGCTCCACGATGCTCATGAGCACGCCGCCGGTGAAGTTCTCATAGCTCTGCAACACATCAACATCGCTCGGCTTCATTCCCGCCATCGCGTACAGCCGGGGCGCCACGGTGGTGAAACCCGACGACGCGTACTCGGGTGTGTTGTGCACCGGCGCGCCGGCGCGGTGCTGCGACCCCGACACCGCAGCCATGACGTAGCACGGCTTGTGCGGGAAATCCTTCGCCCGTTCGGCCGACACGAGGATCATTGCGGCCGCGCCGTCGTTCTCCTGACAGCAGTCGAACAGGTGGAACGGTTCGGTGATCCAGCGCGACGAGTCGTACTTGGCCTCGTCGAGCGGCCGGTCGTACATCACGGCGCGCGGGTTGTGCTGTGCGTGCGCGTACGACGCCAGCGAGATCGCGCGCAACGCCTCCTGGTGCACGTCGTAGTCGTGCATGAAGCGGGTGACCTTCATGGCGAACATCTGCGCGGCCGACATCAGCCCGTAGGGGACGGTGTGCGCGGGGTGACCAGAAACCGTTCGGATGCGCGGTCCCTGGCCGAAGCGACCGAACTGACCCTGGGCGAGGGCACGGAACACCACGACGCACTCGGCCTGGCCGGTTGCGATGGCGGCGGCGCCATTCGCCAACGCTCCGGAGCCTCCTCCCCCTCCGCCGCCCCACTGCATGCTGGCGAAGCTCAACTGTTTGCAGCCGAGCGCTGCGGACAACCGCGACGCCTCGCTGCGATCGTTGCTGTACGACGAGAACCCATCGATGTCACGCGGATCGATGCCGGCATCTGCGCACGCCTTCAGCACCGCCTCGATCGCGAGCTTGAACTCGGGATCGGGTGACTTGCCCCATTTGTAGTACTCGGTCTCTGCCACGCCGACGACCGCGGTCCTGCCTCGCAAGGTGCGTTCCGGGCTCACGAACGCGCCGATTTCGCAGCCTTGGCCGCGTCCGCGTGCCCGAGGTAGCGCTCGGGGATCGGGAACCGAAAGATGCGCGCGCTGTTCAGCCCGAGGATGCGGGAGCGCTCGTCATCGGTGAGGTTCCTCATCGTGCGTTCGATGGTCTGCGCCGAGTGCGGCCATGTGCCCTCGTGGTGCGGGAAGTCGTTGGCCCACAGGAAGTTGTCGACGAGGCCATGCTCGCGGGCGAGGTCGAGACCTGCCGGATCATCCTGAAAAGTCGCGAAGCCCTGACGCTTGAAGTACTCGCTCGGCAGCATGTCCAGTTTCGGGCGCACCCACATGTGGTGCTTCTTGTACGCCTCGTCCATCGCCTGCAGGGCCCAAGGCACCCAGCCGATGCCTGCCTCGATGGAGCCGAACCGCAGTGTCGGAAACGTCTCGGCCACACCCGATGCGCAGATGTTGACGATCGGTTCCATCGTGGGGGCCAGCGAGTGCACCGCGTAGTTGATGATGGCGCCACCGCGGCTACGGGCTGTGCGCGGGTCCCGCCCGGTGGAGACGTGGAACGTGACGGGCAGGTCCACATCGCAGACGGCCGCCCACAACCGGTCGTATTCCTTCAGGTTGTAGTTCGGGTCCTCGTGGTCGGGCGGCCCGAACAGCGGCTTGCACGGCAGCGACAGCCCACGGAAGCCGAGCCCGGCGCAGCGCTGCAGCTCGGCGATCGAGGCGTCGATGTCAGCCGGCGCGATACAGGCCAGTGGGGCGAGGCGGTCGTTGAATGCGGAGAACGTTTCCCACGCCCAGTCGTTGTAGGCCCGGCACATCACGCCCGAGAACTCGGGGTCCCTCGTTGCCCACATGGTGAGCCCCTTGTTCGGGAACAGGACCTCAGCGTCCACACCATCGGCCGCGAGGTCGGCCACACGGTCCTCGGGTGTCCTGCCCGAAGCGTTGCGCAACTTGTCCTCCCCCTCCAGCACGGTCGTCATCATTGAGAGTGGTTGGCGGAAGCCCTCCGTCTTCTGCGCCTGGCTGCCTCCCGGCAACAGGATCACGCCGGGCAGACGGTCGTGGTAGCGCTTGTCGATCCGCTCGTGCCACAGGTTGGACGGCTCCTGCACATGACCGTCGGCAGAGGCCATGAAGTACTTGTCGGCGGCATCGGGGTGCGGCGAACGTTCCCATCCCTCACTGCCCGGTGTCTCGAGGCGCCACTCGTTGTTGGCATCCGGCGGCGGAATGACGGCTCGCAGCGTCATGGTGTACGACCTCTCCCGGCTCTTCCATAAAGCCTGATCGAATCATGTCATTGTCGCCGATGCACAACAAGCGGACGAGGCGGGCTACGAAGACGTAGAGGCCATCCAGCAGCGCTAGCGAGCGGCGAGGGCAACCAGACCAACGGTCTCGAGCACGACTCCGGCAGCACCGAGGACGTCCCCGGTGTACCCACCGAGTCGGCGCCGCCCGAGCAACAGAACACCGACACCACCGGCGATTGCGGCAATCGCCACGCCCGTACCAAGCACTGCACCGCGTCCGAGCATCAGGCCACCGAGCCCGAGCGCGAGTGAGAGTCCGGCGATGCCGGCCGTCCGGGCAGTGGGCCCGGTGCGCCCGAATACGTTGCCCAGACCACCGTTCGGGCGCGCGTACGGCATCGTGTTCATGGCGGTGACCATCAGGCCGCGGCTGAGTGCCCAGATACCAGCGGACGCCGCAACCATTTGTGCGCCGCGCAGTCCGTTCGAGCCGAGCGCGGCCCAGCGCAGGACGAGCATCAGCACCACGGTGGCCACGGCAAACGCGCCGGTGTCCGGAGTACGCATCACGGCAAGACGTCGCTCGCGATCCATGTGTGGCAGCAGTCCATCTGCCGTGTCGGCGAGTCCATCAATGTGGAGAAGCCCGGTAAGCACCAGGTCCGTGGCGAGAGCAAGACCACCGGCAACCGCCGGGGGCCACCACTGTGACGCGCCCCACCACACGAGGCCGACCAGCGCGCCGATCGCTGCACCGACCACCGGGAACCATGGTTGCTGCGACGGGTCCGGTCGGCGCCCGCGACCGAAGATGGTGAGGAATGCCAGGGCACCGATCAACGCGGACCGGCCTCGTCCGGGGGCAGCCACATCGTGCGACCGGCAACGACAAGGGCAACGTCATGAGCAATCGCGGCAACGGCCTGATTGAGGTGACCGAGCGCGTCGACGAACAGGCGTCCGAGTTCGGTGCCGGGGTGAACAGCCAGGCCGACCTCTTCGGACACCACCACGGTGGTTCCGGTGCGGGCAGCGAGCGCAGTGACCAGCGCGGGCACATCGGCCACGAAGTCGTGATGAGCGGCGAGCCACGTGCCGAGCGAGTCGACGAGGACAGCCCCAGTGGGCAGGCGCGTGAGTGTTCTGGCGAGGTCTGCCCCGCACTCGACGGTGACCCACGTTGACGGGCGCCGAGCCCGGTGGAGTGCGATGCGGTCCCCCATGCCGTCGCCGTCCGCCGTGCCGGTGGCGAGATACGTCACCGGGCCCTCCGCGCTTGCGGCGAGACGCTCGGCAACCTCGGACTTGCCGCTGCGCGTGCCGCCGAGTACGAGCACGAGTCGCGAAGCTTCGGGCATGCCATGAGGCTAGGAGGTCGTGGCGGCAGCACCATCAGCGTTCTAGGGTGTTTGCACCGACTGGAAGGAGTCACCGTGAGCGAGCCTGCTGTGCCGGCTCTGAAGTCCGAGTCGTCACACGAGCTTGCGCTCGACGACCTGACCGGGCCACTGGTCATCCAACGCCTGCTCCGTTACGCGAAGCAGCAACCGGATGCGCCTGCGGTCTGTGACCTCGTCGATACGTGGACGTTCGCCGAACTCATGGGTCGCGCGGCCGCCGTTGCCCGACAGATCAGTGAAGGCGGCGCGTCGGGTCCGATCGTGCTTCTCGTGGATCGCGGCGTTGATTCGGTAGCCGGAGTACTCGGTGTGCTGTGGGCCGGGTCGATGCTGATCCCCGTCGATGCGAGCGAGCCGACTGACCGGATTCTCGAGGTTGCCGGGCGCTGCGGGACCACCCGGGTCGTCGATGCCACTGCCCGACCACGGTCGCTGATCACGGGGCTTCACGTGGAACCGATCACCCGGGACACCATCGGGTTGTCGCACTGGCCCGAGCCGACCATGCGGCGCAGTGATACGCCGATGCTGGTGCTTTTCACCTCGGGATCCACCGGCCGGGCGAAGGGGGTCCTGCGGACGCTCGACGACCTCAACGAATTGGTGATACTCGGCGAACGGTCACAGAAGCTCTACTTCCCCTGCCGGACCGCCGTCTTCATGCCGATCAATTGGCTCGGTGGGCTGAACGCAGGAGTGTTTGGTCTCTCGTCGGGTCGCTTCACCGTGTTCGTCGATCCAACGGAATCGTCAACTAACGACCTGCTCGCCCGCCTCACGAGGTTGGGAGTGGAGCAGTTGATGATGCCCGCTTCGTTGTTGCGGGCGATCTCGACGAATCGAGGGTCTGGTTCTGCGTCCTCGACGGTCCGACGTCTCGTGACGATGGGTGACGCGCTCTACTGGGCAGACGTCGAGGCTGCTGCGGCCTGTTTCGGGCCGGATGTCTCGGTGACCACGATGTATGGCGCCACCGAGGGGAACGGAATGTTCGGCATCAACACCGTCAGCACCACCGGTCCATTTGGCATTGGGCTGCTGCCGATCGGGTGCCCGGCGCCGACCCTGACGGTGAGGCTCGATTTCGACAACGTCACTGACGAACAGCGCGAGGCAGCTATCGGCGAGCTGATCTTCCGCGATGCGCTGAGTGCTGGTTACCTCGACGATGCTGAACTCAACGAGCGGCGCTTCGGAATCGACCTTGACGGTGTGCGCATCTGGCGATCTGGCGATCTCGTGCAGGTTGATGCGGAGGGGGTGATCCACCTTCGAGGTCGCATCGACGACATGGTGAAGATCAATGGCAAGTTGGTGGAGCCAGCCGAGCCCGAGCGGGTGTTGCGGAGTATCCCCGGTGTGGTGAACGTGGTCGTCCTGCCCCGCCGGTTGCCGTCGGGCCATCACCAACTCGTGGCACACGTGGAGGCAGATCCCGCCTTGTCGGACTCCGACCTGCGGACGGCGCTACACCACGAGCTTCCCGCTCATCTGGTGCCGGGCCTGCTGGTGCGCCATTCGGTACTTCCTCTCACCGATCGGGGCAAGGTGGATCGGGAAGCGCTCGCGACGGCGTTGCCCCCACGTGGACTTGGGGCCACTCCGGGACAGGATGACGATCGGCTCGTGCAGGCAGTGCTCTCGATCGCCCGACTCGTTCTGGACGTCGCCGACGTCGAGGCTGACGAGTCGTTGTTCGATCTTGGCATGGACTCGCTCGGCGCGATTGAGTTTGCCGCGCTCGTCAACGAGGCCGGTGAGGGTCACCTCGAGGCCAACGATCTCGCTGCCGCGAACACCTGTCGCCTCATCGCTGCACATATGAGGGAGCAACGCTCGCGGCGCACGCCTCGTTCCACCGTGTTCAACGAAGGAGGCAAAAACCGTGCGTTCTTCTTCGTTGCGGGGGGCGGTGGGTTCCCGCTCTCATACCGGGCACTCGCTATCGAACTCGGTGCCGAACAACCGCTGGTGGTGCTCGAGCAGCGCGGACTCCGCTCACACTCTTGGCCGGACCGTACCATTGCGTCCGCAGCGCGCCGGCACCTGCGGGAGGTGCGTCGCATCCAGCCGCAGGGCCCGTACTTACTCGGCGGTCATTCGTACGGCGGCGTCGTAGCGCACCATGCCGCGCTACTGCTCGCCGGATCGGGTGAAGAGGTGGCGCTTGTGGTGCTGGACTCAGTCCGGTCCCTACGCCCGGAGGACTTCGTGCCCGAGGTCATCCGGCTGAGGCAGTCCCCGACCCCGGTTCATGCCCTGAAGTGGCTGAAGTGGCGTGGAGTGACTGTCTGGAGACGGACTGCCGGACTTCGTGCCCCACTGGGCAGTGTTGATCGGTTCACGGTGTTCTATCGATGGGCGCTCCACGCGTTGACGAGACACCACGTGGCACCGATAGCGGTCCCGGTGCTCTATGTGTGCGCCGAGACCGGCAACCCACACGAGTGGGACGACCACCCGAACATGAGTCTCGCGCTCGTCGGCGGCGATCACCTCACGATGCTGCAGCCGCCACACGTGTCGGATGTAGCGGAGGTTGTCCGCTCCTTCCTCAGCGGTCCATGATGCCTCGACAACCTTGATCTGTATTGGACAAGTAAGGCCCGCGGGCTTCGTAGCAGAATGCGTGAGATGGAATCCCGCATTGCCACCGCTATCCACCGACTCGGTGGTGATCGGGGTAATGACCCAGCCCTCACCGATCTCGAGACCACCTGGACCTTCGGTGAGCTTGCGTCACAGGCGGCGGCAGTGGCGGCGCAACTCTCGGAACAACCCGACTCCTCCTCGGTGGGACTTCTCACCGATCGACACCTTTCGTCAGTGGCAGCGGTGATCGGCACTCTCTGGTCCGGTCGGGGGCAGGTTGTTCAGGACGTTGACGAACCGGTTGAGCGGCTCGCCGAATTGTTCGCGCGCGCCGGTGTCGGTGTGGTGCTCGACGCGACAGGCAACGGACCGGGCCGGGTAGGAGACCACGAGGTTCTCGCGCTCCGCAAGCCGATCGCGGACCCAGCACAGTGGATTCCCGTCCGGCAGGTGGGCGGCAACGCCCAGTGCTCGGTGCAGTTCACGTCCGGATCGACGGGTCGGGCTAAAGGGGTGGTGAAGTCGTTCGTCACCTACGAGACGAATCTTGACGTCTGGGGGACGTACTCCGCGCTCCTCGAGCCAAAGCGAACCGCTGTCGCCATGCCGCTGCAGTTCGCCGCTGGTATCAGTCCGGTGGTATTCGGATTGACGACTGGCCGGTTCACGATGCTCGTCGATCCACGCGTGCATTCCACTGCGCTCTTGCTCGCCAGTCTGGGCGAGTACGGGATAGAGCGTCTTCATGCCACGCCTTCGTTCCTTCGCTCGCTCTCGGCGGACAGAGCGTTGTTCGGTAACTACGACTTGCGAAAGGTTCGCGAGATATGGCTCACCGGCGAGCCAGCGGTGTGGGGTGATGTGGCGCTCGCCCGGGAGCGTTTTGGCCCGCTGGTCACTGTGGTGTCGAACTACAGCGCAACCGAGGCGCTCGGCCCGCGCGCGTCAACCGTGATCGGCCCGCACGGGGCACTTGGCGAGGGACGTCTGCCGCTGGGCCGTCCAGTCACACCGGACGCGGTCCGTCTTGATCTCACTGGACGCACCGACGGGAGCGGCGAGTTGATCTACCGGGGCCTCCTGTCGGACGGGTATCTCGACGATCCGGAGCTGAATGCGTCGCGCTATGGCGTTGATCCCGATGGTGTGCCTATCTGGCGGTCGGGCGATCTGGTGCAGATCGATGCGGAGGGGGTGATCCACCTTCGAGGTCGCATCGACGACATGGTGAAGATCAACGGCAAGCTGGTCGAGCCCGCCGAGGCCGAGCGAGTTCTGACGGCATTGCCCGGAATGAGGAACGTCATCGTCCTGCCGCGAGCACTCCCCTCGGGCCGCCAACAGCTTGTGGCGCACCTCGAGACCGACGGATCGTTGACGCCCGCCGTCGTGAGGGCAGCGTTGAGTCGAGAGCTGCCGGCCAATCTCATCCCTTCCGTACTCGTTCAGCACGAGTCCCTTCCGCTGAACGATCGCGGCAAGGTGGATCGGGGGGCGCTGTCCTCGTTGCTGGTGAAACCGTGGAGGGAGGCGAACCCGGAGCCTGTGACTGACCGTCTGGTGGAGGCGGTGCTGTCGGTCGCCCGACTCGTTCTGGAGATTGACGACATCGGTGCTGATGAGTCGTTGCTCGATCTCGGTATGGACTCCCTCGGCGCGATCGAGTTCGTCGCGCTCGTGAACGAGGCAGGGGAGGGCCATCTCGAGGCGAACGATCTTGTTGCCGCGAACACCTGTCGCCTCATCGCCGAGCGTCTGCGTGCAGGGCACTCACGCCGCAGGACGCGGTCGACCACCTTCAACGACGACGGACGCGAACGCCCGCTCTTCTTCGTTGCGGGCGGTGGGGGCTTTCCACTCACCTATCGGTCGTTGGCGATGGAGCTCGGTGTGGAGCAACCGTTGGTGGTGTTGGAGCAGCGGGGCTTGCGGAGCCGTGCGTGGCCGGAGCGCACTGTCGCTGCTGCAGCCCGGCATCACCTGCGCGAGGTTCGGCGTTTGCAGCCCGCCGGTCCGTACCTGCTCGCCGGACACTCGTACGGCGGCATCGTTGCTCACTGCATCGCCGGGATGCTCCATCGCCAGGGACACGACGTGTCGTTGATCGTGCTCGACTCGGTGCACTCGGTGAGGCGGGAGTTGTTCGTTCCCGAAGCCATCCGGACCCGGCAGTCGTCCCTCGCGATCCATGCGGTGAAGTGGGTCAAATGGAGATCGGTGTTGGCGTGGAGGAGGTTGGCAGGCCTTGCTACCCCGATCGGAAGCGTCGAACGTTTCGGTGTGTTCTTCCAGTGGGCACTGCACGCGTTGAATCGTCACACCGTGGAGCCCCTTGATGTACCAATGCTGGCGATCTGCGTGTCGGACGGGACGGCTCGGGAGTGGGAGGGGCACTTGACCGTCTCGATCACTCGTGTGAGCGGCGATCACCTCACGATGCTGCAGCCACCACACGTGTCAGATGTTGCGCAGGCCATGGGCACCTTCGTCAGTCGCGCTGGTTGATTTCGCGGGTGACGCACCGACTCGGCGCCCACGTGGTGAGATGGGGGCATGGAGTCCCTCGAACTCGAAGCAACATTCACCTGCCCCCGCTGCAGTGCCACGGTGTCGGGTCGCTTCTACGGCCCGTGCGAGTCATGTCGGGCTGAACTGCGGGCCAAGCTCGGCGGCGAGGCCAGGCAGATCGAGCTAGCGGACTACGAGCCGAAGATGAACGTGACGCCGAACGCGGTTGCCACCAAGGATGACTGACGGCGTGGGGCTCACCGAGCAGGAGCGGTACCTGTTCGACCTCCATGGCTACGTCGTGCGCCGGGGAGGGCTGTCCGTCAACGAGGTGCAGGCGCTCAACGTGGCCGTCGACCTGCTGGCGCTGCCGGAGCCCGCCGCTCAGCTCATGAGCCAACGGTTCTCGAGGCACTTGTCCTCGGCGCGGTGCTTCCGAGATCTCATTGACCATCGTGCTGTACTCGACGTGATGATCGAATTGTGCGGCGAATACGTCCGGCTCGACCACGCGTACGGCATCGCCATGAACCCCGGGCAGAGCGGCCTCGGGTTGCACGGGGGAGGAACACCCCATGACCCCGCCCAGTACTACGAGGTGCGGGCGGGCCGGATGTACAACGGGTTGGTCTCGGCGCAGTGGGCGCTGGTGGACCACCGGCCGGGTGACGGCGGGTTCGGGTGCATCCCCGGCAGCCACCGCGCAAGCTTTCCGCTGCCGTCGCCGGTGCCCCTCGACTGGGTTGCCGAGGTAACCCTGACGGCCGGCGATGTGGTGATCTTCACCGAGGCGCTCACGCACTGCACCCTTGCTTGGCGCGGGTCCGTACCCCGCCGCACCCTGCTCTACAAGTACGCGCCCGGGCATCTTGCGTGGGGCAAGAACTACGTGGAGGACCTCTCCGAACTGGCAGCCTCCGGGGCCCTCACCCCTCGCCAGAGGGTGCTCATGGACCCGCCCTCGGTCTCCCCCCGACAGTCGTTGCTTGCGTACCGCGACTGAGTCGCTAGCCTGAAGGCTCCCGAGTTATCCAGGGGACGTAGCTCAGTTGGCAGAGCACCTGCTTTGCAAGCAGGGGGTCGTGGGTTCGATTCCCATCGTCTCCACCAGTCGCTTTCGGGTCCGGTTCCGGAGGCGTTGTGTGGGCGTCGCCAGCCCGGTCGGGCTCGGTCCACTACGTTCGTCTGATGCACAGCGATCAGTCCGCGGCCGATCTAGCCCTTCTGCGCCGTTTTGAGCCGGTGTTGCACCTCAACAGCGACGAACTCTTTCTGCCCGCCGCCGTCGACCGCTACGTGAGCGCGTGCTCCCTTCGTCAGCACACCGAGCAGGGGGTGAGCATCCTTGTGCCGACCGGGGCGCTGACCGTTGACAACCTCGCAGTCGCCGAGGGCGGTCGATCTGGGGTGTTCCTGCAGTTCGTTGCGGAGCACGAGCGCCGCAAGCGTCACCCCACGCAGCGCCGCTCCGAGAACCACGGACTCGCCCGCCTTGCCCGGGTTGGCCTGCTCGGGCGCATCTTTGACGTGCTGTTCCGGGTGTCGTTGCTCTTGAGGCAGACGGTGCCGAACGGCGTTACGGGTGCCGCCGCGTGGAAGGCGCGACGCATTGGCCTGCACAACGAACCCGTCTACTACGGCCGGGTGGTGCGTGACGGTGGCTGGACCGTGCTGCACTACACCTACTTCTACGCGATGAACGACTGGCGATCGACGTTCAGCGGTGTGAACGATCACGAGGCCGATTGGGAGCAGGTGATGGTCTACGTGGAGGAGGTTGGTGACACCGTCGAGCCCCACTGGGTGGCCTACTCCCGGCATGACCACGCCGGCGACGATCTGCGCCGTGCGTGGGATGACCCGGAGGTAATCCTGTTCGGGGAGCATCCGACGGTGTTCGTCGGAGGCGGCTCGCACGCCGGATACTTCCAGCCGGGTGAGTACGTCACGCGCGTGGAGGCCAAGGCAATCGATGGCGTCAAGCGATTTTCTGCTGCGTATCGGCGGCTGCTCCATATCTCCCCGCCCCCAGGTGGCTTCGGTATCCCCTATGTGGACCATGCCGGGGGCAACGGGGTCATTCTCGGCCCGGGTGGACAGTACGAGTGGTCCCCCAGGGTTCTGGACCCGCTCGACCCGTGGGTGGCCGACTTTCGCGGCCTCTGGGGCCTCGACACCGCAGACCGAACCGGGGGTGAGCGCGCACCGACGGGTCCCCGGTTCGAGCGGGACGGTTCGATCCGCCAGTCATGGGTGGATCCCGTTGGTTACGCCGGTCTGCAGAAGGTCGCCCCGCCGTCACGCGTTGACGAGATCCGTCAGGAGCGACTGGCGGCGCTGGACCTCGAACTCGCCGCCTTGGAGACCGGTTTTGACGAGGCTCGGACCCGGCTTCGGGCCGAGGTGTTGGTGGGAAGCTCCGGCGCAGACATGGTTGCCGCAGCGGAGGTCGAACTCGTCCGGCTCCGTCGCCGCGAGGCGGAATTGCGGGCCGAACGCCGCAGGCTTGAGACCGGTCGCACTGCACCGGTGGACCGCCGCGCGCACGTCCAGCACCCGGCTGTCCCGGACCCCCACGACGGTTCCAGGCGTGGGCGCGCGCTCAACCTGTGGGTGCTCATCAGTGTCCCCATCGTCTTTGCCTTCGCGGCCCTAGCGGTCCGTTTTCTCTCGCACGTGCTCCTTTGGACCGCTGTTGTGGTGGGCGGTTTCATGCTCGTCGAAGCGTTCCTGCGCAAGCGGGTCGTGCACTTCCTTTGGGCATCGTTCGCAACCGGGGTGCTGCTCGGCACCATCGCGGTGACGGTCTACTTCGCGGTTCATGACTGGCGCTGGGCGCTGCTCGGGGTGTTTAGCGCAAGCGGAATACTCGTGCTGCTCGGCAACCTGCGCGAGCGCTACCGGAGGAGTTGACAGCGGGCACAACGGAGCGTCCCGCGGTTGCGTAGTGTCGAGGCATGCAGTTCGGGATCAAGACCTCTCCGCAGTACACCACCTGGGGCGACATGCTCGACGTCTGGCGGGCCGCCGACGGGATCGAGTTGTTCGAATCTGCTTGGAACTTCGACCACTTCTATCCGATCAACGTTCCCGACACCTCCGGGCCGTGCATGGAGGGATGGGTCTCACTCACGGCGCTGGCCCAGGCCACCTCCCGTATCCGCATTGGCTGCATGGTCAACGGCGTGGTGTACCGCCACCCGGCGGTTCTGGCCAACATGGCCTCGGCGCTCGACATCGTCAGCAACGGCCGCCTCGAGCTAGGCCTCGGCGCCGGCTGGAACCAGGAGGAGTGCGACGCTTACGGCATTCACCTCGGCACCCTTACGGAGCGGTTCGACCGGTTTGACGAGGCCGTTGAGTGCATCGTGGGTCTCCTCACCCAAGAGACCACCAATTTCTCCGGCAAGTACTTCACGCTCACCAATGCCCGCAACAATCCCGCGGGAGTGCAGCGACCGCACCCGCCGATCTGTATCGGTGGGAATGGGCCGAAGCGGACCCTCGCTGCGGTGGCCAAGTGGGCCCAGCACTGGAACTACGCGGCTATGGACGTTGACGGATTCGCCGAGAAGCGGGCGATTCTGCACGAGCATTGCGCGCGAATCGGTCGCAACCCGGCCGAGATCCGCACCTCGGTGCATGTGCTCTATGACCCCAAGGCCGGCTTCGGGGCCTGGGTGGACAAGGCCAACGAGTTTGAGGCAGCGGGCGTTGACCTCGCGATCGCCTACCTCCCGTCGCCCCACCGGGCCGACGTGGTCGAGGGCCTTGCCGAGGCGATTCGGGGCCACTGACACCTGCCGCTTGGCGTATTCGTCGGGGCTCACGGCTGGTTCTAGACGTATTGCCTACGACTTGGGCAGATTCGCCCTGTGCAAAGAGGTGTCTGGTGATCTACGGTAAAGACATTCGTGTCTGACCACCTAGAGGAACGTGTCACCATGGCTCAATCCGGCTCCGGCTCCATTCTCGGCAACTCTGTCCTTCGGAAGGAGGATCCAGGCCTGCTCAGGGGTACGAACGAGTACACCGACGACATGAAGTTCCCGAACATGGCGAACATCGTGTTCGTCCGTTCGTCGGTCGCTCACGGTCGCATCGTCAGCATTGACGTCTCTGGCGCCAAGGACATGCCTGGCGTGCTGGCGGTCTACACCGCCGACGATCTCAATCTGCCGAACAACGTCGGATTTGCTGGCACCCCGCAGCACGTGCGCCCGCCGCTCGCCCGCGGCAAGGTCCGCTTCGTCGGCGACATTGTTGCAGCGATCATCGCCACCGACCTGTACAAGGGTCAGGACGCCGCCGAGCAGGTCATCGTGGACTACGACGTCATGCCCGCTGTGGTTGATCTCGAGCAGTCGCTCGCCGGTGGCATCCTGCTGTTCGAGGAACTCGGCAGCAACGTCGCATTCGCCACCGCTCTCGGTGCGGACTCCAACGCCCTCGAGGGTGCGGATGTCGTGGCCGAGTCCCGCATCCTCAGCCAGCGCCTTGCCGGCGTGCCGATGGAGCCCAACGCGTGCATCGCCGTCCCCGAGGGCGATCGCCTGAAGTTCATCGTCGCCACCCAGGCCGCTCATGCCGTCAAGCCAGCACTGGCTGCCGGAATCGGCGTGGATCCCGAGCAGGTCCGGGTTATCGGACCGTGGGTCGGTGGCGGGTTCGGCCCGAAGGCCGCCTACTACGTCGAGTACGAAATCTGCGCCAAGGCCGCTCTGCTGCTCCAGCGCCCGGTGAAGTGGACCGAGAGCCGCACCGAGAACATGCTGTCGATGGGCCACGGTCGTGGCTACATCATGGACGTCAAGATGGGTGTCAAGAAGGACGGCACGATCGTCGGTCTGCACGCACGCTGCATCGCCGACGGCGGCGCCTACCCGATGGTCGGCACCGTGCTCCCGATGCTCACCCAGATGCTCAGCCAGGGTGTGTACAACATCCCGAAGATCGACTTCGATGCCAAGACGGTGGTCACCAACACCACCCCAACCGTGGCGTATCGCGGCGCCGGTCGCCCCGAGGCCACGCAGATGCTCGAGCGCATTCTGGACATCGCAGCAGACATGACGGGTATCGATCCCGCCGAGATCCGCCGCAAGAACTTCATTCAGCCCTCGCAGTTCCCGTACACCACCATCACCGGTGCCAACTACGACTCGGGTGACTACGAGAAGGCGCTCGACACCGCGCTGAAGCTCTCGGACTACAAGGGTCTGCGCTCCGAGCAGCAGCGTCGCATCGCGAGCGGTGCCAACAAGGTTCTCGGTATCGGCATCTCGTCGTACGTCGAGGTCACCGCCCCGCTCGGTCTGTTCGCCGAGTACGGCAAGGTCACGATCGATGACGACGGTGGCGCAACGATGGTGGTCGGTACGTCCAGCCACGGCCAGGCGCACGACACGGCGTTCTCGATGATCGTCTCCGACAAGCTCGGCATTCCGATGGACCAGATCCGCCACGTGCAGTCCGACACGGACCTCGTGCCGCGCGGTGCGGGCACGATGGGCTCGCGTTCGCTGCAGACCGCTGGGTCGGCAGTGTTCGTCGCCAGCGAGAACGTGCTGGAGCAGGGCAAGAAGATTGCTGCCCGTCTGCTCGAGGCCTCTGAGGGAGACATCGTGAAGGGTGACGGTGGCCTCCAGGTTGCCGGCGTGCCCGCCAAGGTTATCTCGTGGGTTCAGCTGGCCGCCGAGTCGAAGAAGGAGGGCAACGAGCTCACTCACGAACTCGATTTCTCCGAGGGCGACTCCACCTACCCGTTCGGCACGCACGTTTCTGTCGTCGAGATCGACAAAGAGACCGGCGAGGCACGCCTCATCAACCACTTCGCCGTGGATGACTGCGGTCGCGTCCTCAATCCGATGCTCGTGGCCGGCCAGCAGCACGGCGGTATCGCCCAGGGCATCGCCCAGACGCTGTACGAGCACGTGCAGTACGACGAGGACGGCAACCCCAAGTCCTCCAACCTGATGGACTACCTCATGCCGTCGGCTGCAGAGATGCCGTCGTTCACGACGTTCAACACCGAGACCGACAGCCCGCGCAACCCGCTCGGAGCCAAGGGCATCGGCGAGTCCGGCACGATTGGCTCCACCCCGGCGCTGCACAACGCCGTCGTAGACGCACTGTCGCACCTTGGTGTGATGCACGTGGACATGCCCTGCACGCCGCAGAAGATCTGGGCAGCAATCAGCGCTGCCTGAACCTGACAGCAGTACTCCGGGGGGCTGGGGTGATCGGTTCCGATCATCCCAGCCCCCAGTGACGTTTTGACGCAGAATTAGATCGGTGGCGGGTGACCAAAGCGAAGTCGGTAACGGTTGCAATCTGTACGCGGAACCGGGGGCCATCGCTCGAGCGGGCGGTGCGGTCCGTACTGGAAGTGCTCGCTACGAGCCGCTGGGCGTCAGACCCACACTTCTGCCTGCTCGTCGTCGACAACGGCTCCACCGACGGTACGGCGGAGTGTGTCCGTCGACTGCAGCAGAGCGAGCCTCGGATTCGCTACGTGTTGGAGCCCACTGCGGGTATCGCGGTGGCTCGCAACCGTGCACTCGCCGCTCTGGACACCGATGTCGTGGTGTTTATCGATGATGACGAGACAGTCTGTCCGGGATTCATCGAGGCGCATCTGGACACCTACGAGCAGCAACCTGCCTGCGTTGCGGTCGGCGGCGCGATGGATCTTTACTTCGATACCGGCGCACCAAGTTGGGTCTCCCCTGCACTGATGTACCTGTACTCGTCGTACGTCGTGCCCGAGGGAACGTATCGGCGCCTCGAGCCGGCCGAGAACCCACCGTTCGGGGGGAACCTCTCGCTTTTGGCTGCTGTTGCGCATGAGTGCGGCGGGTTCGACCCGGCGTTCGGCAGGGTGGACAAGTCGCTCGTCGGGGGCGAGGAGACGGTCCTGCTCGAGGCGATGCGCTCGGCCGGGAACCAGATCTGGCTCACAGGCGCGGCACGGATCCGCCATCACGTCCCGGCCGAACGGGCACGGCTCGCTTGGGTGCTGCGCCGCTCGATCGGCCAGGGGCGAACGGAGCAGCGGAGCGCCGTCGATCACGCCTTGGGCCCCATCGTGCTGCGACTGTTGTTCGGCGGGACGAGGCTGTTTGCGAAGCGGCGGTCGTTCCGCCAGCCCGTACTCGTGGAGTACGTGGTACACCGCGCCTACTGGGTCGGCAGGCTCACCGAGGCAATTGCGGAGCGTCGGTCGCGCTAGCGGCGCGCCAGCACGTCGCTCACGAGCACGTCCGCGAGCGACTCCACTGGGATCTGTTCGTTCGCCGGAAGCACGAGGTTCCTCACGAACACCTCACCGTGTGGGCGGTGATCCCCGGTGCGAAGCGGTTCGGAGGTGGAACATATGACGCCGATAGTGGGCGAGGTGAGCGCGACGAACGGCTCGCTCCAATTCCACTCGACGAACAAGTCAGGGAGTAAGTGCCGGTTCGGGCCTTGGTGGTAGTCGTCCGTGCGTAGCACCCGCAGCACGGCGGGCGATCCGGTCGATTCGTGACGAAGCGAAAGCAGTTCCTCAACGATGGTTTGGATTGCGAGCTCTTGGTCTGCTCCTGGCATCACCCTGCCCCACGGCTCACGACCGCGGAGGTTCAGGCGTACAGCACCGTAGAGGTCGTTGTTCGGAATAGCGAACCATGCAGCGGTCCCGTCCACGTTGCGAAGATTGCGCGCGTGACGTTGCCGAGGAAACAGTGCTCTACGAAGACGGCGACGCACGCCACGGAGGGGAACCAAGAACCGCTCTCGTAGTGTGGTGAGCGCACCAGCCGGGCGACGCGCCCGGGCAATTCGCTCCATGATCTCGGCGAGCAGCGGATTGCCGTCGTAGTGAGCACCAAACCCATGGCTGAACAGCAGCATGAGTGCGGTGTCGTCCGGCACCTCGCTCAGCACGCGTCCGAGCGCTGCATCAATGTCACGATAGACGGTGAGCATGGGGTCGTCGGGGAGACGCGCTGCGAGGCCGGGGTCGTAGCGGGGATGCGAGGGCTTGTGCACGTGGAATAGTTGGTGCCCAACGCAGTGCGTCTCGGAGAACACGGCTGCGACGAAGTCGTATTCGCTCGCAAGCAGCCACGACAGCGCCTCGCTGCGCATGCCGACGCCCGTGCGAAGAGCGGTCAGGAGGTGCTCTCTCCCAGAGTCGTGGATGGTGATGTCGCAACGCTTCTGTGGATACGAGCCAAGCGTGTGGAGACGACTGGCGAGCGCTGCATCGGATATAGAGGTATCGAGCTGGCTGTCGTGTGAACCCCAGTCAACGATGTGCACACCGTTCCGCAGCGGAATGGGTCGCACGAGCGGAACGTCGAAGATGGCACAGCGAATACCGGCTTGGTCGAGGCGCAACCAGAACGGCTCACTGTCGAAGTCGGCAGGAGACATCTCGGCAGTCGTGTACGTACCGGGAACCAACTGTCTCCAGCAATAGGACCCATGGTGGGCTGGACCTGCTTCAGACCAGAAGGCTGGCCACAACCCACCAACCAGAAGCCCTTCGGGATTCAGCGTCGGCAATGAGGCCCACGTCTCGAACACCCGGGCGAAGTGAGGAAGGTCGCCCTTCGCCGCCCACTCACGGGTGAGCTGCACGTCCATGGAATCAAAGCCGAGAAAGACGGTGCGGGTCACTTCGTCAGCCTAAGCCGAGTGCCGTCGCCTAGTCACCTGGTGGGGTCTGCCAGTGCAGCAAAGGCGACGGCTGCTGCGTGACCAACATTGAGCGAATCCACGGTGTCGCGAATAGGAATGCGAATGCTCAGGTCCGATGAGGAGAGCGCGACCTGGGTGAGGCCTGGCCCCTCGGCGCCGAGCAATAGCGCTACGCGCTCGGGACGCGCTGCGGTGAACGTGGCGAGATCAACTGCATCGGGTGCAGGCGTGAGCGCCGCCACGACGAACCCGTGCGAGCGTAGTTCGTCCAGTGCCTCGGGCCAGCGGGCAGCCCGACCAATCGGGAGGTACATCATCTCGCCCATCGACACGCGTACGGCGCGTCGGTACCACGGGTCAGCCGTCGTGGGGTCGAGCAGCATCGCGTCAATACCGAGCGCACGGGCACTACGTGCAATGGCCCCGATGTTCTCGTGGTCGTTGATTCCCTCGAGCACAGCGATCGTGCAAGCTGTCGAAGCGAGTTCGGTGATCGCCCGGTTCGGTGGCCGCTGTGCACAGGCGAGGACGCCTCGATGGAGATCAAACCCGACGACGATGTTCATCACGTCTTTCGGCACCACGAGGAAGTCGACGTCATCGCGGACGAGGTCGGCAACTCGGTCCTGCCTTCCCTCAAGCACCAGCACCGAATGGATGGTCAGTGCGGACTCGAGGAGACGGCGGACCACCGTGATCCCCTCCGCTACGAAGTGTCCGCCCACTGCCTCAAGCGTTACGCGTCGCTCTGGATCGCGTAGGTGTCGATACTGATCAAGCCGCGGATCGTCTGCGCTAGCCAGGAGAAGCGGTATTGCCACGGCGTTCAGTCTGCCGTGCGTGTGGCAGGTCAGACCGCGCCGGCACTCCGGAATGCCTCGATCTGTTCCCACTCGTAGCCGAGTTCCATGAGCACCAACTCGGTGTCCTGGCCGAGCTCGGCGAGGAAACTGCCCGGCTTCAGTGGTGTTTCGCTCATGCGGATCGGTACACCGGCCATCCGGACGTCACCCCACTCTGGGTGCTGCAGCACCGAGAGATAGCCGTTCTCCCACATCTGCGGGTCGGCCATCACCTCGGCGTATCCGCGCACGGGTGCGTATCGCTGACCCGCATTGCGCAGGACCTCGCACCACTCTGCAGTGGTGCGTTCCGGGAACACCTTGCTCAGTTCTGCGTGCAGCGCCGCCTTCACCTCGGACGAGTACAGCAGTCCGGCGAAGCGCTCGTCGGTGCCGAGATCCGGACGGTTGATGCAGTTGTAGAAGGCAGGCCGAAGCGGCATCGGCACGCCGATGAGCGCAAGCCATCCATCTTTGGTGGGAACGATGAAGTACGCAGCGTGGATGAGCGGATGCCCGTGGTTGGAGCGACCCGGCTGCGCGCCCGACATTCCGAACGCTGCATACTCGCTTGCCTGCGCCCAGATCTGCGAGCCGACGAGGGACACATCGACGCGCTGGCCCCTTCCGCTGCTGCTGCGGGCGATGACTGCAGCGAGGATCCCATTCGCCATGCTCTGGCTCGCGATGAAGTCGGCAATGGTGACGCCGACCGGTGTGGGGTTGCCCCCGTTCACTCCGGTGGTGGAGATGAGGCCTCCGGCAGCCTGCCCCGCGAGGTCTGCTCCCTCACGACCGGCGTCGGGCCCGATCGGTCCGAATACCGTGCCGGTTGCATAGATGATGCGCGGATTGCGAGCCGACACTTCCTCGTACGAGAGGCCCCAGGAGTCCATGGTGCCACCCTTGAAGTTCGAGATGATCACGTCGGCTGTCTCGGCCAGCCTCAGGAAGATCTCCCGGCCGTCGGGCTTGCGGAGGTCCACGCTCACACTGCGCTTGCCACGGTTGGCAGCCACGAAGTACGGCGCGCGGCGGTCGGTCTCGCTCACCGGGATCCATCGTGCCTGGTCGCCGAAGCCCGGTAGCTCCACCTTGATGACGTCTGCGCCCATATCGGCCATTAGCGCCGCGGCCTGCGGCCCCTGAACCAACAACCCCGCGTCGAGCACGCGGATTCCGTTCAATGCCCCCATCGTGACCTCCTGACCCGGTCACGGTATACCGTCCACCTTGATGGAGCACGTTGTCGTCGTCGGTTCGTCGCTCGCAGGTTTGCGGGCCTGTGAGGTGTTGCGCAGCGGCGGGTTCGCCGGGGCGATCACCGTGGTCGGTGCCGAGCGACACCTGCCCTATGACCGCCCGCCCCTGTCGAAGAAGTTTCTCGCGGGTGAGTGGGATGTGGACCAGATCGCGCTGCGCAAGCCCGACGCGCTTGGCGAGCTGCAGCTCACGTTCCGGCTCGGTGCTGGCGCCACGGCGCTCGACACCGTACGGCGCACCATCACGCTCGCCGATGGTGGTGTCGAGCAGTACGACGGGCTCGTGATCGCCACCGGGGCGTCGTGCAGGAGGTTGCCGAACCAACCGGCGCTCGCAGGGATCCACGAGTTGCGCACCCTTGATGACGCGATTGCGCTCCGGACGGATCTCGGCAGCCGAGCGGTGCCCGCCCGGGTCGTGGTTATCGGTGCTGGTTTCATCGGGCTCGAGGCGGCAGCAACTGCGCGTCGCGCCTACGGCTGTGCGGTCACGGTGCTCGAGGGACTGCCGGCGCCGCTCGTTCGCGCACTTGGCCCAGACATGGGGAGCGCCATCGGCTCGATCCACGGCGACCAGGGCGTGGACATCCGGTGTGGTGTGCAGGTCGCGACAATCGAGGGTAACGGCACACGCGTGAGCGGCGTGCGACTCGGGGATGGGTCGCTCGTGGACGCGGACGTTGTGCTCGTGGGGATTGGCGTGGTGCCGAACACGGGATGGCTAGTGGGCAGCGGGCTCGAACTGCGCGACGGCGTGGTGTGCGACGCAACGCTCAACGCAGGTGCGCCCGGCGTGTACGCAGCGGGTGATCTGGTGCGCTGGCCGAATGGGCTCTTCGGGGAGGAGATGCGCGTCGAGCACTGGACGACGGCCTCCGAGCAGGGCGCAGCGGCCGCTTCGAATCTCCTCGCGGTCTCGCGGGGCGAGGAGGCAACACCGTTCGAGACGGTGCCGTTCTTTTGGAGCGACCAGTTCGACGCCCGCATTCAGTATCTCGGCCGCGGGGGCGAGCACGACGAGGTACGGGTGGTTGCCGGCTCGGTTCAGGACCACAGGTTCATGGCGCTCTACGGCCGCAACGGTCGCCTCCGGGCCGCACTCGGTGTTTCCATGCCGAAGATGGTGATGCCGATGCGCAGGCTTCTCGCCGAACGCGCCACGTGGGACGACGCCTTGGCCTTTGCCGCTGAACGCGCCGTCTGATCGCCCTACGATTCACCTGTGCCGCGCGCCGAGGGGGAGCAACTTGCTGCGTGGGAGGCCACGCGTCTCGCCGTGGTGCGCGCCGAGGCCGAGATCGAGCGCCTACTCGCCCAGCAGCGCAACCAGGAACTTGTGCACTACCGGGTGCTCGCCGCCCTGCTCGGCGCTGGCGGACAGATGCGTATGCATGAACTTGCCGAGGAGATGGTGGTCGGTCGTTCGACGGCAACGCGCATCTGCGACCGCCTACAGCGCCTCGGCCTCGTCATCCGGGAACGGTCCAAACAGGACGGACGGGCTGTCTACGTTCGCCTCACGCGTTCGGGCCGTGAGGAGTACCGCCGCTGCCAGCCGGCCTACGAGCGCTTCGTGAACGAGGTGTTTGCCCGCTATCTCGACGAGACCGATCTCTGGTCGCTCAGCCGGGTCGCGGAGAAACTTCCCCACGACTGACGGCGTTGCTCAGGGCGCTTCGCTGGTCGTGGTGGTGGACGACGGCATCGAGGTGCTCGTGGTGGTGCTCGTGGACGCAGCAGCAGGGTCGTAGCCGGGCAGCGTGATCTCCGCACGGCGTGCCGCGACGCGGTCACCGCTCAGCGACAGGTTGATCACCGTGACGATCCTGTACGTCACGTTGGTGGCGCCGGCCTTCTTCAGGGCATCGATGACCGTGGTTGCGCGCAGTTTGGCGATGAACTTGCGGTGACCGACCGAGCCGGACTTCAGGGTGTAGCCGGTGATCACCACCTCGGACCCGGCGGGGAAGGACTTGATGGCCTCCGCAGCACTGGCGATCTCGGCCTTCGCTGCGTCGTCGAGCACTCGGGTCTTGGTGCCGAAGTACACCGTGAAGAACCGCTTGGCGGGCAGTGTGGTGGTGGTGGGCAGCAACGCCGTGGGATCCATGTCCGGCGGAAGCAGAACGGTGTCGATCGTGTGGAGCACACCGTTGGACGCTGCGATGTCGGTGTCCACGGGGCGCACGGTCTTGTCGAGCGTGATGTCCGTGGCGGTCGCGACGAGGATGGTGGTGCCGTCGAGCGCGGTGAGATTGCCCTCGGTGAGGTCCTCGGCATTTACGGCGCCGTCCACCATGTGGTGACGAAGGATCTTGGTGAGCAGGTCCTTGTCCGCAAGCAGTGCCTTGAGCACCTCGGGGTCGAGCTTGTTGAAGGCATCGTCCGTCGGAGCGAACACGGTGTAGGGCCCGGTTCCTGCGAGGTCGGTGTCGAGGCCAGCTGCCTTGACCGCAGCGACGAACGTGGCGAGGCCGGCGGTGCGCTCTGCGGTCACGATCAGCGAATCGGTTGCCACCGGTGCGACGGTGGTGTCGGGAGTGGTGTCGACGACCGAGTCGATCGTGTCGGGATCCTCGAACATGGTGTCCGGGGTGGTGTCTACGACCTCGGTGGTGAGCGAGGCGTCGTCACCGGAGTCGTTGTTCATCGTCTTGAGCACGAGCGCCCCCGCGGCGACCACTACGAGTGCGACGAGCACTGCCCACCACCACCGGCGCGCCGGGGGTGCGGGCTCCTGCCACGGCTCATCCCAGTCGCCGTCGTTGGGGCCGTTGCCGTTCGGGCCGCCGTCGGTGGGGCCGTTGCCGTTCGGGCCGCCGTCGGTGGGCCCCGGGCTGTCCTGTCGAGCGTTTGCGGGTGCGGCGGGGCGCCGCGTCTGTCGGGCTTCGGTGTCCTTGGGGGCGAGCGGTCGCTCGGGACGCAGCACGGCGGACCAGCTTGGGGTGGGGTCCACGAGGTCGTCCGCAGCGGTGGGGGCCAGCGGTACGTAGCCCGGCGGGGGCCCGGTGGGCGGGGCCGGTCGCGGCGGGACGGTGTGCTGCTCGGTGACGAACGGTGGGATCGTCGGATCCGCCACGTCATCGGCATGGTCATCGGCGTCTTGGATGTCTGACCCTGGGGTATCGGGGGCAACGTAGGGGTCGCCGTCGAACATGGCCTCGAGGTCCGCTGCGTAGCGCTCGGCAATCGCGGCCCGGCGGGGCATCGAGTCGAACGACAGGAGGGCCGAACCGCGCACCCACTCCTCGCCGACGACGGTGAACGCCCGGACGCGCTGCTCCGGGGACAGGTCTCGGTTCGCGTAGGCGATGCTCAGCGCAACGGTCTGGATCAGTTCGTCGTCGTGGGCCAGTTGCGCCAGGCTGTCGAAGGTACGGCCCTGCTCGGCGGCCCAGTCCCGCACCATGGCGGGGTCCAGGGCGAGCAGTGCCGTCAGGTAGGAGTGGCCGGTCCCGAAGACAGCGGCATGGGCCACCATCGGGTCGGCGCGCAGAGCAGACTCAACCCCGGTGGGGTTGATCTGGCTGCCGTCCCGGGTGACGATGAGGTTGGAGTCGTTGTCGATAACGCGACGGTATCCCCCGCGGGCGGCCCGGGGGTGTCACTCCCACCCGGGTTTGGGCAGGTCGGGGGCGACACAGCAGACTTGTGTTAGGTAAGGCAGTCCGCCCAAATCGGTGAATTCGCAGAGATGAGGACAATCACATGACCACCGCAGTGATCGTTGATGCCATCCGTACCCCGCTTGGAAAGCGCAATGGGCGCTTGAAGGATTGGCACCCCGTTGACCTCGCCGCGGAGACGCTGCGTGCACTGGTTGACCGCACGGGTGTGGACCCGGGCCTCATCGACGACGTCGTGATGGGCTGCGTCATGCAGGTGGGCGAGCAGGCCGTCAACATTGCCCGCAATGCCGTGCTTGCCGCTGGGTTCCCCGAGACCGTTCCGGCGACCACGGTGGACCGTCAGTGCGGTTCGTCCCAGCAGGCGGCGCACTTCGCTGCCCAGGGAGTGATCTCCGGCGCGTACGACATCGTCATCGCCGCCGGCGTTGAGGTCATGACCCGCGTACCGATGGGTTCCTCAATGGCTGACGGCAAGTACGGCTTCCCGTTCGGGCCGCGGCTCGCCGCCCGGTATGAGTCCGCCGGTGGTCTCGTTCCCCAGGGGATCTCGGCAGAGCTCATTGCCGAGAAGTGGGGTATCACCCGTGAGGAGATGGACCGCTTCGGGCTGCAGTCCCAGCAGCGGGCCGCCCGCGCAACGGCGGAGGGCCGCTTTCAGGCAGAGATTCTGCCGGTGCTCGATGCCGAGGGGCGACTCATGACCACCGACGAGGGCATTCGTGATTCGTCGTACGAGAAGATCTCCAGCCTCAAGCCGTCGTTCATCGAGACCGAGAAGGGCGGCAAGGTGACGGCCGGCAACTCGTCGCAGATCACCGACGGTTCAGCGGCACTGCTCATCATGAGCGAGGAAAAGGCCAAGCAGCTCGGTCTGCGGCCGCGCGCACGCTTCGTCAACTTCTCCGTTGTCGGCGCCGATCCGCGCCTGATGCTCACTGCCCCGATCCCGGCAACCGCCAAGGTGCTCGAGCGTGCCGGGCTGCGCATCGAGGACATGGATCTCGTGGAGATCAACGAGGCGTTCGCTTCGGTGGTGCTGGCGTGGGAGAAAGAGTTCCACCCGGACATGAACAAGGTGAACCCGAACGGCGGGGCGATTGCTCTCGGCCACCCGCTCGGGTGCTCAGGTGCCCGTCTGATGACGACGTTGCTCAACGAGCTCGAGCGCACCGGCGGGCGCTACGGCCTGCAGACGATGTGTGAAGGTGGTGGCCTGGCGAATGCCACCATCATCGAGCGCCTCGGCTGACCACCGCTTGGGTCCCTGACCGGAAACAAGCCCGCGACTCTCCCTAGGCTGAAGTTATGCCGGCGTTCTCGACCGTGATGTGGGTGCTCGGCGCCGTCGTACTGTTCTTCTTCCTCTGGTTCGTCGGCACCGGCATGCTGCGGTCCACCACGACACCGTTACCGCCACCTCCCCCCGAGGGCGAACTACGTAAGGTGAACCTGCGCTATCGCTGCTCGATCTGCGGTGTGGAGATGCGGCTCACCATGGCAACGGCAGAGGATCCGGCACCCCCACGGCACTGTGGTGACGACATGGATCTCACCGCTCCGATCTACGAATAGGTCACGGAGTGGGCGTCGCAGTGTTCTGCAGCGCTCGGCGTAGGAGCCCAAATTGTTATCCACAGACTGTGGACAACGTGTTGAGAACTACGAGATTGTAATTTCGGCAGGGGCCGGGGCTTCTACCTGCGTACTGGGTAGAACTTGCTCAAGCGGGGCAGGGGGTTGTGTCCCACTGCGCCCTGTGGACAACGCTGAGTGTTGCTACCGCCACCGCGTTGCAGCGAACAACCCGCCGAGCACGCTCACGAGTCCGCCGACGATCCACCACTGGCTGCCGTCCTGGCCGCCGGGAACCCATCCGAGGTACTTGAGCATGATGAGGATTCCGCCCACACCAAAGAGGCTGATCATGAGAGCGGGCCACCAACGGGGGCTTTCCTTCTCGGACTGCGGAACCTTGGGCGTATAGCGGGACGAGGCCTCGGCGGCATGGTGTTCGTGCTCGTTGTCGTCGCTCCGCTTGGCTTTGTGCCGAGCCGACGGTGCGCCTGCGGTGGGCAGGGTTCCGGGCTTGGTGCCCTTGGGCGTTACTCGCCCACTTCCGGTCTTGCGCTTCGGGGGTGCCA
>WLJO01000011.1 GCA_009701715.1 Actinomycetota bacterium
ATTGCACACGCTCCTCGACCAGCACGGCGCGCTGGGTCTCGAGGAACTTTGCGTCGAAGTCCTTCGAGGGGGTCACGGTCACACCGGGCTTGGGGATGATCGGCTTTGGTCCCAAGTAGACGGGAGCCATCACCTTTTTCACGACCCGCTTCAGCGGGGGCAGTTTCGGCGACGGCGCCGGGGGGCTCACGACCTGCTCCGCGACCTTGGCGGTGGGGGCCGGCTTCGCAGCGACCTTTGCTGCGGGCGCTGTGGCAGCCGGGGCCTTCTTGGCAGGAGCAGCCTTCTTCGCAGCAGGTGCCGCCTTCTTGGCAGGAGCAGCCTTCTTCGTCGGTACGGCCTTCTTCACGGCAGCCTTTTTGGCCGGAACGGCCTTCTTGGCCGGAGTGGCCTTCTTCGCAGTCGCCATCTGGTGCTGTGCCTCCTTCGGTGCGGTGCGGCACTTTACCGCCGAAGACCCGAGACCCGTCAGGGACGTTCGACCCGCTGCACCTCGACAAGAGGTGAGTCGGCCGCCGACACGACGCCGATAACCCGCAGGGCGAGGGTCTCGCTGGACACCAGCGCCTCGTGCACGCGCAGGGCCTCGAGCCAATCTGGGCCGGCGCTGATCGTGAGGGCGATCCGATCGCTCACCGCAAGCCCTGCGTCGCGTCGCGCCTGCTGCACTAGACGCACGAGGTCTCGAGCGAGGCCCTCCCGTTCGAGTTCGGGCGTCATCTCGGTATCGAGTACCACCACCCCGGCATTATCCGGCAGTGCGGCGCACACGCCGTCACCAGCCGGCACGAGTCGCTGCTCGAACTCACCCGGGAACAGCTCGACGCCGCCGGCGATCACCTTGTCGCCGACCAGCGACCAGTCCCCCGCCTTGACCGCCTTGATCACTTGTTGGGTGTCCGCGCCGAGCCTCGGACCAAGCGCCTTCGGTAGGACGTTGAGGTCAAACGACGCGTGGGCCGCGACATCGGTGGTGAGGACCAGCTCCTTTACGTTCACCTCGTCGCGAACGATGTCAAGGTGTGGCCGGATGAGTTCCACGCTGTGATGCCGGGCAACGAGCGCGGATGCGAGGGGCTGGCGAACCCGGAGTCCGTGGGCCTTGCGAATCGACAGGATCGTCGAGCAGATCTCCCGCGCCTGTTGCATACCCGTCATCAGGTCCACATCGTCCGGGAAGGAATCGGCCGACGGCCACTCGGTGAGGTGCACACTGCGCTCGCCGGTGAGCGCGCGGTACACGTGCTCGGACGTGAGCGGGAGCAGGGGTGCCGCCACGCGACAGACGGTTGCGAGGGCCGTGTGCAGGGTGTCGACCGCGTCCTGGTCCCCGGACCAGAAGCGATCACGACTGCGGCGGATGTACCAGTTCGTCAGCGTGTCGAGGAACCCGGCGATGCTGTGGCATGCGCTGTACAGATCGTACGAATCCATGTGTGCGCTCACGTCTCGCACCATGTGGCCCATCTCCACGAGGAGATAGCGGTCGAGGACATCCGTCTGGTCAGTTCGCTCGGACCCCGTGAGCCCGGCGGCATTCGCGTAGAGCGACAGGAAGTACCACGAGTTCCAGATCGGGAGGATGACCTGCCGGACGGTCTCGCGGATTCCTGCCTCGGTAACTGAGAAGTCCGCCCCACGCAGGATCGACGACGACAACAGGTACCAGCGCATCGCGTCGGAGCCGTAGGTGTCAAAGATCACCATCGGGTCCGGGTAGTTCCGCAACTGCTTGGACATCTTCTGGCCGTCGTCGCCGAGCACCACACCGTGGCTGACGCATGTCCGGAACGCAGGGCGGTCGAACAGCGCCGTAGCGAGGACGTGCATCGTGTAGAACCACCCCCGCGTCTGCGCGATGTACTCGACGATGAAGTCGCCCGGGTAATGGCTCTCGAACCAGTCACGGTTCTCGAACGGGTAGTGAACCTGCGCGAACGGCATGGACCCGGACTCGAACCAGCAGTCGAGTACCTCGGGCACCCGGCGCATCATCGAGAGCCCGGTCGGGTCGTCGGGATTCGGCCGGACGAGGTCGTCGACAACGGGTCGGTGCAGATCAGCAACCCTCACCCCGAAGTCCGCTTCGAGCTGCTCGATCGAGCCGTAGACGTCGAGACGCGGATAGTCCGGGTTGTCGCTCTTCCAGACGGGGATCGGCGATCCCCAGAAACGGTTGCGGCTGATTGACCAGTCGCGCGCGTTCGCGATCCACTTGCCGAACGAACCCTCTTTCACGTGCTCGGGCACCCAACGGATCTGCTGGTTCAGCTCGACCATGCGATCGCGGAACTCGGTCACCCTGACGAACCAGCTGGAGATCGCCCGGTACACGAGCGGCTCGGCGCATCGCCAGCAATGGGGGTAACTGTGCTGGTACGAGTCGTGCCGGATCACAACGCCGGCGTCCTTGAGGTGCCTGATGACCTTGGGGTTCGCCTCGAAGACGTGCTCGCCGACCCACGGCACGATCTCCGCGGTGTAGCGACCCTGACTGTCCATCGGGCAGATCGTCGGGATACCCACCGAGTTGCAGACGTTCTGGTCGTCCTCGCCGAAGCCGGGCGCCAGATGCACAACACCCGTGCCGTCCTCGGTCGACACGAACTCGGCTGCGACGACTTGGAACGCGTTCGGGGTGTCGGCGAAGAACGGGAACAGGGGCGTATACCCGCGCCCGGCCAGTTCGGAGCCGAGCACCGTGCCGACCCGGGTGGCGCCCGCAAGCTCGCGCTCGTAGGAACCGAGGCGGGCCTCGGCGAGGAGGTAGCGCTGGCCATCCTGCTCCATCACGGCGTACTCGATGTCGGGGCCCACGGCGAGCGCGAGATTGGACGGAAGGGTCCACGGTGTCGTGGTCCAGGCCAAAATCTTGTCGCCATTGTCGAGGGCGAAGGCCACCGTCAGCGCCGGGTCCTGGCGATCCCGGTAGACGTCGTCCATCCGAGTCTCGGTATTCGACAGTGGGGTCTCGCAGCGCCAGCAGTAAGCGAGTACGCGGAATCCCTCGTACACGAGACCCTTGTCCCACAGGGTCTTGAACGCCCACATGACGCTCTCCATGTACGGAAGGTCGAGCGTCTTGTAATCGTTGGCGAAGTCCACCCAGCGGGCCTGGCGCGTGACGTAACGCTCCCACTCGCTCGTGTAGCGCAGCACGCTCGATCGACAGGCCTCGTTGAAACCGGCGATGCCGTACTCGGTGATCTCCGGGTGACCGCTGATGCCGAGTTCCTTCTCGGTCTGCACCTCGGCCGGCAGGCCATGGCAGTCCCAGCCGAAGCGGCGCTCGACCCGCTGTCCGCGCATCGTGCGGTAACGCGGGATCGAGTCCTTCACGAACCCTGTGAGCAGGTGACCGTAGTGCGGTAGCCCGTTGGCGAAGGGGGGGCCGTCGTAGAAAACAAACTCGTCGTCGAGCGGGCGTTGCTCCACCGAGTCGACAAAGGTTCGGTCGCCTTCCCAGAAGGCGAGAACCTCCGACTCGAGCGCAGGCAGATTGGGCTGGGGATCGACGTTCGGGTACACCATGATGAGCCGCCAAGCATACGGCGGGGGTCTACCCGCAGGCCGTGACCGTTGGTGTCAGGACTCGTTGGTGGGAGTCGTGCCCTTGGGCTGCACGATGCGGATCCGCACCGCCGGGTCCTCGTCCCAATCATCGATGTTCGGGACAGACACCGGTCCGGATGAGGGTCGGATCGGGACGACTTCGCCCGTCGGGTGCTCCGAGAACGTCAACGTGAACGGCACCGTGGCAGTGCTGCCTGCGCCGGGCGAGCTCACCGCGGCAGCAGCCACCTTCACCGCCTCCTGGGCAAGGATCGGGGCGGCAGCGGCGACCGGTGAGAGCACCAAGCGTGATTGCGTGCGGAGCGAATCCCCCGCCGACGAGATCGCCGGTGCGTGCCCCGAGCCGAAGGGCCCTGTGGTGTCCTCTGCCACCGAACGCATCAGATCGGAGGCCTCCACGAGGCGCTGGCGCTGCGCGACCGCATAGGCGTCCATCGCTCGGACGTCGTCGCGGAGGAAGTCCAGCTTCGCGAGTAGGGCGTTGACCTCGCCCATAACGACGGAGCGCTCTGCCTCGCCCGCCCGACGCGCTTCGGCACGGGCGTCGGCGAGGAGACGAGCGGTTTCGAGTTCTGCGTCAGACCGCATGCGAAGCACATCGGCCTCGGCAGCCGCACGAACGGCTGCTGCCTGCTCGGTGGCCTCCGCGATTGTCTGCTCGGCGGTGTGTTGCGCGAGCACGAGCGTGCGCCCGATGATTTCGGCGTCGTCGGCCCGGATGACCACTGTGCTCGACGTCAGGGCTGGCTGGTGAGGCGTGTGATCGACCCCGTGGGTGACAGTGGAACCGGTTCCCGACTGGTCGGCCTGGGCTGCCCGATTGGCGACTGCCTTGGCCCGCTGCTCCATGAGCGAGGCGTACTGGATGGCACTGTCTAGTGCCGCAGCGACATCCTGCTGGAATGCCTGCACCTGAGCTGGGTCAAAACCCTTGCGTACGACGCGGAACGATGCACTCTCAATCTGGTCAGGGGTGAGGTCCATGAGGGTGATACTAGGCGCGCCCCGGCGGGCCGTAACGCCTCTGATGCTGCAATGTAATGAAAAAGCCGAGCCAGAAACTCAGTCTTGGTAGCCGTCCCGCTGGCCCTGTCCGGAATACGGCTTGAGGAGATACACGCCGGTGGCAACTTTCTCCATGGAGCCGCTCAGGCCGTAGCACAGGCCGCTTGCGAAATCGATGAGCCGCCGGGAGACCTCGCGATCGGCACCCTCGATGTTCATGATGACCGGTTGGCCCTCCTTGAACTTGTCGGCAACTTCCTGGGCCTGGTCGAAACGACGCGGCTTCACGGTGTACGGCTCGCCCGAGGCGCCCTGATGGGTCCGCACCGTCGAAGACTGGGGCGACGGCCGGTTGGGAAGTCGGACTGTGAGGCCGGATGGGTCCCCTGAATCCATCGGTGCCGGGCGCCGGGGCGGGACCGGCTCGATGTCACGCGGGCTGACCCTCGTCGACGTGGGGCGCACGTTGGCATCCTCGTCCCAACCGCCTCCGCGGGGGCGGCCACGCTGGGGCTCGGCGTCCCACTGCTGGGGTGCGGGACGACCCTGCCGACCACCGCGCTGCGGCTCGGCTTGCTGTTGCATGTCGTAGTCGTCGTACGGATCCTCGGGTCCGAGACCCAGATAATCCATAGCCCTCTTCCAGAGCGTCATAGTGTCCTCCAGCCCGGAAGGCTAACCCACGCGACCGCGCCGTGCGCGGAGCCGGGCGGTCAGTGTGACGAGCGGGGCCCGAACAGTGCGCTGCCGATCCGTACCAATGTTGCGCCCTCGGCTACTGCGATCTCGAGGTCTGCGCTCATACCCATAGAGCACTCCCGCAGGCCGAGACGATCAGCGAGGGCTCGCGTGGTGGCGAAGGCCGCCCTCGTCCGGGCGGCATCACCGTCGGTCGGTCCCATCGCCATGAGCCCCTCGACTACAACGCCCGCAGCGAAGGCAGACCCCACCAGCGCGGCTACATCGCCCGGCAGGCAACCGAACTTGGTGTCCTCCCCGGTCGCGTTCACCTGGACGAAAACCCGAGCACCGACCGCCCTGCCTGCAACCTCATCGACGAGCGAGGCGCGGTCGATGGTCTGCCAAACGTCGACCACCGGGGCAAGGCTGCGCACCTTGTTGGACTGCAGATGTCCGATGAAGTGCGTCGAGAACTCCAGCCCGTCCGCCCGCGCCCTGAGCACCTTGGGGACCGCTTCCTGGGCGTAGTTCTCGCCGACCATGGTGATCCCGGCCGCGACCGCAGCGGCTATTGCCTCGACGCCAAAGCCCTTCGTGACCGCGACGATCCCGACATCCCCACCGCCGGCACGCAGGATTCGCTCCCGGATGTGCTGCACCCGTTCGGCAACGTCAGCGAAGGACGTTGACACGGTCGGCGGGGCCGGCGGTGCTACTTGAGGAAGGACGGGACGTCGAAGTCGTCGTCGCCGTCGTCCAGCGGGTCCCGCTGGGGCTCGTCGCCGAAGAGTTCCTTGATGGAGGTTGGCGCCCTCGATCCCGAGTCGACCGACTTGAGCGACGGCGTCTTGGCGGTGCCTGAGTCCCAGCGGTCGAATCCGGCAGCGATCACCGTGACCTTCACCTCGTCGCCCATCTCGTCGTCGATGACCGTGCCAAAAATGATGTTCGCATCCGGGTGGGCGACGCCCTGGATGATCTCGGCCGCCGAGTTCATCTCGAACAAGCCGAGGTCGCTCGGTCCGGTGATGTTGAGCAGGATGCCCCGTGCCCCGTCGATGGTGCTCTCGAGTAGCGGGCTGCTGATCGCCGCCTTGGCTGCGGCGGTGGCGCGGTTGTCGCCGCTGGCCTGACCGATGCCCATCAGCGCCGTCCCGGCATTCGACAGGATCATCTTCACGTCGGCGAAGTCGGTGTTGATCAGGCCAGGTGTGGTGATGAGATTGGTGATGCCCGAGACACCCTGGAACAGGACCTCGTCGGCCATCTTGAATGCGTTGAGAACGCTGGTCTTGTCGTTCGACACCGTGAGCAGGCGGTCGTTAGGGATGACGATGATGGTGTCAACCTTCTCGCGCAGTTTCTGGATGCCGGTCTCTGCCTGGACAGCACGGCGCCGGCCCTCGAACGCGAACGGACGTGTGACCACACCGATGGTGAGCGCACCCAGACTGCGGGCAATCTCGGAGATGACCGGAGCCGCTCCGGTACCGGTGCCCCCGCCCTCACCCGCGGTGATGAACACCATGTCGGCGCCCTTGATGACTTCCTCGATCTCGTCCCGGTGCGCCTCTGCAGCAGCGCGCCCGACCTCGGGATCGCTTCCGGCCCCGAGTCCTCGGGTGAGGTCTCGGCCGACGTCGAGCTTGACGTCGGCATCGCTCATCAACAGCGCCTGCGCGTCGGTGTTCACCGCGACGAACTCGACGCCCTTCAGGCCGGCGTCGATCATTCGGTTGATGGCGTTCACGCCACCGCCACCGACGCCGACCACCTTGATAACGGCGAGATAGTTCTGGGGTGATCCGGCCATCAGGCGTTCCTCCGCACATTGGTCATTTGCGTATTCTCCCACGAATCATCTGCTGGGGGGTGTCTTTCGATTCGAGAACGGGCAGGTTAGGGCCCACGCCCGGCGATCGGTCGTCACGACTCTGACGTCGTGATGAGATCGGCCCTGCACGCAGTGATCCGACCGGGTGGCGCCTGTTTCGGGTTCACCTTGGTGTTGAGAAACGCCGTGAGGGAGACCACCTGGAGCACATCGAGGTCCCGCGCTGCGCAAAGATCCACCAACGTGTCGCCCCGCTTGCTGATCCGGATGGTCATCGAGACGTTGTACTGCTGATCCACCTCGAACACCTTGACGATCGCCCTGAGCGCCGGGGGTAGTGCCGTGATGAGCTGTGCGACCCTGGCGTACTCCGCCGAGCTCTCTCCCGCCTTGAGCGCCGGGCCCAGGCCGTAGATCGGCATGTAGTCCACCGGACGACCTTCGAGCACGTCGATGACGCGACCCTCGGGGTCGATCGGCCTCCACAGATTGTCCTCACCGAGGAATGCCGCTACCGGGGTGCGCTCCGCGATCTGAATGGTCACCGTGTGGGGGAACTGCATCTGGACCGTCGCGTACTTCACCCACGGGAGCGCCAAGAGGCGGCGCTTCACACTGTTGAGGTCCGCTGTGAGAATCGGCTTGTTGCGGATGCTTGCGGTAATCCCGGAGACGGACTCCTGGTCCGAGTACACGAGACCCGAGACCTTGATGTTGCTGATCGCGAACAGCGGTGTCGCCAGCACACCGATCGTCGCGAGCGAGATCATCACGAAGACACCGGCCACTGCGGACCACAGGATCCGGCGGCGGCCCGCTTGTTGACGCACTGCAAGGCGACGTGCCTTCAGGCGGGGGTGCACCCTCGGGCCGCGGGGGTCGTCGGGCGACCGTGATGACTGCGCTGTGTAGCTCGGGTCCGGGAGGTCGTCCTCGTCGGAGCCACCGATCACGACGGTGCGCGGGCCCCCTCCGGCAGACGGTGGGTCAGCGAGGGTCACGGTGGTGTCACCATCGGGCAGCGCCATCGCGGTCGTGGTCCGATTGGCGTCCGGACGGTTGTCATCAGGAAGCGGGATGAGTAGGGGGTCGATGATCGGCCCCGTCCCGGGAGCCAGGTCCAACGATGGCTCGCCGATGACGATCGTCCGGCGCTTCGGCGGTTGGGAGCCGTCGGCCTCGCTCATCGTTCCGCTCCGTCGAAACCCACGAGGCGGATCTCGCTGCGCAGGCGAATTCCGCGCTCGGACCAGACGCGCTCGGAGATCATCTCGATCAGGGCGTGGACATCGGCGGCTGTTCCACCCTCGGTGGCCTGGATGAAGTTTGCGTGCTTGTCAGAGACGAACGCCGTGCCGATCCTCGCCCCGCGCAGGCCAAGTTCGTCGATGACCTGCCCCGCGGCAAGCGCTCCTGGAGAAGGGTTTACGAACACCGAACCTGCATTCTGGCCGCCCGGTTGATGCTCGCGGCGCCATCTCACGATCTCGGTGATCTCGCGCTCGCTCGACGCGACGTCCCCGGGCGCGAGCCGGAACGTTGCACTGAGCACGATCTCGTGATCCCCTAGGTCGGAGCCGCGGAACCGCAGGCCGAGCGAGTGCGCACCCTTACGGCACCGTTGGCCAAGCCGCAGGTCGAAGACATCGACGTCGACGAGGGACGCAGCAGTGTCAGACCCGTGCCCGCCAGCGTTCATGCGAACCCCACCCCCCACCGAGCCGGGGACACCCACAGCCCACTCGAGACCGGTCAGTCCCGCTGCCGCAGACCGCCGTGCGAGTACCGGCAGCAGGGCGAAGCCACCGGCGACCACGTCGAGGCCGGTAATCCCGATCTCAGTGGCGGCCTCCCCGAACGTGACGGCGATGCCGTTGAACCCCGAGTCGGCGACGAGCAGGTTCGACCCACGGCCGATCACGAGTACGGGGAGGCCCGTCGCCAGGTGTGCCGTGGCCACCTGCTCGAGATCCGTCAACGACCCGATCCGCACGAAGAGACGCGCGGCGCCGCCCACCCGGTACGTGGTGAGCGGTGCGAGCGGCACCTCTCGCTCCGCGAGCGAACCGAGGAGTGCAGCCGCGTGCTCGACCGCGCCGCCCGGCGTCGTGTCGATCACGTTGCGAACCGTTCCGCGTCAAGTTCGGCCCGTCGCGCGAGCACCTCGGAGGGAAGGCCGGCAACGTCGCCGCACCCCATCGACACGCAGACATCCCCGGAGCGGACTTCCCGGGCGAGAAACTCGACGAGGTCGTGGCGTCGTGGCAGCCACACCACGCGCTGGTGCGGGTGCGCATCCAGAATCGCGTTGACCACGAGCTTTCCCGTGACACCGGGGATCGGGGCGTCCCCCGAGGGGTAGATCTCCGTGATAACCGTGACATCGGCAGCAACGAAGGCGTCCCGGTACTCGGGCGACAGCAGCGCCATCCTGCGGTAGCGGTTCGGCTGAAACACCGCCACGACACGCGAGAAACCGTCGCCGCTTGACCGCAACGCGTCGAGCGCTGCAGCAATCTCGTTCGGGATGTGCCCGTAGTCGTCGACGAAGGTCGCCCCGCCGTGCGATCCACGGAAGTCGAGCCGACGGGCCACACCACCGAACCGCTCGAGGGACTGCGCGATCACCCCGAAGGCGACACCGAGCTCGGTGGCCATCGCGACGACGGCGGTCGCGTTGCGAACATTGTGCATCCCACGCAGGGGCAGATTGACCTCGCCGAGCGTCTCGCCACGACGGACCACGACGAATCGCCAGGTGCCCGCAGACGACTCCGCATCGACAATCCGGTAGTCAGCATCCGGCGCGGTTCCATAGGTAACGACGTCTCGGACGGCCGCCAGTCGGCGACAGACTTCGTCGTCGGCGCAGAGCACCTTGGGCCCGTCGACCTGGTCCAGATACTGCTCGAATCCGGCCACGATCGCGTCGAAGGAGCCGTAGTTCTCCAGATGGTCGACATCGACGTTCGTCAGGATGGTGGCGGCAAGGGGTAGCTGCAGATGGGTGAAGTCACTCTCGTCCGCCTCCACGACGGACCATTCGCTTCCGGTCCACTGCGCACCCGTCCCGATGTCGGTGACGTCGCCGCCGATCACGAAGCTCGGCCGCAGACCGGCGGCCGCCATCACCAGCATCATCATCGACGACGTCGTGGTCTTGCCGTGTGTTCCGGCAACGCCGACCGCACGTGTCATCGCACAGATCGAGGCCAGCATGCCCGCGCGGTGCAAGGTGACGATCCCCTTCTCCCGGGAGGCGACGAGCTCGATATTTCGCTCGGGGATCGCCGTCGAGTACGTGACGGCATCGCAGCCGTCAACGTGATGACGGCTGTGCCCGATGTGAACCTCCACGCCGGCGCTACGGAGGCGGTTGAGCACCGGGACCTCGCGCAGGTCGCTGCCCGAGACGGTGTGACCCATCTCCGCGAGCACGAGAGCGAGCGCGCTCATTCCGGGACCGCCTACCCCGATGACGTGGTACCGGCCGGGGCGCGACAGGTCAAGCGGTACTACAGGGCGGCCGTCAGCCACGGCCCACGGCCTCGATGAGACGGGCAAGCGCCTTGCTGCGGTGCTTGCCCCCCGCCTCCCGGGCTGCATCGGCGAGCGCTACACAGGCAGCGTCATTGCCGCGGAGGCGATCGACCTCGGTCGCGAATCGCTCCGGCGTCAGCTGAGCCTCGGTGACCAGCACGGCGCCGCCCTGGTCAGAGAGCCAACGGACGTTCTCCGTCTGGTGGTCTTCCGCCGCACCGGCCCACGGCACAAGGATCGACGGGATTCCGACGGCCGCAACCTCGCAGACCGTGCTCGCCCCTCCCCTGCCGACCAGCAGGTCTGCGGCGGCATACACCGCCGGCATTCTCGACTCGAACCCAATCACGTCATACAGAATGCCCGCTGAGCCGTCCCGCCTGGGTGGCATCCCCGCAACAAATCGCTCGCCACAGAGGTGCCGAACAGCAAGATCAAGCCGGCCAGCATGGGTCTCGACGTACTCGACGACCGCCGAATTCAGGATCCCCGAACCCAGCGATCCACCCATCACGACGATGAGGAACCGGTCCTCGGGGATGCCGAGCTCGGCACGGGCGCCGGACCGGTCTCGTGCGCGGTCGACCTCCACCACCGCCCGGCGGAGTGGCGCACCGGTGTACACGGCGTGCGGGAGCGGGGAGTCGGGGAAGGCGACGGCACAGGCTGCTGCGCGCCCTGCGGCGAGCCTGCTCGCACGACCGGGCCGCTTGTCGTAGCTGACCACCACGACCGGGAGATCGAGCTTGCGCGCCGCCAGCACTGCAGGGAGGCTCGCATAGCCACCCACCGACACGACGACAGCGGGAGCGAGTTTGCCGAGCAGGCGAATCGCCTCCCGGCGGGCGCGGTGCAGCCGAACGAGGAACGAGACGTTGCTGACGATGCCCCTCCAGCCGAACGACCGCTGGAAGCCGATCACGTCGAAGAAGCTGTACGGAAACCCGGATGGCGGGAGGAGATCGACCTCAACCCCGCGTGAGGTTCCCATGAAGTGGATCTCGTCGGCCGCATGGCCGAGCGCGACGAGGCCCTCGGCTACGGCGAGCGCCGGGAGCACGTGCCCGGCGGTGCCGCCACCGGCCACTACGGCGAAGACCCGATCGCTCATCGACCGTTACGGGCCACGTTCAGCAGCAGGCCACCCGCTGCCATCATCGACAGCAACGAGGAACCGCCGTACGACAGGAAGGGAAGCGTCAGCCCGGTCACCGGCATGAGGCCAACCACCCCACCGACATTGATGACGGTCTGGATCCCGATCCAACAGACGACCCCCCCGGCGACGAGCGAGCCGAAGCGGTCCTTGCACGCGAGCGCTACCAGCGTGCCTGCCCAGATGAGCGCAACATAGGCACCGAGGATGGCGAACACGCCGATGAAGCCGAGTTCCTCGGCGAGGACCGCGAAGATGAAGTCGGAGTGGGCGAGGGGGACGTATCCCCACTTGCCCGATCCGGCACCCACGCCACGACCGGTCAGACCCCCGTTAGAGATGCTGAGGATCGACTGCCAGGTTTGGTACCCGTCGCCCTCCCGACTGTTCATCAGGTCGAGGAATGACGTCCAGCGCTGACGGCGGTAGGGAGTGCTCAGTGCGAACGCCACCGCTGTGCCGCTCAACCCCGCCGAGACCCCGAACATCGGCAGCAGCGGTGCGCCGGCGAGGAAGAGCACCGACAGCCCAATCGAGCCGAGCACGATCGCCGAGCCGAGGTCGTTCTGGGCAACCATCATGAACGCGGCGAGCCCGATCACGGTGAGGCACGGGAGCATCACCTGCTTGAGCTCGCCCATCCTGCTGCCACGTCGGGTGATGACGTCTGCCACCACGAGCAGCACCGCGAGCTTCAGGAACTCCGACGGCTGGAAGACGAGGGGGCCGATGCCCACCCACGCGCGCGCACCCCGCACGGACACACCGATTCCCGGCACGAACGGCACGAGCATGAGGCCCATCGACAGCAACCAGAAGCTGCGACAGAACATCCGGATGCGGCGCAGTGGCATGCGAAGCGCGACCCACATCACGAATAGCCCGGCGACGGCCCAGATCACCTGACGCTGAAAGTATCTCCACGGCGAGTTCCCGGCCTGGAACTGTGTGACAGAGGACGACGAGAGCACCATGACCAGGCCGAGTGGCACGAGGATCGCCATCACGATCGCGATCACGTAGTACGAGACCGGAAGCGGGCCCGTGTGCACCACCTCGCGACCTGCAGGGTGCCGTCGCCGTGATGCCAGCTCCGCCCGCCGAAGCTGCCGGGGGGAATCGAGTCCCGAGGTGGTGGAGCTCATACCTTGCTATCTCTGCACGTGGACGAAGTCGGCGATGAAGAGGGCGAGTGCTGCGGCAACGCACAGTCCGGAGATGATCCAGAACCTGATGATCACCGTCGTCTCGGGCCAACCGGACAGCTCGAAGTGGTGATGGATCGGCGACATCCTGAAGAGGCGCTTCTTGCGCCCGCTCGCACGGAAATAGCCCATCTGGATGGCAACCGATCCGATCTCCATCACGTTGAGGCCGCAGATCAGCACCAGGAGCAGGTGCGTGTCGGTGGTGATCGCCAGCATGGAGAGAGCCGCTCCGATACCGAGCGCGCCCACGTCGCCCATGAAGATGCGCGCAGGGGCTGCGTTCCACCAGAGGAAGCCGATGCAGGCCCCAGCGAAAGCAGCACCCACAACCGCAAGGTCGAGGGGGTTCACCACGCCTTCCCGCACACCAGCCTTGAACGCGTAGATCTGTGGGTTCCGGAACGCCCAGTACGCGATGATCGTGAACGCGGCGAACCCGAGCACGGCAGACCCGCCGGCAAGCCCGTCCAGACCGTCGGTCACGTTGACCGCGTTGGTGGTCGCGAAAATGATGAACCCGGTCCACAGCACCCAAATCACGAGGTGCAGTTGCCAGCCAGGGTTGTCGTGGCGGGTGAACGACAGGGTTCGCGACACGTTGGTGGTGAGCGCGAGCAACAGGGCGAGTCCCATGCTGATCGCAAGGGTGATGTAGCCCTTGACCTTCCAGAACACACCGCGGTTGCGGCCCTTGCGCACCTTTGCGATGTCGTCCGCGAGTCCGAGGAGGGCCATGACGACGACGGCCAGCAGCATGATCATCGCCTGGTCCGAGAACACCACTCCGCGCCGGATGTGGGTGACGATGTACCCCACGATCGCCGAGAGCACGATGGCGATGCCGCCCATCGTCGGCGTGCCGTGTTTATGCGAGTGTTCGGCGACAACCGCGTTGTTCTCGTCCTTTGTCAGGATCGGCTGACCCTTGCCGAGGTTCTTGAAGAAACGGATGAGGAATCGGGTCGACAACAGCGAGGCGAGGAGGGACACGGCGCCCGAGAGGAAGATCGCGATCATCGCAGGTTCCCCAGGATCCGTCGTGCCACAACTCGATCGTCGAACTCGATCACCTGATCACCAATCGTCTGGGTGGTTTCGTGGCCCTTGCCCGCAAGCACCACAACGTCACCGGGATGCGCGAGCCTAAAGGACGCCTCGATCGCGACTGCGCGATCCGACTCAACCACCATGTTTGCGAGGCATTCCAGAGGGAAACCGGCCACGATCCCAGAGATAATGCCCTGCGGGTCCTCGCTGCGCGGGTTGTCCGAGGTGACGATGACGAGGTCCGCAAGGTCGGCAGCCACTGCTCCCATGAGCGGGCGCTTGAACCGGTCCCGGTCCCCACCGCAGCCGAACACCACGATCACCCGATTCCCGAGGGCCGCACGGCGAGCCGAACGGAGAACGGCCGCCAGTGCGTCCGGGGTGTGGGCGTAGTCCACCACGACGTGGAAGGGCTGACCGGACCGGATCGGCTCAAACCTCCCCGGCACCGGCGTTGCACCCGCGAGACCGTTGACGATGTCGTCGAGTGAGATGCCGAGTTCGTTCGCCGCAGTAGCGGCGGCGATCGAGTTGGAGATGTTGAACTCGCCACCGATCGGGAGGTCGATCACTCTGCCGCGCCACCCGAAGCGAAGATGGTCCGCCATCACCTCGACGTGATCAGTATCGGCCAGCGAATACGCGACAAGGGGTACGGCAGCACTCGCGAGGACCCTCTGCCCCGCCGGGTCATCCGCATTGATCACCCCGAGATCCGTCAGGCCGGGCGTGAAGAGGCTCGCCTTGGCGCGGAAGTATGTCTCTTCGTCCCCGTGGAGGTCGAGATGATCACGACCCAGATTGGTGAAGATCGACACGGCGAACCTCGTGCCGTCCACCCGGTGCTGCACAAGCGCGTGCGAGGAAACCTCGACAGCAACAGTCGTCACTCCGCTGTCCGCGAGGTCCGAGAGCGTCCGCTGGAGGTCCGGCGCCTCGGGTGTCGTGAGATCTCCCGTGAGCGTGCCGATCGTCGACGACGGCCGGCCGGCATGACGGAAGATCTCGCCGACGAGGTGCGCAGTTGTCGTCTTGCCGTTGGTACCGGTGATGCCGATGACGTTCAGCCGGTGCGAGGGGTATCCGTAGACCGAACAGGCCAGCATCGCCATGGCCATCCTTACGTCGTCCACGACCACCTGGGGAACCGGGACATCGAGGGCGTGGTCTACCACGAGGACGGAGGCACCGGCCGCAATCGCCGACAGCGCGTGATCGTGGCCGTCCACACGCTCGCCCCGGAGACAACAAAAGATCGAATGCGCCCCCACGAGTCGCGAGTCGTGCGTGATCCCCGACACCACCGCACCATCGCTGCCGAGCAGGCGCCATCCGGGTACAGACGGGCACCGGGCAAGCACCGACCCGAGGGTGGACTCCCGATGGGGGGTCGTGGCCGTCATTTGTTGCTCGACGTCCTCGACGGGCACCCCGAGGCATTCGTGGGCGCCTGGATCCCGAGGTTCACGATTGCGGCCCGCGCGATCCTGTTGAAGACCGGAGCGGCGGTGTTCGCACCGAAATGGGCCGCACCGGGGGGCGGCTCGTCGATCGAGACGAGGACCGTGATCTTCGGGTCCTCCGCCGGGAGGAACCCGACGAACGATGCGTAATAGGCACGCCTTCCCTGCTCGTCGAAGTAGGTCCCATTTCTCTGCGCCTTGTACCCCGTACCGGTCTTGCCGGCGATCGTGTACCCCTTGATCCCGGCCCATCCCTTCGCGGTACCGGAGCACACCACGTCCCGCATGAGGAAATTCATCTGCGAGGCAACGCTGGCAGACACCACACGTCGGGATGCCGACGGCATCGTGTCGCCCTGCTTGCCGAGGGGGGACACGATCGACGCCACGAGTTTCGGCGCCACGTACACGCCCCCGTTCGCGATCACGTTGACGGCGCTGATCAATTGGATCGCGGTAGCGGCAACTCCCTGCCCGTAGGCCACAGTGACGTTCTCCGTGCCGCGCCACTTGGCGTTCGGTCGCAGGATCCCGCGGGCCTCCCCGGGGAAGTCCAGTGCTGTCGGTTCGCCGAGGCCGAAGGCCCTCATGTAGGACTCCTGCTTATCGGGCCCGATGGTCTCGGACACGAAGATCGTTCCGATGTTTGATGACTTCGCGAGGATCTCGTGAACAGTGAGGGATTGGGTGGGGTGCACCTCGGCGTCATGCAACCATTCGTCCCAGTACTTCTTTCGGAAGGGCACGAGGAAGCTTGTCTGGGCGGTGACCTTCTTTTCGTTGAGGGCTGCGGCGATGGTGATCACCTTGGCCACTGAGCCGGGCTCGTAGGAGTCCACCGCCGCATAGTTGCCTGCCCCCACCCGGACCACATCGGTCTCGGGGTCACGACGCACCGAGGCCATGGCGAGGATCTCGCCGGTTCGCGAGTCCATCACGATCGCAGATGCTCCTCGCGCCCCGAGCTCGTTCACCTTCGCCATCAGTGCCTGCTCGGTCTGGTACTGCAGCGCGAGGTCGATCGTTAGCCGTACGTCGTTGCCGGGCACCGCTGCGATCAGGGCCTTGCGGCTCGACGGGATCGAACGACCCTTGGTTCCCTTGATCTGGCGCAACTGCCCGTCGACACCGGTCAGGAGCCGGTCGTACTGCTTCTCCAAACCTGCGCTGCCGTGACCATCGACGTCCGCCAGCCCGATCACACCTCGGCCGACCTCCGCGTTGGGGAGATAGCGACGCGTCTCGTCGATACTGCCGATGCCCGGGAGCTTCAGGTTCTCGACCACCAGAGCCGTCTCTGTCTCCACCTCACGCGCTACATACACAAAGCTCGTGCTCGGCACCGAGAGCTGAGCGAGCAACGCTTTCTGGCGTTTAGCGCTGAACCCGAGCACCCGTGCGAGGGCCACCACGGTCCGACCCGGGTCGACGATGGCCCGCGGATCCGCGTAGATCGACTTCGAGGCCACCGACATCGCCAGAGGACGACCGCTGCGGTCAAGGATCTGCCCACGCGGCGCCGGCAGGGTCTCGTTCTTCGCCCGCTGACGGACGGTGTAGGCCTGATAGGCCTTTGCCTGCGTCGTCTGCAGCATCCCGACGCGCACGAGGATGCCGGCGAAACAGAGGGCAATCGCTACCAGGACGAACACCATCCGCTTGCGGAGGGCCCCAACCCGGAACTCGTGTGCATCGCGGCGGTCCTCACTCCGGCGACGCAGCAGCCGGGGGGCGCCCCCCGATGGACCGGTGCCGGACGTTACGTCACCGAGTGTGGGCCGCTGACGCGTTCCCTCGGTCATTGTCATGGTCTCGCACCGGATTCGTCCAACGGCATTGCCGCGGACGCTGCGAGCACCTCCGTGTACGTCTGTGCGTCCACAGTCACGAAACCAACCGCATCGGCAGCGCTCATCTTCATGGTCGCTGCCTCCCTGCCGAGATGCACCGGCGAGCGCAGTTCCGCCCGTTCGCGCTCGAGGGACTGGTGGAGTTCCCGGGCCTTGTCGACCTTGACCTGCAGTTGGTCTAGCTTGACCTGTTCTTCCGCCATCCGGGTCTGGAAGGTGGTGACACCCAGCATGGCAAGGAACACCACCACGAGGGCAGGAGCGAGAATCGATGCGATCCGTCGCCGCTGGGGCACCGATCGCAGGTTGGTTCGGGAGGCCTGACGCTGCTCACTCCGGGCGACCGCGCCGGATTCGGCCCGCGGTCGGAAGACCTGCACCTGGGAGAGCGCGGCGAGATCTGCTGGAAGCGGCCGGCTCGTCGCCCGGCGCTCGAGGGTGCTCGGTGCTGCCAGGTGGACGACCCGGCGTCGGAGCTGCGGCTGGCGGATTGCGGGGGACGCGCCGCGCTGCGTCTGCGGTCGCGTCTCAGGGCGAGTGTGAGCGCTGGTGTTCGCACGCCGGGGGGCGATGTCCGAACGGCGCTCGAGTCGCTGGGCGGCTGCAGCGCTCACTGCGCCACCCCAGTGACAGCAACCTTCTCGACGACACGCAGGATCGCCGATGACGCTCGTGGATTGCGATCCCGCTCGCCTGCCGACGGCACGCGCTTAGCCGGTCGCATGATTCGCACGGTCGGGGAGGCACCGCATCCACAGGGCAGCCCTGTGGGACAGGCGCATCCGCCTGTTGCTGCTTCACGAAACGCGTGCTTGACGATCCGGTCCTCACCCGAGTGGTATGAGAGCACGCCAACCCTGCCGCCCACCGACAGCGCGTCGATCGCCTGCCCGAGTGCATCCGGAAGGATCTCGAGTTCCTGATTCACCTCGATGCGGATCGCCTGGAACGTGCGCTTCGCGGGATGACCTCCCGTCCGTCGGGCCGGAGCGGGAATCGCGTCCCGCACGATCTCGGCCAACTGGGCGGTCGTGCGCACTGGGCGACTCGCAACGATCGCGTTCGCGATTCGGTAGGCAAAGCGCTCGTCACCGAACTCGCGGAGTACGCGGGTCAGTTCGTCGACGCCGTAGCCGTTCACGACATCCGTGGCGCTGGGACCGGTCGAGGCATCCATTCGCATGTCGAGCGGGCCGTCAAAGCGATAGGAGAACCCACGGTCGCCCTCGTCGAACTGGTGGGACGAGACGCCGAGGTCGAACAGCACACCGGACACCGAGGAGATCGCGAGTGCAGCCATGACGTCGTGGAGGGAGTCGAAACGTGCGTGGCGGGTGACCACCCGCTCTTCAAACGGGGCAAGGACTGTCGTCGCTGCGGCAAGTGCCTCTTGATCGCGGTCCAGGCCGAGAAGTCGGCAGTCAGGTCGCCGCTCAAGCAGGCCACGGGCGTGTCCGCCGCCGCCGAGCGTCATGTCAACCAGCCATCCGGCGGGCACTCCGTCGAAGACCTCGATGATCTCGGCAAGCATGACCGGCTCGTGCCGGAAGCCGCCCGTCATCGAACGGACCGTGTTGGGACGCCGTACGGATCCTGCGGGTTCCGCTCACGGGCAGCTCCCCGACCAGCAGTGCTGCCGGGATTTCTCCCCGGAACAAGCGAGATGGAAGCGGGCGGAGTTGGGGCTAACCATCTTGCTGGTCGGGAAGCTGCCGATGAGCGGAACGTCATAGGGGTCACGTCTGTCTCGTTCCTCACACTCCTCTCAACTCGACGTGCCCTTGATCAGGGCACTCCCGTGTTCGATCTGCTGCGAGTACTGGACGGGGTTCCAGATCTCGACCCGGTCAAACGAACCGGCAACGATCACGGCGGCCTTGGGCTCGATGCCCGAGAATTCCCGCAGTTCCTGGGTGATGAGGAAGCGACCCTGAGCGTCGAGGGCCACCTCGGCGGTGTCGCCGGAGAGTGCTCGCTGCTGCGACTTGCTCATCTCCCCCCGTTTCACCTTGTCGAGCAGCTCGGCAACCATCTCGTCGAACCCCTCCTCGGTCATCACATCGATACATCCGTCCTGGCCTCTAGCAAGGAAGCACCGGGGCTCAAAGCGCGCACGGAACGCTGACGGCAGCGCCAGTCGACCCTTGTCGTCGACTTGGCGCTCGTAGCGACCTACGAAGCGCTGCATGGGTTCCCGGCATCTCCTTGTGTGAGCGGTGAATCACGGCGACCCGTTCTCCACGTGTCCCCATTATTCCCCACTCACCCCCCTCCGTCAAGCCTTCTCCCCCACATTTCACCACCGACGGTCAGAATCTTTCGACACTGCGCGCGCGGAGCGCGCGAAAGTGCGGCAAATCGTCGGAGGAACGCCGAAAAGCACCACCTTGAGCGGTCAAACAACGGTGGGGGACGTTGGGGACGCCCCATACACAGCGCGACGTTCCCCCACTGGCCCCCACCTGCTGGGCTAAGAACTCCGCCGTCGGCGGCCGTCAGGAGCCGCGAGTCAGCTGGATCTGCGCGACGTCGAGGTAGCTGCTGGCGAACCCGGCCTCGCAGTACGCCAGGTAGAACTCCCACATCCGACGGAAAATTCCGTCGAACCGTTCGCTCTCCACCCGGGGCCAGTTCGCTAGGAAGTTCTGGCGCCAGATTCGCAGCGTCCGCGCGTAGTCCGATCCAAAGGTGTCGAGACGGGACACTCTCAGTGACGTCCCGGCGTGGCAGGTGTCCTCGATCGCCCGAACCGACGGGATGATCCCACCGGGGAACACATACTTGTGGATCCACGAATACGCCTGCATCGTGGCGAGCAGCCGTTCGTGGGAGATCGTGATTGCCTGCAGGCCGACAGTGCCACCGGGACGCAACAGTCGGTCCATGGTGGCGAAGTACTGCGGCCAGTACTTGACGCCCACTGCCTCGATCATCTCGACACTCACGATCGCGTCGAACGAACCCTGTACGAGGCGGTAATCGAGGAGACGAATATCCACACGGTCAGCGACACCCGCCTCGCGAACCCGGTCGGCTGCCAGTCCCTGCTGCTCAGAAGACAGCGTCAGGGTGGTTACTCGAGCACCCCGCTGGGCCGCCTGGATCGCCAACTGCCCCCAGCCGGTACCGATCTCGAGAAGTTCGGTGCCCGCACGGACACCGGCCAGATCGAGCACCGCCCCAATCTTTCGGCGCTGGGCCCCGGCGAGATCGTCGCCGTCGGCAAACAGCGCGGACGAGTACGTCATTGTCTCGTCGAGGAACGTGGCGAACATGTCGTTGGAGAGGTCGTAGTGACGGCCGATGTTGCGCCTCGCCTGCTCCACCGTGTTTTCCTCGTCCGGTGGCTGGCGCTGTTCGGCAAGGCGTCGGAGCCTCTGGAGCGGCCGGGGAACGAGATCTGCCATGTTTGCCGCGAACGGCGTCAGCAGGTCCGCGAGGTCCGTACCGGGGGCAGGTGCCCACTCCCCCGCCATGTAGGACTCGCCGAACCCGATCTTGGCATCCGTTCCGAGGCGGGAGAAGAACGCATCCGGCCGGTGGATCACGAGGACAGGCGAGTCCGGTCCACCACCGCCCATGACCTCCCCGTCAGCGACGTGGACACGCACTGCCAGTCGATTCGCGGCGCTGCGCATGATCCGGCGCGCGATCGATGCCCGGAGCCTCGATAGGGGGGCGTCGAACACACCCGGCCAGCGGTCACCTGCGAACCCATCGAGGTCGGTCATGTCGCTCATGCCACACCGTCCTGGTGTACGTGCGGAAGTCTCTTCACGACGGGAAGACGACGCGCCCAGAGCCACAATCCGTGCAGCCTGATCGCAAGCGTCACGCGCTGGGGCATGAGCGGGTACCGAATCAACGTACACGCGAGCGACGAAGCCGTGGCTGCCGTGCCGGTGCCAACGAAGGCTGCGACGAACGGACTGCGGCCGGGTCGGTGGAGCGTGATCGCCGTGCGCACGGTCCCACCGGTAAGGGCGAGTTGCATGGCATAGCGGCCCGACACGTCGTTGAACGGTGACACGTAGAACTCCTTGTCCACCTCGGCCCTCCCGTTGCCTCCCGGACGAACGAGGTAGGCATGCCGCTCCCCGTAGGTGTTGTGTACTTCCGCGATCGCGCAGAGCAAATTGCCGTCCGGGGCGAAACACCAGAACACGGACAGCGGGTCGAAGACATGGCCAAGCACGCGAGAGTTCGCGAGCATCACCATGCGGCCTGCACGGGCGTCAATCCCCCGTTGCGCAAGAAACCGCTCGACATTCGTGCGGATGTCAGCCGACGCCCCCGGCAGGGTGCCGCCAAGGTGATCGCTGGCGTCGAACGAGCAGGCGAGATGTCGCCAACCCCGCGGCGCGGGCACGTCGTCGAGGTCGACGAGCCACTGGTACACGCGGTTCCGGAAGGCATGCCGAACCGGATCGGCACGTCGGTGCACGAGTGTTCCTCGGACGATGGCCGGCAGCACCGGAAGGTCGTCGACTGTGTTCACCAGGTCACCCCGAAGTGTTGAGCCGCCTCGACTCCCGAGCGACACCCGTCCTCGTGGAACCCCCACCCGTGGTACGCGCCGGCGAACACCGTTCGATGAGTGGCGAGCGAACCCAGACGAGCCTGCGCTGCCACCGATTCGAGGTCGTAGACCGGGTGTTCGTACTGCATCACTGCAAGCACCCGATCCGGTGCGATCCGGTCGCGGGCGTTGAGGGTGACGAGATACTCGCGTTCGGTCTCCAGGCCCTGGAGCCGGTTCATCCAGTAAGTGACCACCGGTTGCTCGCGCTGCGCATCCGTACCCGGAGTCCGGTAGTTCCATGCGGCCCGCGCCCGGCGCGAGGCCGGCAGGAGTCGCGCATCGGTGTGCAGGACCACCTCACTCGCCGAGTACCGGAACGCACCGAGCACCTCCCGCTCAGCGACGGTAGCGTCGGCGAGCAGCGCTAGCGCCTCCTTCGGGTGGGTGGCCACGACGACCCCGTCAAAATTCTCGACCCCACCGTCCGAGGTCGTCAGCACGACCGCGCCATGATCGCGGCGCACCGCCGTTACCCCTCGTGCCACTCTGACGTCTGGCAACCTCGACGCAATCGCATCGACATAGGTCCTCGCCCCGCCCACGACCGTGTACCAACTCGGCGATCCGGAGACGGCGAGCATCCCGTGGTTCGCGAGGAACTGGAAGAGATACCTCGCTGGATAGTTGAGCGCTGTGGAAGCACCCATCGACCAGACACACGAGACCACAGGCACTGCGAAGAGATCGATGAACCGCGTCGAAAAACGCTGCTCCGCGAGGAAATCCCCGTACGTCGTCTGCTCGGAGTCATCAGTCCGCTCGAGGAGCTTCCTCGCCGAGCGGTGGAACCGACGAACCTCGCCGAGCAGGCCGAGGAACGAGGGGTCCAGCGCACGGCGGGGCTGGGCGAAGACACCCTTTGCCCCGCGACCGCCGGCGTACTCGAGCCCCGAAGCCGCGTCCGAGATGCTCATGCTCATCTCGGTGGCGTGCCGCTCGACCCCGAGTTCCGCGAAGAGCCTGCGCAACAGCGGGTAGGTGTCGTCGTTGTGCACGATGAAACCGCTGTCAACGGCAACCGTCACGCCGGATGGATCGGCGATCGAGTGGGTGTGAACGTGGCCCCCAAGGCGGGTATCACGCTCGAAGAGCGTGACCGCGAAACGTCGTGACAGAAGGTACGCAGCGGTCATCCCCGAGACGCCGGAGCCGATGACGGCGATACGCCCGCCGCCCGTCTGCTCACCCGGATTCATTGCTTCCCCAATGAGCGCACGAGTGCATCGAGATCGAGTTCCGCTACGCCCACCACGTCCTCGAGATCGGCGGCTGATGGGCCGCCCGGGGCCAGCAGGCCGGCCAACAGCACCGGATCCCAACGGCGGTACAGCGCGCACTGGTACCGGATGAGGTCCCGTGTGCGGCGCTGGCTGAGACCGAGCACCTTTGCCCCACCGCGGGTTACCTCACCCGGACCGAGACCGGCGAAACACACCGTGGCGGACCAAGCGGAGGAGATCATCGGCCCACGGTGAACGGTGAGCGTCTCATCACCGAGTGCACGCTCAACTGCCTCACCAACCCACCAAGCGGCCCGCGACACGTCATCGTCCCACTGCGGATGGCTGCGGGGAATGATGATGTCGAACCAAGTGACGTCCCCCGGTACGAGCAACACGGCCCCGCCACCGCTGTGACGGCGCACCACGTCCACGCCGCCCTGGCGACAGGACTCGTGGTCGACGACACTGTCGGACTGGGTGGACCCAAGGATCAATGCGGGTCGTGTGAGTTCGAACCACCAGAGCGAGGGAACCACGGGTGAAGGGAGGTCACGGTCGTGTAGTTCGGCTGCGATTCCGCGCACTGATTCCACGACGCATTCCACCCGAGAAGTCTGCCAAGGAAATGCGCGAAGTCAGGAGGCTCGTGCCAGATATGGCAACCACGCGTCCGGCACCCGGCCGACCGTGGCGTCGATCCACGCACCGTCCCGCGGTACGCGCGGCATCGACGCGAGCCTCATACCCGCCTCGTCCGGCGTGCGATCGCGTTTACGCAGGTTGCAGGGCCGACAGGCTGCGGCGACGTTGTCCCATGCGTGTCGTCCGCCACGCGAACGCGGCATGACGTGATCGATCGAGTCGGCGAACCCGCCGCAGTACTGACACCGATACTGGTCACGGATGAACACGGCCCGCCGGGAGAGCGCTGTACGGCGCACGAAGGGCACTCGCACCACGTAACGGAGGCGGATGACCGTCGGCACGAGGAACGACAGTGCGGCCGAACGGATGAGTTCTCCCTCCTCGTGAACGACCTCGGCCTTGCCGGCGAGGACGAGACAGAGAGCACGTCGTGCGGGCACAACCGAAAGCGGCTCGTAGGTGGCGTTGAGGACGAGCGCGCTCCCCATGATCAGCGGGTCCCCGGCCCCGGGGACAGGAGCTTGCGCTCGGGTCTCACGCCGGTGTTACCCCGAGACGTTCGATCTGGCGGCACCATGTCAGGTAGTCGATCACATCGATCGGCTTCGGGCGGTGCAGTCCATCGCCGTACTGCGTCTCCATGCGAAAGCGCAGGTAGTCCGTACCGGGAAGCGGCAGGAACGGCGGGCGCCGCCACCAGCCCCTACGGGCGAGCCGTCCGGTCTGCCTCGCCGCTGTGGGCCACAGGCCCGGCCGCGAGCACACGGCTGCCGCCACCCCCAGCCACGCGATCGGCGCAGGGCGGCGTCGTGTCATCTCGGCTCTTTCGGCAGCCCGAGCACCATCTCGCCAAGGATATTGCGCTGGACCTGAGACGTGCCGGCATAGATCGTTCCAGCACGGGCGTTCAAGAAAGTATTGGCCCACGAACCCGAAGAGTTCGGGGCGCTCCCGTCATCAGTCTGGAACGAGCTCAGGGGGGTCCTTCCGTTCGGGACCAGCGCGTCGGCGCCCATGATGTCCATCGCGAGTTCGGTGACCACGCGGTGATACTCGCTCCAGTAGAGCTTGAAGATCGAGCCGTCCGGGCCGGGGTGGTGGCCCTTCAGGAAGCCGGTGAGCGTGCGCCACCCGAGCAACTGCATGATCTTCACCTTGGAGTAGCAAAATGCAAGCCGCTGGCGGATCCGGGGGTCATCGGCGACACCGCGTTCCCTCGCCATCGCGGCGAGACGGTCGTACTCGGCCATAAAGCGCAGCGGCATGGTGGCGGCTGCCTCGCCACGCTCGAAGCCGAGCAGCGTCATCGCGACAGCCCAGCCGTTGTTGGTACCACCGACGACGTTCTCCTTCGGCGCAACAGCGTCGGTGAAAAAGGTCTCGTTGAACTCAGAGTCACCGGACATCATCTTGATCGGGCGCACGTCCACACCGGGTTGGCGCATGTCGACCAACAGGAACGAGATTCCCTTGTGGCGCGGGGCGTCGGTGTCGGTGCGGCACAGCACAAAGATGTGATCCGCCGACTGTCCTGCGGAGGTCCAGATCTTCTGGCCGTTGATGATCCACTGGTCGCCGTCGAGCACCGCTCGGGTACCGAGGTTTGCGAGGTCTGACCCGGCGTTGGGCTCGGAGTAGCCCTGGCACCAGAGGTCCGACCCGGAGAGGATCCGAGGGATGTAGTGCTTCTTCTGCTCCTCCGTCCCCCAGCGCAACAGCGTGTTGCCCAGCATCCCGATGCTGAACGCGTCGTTGCTCCCACCGGCTGGCACACCTGCTCGCACGAACTCTTCGGCGACCACGACCTGCTCGAGCGGCGAGAGCCCTCCACCGCCGTACTCCTTGGGCCAACCAGTGGCGAGATAACCGGCTTCATACAGCACCTTCCGCCAGTCCTTCGTGAAGGTCTCGGCTGCCGCATGATCCAACTGCCCAATGCCCTTCCAGTTCTGCGGAAGCTTCTCCGCGAGAAAAGCGCGGACCGTGTCACGGTACGACTCAGCTTCTGCGGGGTACTTGGGCTGCATGACCGCGACGCTAGCGAGTGTTCCCGGGCCATTAGCGTGCTCTCTTGTGACGATTACCCCCGATTCGTTCTCCTCCCCCGGGTCCGCGGCATCCAATCCGTCGTCCCGACGGTTCGCCGACCTCTTCGAGGCACTCACCGCCAATATGGCCCGGGTGATCCGCGGCAAGCAGGAGGCCATCGATCTCACGGCAATCTGCCTCCTCGCCGAGGGACACCTGCTGATCGAGGACGTACCCGGGGTGGGCAAGACCAGCCTTGCAAAGGCCCTGTCCGCCTCGGTCGAGTGCCAGTGGCGACGCGTCCAGTTCACGCCGGACCTCCTGCCGACCGATCTGCTCGGCGTGAACATCTGGTTGAAGGCCAAAGAAGTGTTCGAGTTCCAACCCGGTCCCGTGTTCGGCAACGTGTTGCTGGCCGACGAGATCAACCGTGCATCGCCCAAGGTCCAATCCGCCCTGCTTGAGGTCATGGAGGAGCGCCAGGTCACCATTGACGGCAAGACCTATCCACTTCCCGCCCCGTTCATGGTGATTGCTACCCAGAACCCCGTCGAGCAGGAGGGCACCTACCGCCTCCCGGAAAGCCAGTTGGACCGCTTCCTGCTCCGGATTTCGCTGGGGTACCCGGGTCGCGAGGCCGAGGTGGCGATCCTGGATACACACGGGCAGGGCAACGTGGTCCATGAACTCCGCCCTGTGCTGACCACCAACGACGTGCTCGGGATGATCGAGGCGGTCAAGACGGTGCATCTCGCCCCGGCACTCAAGCACTACCTCGTCGCCATCGCGGAGGCCTCCCGGCGCCATCCGAGCCTCGCACTCGGGCTGTCACCACGCGCCACTCTGCAGCTCGCACGGGCCGCCCGGTCACGCGCCGCTGCGTCTGGGCGCGACTACGCAACGCCCGACGACGTCAAGGCAATGGCACCGTATGTTCTCCCCCATCGCCTAATGCTGCGCCACGAGGCGTCCGCTGCGGGCCAGACCCGCGAGCACGTCACCGCAGACGTGCTCGCCACGGTTCCGGTGCCCACGGCCCGGTGATGCGCCACACTCCGCACCCGACTGACCCGGTGCTCCCATCATGATCACCCGCTATGGATTCTCGCTCGCTGTCTGCGGATTGCTCTCCGCCGCACTCGGGCGCGTGTTCGGCGTCATCGAGCTCTACGTCATTGCGGCAGGTCTGGTGAGCCTCACGGTCCTCAGCACGCTCGTGGTACTGCTCTCACGCAACCGCCTCCTGGTGGTGCGGACCGTGAACCCGAGCCGGGTGTTCGTCGACGAGTCGGCCAAGGTCGACCTGCGCGTGCACAACGCGGGCTGGCGGACCTCACCGGTCCTGCGCCTCACGGACCCGGTGGCGGGCACCATCGGGGCAACGCTCAGCGTGTCCCCCCTCCGACCTCGCCGGGACGCACACGCGTCGTACCGGTTGCCGTCCGAGCGCCGCGGACACGTCCAGATCGGCCCAATGAACGCCGAGCGCAGGGATCCGTTCGGCCTCGCAGTGCGGCGATCCACCATCGCCGGGACGGCAGAGGTTCTGGTGTACCCGAGGTGGCAGGTGCTTGACTTCCCCGACCGCTGGAGCGGGCCGGGGCCGCTCTCCCAACTCATGCGGCAACGCATGATGGCGCGCAGCAGCGACGAGTTCCACTCCCTGCGCAACTATGCACCGGGGGACGACCTGCGACGGGTCCACTGGAAGCACTCGGCGCGCAGCGAGGACCTGAAGATCAAGCAGACAGACCCGACAGCTATCCAACGGGTAGCAGTCCTCCTCGACGTGGATGCATCGCACTACGACCCGGCCTCGTTCGAGGAGGCCGTGAGCGCCGCAGCGAGTGTTGCCCTCAGCGCAGACCGGGCCGGGTTCCGGGTGCACGCGTCCACCACCGCTGTCGGTGCCGCTGCATCGGAGGATCTCGAGGAGTACCTGGAGACCCTCGCGCTGGCGAACCCCGGCACCAGCCGACCCGCCACCCAAGCAGTCGCCGACGTCTCGAGGTGGCTCGAGGGAGGCATGGTTGTGGTGATCTCCGGCCGCTCCCAGCCCGAGGCGCTCGCCGCCATGCGCAACGCTGCCCCGGGGGCTGACACCGGGATCCTCGTGCTCTGTGCCCCCGGCAGTTCGGCCCAGGTCGGAAACGGCACGACCCGCGGGGGGTTCCTCATGGACGGCTCCACGCCGGCCGCGCTCCTCCGGTCGTGGCAGCGCCTCACCGGTATCGCCAGCGGATCGGCCACCAAGCCGACGGGCGCGCTGTAATGCTGACCTTCCGCACGGGACGACTGGCAGCACTACCCACACTGCTGCTCGCCGTTCTCTCGACCGTCACGGTGGTCGGCTTCCGGCGTGTCTTCGATGGCTGGAACTTCCTGCCCTTCCTCATCGCGCTCAGCCTTACGGTGCATGCCGTGGCTGCAGCGAGCCGAGTGTTCCGGCTGCACATCCTGATTGCCACACCGCTCGCGCTGATCGCCAGCATGTCGGTGATCGCGGTGAGGATGTTCCCTGCATCGGTCCGTTTCGGTTTCCTCCCTACGGGAGACACCTTCCGACTCGCTTCCACCGAGCTCGTCGCCTCGTGGCAGGAGTTCTCGTCGTCGGTTGCGCCGGTGCCCGCCCGCGGCGGCTACCTGCTCGTTGCGGCGCTGGCCGTCGCCGTGATGGCCTTCACGTCCGACACCTTCGCGATGCGCGCGTTCGGGCGGGTCGAGGCCGTGATCCCCGCTGCTGTCGTCTTCGTCTTCGTCTCCGTCCTCGGTGAGACGGGACAGCGCCCGGGGCGCCTATGGATCACCGCCGTCTGGCTCTTCGTTGCCTGCATCTCGGTCGCGCTGTTGCGTGACGACCACGGCGAGATGACCAGCACACGGCTCGGCAGCGGTCACGTCGTCCGAGCACTGCGCGTCGGTCTCGCCGCCGCCCTGCTCTCGGTCAGCGCCGTCGGCGTTGCATCGCTCGTTGCCCCGCACCTCCCCGGTGCTACCTCCGTCGGGATCATCCACCCCCAGGACAGTTCCGAGAACGACGCCGTGGCTGCCGTCAGCCCGATGGTGGACATCCGTGGGCGTCTCACCGGTAACAACAACCGGATCATGTTCCGCGTTAAGGCGAACCGCCCGTACTACTGGCACCTGACCTCGCTCCCCGACTTCGACGGGAAGGTTTGGCAGTCGAACGAGAGCTTTGTGTCCACGAATGGCAAGCTGCGGACCAAACCGCGCGGACAGACGCTCAAGCAGACCGTCACTATCGTGCAGATGGGCGAGGGCTGGGTTCCCGCGGCCTTTGAGGCCGTCGCCATCTCCGGCAAGGAATCCTTCGTGTACAACCCGGAGACGGCAACTGTTCGCCTCGCCGGGGACACGAACCTCGTTGCCGGACTCACCTACACGGTCTCGTCGGTCACCGGCTCGTACACCGCCAAGCAGCTCGGATCAGCGTCGGCGCGTCGCCCGCCCGACGAGCGTTACGTCTCGCTTCCCGACAGCTTCCCCGAGGACCTTCGTGCCACTGCCGAGAGCGTTGTCGAGGGAACGAACTCGCCGTACGCGAGGGTGCGTGCCCTCCAGGACTGGTTCCGAGACAACTTCGTCTATGACCTCGATGTCCGGTACAGCGGCGGCACCAAGGGCATGAAGGAGTTCATCACGGCGAGGCGCGGATTCTGCGAACAATTCGCCAGTACGTTCGCCGCCTTCGCCCGGTCGCTCGGTATCCCTGCCCGTGTCGCCGTCGGGTTCACCCCCGGGGTCATCGAGAACGGTGAGTACGTCGTTCGGGCACGGAATGCCCACGCCTGGCCCGAGGTGTGGTTCGACCGCATCGGCTGGGTCTCATTCGAGCCCACGCCCGGGCGGGGTGCGCCCGGCAACGATGCCTATACCGGGGTCGCGCCCGCTCAGGACGAGACCGTCGAGCCTGAAACGTCGGACTCCGCGCCCTCGTCGGCCTCGACACCCACCACCGCGGCCCCCTCGAGCGGGTCAGACCCCAGCACTACCGAGCCGGTCGGTGGGGCAACCGGACCCGACGGTGAATCAGGCCCTCAGACCGCTGACACCTCGGTAACGGATACCACGCCATCCAGCGGGGAGAGCGGGACCGGATCGGCACTCCGTTGGCTCGTGCTGCTCGCGGTTCTGCTCGCCCTCGGCGGTGCCGGTTACCTGTGGGTCCGCGTCCTACCGAACCTGCTGCGCGATCGTCGTCGCCGCCTCACAGGAAGTGCCCCCGCGGATCGCGTCCTGCACGCCTGGCAGGACGTAACCGTCCTCATGGGACTGCTCGGTGTGGCGAGACGGGCCGACGAGACCCCCCTTGAGCATGTAGTACGGACCCGAACCTCGGTAACTACCTTCGGTGTCGACCACGTCGATCTCGAACTACTCGCAACCGCAGCGACCCGAGCGCTCTACGCACGCGAGACCATCGATGCCGTCATAGTCTCGGAGTGCATCGCCGTGGCACAGCGGACCGGGCTAGCGGTGCTCGCAACCTCACCCCGGAGTGTTCGGTGGAGGCTGCGCCTCGACCCGCGACTGGCATCGAGGCTTGCCCAATCGGATCAGTCCTCGGACTGAGGGTGCGCAGCGGTCCTGCGGGCATTAACTGAGGTTCGGACACCATTCAGCCCGGCGCGGCCAACCTTGCGGAGCGAGTCCTCAATCACGAACGCACATCCGAGCATCAGCACGAAACACGCGAACGACGCCAGAAAGTGGACCTGCAGCGTGAGGACCAGACCGACGAGCGATGCAACGAGCCCGACAACGGCCCAGCGCGCCCGGCGCAGTGCAGGGCGATACAGCCCCGGCGCACTGACCTTCTCCGCAAATGCGGGATCATGCTCGTAGAACTGTTCCTCGATCTGCCTGAGGATTCGTTGTTCGTCTTCAGAGAGCGGCACCGACATCACCTTCTCGTCCGGATGGACATCCAGTCCTTTCGAATTGTCGCATGAAACCGCACCGCGCACAACGCGGGGTCAGGGGGAACCCCCGGAGGCGTCCTCAACGGGCCCCCATTGCTGTTCCCCGCCCCGAACGGGGCGCACGGCACCCCCGCGCATCGCGCTCGCCGGCCCGATCGCTGCTTGCCCGAAGCGCCCCCTGATGTCGTCGAGTGCCGAACTTGCCGAGTTCCAGGCCGCCGGAGACACGACATCCGCCTCCTCGAACAGCGTGAGTTGCTCGGTCGGTACCCCCAACCCGGATCCGCTCACCCCCACCAAACGAACACCCTGACCGGCGTCGATGGTGTCGAGGAGCGGCGCAACCGCGGCGGTGATCGCCGGCGCCGAGAACACCGCCGACGGCAAGGTGACCGACCGGGACACCGTCTCGAAGGTCGAGAAGCGGATCTTGAGCGTGATCGTTCGAGCGCCGAGACCCTGACGACGGAGCCGAGAGGCGACACCGTCGCTGAGCCGGACGATCTCGCGCCACACATCAGAGCGCTCGTAGAGGTCCGAGGCAAAGGTTTCCTCATGGCCAACGCTCTTCACCGCACGGTCCGGCTCCACACGACGGACGTCCTCGCCCCGGGCCAGCTGGGCGAGATGGCGCCCGTTCGCCCGTCCGAGCGCGCCGACGATCACGTCCTCGCCCAGAGCCGCCAGGTCTCCCACCGTCGCCACGCCGAGGCGCTGGAGCTTGCTGAGCGTGGACGGGCCTACGCCCCAGAGCGCCTCGACGGGGAGCGGGTGCAGGAACTCGAGTTCGCGTCCGGGCTCGACTTCGAACACACCCACCCCCGGGCGGATGCCATCGGGCCCCACCTTGGGCTTGGCCGACTCCGAGCCCAGCTTTGCGAGGAACTTGTTTGGGGCAACCCCCACCGAACAGGTCAGACCGACCCGCTCGAGCACCCGCGCCCGCACCTCGTGGCCGATCACGACGCCATCGCCCAGGAGGCGTCGGGCACCGGTGACATCGAGGAACCCTTCGTCGAGGGAGATCCCCTCGACGAGGGGGCTGAACTCCCGGAACACGTCGAACACCTCGCGCGAGACCTCGGCATAGCGTTCATGATCGCCCGGAAGAAACACGGCATGCGGACAGAGGCGCCGCGCCACCGACGAGGGCATCGCGCTGTACACCCCGAACCGACGGGCCTCATAGGACGCAGCAGCCACCACCCCGCGTCCGCCCGTACCGCCGACCACCACGGGTTGCCCACGCAGTTCCGGATGGCGCAGCAGTTCGACGGACACGTAGAACGCGTCCATGTCGACGTGCAGGATGCAGCGCTGCACCGGATGGTCGGATGCCGTCACGACGGGACCGTCAGCCCGGAAGGCGGTGGATCTCGGACGTCGCTCGGTGGTTGCCCTGCACCGAATAGCGGAACACCCGTCGCTCGGACCACGGGTCATCGAGCCATTCCTCAATCGGGTCCCGAACCCAGGGCGCAACGGTGCTGAGCAGTTCGCGGCACTCGACCGGATCCACATAGCGTGCCTCTTCGACGATGCCGTCTGGGTCGTCGATCGCCAGCTCGCCGCTGACCCGAGTGGCACGCCATGCCTCGACACGCATGCGCCAGCCCAGACCAGGAGCCTCGACATGAACCTCGTAGAGCGGGCCGTCCCACGCGTGAACGGCGAGGCCCGTCTCTTCGCGAACCTCCCGGGTGAGCCCATGGAGTATTGATGGGTCCTCCGGGTCGATGACACCGCCCGGCGGGGTCCAGTCCAGTGACCCGTTCACCCTGCGGTTCGCTACGAGCAGCAGCGAACCCGGCTGTTGGATGAGCGCACCCCCGACCAGCCATTCCCTCACTCACGCAGTCTGACACATCCGAACTCCCGTTCGACATCGCCCACCGGGCACCGCGATGCCCGAGCGGAGAACTGGTCGGGTGGTCGCGTACAGTTGCCACGTGGCCGGTCCCCTCTCCGCACTTCCCTCGAGGGTCGCCCGCGCCCTGGCGTTCGTCGCCATCATCGTGGGCGGCTTCGCCGGCGGTCTGATCGGGTGGGCGCTGGTCGACGTGCAGTGCACCGGCGAGTGCGACACATCGCGTGCACTCGGTGCCAGCATCGGGGCGGTCGTATCCGCAATCGGTACGGCAGTGGTCTCGATCCTCGTACTGCGAGCCATGGGCGAGTGGCACGAGATCCAGGACCGCGAGCAGTGACTCGGGTCACCGACAACCCCGACCACCTCCTCTCCCTGGCGCTCGGCATCGCTGTTGAGGCAGCAGCACTGATCACCGACGGACGGCGCAGGGGCCTGAGCGAGGTGTCCACCAAGTCTTCGGCGACCGACATGGTGACCGAATACGACCGCTTGAGCGAGCAGTTGATCGTCCGTCGGATCCTCGAGGCCCGACCGGATGACGGCATCGTTGGCGAGGAGGGCGCCCAAACCGTCGGATCGAGCGGGATCGACTGGGTCGTCGACCCGATCGACGGCACGACCAACTTCCTCTACGGACTTGCCGGGTATGCCGTCTCGATCGGCGTCCGCGACCCCGACGGCGGACTGATCGGCGTGGTGGCCGTGCCCACCTCTGCCGAGGTGTTCACGGCCCGTCGAGGGGGAGGGGCGTTCTGCAACGGCCGCCTGGTGCGCTGTTCGGACACTGTGGACGTCGGCAAGGCGCTCGTGGCCACCGGCTTTTCCTACGACCCCGCCCGACGTCGGCGGCAGGGTGCGCGGATTGCTGCGCTGATCGACAGCATCCGGGATATCCGGCGCTTCGGGGCCGCAGCAGCGGACCTCTGCTACGCAGCCTCGGGGAGAGTGGACGCCTACTTCGAGGAGTTCCTCAACCCCTGGGACCTCGCCGCGGGCGAGGTGATCGCTCGGGAGTCCGGCTGTCTCGTCTCCTCGATCAGCGGTGGCCCCGTACGGCCCGCTTCGGTGCTCGTTGCGACCCCCGGAGTGTTCGGTCCGCTCCGAGACCTCATCGCCTCGGTCGACGCCAGTCTCGACGGGCGTGCCACCCGACCGCGGCCGACCGCTTAGGATGGGATCGTGGGGACCCGTATCCTGACCGTTGAGGACGACGAACGAATTCGAGCCGCAGTCAAACTCGCGCTCGAGGACGAGGGTTGGCTGGTCGACGAGGCCGCAGACGGCGAAAGCGCCATCGAGATCTTCAACCGCCATCCGAGCGACGTCGTGCTCATCGACATCATGCTGCCCGGGATCGACGGGTTCGAACTGTGCAGGACCATCCGCCGCAATAGCGACGTGCCGATCGTGATGGTGACCGCCCGGGCCGACACGCACGACGTTGTCGCCGGCCTCGAGGCAGGGGCGGACGACTACCTCACCAAGCCGTTCGCTCCGAAGGAACTCAGTGCCCGAATTCGGGCCCTCCTGAGGCGTGTCCGACCCGTGAGCCCGGCGCATGCACGGCTGTTGTTCGGCGATCTCGAGATCGTTCCCGACGAGGGCAAGGTGAACCTGGGGGGCACCGAGGTGCACCTCACGAAGACCGAGTTCCGCCTGCTCTGCGAGCTTGCCCAGAACCCCGGACGGGTGTTCTCACGCGAGGAACTCCTCGACAAGGTCTGGGGCTACGACTACTTCGGAGACGGCCGCCTCGTCGATGTGCACGTACGCCGGCTGCGCACGAAGGTGGAGGGGGATCCCGCCAACCCGCGTCACGTCGTCACGGTGCGGGGTCTCGGCTACCGACTGCAGTCGTGAGCAAGCGGTGAGCGACGTCACCGAACCTGCGTCCCCCGCACCCGGGAACGAGCCCCGGTGGCCACGGGTGCTGGACCGGGCGAGTGGGCTCCTCGAGCGGATTCGACACCGGCGCATCTCGCTGCGCACGAGGATCTTGCTGTCGTTCGCGCTCGGCGGCCTCGCGCTCTCGGCCTTTCTGGCCGCCACGACCTACAGCTTCACCAAGAGTCGCCTTGTTCGCCAGCGCGACCAGTCGGCGCTGACCGACGCCTACAAGAACGCCAGCCTCGTCACCGGTGACCTTCGCTCGAACCCGACCGACCCCATTGAACTCCTCTCCCGCCTGCAGACCCTCGGGGTCGAGCGCCCGGTGCTCTACTACCGCGGGAACTGGTACGCAGGACGGGCCGACTTCGGCCCGAATGCCCTGCCAGAGGCCCTGAAGTCTCGGATCAACGCCGACGGACGCCCGGCACGCATGGTGACCCGTGTCCGCGATGAACCGGTGATCGCGGTCGGCATTCCGCTCGAGAAGGTGGACGCGAGCTATTTCGAGTTCTCCAGCCTCGAGGAACTGCAGGCCACTCTCAGCAGCGTCGGCCGCGCGCTGATCGGGGCTGGTGTCATCACGACCTCGCTCGGACTGTTGCTGGGTGCACTGGCCGCCCGCCGCGCGGTCCGGCCGCTCGCGGACGCGGCGCAGGCCGCCCAGTCGATCGCCGGAGGCCGCCTGGACACGCGCCTCGATCCGGGAGGCGATCCGGACCTTCGGGGGCTCGCCAACTCGTTCAACAACATGGCATCAGCGCTCCAGCAGCGCGTGGAGCGCGACGCACGGTTTGCATCCGACGTCAGCCACGAGCTCCGGTCCCCGCTCATGACACTGGCTGCCTCCGTGGAGGTGCTGCAGGCACGGCGCGACGACATGCCTGAACGTGCACAGACAGCGCTGGATCTGCTCGTCGGCGACGTCACCCGCTTTCAGGGCCTGGTGGAGGACCTCCTCGAGATCAGCCGATTCGACGCCGGCGCCATTCACCTCAACCTCGACGAGCTGCTCGTCGGCGAATTCGTGCGCCAGGCAGTCAGCGTCAGCAGCGCGCGGGACACACCCGTAGTAGTCACCGAGCGCGGGGAGCAGATGCTCATACGCGGAGACCGCCGTCGGCTCGCCCGCGTGGTTGCCAACCTCATCGACAACGCACGTCTGCACGGTTCGGGCGTGGTCGCGATCTCGGTGGGCGAGGCGCAGGAGCCCGAGCCGATCAGCAACGTGTGGATCGCTGTCGAGGACGAGGGAACGGGCGTGCCGGAGGACGAACGTTCGTTGGTCTTCGAGCGTTTCGCGCGCGGCGGGGCCGCAGGCAGGCGCGCCACGAGCGAGGGCGCCGGCCTCGGTCTCGCGCTCGTCGCCGAGCACGTGCGGCTGCACGGCGGCAAGGTGTGGGTGGAGGACCGACTCGATCGCGAACCCGGTGCACGCTTCGTCATCGAGTTGCCCGCCGAGGAGGTAGCCGAATGATGCGCCGGCTGCTCACCCTCGCGCTCGCGGCCCTCGTCATCTCGTCGTGCGCGCTGAGCACGGACCGTGAGCCCCGCGACATCCTCAACGACGAGGAGCCCACGCTCGTCAACACCACGGCGGCCGCCACCCCACAGCCGGGCACCGGCTCCACGGTCTACTTCCTCGGGCCCTCCAGCTCATCGTCCCAGTCCCCGCTCGTCGCCGTGGGGCGCCAGGCGAAGACTGACCCGTCCGCACTGCTCAGGATCCTGTTCGAGGGCCCAACAGCCGAGGAGCAGGCCTCACTCGGCGTCCGGACCGCCATTCCCGCCGGGAGCATGTTGCTGTCCACCGAACCGAGCCCTCAGGGCACCCTCACGATCGACCTGAGCGGCGAATTCCTCTCGAACGCCGGGGACGTGCTGCTCGACGCTGTCGCACAGGTGGTGTTCACCGCCTCGCAGCTACCCGGAGTCCGACGTGTGCGGCTCCTCGTCGACGGGGAACCGCAGGACTGGCCAACCAGCTCGGGCACCACCACAAGGGACCCGCTCTCCGTGTACGACTTCTTCGATCGGCTTCCACCCATCACTCGGGCCGTCTCCGGGCCGACGACAACCGGGCCCTGAGCCGCTCTGGGTAGCCTCCATCGCATGCGCGTCGGGGTACTCACCGGTGGAGGGGACTGCCCGGGACTCAACGCTGTGATCCGTGCCATCGTCCGCAAGGCCGAGACGGTGCACGGCGACGAGGTCATCGGCTTCCTCGACGCGTGGGACGGCGTGCGGGACCGCCGCACGATGCAACTCGACGTGCATGCCATGCGCGGATCCCTGCCGCGCGGGGGAACCATCCTCGGGACCCGTCGGGGCAGCCCGTACGACTGGGAGGAAGGCCCCCAGCACGCAAAGGAGATCCTCGAGGACTTCGGCATCGAGGGCCTCGTCGTCATCGGCGGGAACGGTTCGCTCACCGTTGCCGGCAAGCTCCACCAGCAGTGTGGCCTCCCGATCGTGGGGGTTCCCAAGACGATCGACAACGACATCGAGGGCACCGACGTCACATTCGGGTTTCACACCGCCGTCCAGATCGCCACCGATGCCATCGACCGGCTGCACACGACCGCGGAGAGCCATGACCGTGTCATCCTCGTCGAGGTAATGGGGCGTCACGCCGGGTGGATTGCCACCTATGCCGGCCTCGCCGGCGGGGCAGCTGCAATCCTCATACCCGAGCGCCCGTTCGACCTCGACGCAGTCTGCAACCTCATCCAGGCTCGCCACGAACGCGGGCGATATGCGTCGATCATCGTCGTGGCGGAGGGAGCCGAGCCGCTGGCCGGAACCGAGGAGCGCGCCTCCAAGGAACTCGATCGTTTCGGCCACGTGAAGTTCAGCGGCATCGCCCAGCGCATCGCGCCCGAGGTGGAGGCAAAGACCGGCTTCGAGACGCGCGTCGTACAGATCGGTCACGTGCAACGCGGTGGGACGCCGACCGCCTACGACCGGGTGCTGGCCACCCGCTTCGGGATAGCGGCGATTGATGCCGTGCACGACGGCGCGTTCGGCGACATGGTCGTTCTGCGCGGAACCGAGATCCGGCGCGCCCCGCTCACTGTGGCCGGCTCCCGCACCAGAACCGTCGATCCCGCGCTCTTCGACGACGTGGCATCAGTGTTCTTCGGGTAGGGATTCGCCCCGGCTCCGTGCTAGGAACGGTGTCGTGCCCTGGGACTCAAGCCGCCGTGTGCCGTGGAAGCGGCTCCTCACCTTCGAGTTGATGTACGCAGGCCTCTTCGCCGCGTTCATCCTCCTCTTCCAGCGCAAGCAGGTGACCGGCTCGATCACTGCACTTGTCGTTGCCGTGCTGGCAACGACGCTCGCCATCTCGGTGCTCTGGAAGTTCGGATGGAACCCCGCGTTCTTGAAGAGCAGGTCCGAGCTCCAGCAGATCCGGACAGCGCGAATCAACGAGCGCCAGGCTGCCCGAGCGGCACGGTCTGGCCGACCCCTCCCCACGTCCACCCCGGATCGCTACCGACCCGCGCCGACGAAGCGCACGTCGACCGGCGCAACCAACCGGCCGCGTCGCACCCGGGACAACCGGAAGCGCTGACACCATGGCCGTGGTGGTGGCCATCGACGCCGGCACCACCGGTGTGCGTTCCCGGGCAGTGTTCCCCGACGGCAGACCGCCCGTCAGTGCCTACCGGGAGTTCGGGCAGCACTTCCCACAACCGGGTTGGGTGGAGCACGACGCCGCAGAGATCTGGCAGGCAGTCCGGGAGACCCTCAACGATGTCATCGAGGCTGTAGGCGCGGGCTCCATCGCTGCGATCGGCATCACGAACCAGCGAGAGACCGTGGTGGCGTGGGACCGGCGAACCGGCGAACCGCTGTGCCGCGCCATCGTGTGGCAGGACCGGCGAACCGCTGCCCGGTGCGAGCAACTGACCGATCTGGGTCTGCTGCCGGTGGTGCGCGAGCGAACGGGTCTCGTTCTCGACCCGTACTTCTCCGCCACGAAGATGGAGTGGATGCTCCGTCACGACGGGGTGGCCGCTACGGAAGGCCTTGCGCTCGGGACCGTGGATTCCTGGATCCTCTGGAACCTCACGGCGGGGGAGGTTTTCGCCACCGATCCGTCGAACGCGTCGCGGACGATGTTGTTCGACATCACCCAACTGCGATGGGACGAGGAACTGTGCGACATCTTCGGCGTACCGACCTCTGCGCTCGCCGAGGTTCGCCCCTCGAGCGGTCGCTTCGGTCTCACCGATGCACGCAGTGGTGTGCCCGCCGGTATCCCGATCTCGGGAATAGCGGGCGACCAGCAGGCCGCTCTCTTCGGACAGGCCTGCTTACACCCCGGCATGGCAAAGAACACCTACGGCACGGGCAGCTTCGTCCTCATGAACGTCGGGAGCAACTGCCCACCACCGAGCGAGGGGATGCTGACCACCGTGGCGTGGACGCTCTCCAACGGCTCGACTGCTTACGCGCTCGAGGGAGCCATCTTCGTCACCGGCGCAGCGGTGCAATGGTTGCGTGACGGGCTCGGCCTCATCGGGTCGGCTTCTGAGATCGGCCCGCTCGCGGCCTCGGTACCGGACACCAACGGGGCATACGTCGTACCGGCACTCACCGGTCTTGGCAGCCCCTGGTGGGACCCGTATGCAAGGGGCACCGTCGTGGGGATCAGCCGCGGCGTCACCCGGGCACACCTTGCGCGCGCAGTCGTGGAGTCGATGGCATACCAGACGCGCGATGCCGTCGAGGCGATGTCCCGCGCAGCAGACACACCGCTCAGCGCGCTCCGCGTCGACGGCGGCGCAGCCGTGATGGATTTGCTGCTCCAGCTACAGGCGGACCAACTCGGGGTCCCGGTCCAGCGGCCGGTGGACAGCGAGACAACAGCGCTCGGAGCTGCATTCCTCGCCGGTCTCGCCGAGGGCGTCTGGCCATCGCTCGCGAGCGTCGAGGCACAGTGGTCCCTCGACGCCGAGTTCACCCCGACCGCGGAGAGAACCTTCCCCGACATGTTCCACAGCGAGTGGGTGCGGGCGGTAGAGCGGTCCCGCAACTGGGCTGGCTAGAGCTCGATCGCGTCCACAATCCTGCCGAGCAACGCAACCTGGCGGTGCTCCCGTGCCCGGAGAGCGGGCTTCGAGCGGCCCATCCCGAGCAGCACCCGGTGCATGGGAAGTTCCGCCCAGGTCAGTTCGGTGGGGGTGGCTGCCTGCTGGGAGCCGGCAGGCAGGTGCCTGCTGCCCTCAGCGAATGCAATCAGCCACGCTGGCGCCGGGGCGCGTTCCCCGAGGGACACAACCGCTGTCCTGCCGTCGAGGTCCACGAGGCTTACCCATTCGGCAGTGAACAGGTCCCGCACGCCACCGCACAGCAGACTCATGCGATCCGCCGGGACCGACTCGATGACCCGCGCCACGAGCTCGAGCACAGCGGTTCCCGGCTCGGGCAACGACCCGTGCAAGTGGTGTATTTCCTCCACCGCGGCATCATCGACCTGACCGATCTCGGTGACGAGCAGGCCCACCAAGTCTGAGGACGGGAGCGTCACCACGAGCTCGTCGATCGCCTTGCCGGCGCCGCGTTCGAGAATGTCGATACCGACAACGTCGCCGCCGACGGATCCGATGCGACTCGCCACCTGACCGAGGGCTCCGGGCCGGTCAGGGACCCACACGCGCACCACGTAGGTCTCCATGATCGGGAGGCTATCCAGCGAACCTCGGGCACGTTGGCGAACCCGGTGCACGGGATTGATGTGCGAGGATCTTCCCATGGTGAAAGAACCCCGAGACGGCTGCATTCACGTGGTGATCGAGATCCCGCGCGGGAGCAGGAACAAGTACGAGATCGACCATGACAGTGGGCGTATTTTCCTCGATCGTCGGCTGTTCACCGCCACCACGTACCCCGCCGATTACGGCTTCATCCCGGACACGCTCGGCGGTGACGGCGATCCGCTCGACGCGCTGGTGCTCCTTGAGGACCCGGTGTACCCCGGCGTATGGGTCGATGCGCGACCGGTCTGCGTGCTGTACATGAGCGATGAAGCAGGCGATGACGCGAAGGTCATCTGCGTACCGCCGGCCGAACCGCGTTGGCAGGACGTTCACGACCTTGAGGACCTCACCCCGCAGCTGGTGGCAGAGATCCAGCACTTCTTCGAGGTGTATAAGGCACTCGAGCCCGGCAAGGCCTCCTCGACTGCAGGGATCGCCGGCAGGGAAGCCGCCTGGAAAGAGATCCGGGCGGCGCGCGAGAACTACGCGGCCAACCATCCTCACTGAGCACGGAGCCCGCTGCAGCTCAGGTGTGGGCCGGCAGGAGTGCGGCGCCAATCGCCCCCGCGTACTCGCCCAACTGGGCAAACGTCAGTGTCGGGTGCGGACGCCTGTCCGGGGCGTAGAGCAGCGCCGAGAACCACCTCGTGATCGAGCCCACGTAGAGCTCGGGGGTCGCTGCAATGCCCCCACCGAGCACGAACATTGCCGGATCGAGTGAGTTGGCGAGGTTCACGAGGCCGAGGGCCACCCAGCGTCCGAATCGATCGACCGCCTCGAGCGCGTCGGAGTCGCCCTCTCGGGTGGCCTGCTGCACGTGCTCGCCGCGGATTGCTGCGGCACTGCCGCCAGCGAGGTCCAGAATCCGCGCCCCCCGGCCCTCCGCAACGAGGTCCCGCCCGAGCTGGGCGAGCCCGGAGCCTGCTGCGTAGCGCTCCCAGCAGCCCCGCCTACCGCAGGGGCACTCCAACCCCTCGGGGTCAATCACCATGTGACCGAACTCTCCCGCAAAGCCGTTCGTGCCACGCCAGAGGTGTCCGCCAGCAACGATCCCCCCGCCGATCCCCGTACCAAGCGTGACGACCACGAGATCCTCGACACCGCGTCCAGCGCCAACCTGCCACTCGGCGAGTGCCGCACACGTCGCATCGTTGTCGACGGACACCTCACGACCGAGCGCACCGGCCAGTTCTCGACGAACGTCGAGGTCGTGCACCCCCGTGAGGTGCGGGGACGAGCGCACAATCCCGTCGCGGGTGATGAGCCCCGGCATCCCGATACCGAGCGAATCCCACGGACCGAGGTCACCCGCAACAGCAACGAGAGCATCGATCAGCGCAGGTGCACCATTGGGCGTAGGCCTCCGGACCTCGGAGATGACTGATCCGGATTCGTCGACAATCACGCCGAGAAACTTTGTGCCGCCGACATCGATGCCGGCGCGCCTCACGTCGCTTCGATCCGGGCCTTGAGATCCTTGACGCTGTTGACGATGCGAACCTCGGCCCGACGCTTCACGAACCCGGGAAGAGGCACGATGAGCTCGATCGACAGCGTGTAGGTGACCTCGGTGGAGCCAGCGGCTGCGGGAACGAACGTGTACGCACCGTCGATCGAGCGCATGATGTCGCCCTTCACCATCTGCCAGGACATCTCGCGGGGGGCCTGGGAATAGTCGTAGCGCAGTGTGTAGTGCGTGCTGCGGCCGAGCGCGGACGTGCGGAACTCCACCTCGGTCGCCCTGCCCTGATCGTCGCGCAAGAGCACGGCGGCTTCCTTGACGTCGTGCGCCCAGTCTGGATAGTGCTCGAAGTCTGACGCCACTGCGAAGCATTTCTCCGGGGGCGCAGCGACGGTGACGCTCTGCGAGGCGTGATCAGCCATGACGATCATTCTGCTTCATGGCGTCCGCCGCGTCGTGGCTTTCCATCACTTTCTTCGGGCGGGTCGCGTCGGACCATCCCGCGGGGGTCGTACCCGGGGAGCCTGCCCGCCGTCGCCGGGTGGGCCGCGAGGCGAGGATCCGCGGACCGAACGTGCCGTAGCGGGACACCCACACGCCGCTCAGGCCCATCCCGTACAGCGGGACCACGATGATCACCGCAGCCCAGTTGAACTGCTGGGGCTCCGTCTGAGAGAAGCCGACCGACGTCACGGCGACCGCCACGACCACCTGTGCGTACAACGACCACTGGAGCCGCCGCTTCACACCCGGCGGAGCAACCGTGCCGGCGACTACATACAACTGAGACACCGAGATCTCGTGCTCCCGGCTCCTGCCGACCGCATGGAAGTAGGACCAGACGAAGGCGATCACCCCGACCGACGCCGCAACCGATGAAACCGGAACGAGCAACGATTTGGCGAGCGCCTCCGAGACGAGACCCAGTGCACCCGCCGCCGCAATGAGCACGGTGCCGATGACGTCCGCGCTGACAACCGCTCCCCCGGCGGGTTCGTGTTCCGCCGTCGTCTCACTCGCTGCGGGGCCGTCATCGTCCATCCCGACCATGATGCCAGCAAGTCCGACCGGCACCTCAGGAATAGGCGCCGAGCGATTCCCCGAGCCGACGCGCAAGAACCTCGTAGGAGAACTCGCGGACCGCACGCTCACGCGCTGCAACACCCATGCGCGCCCGAAGATCCGGGTCCCCGAGGAGGCGGGCGATCGCCGCCTCGGTCTGCGCCACATCGTTCGGAGGGTCAATCACGATGCCGGTCTCGCCGTCCTCGACGGCTTCGTGGGCACCACCCGATCGACCGGCAACCTGCGGCACACCGACGGCGGCGGACTCCACAAAGACGATGCCGAATCCCTCCTGCTCAAGACCGCCCCAACGGTTTCGACAGATCATGGCGAACACGTCCGCACACGCGTACAGGGCGGGTAGGTCGTCATGGGGAACCCTCCCGAGGAACCGCACAGGTGCACCCACCTCGGCGGCAAGCCGCTCGAGCCGTTCCCGATCCCTGCCGCCGCCCGCAAGAGCGAGCGTGATGCCCTCGAAGCGGCCCGCCAGTCCCGCCGTGGCACGGATGACGGTGTCAAACCCCTTGCGCGGCACAAGTCTGCTCAGCCCGAGCACCACTGGCGACCCGGTCGGCAACCCGAATCGTTCCCTGGTGAACATGCGCTCGGCCTCCGACATCGGCTGGAAGCGCTCCACGTCCACCCCCGGCGGGACGATCGTGATCGGGAGCGCGCACCCGGCAGCATGCTCGGCCTCCGCAGCCGGGTAGCCGCCCGCTGCGATGATGTGGCGCGCCCCACGCAGGACCCGCCCGAGCAACTGTTTCGAACCGGGGATGCGGCCCGGGAATGTCACTTCGGCACCGTGCAGCACGAGGTCGTACGGCAGGTCGAGGAACGGGCCGACAGCACCGAGCGGCAGGGCGGGATCCAGCACGACGACGTCGGCACCGAAGCGCTCCGCAAGGCAATTGATCCGCCTCACTGTCACAGGATGCGGGAGCAGCCACGGCTCCCTGACGCGGTGTATCTCGAACGGCTGCGACGCATCCCATTCCTCGGTGCCCTCATACGGGGTCGTGAGTACTGCAAATCGTTCGGGCGGAAGCCGTCGCCACCATTCCCAGAGCAACGATTGGATGCCGCCGATCTTCGGAGGGAAGTCATTCGTGACCAGTAGGTGCTTCATGGCGCCATCAACTCTGCCCGCACCGAGGGGTCCGAGTCGGTATCCGGCAGGAGGTCGTCGCGCCCGAGGCGGCGGGCGGCCCACACGGCGTGCGCGCGGAGCACCGGGTTCGGGTGCTGGAGATACCGCACCAGCGATACCTCAACGGCGGCATCCTGCCCGTCCCCGGTATTGCCGAGGATCACCAGGGCATTCCGGCGAACCCAGACCGGATCCCGACCGTGCAGGTACCAGCGCCCGTGACGCTCGAGAATCGTGGCGTCGTCGAGGTCGAGCAGTTCGAGCACCGGCACCCAGGCGACGAGTTCGGGGGCGGCGACACCCTCCGGCGCGGGGTCGCTGCGGCGGTTGATCGGGCACACGTCCTGACAGTCGTCACAGCCGTAGATCCGGTCCCCGAGCGCCTCCCGGAACTCCATCGGGAAGATGCCCGGCTTCTGCACGAGCCACGCAAGGCAGCGCCGGGCGTCGATGACACCAGGTGCCACGATTGCCCCCGTCGGGCACCCGTCGATGCAGCGGTGGCAGGTGCCACAACCGTCCTCGACCGGGGCCGGTGACGGGGGCAGCACTGCGTCGGTGATGACACAGCCGAGCACGAACCAACTGCCGCGTCCGGGAACGAGCAGATTGGCGTTCTTGCCGAACCAGCCAATGCCTGCGCGGTGGGCAACCTCCCGGTCGACGACCGTGTTGTCGTCCGCGTACGCGACGGCGCGGTGGCCCGCCGCCCGCAGGTGTTTCGCGACTGCGCGGAGTCCATCGCGCAGCGGCGCATAGTGATCGGTCCAGGCATAACGCGCAACACGAGCAGAGAGTGCTGACGGCACCATCGGATCTGGCCGCTGGTACGAGCGGGCCGCCACGATGACCGACCGCGCACCCTGTACCGCTGCGAAGGGGTCGGTGGAGCGCTCGGGATTGCGGTACGTGAAGCCCATGTCGTCGGAGAGGCCGGCGGATTTCCGCGCAAACAGTTCCCTCCGGGCCCGCTCGAGCACCTGAGCCTCGGCGATGCCGAACTCCTCGAGTCCGCTGTCCAGCGCGATCCGGCGGAGTTCGTCGACGAGCGCCATGTCAGCGGATGGCGACGAGGAACGGGGCGGAGCCCACCGTGTTCGCACCGAGTAGACGGACCGATGCAACGAGTTCCCGGTCGGAGGACACCACCACGATCGGCTGCTCGTCCGGGAGCGCTGAGACGATGTCGCGGATCGTGTCGTCCGCAATCACCCCGGCCTCGGAGAACTGCACGTTGACGAGTCGGCGGGCGGTGGTCCACCCGACCACCTCTGCACCGTCGAACACCACCCTGATCCGGGTACCCGCCCGCCGGACCAGGTTCTCGAGCGCCTCGAGGAGCCGGTCACGCTGCATGGCCAACTCGACGTCCGGCCAGCCGGTCTTGGCAACGTTGTACCCGTCCACAATCACGATGACGTTCGGCACCCCCGCGAGGAAGCGGACGACCTCGGCGTCGTCGCCGTAGCGACCGCCGGGGATCGGCACGGGAACCCGTTGAGCGCGCCGCGCCGGCCGCTGGCGCGTGCCTCGCTCTGCCTCGCGAGCAGTCAGCTCGGAGATCGCTGAGTTGACGAGCATTGTTGCGGCCGACAGTTCCTTGACCGCGTCCCGCAGTGCCTCAGTGGCGACGGGAAGTGCCGGATCGACCCGCTGGGCCGCGCGAGGAACGTGCTGCCCGATTGCCTCGGCCTCGACACGGGCGCGGAGGGCCTCCTCGAGGCGCAGTGCGAGCCGCTCGTTCTCGGCCTCGAGGTGCTGGCGACTGGCCGCTTCCCCACCAGCAGCGAGGCGCTGATTGCTCGTCTCGTCGTGCGCTGCCTCGGCCTGCTGCTTGGCGCGACGCGTCTCGCTGCGTGCCTCCTCGAGCTGGCGCTCCACGGCTGCGCGGGCACGCTCGGCGAGATCTGAGCGCTGCTCGGCCGCGGTGTGCCTCGAGCGCTCGGACACGAGTGCTGCCTGCGCGTCCGCGAGCTCTGCGCGCAACCGCTCCACGTGCTTGTCGGCAGCCTCGAGACGTTTCGATGCCGAGCGTTCCTCGATGGCGAGTCGATCGACGCGCTTCTGCTCAGCCTCAGCCGCAAGGACTTTTGCGATCTCGTCCTCCCAGCCCTCCGGTCGGCCGAGCCAGAGGATGGCAACCGCGTCGGCGCCCTCACCGTCCTCGCGCTCCTGCCCCGCAACCAGTCCTTGATGGAGTGCCTCGCGGAACGCCTCGTCCTCCTCGATCACCCGGCGGACGGCGGCGAGGCCGGCGCGGTTCAACCGCTTGAACTTCAGCAGCGGCTGCAGCGGGCGCGGAACGGCCTCCCGCATCTTGAGCCGCCCCATCTCCTGCGCTGCTGCCAGGGCGAACTCCAGCACATCTCGCAGCTGTTCATCGGCGATCACCGCGCGGCGACCTCCTGCGATTCGCGTACCAGCGCCTCGAGTGCCGCCGCCGCTCCGCCACTGTCGATCGCCCGACCCGCGGCCGCGATGCCCTCGGCGAGATCTGCCGACTGCCCCGCAACCACGAGCGCCGCGCCGGCGTTGAGCACCACGATGTCCCGGTGGGCCCCGAGTTCGCCGCCGAGTACGCGGCGCGCCGCAAGTGCGTTGACCGCCGGCTCGCCGCCCACGAGATCAGCGGCAGTGGCAGCACGCAGCCCGTAGGCAGTCGGGTCCACCCCGAAGTGGCGGATCTCGCCGTTGACCAGTTCGATCACCTCGGATGGGCCGGTCGTCGTGAGCTCGTCCATTCCGCTGCCGTGGACGACCCAGGCAGAAATCGAGCCGTGTTCCCTGAGCGTGGCGATCATCCGCTCGGCGACCAACGGGTTGGCCACACCGATCACGTTACGGCGGACGCGCGCCGGGTTCGCCATCGGGCCGAGAAGGTTGAACACCGTCGGGACCCCGAGCTCGCGCCGCACCGGTCCAGCGAAGCGGAATGCCGGGTGGTACGCGGATGCGAGACAGAACCCGATACCTGCCCGCTCGACACAGCGAACTACACCCTCGGGCGCCAGATCGATGGCGACTCCGAGTGCCTCGAGCACATCGGCCGAACCACACTTGGACGACGACGCCCGATTGCCGTGCTTGCAGACCGGGACGCCGGCCCCGGCAACCACGATCGCGCAGATCGTCGACACGTTGATCGAATGGCTCTGGTCCCCGCCGGTCCCGACGATGTCGATCACGCGGTCCCGAAGCGAGTCGGGCAGGCTCACGGCCGTGGCGGCGTCCAGCACGGCGTCGAGGAGCCCGGACATCTCTGCGCCGGTTTCCCCCTTGGCCCGCAACGCAATGATGAACCCGGCGATCTGTGCGGGCGTGGACTCGCCAGCCAGGATCGTCGCCATTGCGGCCCGGGCCTGATCAGCCGTGAGGTCCGAACCCTCGAGGAGCCGGTTGAGGATCGAGGGCCAACCACCGGATTCGGAGAGCGAAGTCATGCCGAATGATCTAGCAGGTGAATCGTCGTCTACGGCGCGCTGTGCCCCTGGCGGACCAACCGGCGGCGCTCGCGCTCGGTGCAACCGCCCCAGACACCCTGCTTCTCGCGGGACTGCAACGCGAAGGTGAGGCAGGCCCGACGCACGTCGCACCCCGAGCAGACGCCCTTGGCCACGTCGGCGTCCTCGTCCGTCTCGGGATAGAACACCGCGGCGTCAAGGCCCCGACACGCACCCAGACCTCGCCAATGCACTCCCTGAACTGCAGTAATCGTCACCCCGAACCTCGCCCCCGTGAGCCCCAGGGCCGACATTAGGACCGGGTTCGGATCTTGGCTAGGGGGCCTGGGAGGAAATGTTCCCGCGCCCTCGGCAGCAGTCCGCTCGCAGGCGCCGGCCGGGTGCCCCCCGGATCAGGCCGCGAGATCGTTCGCTAGCTCCCCAACAGTTTCGTCGGCCAGCTCCACTTCCTCCAGATACGACGGATGGTCGCAGACCAACGTCATCGGCCCGCGCCGTGCAGCGGCCACCTGGTCCGGGGTGAAGTCGAACGTCACGTAGTGCACCGCGGCAGTTGCATCATCACGGGTCAGTTGCTCCTCGTGCTGGGCCTCGGGCTTGCAGCGCACCTCAGACCCGTCCGCGAGCCGGAGCAGGAACGACCGCTCGATTCCGACCAGCCGGGGCAGCCACTCGCGCATCTGGTCGTCCGATGTCAGCTCCACGAAGAGCGTCGCACAGAGGTGGCCCGGGTCCGGGATGAGCGGGTTGTAGATGTCGAGTTCGGTCTGGATCGCCTGATCGGTGAGCAGTTTCTCCACCCGGGCCATCTCCTGGATCTGCAGCCGGACCGTGTCGCGGTTCTCGAACATCAGCGTGATCACCGTGCCCACGTGTACGCGCCGGCGCCGCTTGACCTCGATGACCCGCGAGCGGAAGTCCGCCCGCTCACGCTCGTAGGCACGCATGTCCGCAATGTCGTCGATAGTCAGCTTCCGGCTCATCGCTGCTCCTCGGCAATTCCATAGGCACGGGCCAACATCTGGATGGGGTGCAGCGGCTTGGTGCCGGTCTGCTCGGTGATTGCGGTGTTCGCGAGATGGCAATCACCCGTCACGAGGTCGCCCCCGGCGCGTTCAAGCTCGTCTGCGAGCTTCTTCGAGATCGGAATCGACAAGTCCGCGTTCTCGCCGCGCAATCCCCACATCCCGTCGATGCCCGAGCACTGCTGCACGAGCTTCACCTTCGCTCCTGTGAGCTTCATCAGGTCCCGCGACTTGAACCCGATGTTCTGCGCCCGGAGGTGACAGGGCACGTGATACGTCACCGTCTCGGGAACCAGGCCGTTGAACTCCGTGTTGAGCTGCTTGCCCTCTTCGCGATGCACCCTCATCAGGTACTCGGAAGAGTCGAAGGTGTGCGCTGCCACGAGCCGGGCGTCGTCGTTGGCGACGTAGTCGGGGTAGTCCTTCTTGAGGATGTAGCCACAGGTCGGCTGCGGCACGACAATGTCGTTGCCCTTGCGCACTTCGTCGGCGAGCACCTTCACATTCTTCGCAGCGATCTTCGTGAACTGCTCCACATCACCGGCATGCAGCCAGGGTGCACCGCAGCAACCGGTGTCGGCGAGATTGCACTCGATGCCGTTGCGCTCATAAACCTTTACGAGGTCGTGACCAATCTGGGGTTCCTGATACTCGATGAGGCAGGTGGGGAACACGGCCACACGGCCCTGCCGGCGCTCGAGCCGAATCCGGGCTCGCTTGCGGAACCAGGTGGAGAAACGCTGCTTGGCGTACGGCGGGAGGAGCCGCACGCTCGACACCCCGGCCGTCAGCTCGATTGCCTTGCGGATCACCGAACCGGGCTTGGCGCCGATGACCTTGTTGACGACCGGAGCGGCGACGGAACTCACCGTGCCGATGAGGTCGGTGTGGCCCATGAACTCGTTGGTCATGCGGTCGCGCAGACTCACCTGCTTGTTCTCGTGACGCATCGCATCAACGCGCAACATAAGCCTCGGGAAGTCCAGTTCCCACTCGCTGAGGCCCGGGATGTACGGGCAGTTCACGTAGCAGAGCTTGCACTGGAAGCACTCGGAGACCACCTGGTCCTGTTGGGCCGGGGTGAGCCGGCCGGCGTCCTGGTCTTCGTGCTGGTCGATCATGTCGAACAGCGTCGGGAACGATGTACAGAACTTGAAGCACAGTCGACATCCGTGACAGAGATCGAACACCCGGGTCATCTCGTCCCGGACATCTTTTTCGTCGGTGTACTTCGGATGGTGCGGGTCGTAGGTAATGGTCATCGCTCTTCGATTCGACTGGGGAGGCGGCCGATACAGGGTCGGAAAAGTACTGACGGGTGGCCCTGAGTGGGCCACCCGCCAGAAGGTTGGTCAGAGTGCCTTGAGGCCCTGATCGAAGCGGCCGGCGTGGCTCTTCTCCGCACGGGCGAGCGTCTCGAACCAGTCGGCGATCTCCGTGAGGCCCTCATCACGAGCGGTCTTTGCGAAGCCCGGGTACATCTGGGTGTACTCGTAGGTCTCGCCCTCGATCGACGCCTTGAAGTTGTCCTCCGTGTCGCCGATCGGCAGCCCGGTTGCCGGGTCGCCAACCTGAGCGAGGTAGTCGAGGTGACCGTGCGCATGGCCGGTCTCGCCCTCGGCTACCGACCGGAACAGGGCGGCGGCATCGGGGAGGCCCTCGATGTCGGCCTTCTGTGCGAACCACAGGTACCGGCGGTTGGCCTGACTCTCGCCGGCGAAGGCGTGCTGCAGATTCTCGTGGGTCTTTGTTCCCTTGAGGCTCATGGTGTTGCTCCTTGTTGGTTGGGATGTCCTGGTCGACCGATTCGGTCTGCCCAGATCTGTTGCGGGGTACCGCTCAAGAACGCTGTGCAGCGTCTGCGCATTCCGAGCAGTGCCCGCGAAAGATGACATGAGGTGCGTCGAGTACAAATCCCTGCGGCCCTCCGTCGGGGGTCAATTGCCGGGCACCCGAAACGTGGACGTCGCGAACGGCACCGCAATCGACGCAGACGAGGTGGTGGTGATCGCCAACGTTCGGGTCGAAACGTGACGCTCCGGTACCGAGGTCCAGTTGGTTCAGTTCGCCCATCTCTGCAAGGTCGTTCAGCGTCTGGTACACCGTGCGCAGGGAGATACCGGGCATCTGCGCCTCGGCAGCGGCAAAGAGGATCTCCGCCGACGGATGGGCGGTGTTCCCGTCGAGCAGGCGGAAGATCAACTGGCGCTGTGGAGTGACCTTCAGACCACGGCCGCGGAAGGCAGCAGTGAGCTCGGTCGGTGATCGCACGGAACCAAGACTAGGGAGCCAATCGCAATTTGCAACCACTGTAGATTGGCAATCGGTGAAGAACTGCAAGCAATGATGTTTCCACCGGGGTTGGGACCGCAGAGGTCCGCGAGAGATGCTGGGCACGGGTATGAACATCTCCGAACGCTTCGACCTTCGGGCCCTCTGGAACGGCGCCACCACTGCAGCGATGATCGCCGTCCCGGTTCAGGTCATCGCTCGTCTGGCCGTCGACGAGGATCGCCAGTCCGGCTGGAGCGTGCTCCTCACACTGCTGATCCTCGGCGCACTCGTCCTCGGTGCAGGTGTTGCAGCGTGGCACCAGCAGCGCAGCACGCCGCTCAGCCACGGCGTGCTGACATCGTCCGGTGTGTTCATCACCGTTCAGATCGTCTTCAGCGTCATCAAGGTGATCCAGGGCGACAGCATCTCGTGGGGTCGCATCGTGGTCAGCCTCGGGCTCTCCCTCGTTGCCGGCATCTGCGGCGGCATGCTCGGTTCCATCATGCTGCGGCGCGGCACGGTCCCCCGACGGTGAAGGCCTTGCACGGGCGCGTTCTCGTCATCGATGTCGGCACCACAGGTACCCGTGCAGCCATCGTCACCCGGGATTCCCGGGTGAAGCACGTCGCTCACCGCACGACCCGGCCCGACACCCCGTTCCCCGGACTCGTCGAGTTCGACGCAGCAGCGCTCGCTGCGGTCAGCCTCGAGCTGGCGCGGACTGTGCTCGAACAGGCCGGACCGGTCGATGCCCTCGGCATCACCTGCCAGCGAGCCTCCACCGTGCTCTGGGATCGCTCGACAGGCCTCCCGGTCGGGCCCGCAGTCGGCTGGCAGGACCTGCGCACCCTCGGCGAGTGCATCAACGCGCGGGCCCAGCACGGACTCGTGCTGGCACCCAACCAGTCGGCCACCAAACTTGCCTGGCTGCTCGACGCCCACGACCCCGACCGCAACCGTGACCTCTGTTTCGGCACCGTCGACTCCTGGCTCGTCTGGAACCTGACCGAGGGGCACCATCACGTCACCGATCACACCAATGCTGCAATCACTGGGCTCGTGGAGATTGACGGCAGCGACTGGTCCGATCACGCCCTCGCTGCGCTCGGCATCCCGCGCTCCGTGCTGCCGCGCATCGTCGATTCCTCCGGACCGATCGCTGCCGCCACGGCGCTCCCGGGCGCACCCTTGATCGCCGGCATCGCGGGGGACCAACAGGCGTCACTGATCGGACAGAGCTGCGTCCGCGCCGGACTCGCCAAGTGCACGTTTGGGACCGGCGCCATGCTCGACATGGTCACCGGGCAGACCGGACCGACTGCCGCCGGGAGAACTCCCCGCGGCACCTTCCCGATCGTCGCCCGTTCACGAGACCGAGTCATCACGTGGGGCATCGAGGCAATCATGCTGACTGCCGGCTCCAGCGTGGACTGGCTCGTCGAAGACCTTGGCCTCATCCCCTCGGCCACCGCCTCCCACGAGATCGCCGCCTCCGTTCCCGACACGGGTGACGTGTACTTCGTGCCGGCGTTGATCGGCCTCGGCACTCCGCATTGGGACTACGGGGCGCGGGGCACGCTCATCGGCGCTACCCGGGGAACAACCCGGGCCCACGTGGTCCGGGCGGTGCTCGAGGGGGTGGCTCATCGTGGTGCCGACCTCGTCGATGCCGCCGAGGCCGAAACCGGGCTGGTCATCGACTCCCTGAGAATCGACGGCGGAATGTCGGCGAACCCCACCTTCGTGCAGGCGCTTGCCAACAGCACGGGCAAAAACATCGAGGTAGCGCCGTACACAGAGTGCACGACCCTCGGCGCCGGGTACCTGGCTGGCCTCGCCGTTGGCCTGTGGTCCGGGCCCGACGCAGTCGAGGGATCGTGGTGCCCCAGCAGAACGGTCGAGCCGACCGGAACTGCCGACCGGACGCCCACACGCGCCCGCTGGACCGAGGCCGTCGAACGATCTTCGCGTTGGATACCGGCTTTGTCCGCTCTGGACTTCTAAAGTTGCATGGCTGTCGCCCGGCCGGGAAGGCTGGTGCGACGGTTCCGAGAAAGGACACCTCCCTCAGTGGACACCCCGGACACGATCCAACAGGCCGACAGTGGCCGCACGAGCCGACGCGGCATCCTCGCCGCCCTCGGTCTCGGCGGCGCTGCCACCGCACTCATCACGTCGGCTCGGCCTGCCCAAGCGCAGACCACCGATACCACCATCGCGCTGACGGAGCCGACGCCGTACGGGACGCCGAGCACCGAACCCATGTTGGTGACGGCTGCACCGACGGACACCAGGCCGTACGACACGACGACGTACGACACGTCCCCGGAGCCCCGGGTGCTGGCAGCAGGTGGCGAGTCCACGCCGCCCCCGAAGAAGATCCAGCCGGAGGACCTTCCCCTGCTGGGCGCTGCCAAGGTGCTCGAGCTCACCGCGGCGCAGGCGTCCGAGACGGTCATCGCCCGTCTCGACTCGCTTGGGGTCGACGAGGCCACGGCCGCCCTGCTGCGTGCGATCGGTACTCATCACCGGGCGTACGCCGAGGCGATCAGTGCCGCGTTCGGCCCCGGGTCTCCCGCAACGCCGAATCCCGCTCTGCTCACGCTGCTTGGTGGTCCAGTGTTCGCCGAGGGCACGAGTGCCGAGGTACTCAAGGCGATGCAGGAAGTCGAGCACCACTGCTCTGATACCCATACGACTCTTCTCGGGTCGCTCATCTCCACCGACGCCGCAGCGCTCGTCGCCTCCATCGTCGTCATCGAGGCACGGCACGCTGCCGTGCTCGGAATGCTCCTCGGACAGCCGTACGGCGCCGACGAGCTCGCCATCGAGGACAGCGCCGATGCGCTGCTCCTCGAGCAGATCGTGGGAGGCAAGTGACCGAGATGGAACTCAACCGTGACGAACTCCGCCGCCAGGTCCGCGACCTCGACGCGGCACAGCGCGAGACCGAAGCAGACCAGCGGCTGCTCACCACTGCGATTGTCGAAGACGTGCCCGAGGGACAGCGTGGTCTGTTCTTCATGCCCAACCTCGACCGGCGCAACTTCCTGAAGGTCGGCGGCATTTCCGTAGCTGCGGCAACGCTGCTCGCTGCGTGTCGGGAGGCCAAGCCCAAGTCGCAGTTGCCGGTTTCCGGCGAGAACCCCGGGTACTCCGCGATCTCCAACAAGCCGGTCAACGACATCGTGCTGCTGCGCACCGCGGCGTCGTTCGAGTACTCGGTGATCGACGCGTATCGCCGGGTCCTTGAGAGCAATTTCATCGCAGACCCGGTGCTGCTCGACCTCTTCAAGCTGTTCTCCGACCATCATGCAGCCCACGCTGCAGCAATGGGTGACGCGACCAAGGCCCTCGGCGGCACGGCGTGCACCGGCCTCAACCCGAAGATCACGTCGTACGTCATCGACCCGCTCCTCGAGCGCATCGCTGCCTCCGGACCCGATCAGGCCGAGGACGTCAAGGCACTCGCCTTCTCGCTCGAGTCGCTGGCTGCTGCCACGTATCAGGGCGTGATCCCGGTGCTCACCACACCAGCGCTGCGCGCTGCAGCAATCTCCGTTGGGTCGATCGAGGCCAGGCACGCAGCCGTGCTCGGCTTCATCATCAACCCGACGTCGCTCGTGCCGTCGGCAGCCAAGCCCGCTGCTGCTGCGGGGCCGACGGAGACCACCACCACGGTGGATGCGGGCCTGCCCACCACCGTCCCGATCGCTACCACCACGACGGTCATGGCTGCATCGGTGGCCAACAGCATCTACGCCGTTCCGTCGACGTTCGGTTCCCTCGCCCCCATCCCGCTTACGGTGGGACCGGCAAACGAGAACGGTGTGCGGATCACGACAAACCTCGAGACCCCGAGCCTCAACTCGTTCCTGTACGAAGACGAGGCGTGCTGAGCACGGTGCTCTCCCAGGTCGGTCGCCACGCCGACCGAGTGTTGATCAGTGACCGTGCCGGTGAGTACACCGGCACGGATCTACTTGCGGCCGGTAGAGACATCGCGTCCCGATGCGGTGCAGGTGAGCGCGGGCAGGGGGAACGGATCGCGCTCCTCGGGTCCCCGGGTTTGGCGTACGTGGCCGGGCTCCTGGGCATCTGGATGCGTGGGGCGATGGCGATCCCGCTGTGCCCGGAGCATCCAGCCGCCGAGATCGCGTACGTGCTCGACGACGCGGATGTCTCGGTGGTACTCGTGGACCCGCGCCTCGCACACCTGCTCCCACCCACGTCTGCCACCGTCGTGTCGCTGCCCACCTGTGCGGCCGAGGTGCAGACCGCAGCCCAGTTCGGGCAGTTCGAGCCGTTCGAGTCGGACGGATCCGTCCCAGCACTCATGCTCTACACGAGCGGTACAACCGGCCGGCCCAAGGGCGTCGTGCACTCGCACACAACGGTGAGCGCACAGGTCAACTGTCTCGTCGAGGCCTGGGAGTGGGATTCAAGCGACCGCATTGCTCACTTCCTGCCGTTGCACCATGTGCACGGCCTCGTTAACCAACTCCTCTGCCCGCTCTGGGTGGGCGCCCGCTGCGACATGTTCGCGAGGTTCGATGCGCCGACAATCCTCGATGCGCTCGCCACGACGCCCTACACGATTTTCATGGCAGTTCCCACGATCTACTCCAAGGCCATTGCAGCGTGGGAAGCGGCGGACGAGCAGACCCGGTCGCGCTGGTCGGCCGGATGCGAACGACTTCGCGTCATGATCTCGGGGTCCGCGGCGCTTGCCGTCCCCGTGCTCGAGCGCTGGCGTGCGATCTCCGGTCACACGCTGCTCGAGCGCTACGGCATGACCGAGATCGGGATCGCGCTCACCAACCCGCTGATCGGCGAGCGCCGGCCCGGCTTCGTCGGGGGTCCGCTACCCGGCATGTTCGTCCGGGTGGTCGACGATGCCAAGGTGCTCGAGGGCGACGGGGTAACCGGTGAGTTGCAGGTGCGCGGGGCGAACGTTTTCACGGAGTACTGGCGCAGACCGGAGGAGACCGCTGCCTGCTTCACCGCCGACGGCTGGTTCCTGACCGGGGACCAGGTGACGGTCGAGGCTGGCTGTTTCCGGATCACTGGGCGGCTGTCGACCGACATCATCAAGAGCGGCGGCTACAAGATCTCGGCCCTCGAGATCGAGGGTGTGCTACTCGCCCACCCGGCCATCGCCGACTGCTCCGTCGTCGGGGTTCCCGACGACACCTGGGGCGAACGAGTAGCCGCGGCCGTAGTCCTGCGGACCGGCGAATCGGTTGACCTCGAGGCACTGCGCGGCTGGGCCCGGTCCGAACTGGCCCCCTACAAGCTTCCAACACTGCTCGAGATAGTGGAGGCACTCCCCCGCAACGTCATGGGCAAGGTGCTCAAACCGACGGTCCGGACCATCTTCAACCCGGCCGGATGAGCGGTCCGACACACGTAGACTGCCAATGACGGTGAGTCGTCCGGGTGACCGCGGCCATCGGTGGAGACACCGGTGCGCTGAGGAAGGTCGGGACTCCACAGGGTACGGAGCTGGCGAGAGCCAGGTTGGGGCGACCTGACGGACGTGCAACAGAGAGCAAACCGCCGATGGGCAACCGGTTCGCCGGGCGCCACAGGCAAGGGTGAAACGGTGCGGTAAGAGCGCACCAGCGTCCGGGGTGACCCGGGCGGCTGGTAAACCCCTCCGGGAGCAAGGTCGAGCAGAGGGATGGGCGACCCGTCCGCCGTGGCAGCACGGCACCCTCGGGTAGGCCGCAGAGATGGATGGTCACCCCCGGGTTCGCCCGGGACAGAATCCCGCCTACAGGTCGACTCACCGTCGTTTCGAACTGCGAGAAGAATCCATCGTGTGTTAGATTTGTCACATCCGCGGCGTGGGGACGTCCGGAGTTCACACACCATGTTCTGGGGGGAAGTAATGACACAGACCAAGACCCATACGGCAAAGCTTGACGTCGTCGTTGTCGGCGCCGGTTTTGCGGGGATGTACCTGCTCCACCGCCTCCGCGGGCTCGGATTCAACGCCCGTGTGTTCGACGCTGCCAGCGGCGTCGGTGGCACGTGGTACTGGAACCGCTACCCCGGCGCACGGTGCGACGTTCGCAGCCTCGACTACTCGTTCTCCTTCGACAAGGAACTCGAGCAGGAATGGGAGTGGACCGAAAAGTTCGCCACGCAGCCCGAGATCCTTCGCTACGCGAACCATGTTGCGGACCGGTACAACTTGTGGCCCGACATGCAGTTCAACACCCGCATCGAAGGCCAGACCTTCGATGACGCCACCGAGCGCTGGACGGTTACCACGTCGGCTGGCGACGTCATCGACGCCCAGCACGTCGTGCTCGCCGTCGGCACCCTCTCGGCGCCGAAGTTGCCCGAGATCAAGGGCATCGACTCGTTCAAGGGCGCCTGGTTCCAGACGCAGAAGTTCCCGAAGGAAGGCGTGAACTTCCTCGGAAAGCGCGTCGCCGTCATCGGAACCGGCTCGTCGGCCATTCAGTCAATCCCGGAGATCGCGAAGACCTGCAAGCAGCTCACCATCTTCCAGCGCACGCCGAACTTCTCGTTCCCGGCCGGCAACCGTCCGCTCGCCCGCGACGAGGTCGACGACATGAAGAAGGTGTACCCGGCCTACCGCCAGACCGCCCGCCAGTCCTTCTTCGGCCAGCCGGCCGAGGAGCCGACCCAGTCGGCGCTCGAGGTGTCTGCTGAGGAGCGCAACGCTCGCTACCAAAAGGGCTGGGATGCTGGTCAGCTCGTCGGCATCCTCGGTGCGTTCACCGACATCCTGTTCGACAAGGACGCCAACGACACGGTTGCGGAGTTCGTCCGCGCCAAGATCCGCGAGATCGTGAAGGACCCGGTAACGGCCGAGGCACTCTGCCCGTACAACCACCCCGTCGGCACCAAGCGTCCCTGTCTCGACACCGGCTACTACAACGTGTTCAACATGCCGCACGTGCGTCTCGTCGACCTGAAGAAGACCGACATCACCGAGATCACCGCGACCGGCATCAAGACCACTGCGGAGAGCATGGACTTCGACGTCATCATCTACGCCACCGGCTTCGACGCCATGACCGGTTCGATCCTCAAGATCGACGTCACCGGCCGCAACGGCCTGAAGCTCGGCGATGTGTGGAAGGACGGCCCGAGCACGTACCTCGGCCTCGGCGTCCACGGCTTCCCGAACATGTTCACGGTCACCGGCCCGCAGAGCCCGTCCGTGCTGTCCAACATGATGGTCTCCATCGAGCAGCACGTTGACTGGATCACCGACTGCATCACGGCACTGCGCGACAAGGGCTTCAAGTCCATCGAGGCAACCGACAAGGCGCAGAAGGACTGGGTGGAGCACACCTACGAGATCGGCCAGACAACGCTGTACCCGCTGGCGGACTCGTGGTACATGGGCGCCAACGTGCCCGGCAAGCCGCGTGTGTTCCTGCCGTACATCGGTGGCGTCGGCCCGTACCGCGAGAAGTGCGACGAGGTCGCCAAGAACAACTACGAGGGGTTCGCACTCGCCAAGTGAGGCGACGCGAACGACTAGGAGACTCTCATGGCACTTGATCCCATCGCAGCTGGACTGCTTGAGCAGATGGCCGCAGCCGGCGGCCCTGCTATCAACGAACTCGACCCGCCCGCGGCCCGGGAACTGGCACAGGGCTTCGTGCCCCTCGCCGGTGAGCCCGAGGAAGTGGACGAGTCGAAGGACATCATCATCCCCGGCCCTGGCGGAGGAATTCCCGCCACGGTCACGACACCCAAGGGTGCCGGCAAGGGCCCGCTCGGCTGCCTGCTCTACTACCACGGTGGTGGTTGGGTAATCGGCGACCGCGCGAGCCTCAACCCGAGCGTCACGCGGCTCGCCAACGCAGCGGGTTGCAAGGTCGTGTCGATCGACTACCGCCTTGCACCGGAGCACAAGTTCCCGGCTCCGCTGGACGACTGCTATGCAGCGCTCGAGTGGGTTGCCGCGAACGGTGCTTCGCACGGCATCGACCCGAGCAAGCTTGCTGTCGGAGGTGACAGTGCGGGCGGCAACCTCGCCGCCGCAGTCGCACTGCGTGCCCGCGACGAGAAGGGCCCCGGCATCAAGTTCCAGGTTCTCGTCTACCCGGTTACGCACCACGACTTCGGCACGGTTTCCTACCGGGACAACGCCGACGGCTACCTGCTCACCCGCACGATGATGGACTGGTTCTGGAACCAATACGTCCGCGACGAGAACGACAGCAAGAACCCGTACGTCAGCCCCCTGCTCGCCAAGGACCTTTCCGGTCTGCCGGCCGCGGTGGTCTACACGGCCGAGTTCGATCCGCTGCGCGACGAGGGCGAGGCATATGCCAAGCGCCTGAAGGAGGCCGGCGTGTCCGTGTCGCAAAAACGGTTCGACGGACAGATCCACGCCTTCTTCCAGATGGGTGGGGTGTTCCCCGCTGCAGCAGATGCCATTAGCGATGCCGCCGCTCACCTCAAGAAGGCGTTTGCCTGACCGCTCGCGCGGTCGAATCAGCAACACATTCAGAGTCATCCCCTCTGAGGGTTCGGGAGGGCGCACGGCGATCCGTGCGCCCTCTTCGCTTTTTCCCAGTTCACGGAGAGCCCCCGTGACATCAGTCACAGAATGCGTGCTACGTTCCCGCTGTCGCCGGCGCTCGCCGAGCGACCCCGTTGGGGAACGGGAACACTAAATTTTGGGGGTACGTCAGTCATGTTCATCCGACAGCACTCTGCGCCGTCCGGGCGCCGCAAAAAACTCACGACAGCAATCGCAGTACTGGCCACGGCGGCACTGGTAGCCGCCGCCTGCGGCGACAAGAAACAAGACGCAGCGACCACCACCGCTGCAGCAGCACCGGAAACGACTGCAGCGTCCACTGAGACAACTGCTGCTCCAACCGAGACAACTGCTGCCCCGACTGAAACCACTGGAGTGGTTCCGCCCACGGGTGAACCGATCAACGTGTGGGTCCTCACAACTGTGGACTCGTCGTTCCTTTCGTACCCGAACATCAAGGCAGCCGGCGACATTTACGAGAGTTACATCAATGACCGCGGCGGTATCGCTGGTCGTCCACTGAAGGTCACGTTCTGTGACGGCAAGACCGATCCGAACGAGGACGCAGCCTGCGCCCGCAAGGCCGTCGCCGACAAGGCCGTCGCGCTCGTCGGTGGCTTCGACATCGACATGAGCCTGGCCATCGGTGTGCTCGAAGAAGGCAACACCGCATGGTTCGGCGCCTGCTGCCCCATCGTGGCCAAGGAGTACACGAGCCCGATCTCGTTCAACCTCGGTTCAGCTTTCGACTTCAATATCGGCTCGGCGTACAAGCTCAATGCCGACGGCTGCAAGAACATCTCGATGGTTTACCTCGAGGCCAATGCCGACTTTGCCATCAGCCAGACCAAAATTGGTATGGAGAAGGTCGGCTACGCCGGGAAAGTCGAGTATTACGTGATCCCGTCCGGGACAACCGACTACTCGTCGGTCGCCGCGAAAGCCACCGATGGGGACGTGGACTGTCTGTACGGTGGATTCTCGGATATCGCCTGGCTCGGATTTATCCCAGCAATGGAGGCACTCGGCGTCAAGCCTCGCCTCTACGGGGTTCAGGGTAATTTCAACGTCAAGGTGGCCGAAGCGTTCCCGGAGGCAACCGAGAACGGCGTGGTGATCAACGCCTACCCGAACATCGCCGCCAAGGCGTGGACGCCCTACCGTGATGCGCTCGAACAGTACAACGCTCCCGATCTGGACTGGAACTCACTTGCGGGTCTCGGCACCTGGGCGGCCTTCGAGGCCTTCCGCAAGATTGTCGAACAAATGGCTGCCGACGGCATCACCGACATCAATCACAGCAGCTTCATCGATGCGGCGAACAAGACGAGCAACCTGAAGATGGACAACATGATCGGTGACATTGACTTCACGAAGCCGTGGGCCGGAGCGGGTGGCACATTCCCGCGCGTCTTCAACCACTCCATCTCGTTCGACAGCATGAGCGGCGGCAAGCTGACACCGCAGGACGACAAGACCTACGACATGATTTCTTACTGGTCCTGATCCCCGGGATGAGTTGACCAACGGGGTTCACTGGCCAATCGGCCGACAATCGGGAGGGCGCACGGCGATCCGTGCGCCCTCTTCGCTTTTTCCCAGTTCACGGGGACCACCCGTGACATCAGTCACATTTGTCGTGCTATGGTGCCGCTGTCGCCGGTGTTCGCCGAGCGACCCCGTTGGGGAACGGGAACACTGCAATTTGGGGGTACGTCAGTCATGTTCATCCGACAGCACTCTGCGCCGTCCGGGCGCCGCAAAAAGCTCACGACAGCAATCGCAGTACTGGCCACGGCGGCGTTGGTTGCCGCCGCCTGTGGCGACAAGAAAGAAGAAGCGACACCAACAACTGTGACAACGGAAACGACTGCGGCGTCCACTGAGACGACTGCTGCTCCTACCGAGACAACTGCTGCCCCGACAGAGACCACTGGAGTGGTTCCGCCCACCGGTGAGCCGATCAACGTCTGGGTCGTCACGACCGTCGATTCCTCCATTGCCTCGTATCCGAACATCCAGGCAGCCGGCGATATCTACGAGAGCTACATCAACGACCGCGGCGGTATCGCTGGTCGTCCGCTGAAGGTCACCTTCTGTGACGGCAAGACCGACCCGAACGAGGACGCAGCCTGCGCCCGAAAGGCGGTTTCCGACGGAGCGGTCGCCCTCGTCGGTGGCTTCGACATCGACATGAGTCTCGCCATCAGTGTGCTCGAGGAGGCCAAGACCGCATGGTTCGGTGCCTGCTGCCCGTCGGTAGCCAAGGAGTTCTCCAGCGCCATCGCGTTCAACATGGGTTCCACGTTCTCGTTCAATCCCGGGGCAGCATCGAAGATGACCCAGGACGGTTGCACCAATTCCGCATTCCTCGTTGGCGATACGGCATCCGGCGACTATTTCATCAGCCAGGCCAAGGCTGCTCTTCCAAAGGTCGGCTACACCGGCAAGGCGAGTTACCTGAAGGTACCGATCGGCACCACCGACTATTCCTCGATCGCCGCGAAAGCCACCGAGGGCGGTGTGGACTGTGTCCACGGGTTCCTCGGCGACATTGCGTGGCTTGGTCTCATCCCGGCGATGGAGGCAATCGGGGTCAAGCCCCGCCTCTACGGTCCGCAGGGCAACCTGAACGTCAAGGTGGCCGAGGCCTTCCCCGAGTTCACCGAGGGCGCCATCGTGATCAACGCCTATCCGAACATCGCGGCCGATGCTTGGACGGACTACCGGGCGGCCCTCGAGCAGTACAAGGCGCCGGATCTCGACTGGAACTCGCTTGCGGGTCTCGGTACCTGGGCCGCCTTCGAAGGCTTCCGCCTCATCGTCGAGAAAATGGTTGCTGACGGCATCACCGACATCAACCACGAGACCTTCCTCGCGGCAGCCAACACCACCACGGCGTTGGACACCAAGGGCATGGTCGGCGTCATCGACTTCACCAAGCCCTGGACCGGGGAGGGCGGTGCATTCCCCCGCATCTTCAACCGGTCGGTCTCGTACGACTGCGTTTCGGGCGGCAAGCTGACGCCCTGCGACAACAAGACCTACGACATGACGCAATACCACGCGTAAACACCAAGGACGAATCCGTCCGACAGAGTTGAGCCCTAGGGGCCCCGTACCGCAACAGCGGTGCGGGGCCCCGGTTCATTACCCGGGAGTAACTGCTGTGCCTTCTGGCACAGGGTCGAATCTGTGTTAGTTTCCTGTTGCTGTTCTCACCTGAGACGGCCCCTTTGGGGAAAGGGATTATCAACACTGGGGGTTAAGACCGATGGGTCTTCATCGTTCCTCTGCGGCGTACAAGCGTCGCAGGACACTCGGATCAGCAGTCGCACTTGTGGCTGTTGGGTCGATTTTCTTGGCAGCGTGTGGTTCCAAGGAAGAAGAAGCAACAACAACTACGGCGGCAACGGAAACGACTGCAGCGTCCACTGAGACGACTGCTGCTCCTACCGAGACAACTGCTGCCCCGACTGAGACAACCGGAGTGGTTCCGCCCACGGGCGAGCCGCTCAACGTTTGGATCGACTCCACCGTCGACTCATCCGTGCAGTCCTACCCGAACATCAAGGCTGCCGGCGAGATCTACGAGAAGTACATCAACGACAACGGCGGTATCGCTGGTCGTCCGCTGAAGGTCACCTTCTGTGACGGCAAGACCGACCCGAACGAGGACGCAGCCTGCGCCCGCAAGGGTGTCGCTGACGGCGCCATTGCGTTCGTCGGTGGCTACGACACTGACGTGTCGCTGCTCATCGGCGTGCTCGAGGAGGCCAAGACCGCATGGTTCGGCGCCTGCTGCCCCGTGGTGGCCAAGGAATTCGCGAGCCCGATTGCGTTCAACATGGGCTCAGTGTTCTCCTTCAACCCCGGTGCCGCCGCAAAGATGGTCGCCGACGGTTGCATGAACTCGACCTACATCGTTGGTGACAACGCCACAGGCGAGTACTTCAAGAGCCAGGCGAAGACCGCTCTCGAGAAGCTCAAGTACACGGGCAAGGCCAACTACGTCACCCTGCCGCTCGCGACCACCGACTACTCCTCGATTGCCGCCAAGGCCACCGAGGGCGACGTCGACTGCATCCACGGCTTCATGGGCGACATCCAGTGGCTCGGACTCATCCCGGCCATGGAGGCGCTCGGCGAGAAGCCCCGCCTCTACGGCCCGCAGGGCAACCTGAACGGCAAAGTTGCGGAGGCCTTCCCGGAGTCCACCGAGGGTGCTGTGATCATCGGCACCTACCCGAACATCGAAAACGCTGTTTGGGAGGGCTACCGCGCCGCACTCGTGAAGTACGAAGCACCGGACCTCGACTGGAACTCGCTTGCGGGTCTCGGTACCTGGGCCGCCTTCGAAGGCTTCCGCCTCATCGTTGAGAAGATGGTTGCTGACGGCATCACCGACATCAACCACGAGACCTTCCTCGCGGCATCCAGCGCCACCTCGGCGTTGGACACCAAGGGCATGGTCGGCGTCATCGACTTCACGAAGCAGTGGGACGGAGAGGGTGGGGCCTTCCCCCGAATCTTCAACCGCAACGTGTTCTACGACTGCGTTTCGGGCGGCAAGCTGTCGCCCTGTGCAGAGCCGGGCCCGTTCGACGCCTCGCCGTATCACGCCTGATCCTCTGGATCAGTCGAAATCGGCCTGATCCGTCAGGTATCACTTATGAGGTCCCGCGTCGCTCCGGCGGCGCGGGACCTCCGCAAAACTCTTGGCAAACGGTTGTGCGCACAATGAGCAACCGGGTCGCCGACTAGCAGTTTCTTCGGGGGGAAGAATGCAGATTTTCATCAAGTTCGCAATCCTGGGTCTCGGTGTTGGATCCTTGTACGCACTCGCTTCACAGGGCCTCATGGTGATCTACCGAGGCTCAGGAGTGCTCAACTTCGGACACGGGGCCATCGGCATGATCGGCGCCTACGTGGCGTACGAACTGCACAATGTGCATGGCCTGCCCTATGGCGTCGGTCTCGCTATCGGTACCGCAGCATCGGCACTACTCGGAGCACTCACCCATCTACTTGTGATGCGAAATCTCCGGCGGGCCTCACCGCTCGCCAGGATCGTCGCAACACTCGGTGTGCTCATCGTGGTCCAGTCGGCGGCCACGGTTCGCTACGGCGGCAAGGTGCGCAGCGTCAAGGTCGCGCTGCCCAACAACCTCATCCGCATGGGCGACATCGTGATCTCGGTGGACCGCCTCATTCTGCTCGGTATCGCGGGAGTGCTGACGATCGCTCTGTGGCTCTTCTACCGGTACACGCACTTCGGCATGGCAACAACCGCTGTCGCCGAGAACCAGCGCGCGTCGTCGTCAATCGGCCTGTCGCCTGACATCATCGCCACCTTCAACTGGGCACTCGGTTCGGCTCTGGCGGGTTTCGCAGCCATCCTCGTAACACCCATCGTGACCCTCCAGGTCACCGTGATGACCGGTCTGGTACTCGGAGCACTGGCGGCGGCGATCATCGCCAACTTCCGCTCGTTCCCGATTGCCTTCGTCGCCGGAATCCTCATCGGTATGGGCCAGAGCGAGCTGACGAACTATGTGAGCACGCCGGGCTGGTCCGGTGCGTTCCCGTTCGCCGTGATCGTCGTCGTGATGCTCGTTCGAGGGACGGCGCTGCCGATCCGTGGCTACTTCCTCCAGAAGCTCCCGGCGGTTGGCCGCGGCAACGTAAGACCTCTCGCCGTGCTCTTCGGTGTCGTGGTGGCAGTGGTCCTCACCGCCTTGCTCCCGGCACTCTGGCAGGACTCGATGGTCGTCACGTTCGCGTTCGCGATCATCCTGCTGTCGATCGTGGTCACCACCGGCTTTGCGGGCCAGCTCTCGCTCGGACAGTTCGCACTGGCGGGCCTTGGTGCCTTCTTCGCCGGCCGGGCCGCCGACGTCTGGAACTTCCCGTTCCCGCTCGCAATCCTGTTCGGTGTGGTTCTCGCCGCTCCAGTAGGGGCGCTGTTCGCCATCCCAGCGGTGCGTGCGCGAGGTCTCAACCTTGCAATCGTGACCTTGGGTATCGGCACCGCGGTGCAGTTGATCGTGTTCCAGAACAGCAAGTGGACCGGTGGCTTCATCGGCACGGTGATCGGCAAGCCGAGTCTGTTCGGACTCGACGTGTCGGCAACCAAGCACCCCGATCGCTACGCGTACGTTGCACTCGGCGCGTTCGTGCTTGCTGCCCTGTCCATCGCAGCCCTGCGACGCGGACGTTCCGGACGACGGTTGCTGGCGGTGCGCACCAACGAGCGCGCCGCTGCCGCCCTCGGGATCAGCGTCGCCGGTGCGAAGGTCTATGCCTTCGCCGTTGGCGGTTCGGTTGCAGCCCTCGGTGGCATCATGATGGCGTTCCGCAAGGACACCATTATCTTCGGTACCGAGTTCACCAACTTCACGTCGATCCTTGCTGTGGGATACACCTTCCTCGGCGGCATCGGTTACCTGATGGGCCCGATCTTCGGCTCCTTCTCGTCCCCCGGTGCACTCGGTGCCCGCATCTCCACGGCGATCTTCTCGGGGATCTCGACCTACATCGCACTGATCGGTGGCGGTCTGGTGGTGCTCATCGTGCTCCAGAACCAGGACGGCATCGCCAAGGAATCGACGATGCAGATCAAGTTCGTCGCCAACAAGGTGCTGGGCCTCGCCAAGCGCAAAGTGAGGGAACCTGCCCTTATCACGTTGCCGCCCGAGACACGCGAGCGAGTTCGGCCGATGACCCTCCACGTCAAGGACGTCACGGTCACCTACGGCGGCGTGACCGCCGTGGACACCGTAAGTCTCGATGTGGTCCCGGGCAAGATCACCGGGCTCATCGGTCCGAACGGTGCAGGCAAGACGTCGTTCATCGACGCTGTCACCGGCTTCACCCGTGCGGCGAACGGCTCGATCATGCTGGATGGCAACGACGTCATCGGCATCGAGGCGTCCAAGCGTGCACGGCTCGGCATGTCACGTTCCTTCCAGCAACTGGAACTGTTCGAGGACCTCTCGGTGCTCGACAACCTCCGTGCGGCTTCGGACCCCCGGGACAAGCGGTCTTACTTCACCGACTTGTTCTGGCCGGTCAACCCGCCGCTGCCCGGATCCGTGGTGGCCGCCATCAACGAGTTCGGCCTCGCCGAGAAGCTCAACCTCGCCGCACAGGACCTGTCCTACGGAGAGCGGCGACTGCTCGGCATCGCCCGGGCAGTCGCAACCCAGCCGAGCGTGCTGCTCCTCGACGAACCTGCCGCCGGACTCGGCGATGCAGAGACCGCAGAGTTCGCCAAACTGGTCCGCCGCCTGGCGGACGAGTGGGGCATCGCGATCATGCTCGTCGAGCACGACATGAACTTCGTCATGAGCGTGTGTGATCACATCGTGGTGCTCGACTTCGGTCGCAAGATTGCGGAGGGCACCCCTGCAGAGATTCGGGCCAATCCGCTCGTCATCAGTGCCTACCTCGGTGGCCACGACGCCACCGACGACCACAGCGAGGTGTCGTCATGACCAATCCCGCCATCGAGGCCCGCAACCTCTCCGCCGGCTACGGCAAGCAAGCGGTCATCAGAAATATCAACATCGTGGTGAACCCCGGCGAGGTGGTGGCCCTGCTCGGGTCCAACGGCGCCGGCAAGACCACCACGATGCTCTCCCTCGCAGGCGAACTGTCACCGCTCGAGGGTGAAGTGCTCATCGACGGAAAGCCCACCAAGGCTCCCCTGCACGTCCGGGCCAAGCAGGGCATGAGCTATGTAACTGAGGAGAAGTCAGTGATTATGGGCCTCTCCACACGGGACAACCTCCGCGTCGCCAAGGCCGACGTGGACGAGGCTCTCCGGCTGTTCCCGTCGCTCGACAAGCGCATCTCGGTGGCCGGCGGATCCCTGTCGGGCGGCGAGCAGCAGATGCTCACCCTCGCCAGGGCACTCGGCAGGCACCCGAAGATCCTGCTCGCAGACGAGCTGTCCATGGGCCTCGCCCCGCTCATCGTGCAGCGCCTCCTGCAGGCGGTGCGTGAGGCGGCCGATACCCGTGGGACCGGTGTGCTCCTCGTGGAGCAGCACGTTCGCCAGGCGCTCAAGTACGCCGACCGTGCGTACGTGATGCGCCGCGGTGTCGTGGAACTGGAGGGAACCGCAAAGGAACTCGCCAGTCGCATCGACGACATCGAGGCCACGTACTTTGCGGGTGCCAAGGCCTAGTACCCGGAACCCGAAAACGTGGAAAGGGGGGAGGTCATTGACCTCCCCCCTTTGCGTTGGAGCAGATCGAGTTCAGTCGATCTGCTGGGAGATCTGGATGACCGGAACGATGTTCGTGTAGTTGACGAGATCGTTCTGCGCCTCAACGATGCGGGGCCCGCCCATTGCGGCGCCCACGGTGGCCATGTCGTCGAAGTACAGGTGACCAACGGCCTCGTACGGGCCGTCGATTCCCGCCTCAACGTCCATCTTCTTCAGGCCGGGCATGACGTCCACGCAGATCTGGCGATGCTTGGTCTTGTAGTAGTCCATGTTGAAGGTCGATCCCTCGCCCTTCGGATACAGCACGGAAACACGAATCATTGACTTCCCCTTGTCGGATGGGTGGCTTGTGCCCGACGGGCCGGGCGACCCGTCGCTGCGTACGGTAACACCGGGCACGCTCCGGCGCCCCTGTGGCATCAGCCGAGCACACCGTCGCGCAGCGTTGCCGGGTCGAACAGGGCGATGAAGTCCTTGGTGGAGCGCCGGAGGTACCTCGAGGCGTTGCTCATCCGGCGGTCGAGGAGCGCCGGCACCCGCTTGTCCTGCCCGAATCCCCCGTACGTGTCGAACTGTGGCCAGTTCCCGTTGATGTCGAGTTGCATGGCCGTAATGCACCCCATCACGACGAGCGAACGACCGAGGAGCATGATGTCCACATCGCCGATCGCGACGTACATCAACAGGCCGTCACGTCGCGTGCAGATCGCCGACCGGTAGGTGAAAGTCACCCGGTGGAAGTCGTCACCCCAGTACGTCCCCGGGAACTTCTTCACGCTGACCGCCCCGTCCATCACGACGGGCGGGAGGTTCTGGCGGACCGACGCCCACGAGCCGTCGTCGACGAGGTCCTTGCCCCACACGCCGAGCGCCAGCCGACCGTCTCGGTCGATCGCGAGTGTGGCCTCGCCGTTGCGCAGTCGGCGCACCGTGCGCCCCTCGGTCACGTATCCGCCCCTGATGTGCTCGAGGCGGAACCCACCGTTGAACGCCGCCACCAACGCGGGCAGCGCACCCTTGGTGATTCGGCTTCCGTTCTTCCACGGGCCCTTGCCAGGAATCTCCGAACCGTTGAAGAGGGCCGCATGGAGCCTCGACGGGTCGAAGACCGCTGCGGTGGCGACCACCGAGCCGTACTCGACAAGGGGTCGGATACTCGTTCCCCAGACAACCGGTGACGCGCCGATGCTTGCGAGCACCCTCCACACACCCTCACCGTCGAGCGATGGCTGCAGCGCCGGTGCGAGTGACACCGGTCCGGCCGGCACGGAGGTGGTCGGAGCCGCGCTGACGGGGGTGGAAGTCGCCGGGGCCGGCGACGATGACGGACCGACCGTGTCGATGACTGCCGAGGTGCTCGGTGGCAATGCTGTCCCGGCCACCCCCTCGAGGGCGAGGGAGGACGCCGGTTGCGCTGAGGGCGGGTCCGCATGCACCCACCGCTCGAGCCGGTTCACGACGAAGCCGAGACGGTGATCCCTCGCCCATGTCGCGACGTTCTGCTGGAACGGGTCCGCCGACTGGCGGAGGACGAAAACGGTGAGCGAGACGGTTGCGTAGACGACCGTGGCCGTCACCAGGGCAAGCAGCGCTACAACCAGCCTCCTCCAGCGGGACCCGGTCCGCAGGAACAGCATCGATGGCATCTTCACGGCACGTCGAGCCTAGGAGACCGCAGCCTGTGGCCCTGTCCCGATTGCGGCACTCCTGACAAGCAACGGGCGATGTGAAATACTGACGGAGTGAGCAAAGCGCGCTACCTCGAACACCTCCGCAACGTCCCGATGTTTGCCAACTGCACCAAGAAGCAGTTGGACCAAGTCGCCAGGATCGTTACCGAGTTACAGATCAGCAAGGGAACCAACCTCATGGTGGAGGGCGAGATGGTGCACGAGTTCGTGATCATCGAGTCCGGTACCGCCTCGGTGAGAATCGGTGGCCGCAAGGTTGCCACCGTCGGGCGCGGTGACGTGGTGGGCGAGCTTGCGCTCATCCTGCGTCGGCCCCGCACGGCCACCGTCACTGCGGACACCGATCTCAACGTCCTCGTCGTGGACGAGCGGTCGTTCAACACGCTCCTCGACGACGTTCCGGGTCTGGCACGCCAGCTGCTGCACACGGTTGCAGCGCGCATGGCGGACAACGCCAAGCCTGCCCAACTGCTCAACTGACGCCTCGCCGCTCGCGGCGGTCTCAGCCGAGGTGAGCGGTGTCGTTGTAGGTGCGCAATGACGGGCCGCGCGGGCTGATTGCGATCCGGCTGATGGATGCCTGATCGAGTTGGCACCGCCACGAGATTTCAATTCCCACGTTCAGGGCCCAGGCAATCGCCGCCTTGATCGGCGACACGTGGCTCACCACCACGATGTCACGGTCCACGGATTGCGCTGCGAGTTCCTCGAGTGCAGGCCTCACCCGGGCAAGGAGTGCCGCAAGGGACTCCCCTCCCTCGGGGGCGTAGTGAGGGTCGGCGCGCCAGCGCTCCCACTCGGACGGACTGACATCGGTGAGCGGGCGGCCCTCGTACTCACCGTAGGCAATCTCCTGCAACCGTTCGTCGACCTCAACCTCGTCTGACACGTACGACGCAGTCTGGCGGGCACGCAGGAGCGGACTGCTCACCACGCGCAGTGTGCCTTGGGGTTCCTCACGAAGGAGCGCTCCGATGCGGCCTGCTTGCTCGTGCCCGACCTCGTCGAGGGCAAGGTCCAATCGCCCCTGCAGCAACCCCGCTGCGTTTGCCGCGGTTCGGCCATGACGCACAAGGATCAACACGGCTCGAGCACCCCCGTCTTCCAGAAACGTTGACGCCGAACCCTGTCGCGCAGCCCGAACGCCCGGATCGCCCACACGCACAGGCCGAGACCGACGACCTCGAGCAGGATCCCGATCGCGCCGCGATCCCACGAGGGAAGGGGCGCATCACTGAAGCCCACACCGCCGAACGGCCACCAGAACACCTTGGTGTTCGCCCAGGCACCGTCGAACACGAGGTGCAGGAAGGTGCCGATCGGCACGGCCAGCAAGCGTCGCCGGATCGGCCGACGACCGAACGTGGCGAACATCACGAGCAGCAGGATTGCAACACTGCCGGTTACCGAGTGCAGCGCGCGCGCACCGCCCATCGGGGCGTCGATCACATCGGGAAGCAGTGCCCCGACGACAAGGAGGCGGTAGTCGAAGCGGGAGTCGTGGAAGACGAACCACACGGCGAGCACCGCCGTCCCGATGAACCAGAAGAACATGCACCCACCATGCTAGGTGGGCTCAGGCACCGACGATGATGCGGGCGCACGAGGGGCACTCGGGTAGTTCCCCTGAGGGGACCGCACGGAGTCCCTCGATCTCGAGACGCGAGACGTCGAGGTTGCAGCCCGTGCAACGCGTTCCCTGAAGCCTTGCCACGGCGACGCCCTTGAACGCCGGCCGACGGGACTCGTACTCCTTCACCAGATCGGCAGGCAGTCCTGCCGCGAGTTCGGCGCGTCGCACGACCGTGGCCGACGCCTCTGCGTCGAGCGCAGCATCGGCAAGGGCGAGAACCGCCGCTGCGCCCGCCTCAGCGGCTTCCGCTGCAGCGATCCGTTCCGCCAGCACCACCGCCTCGGTGCTGAGCGCCTCGCTCTGATCGAGCAACAACAGCCCGGTCTCATCACCCTCGTCGCGCTTGGACTTCAGCAACGCGATCTCTCGCTGGATCGCCTCCGCCTCACGGGTGACCACCACGTTGCGCATCTGTCCCTCGAGACGGCCGGCCTTGGTGTCGATCTGCAGACCCGCCGCCTCGAGCGTCGCGTACTGCTGCTCCAGAAGGTCCCGACGGGCAACATTTGCCGCGAGGGCCGAGCGGGCCGCACCCGTGGCAGCGCGGGCTGCGTTGAACGCAAGTCGCTCCTCAATATGCGCCCGCCGATAGGCCATCTGGTCGAGCGCCGAGTCCGCGAGTTGGAGGTCGTGCAGGCGATCGAGATCTGTCATCAATCCGCACCCTAACCCCTGCGGGCTCGTCCCCGGCCCGGACCGGGCAATGCAGTTGTTGTGGAATCGCCGCTCGCAGTGGTACCGGGTGCATCCGTCCCGGGTGGAAGTGTCTCATCGACCTGCACAGAGGTGGACACCGCAACTGTAGTGGTCGTGGCCGAGCCATCAGTCGAGCACGGGTACACAACCGCGTCGGCCGGGGCCATCGGTAGGGGCCACAACGGGTCCACCACGTCCGCAGGCACTCCCGTTCCCGACGGCACGGTCTGCAGCACGGTGGTCCCTGACCCAGCGTCGGGGGTGACGTTCTGGGCGAGACAGTCCGTGCCGGGCAGGTAAAGCAGCATCGCGTCCCGCCCGTCGGGCGGCGGGGCGGCGAACTCGACGATGGGCAGTCCTTCGTGCGCGACA
>WLJO01000012.1 GCA_009701715.1 Actinomycetota bacterium
AACCCTGTGCCCAAGTGGTGGGCGGAGCGGTCTCGTTGGTCGGGTCGCAGGGTGCCTTCTTCTGCGGGCGGCAGACCACGTGCTCGACGACGATCTCGCAGTTGCTGTCCTGCGACGTGATTGCCACTCCACCACCGTGGTAGAAGTACGCCTCGGTCGTGTTCTTGCCCTCGGACCCCGGGATGTTGTTCGGGTCGCCGGCGAACGTGACACCGCGATTGGTGCCGTCAACCTTCACATCGATGTTCATCGTGGGGGCCGGGCCGTCAGCGGAGTGCGACTCTGCGACCACTCCGTTCACCGTGTTCACGATGTCGGCGTGCCACGTGCCATCATGGTTGTTCTGGTTGGGCGAGAACCAGACGCAGCACGTGCCGCTCTGGACCCGGTAGCTGTCGAAGCCCGCTGCGGCATACGCCGGGATGGACTTCATCATCGGCACCGTGTACACCACTGCTCCGGCGGCCGCAGCCTTCGCCAGCAGAGCGCGGCGACTGCTTCCGGTCGCCTCGGTCGTGATCTCTTCGTTGTCAGCCATTTCCATCCCTCTTGAGCCAGACGACTTCAGTACTGTCCGTGATTCTAGTCCACCAAGAGTGCGCCTTCAATCATCAAATTCTCAAGAAGGGACTTCAGGTCGGAAATGAGGGCCCCGGGGGACTGCCCAAAGACCTCCGCGAGGTCCTCGGCGAGTTGGCCGAGGGAGGCAGGGCGCTCGAGAAGTGCCCAGATGGCTGGCGCTGAGCCTTCGAGAAACACGGGACTTTCGGCCCCCGGACAGAGCAAAAGCACCCCGTTTGCGTGCCGACGGCTGAGCACTTCCGGGTTGCGGTGATACACCAAACCGCCACTCGGAGTGGTGGACTCGGAACGGTCGCCCTCCATCGACGAGTACAGTACTCCGATCGTGGGATCCTCCGGGAGCGACATCAGACGGCAGTGGCCAGTCGATGAGTGGGTGGCGGACGTGGCGAGCTTCGGCCTGCCCTCGAGCCGTCGGCTCGACAGCCTCGTTGTTCACCGATTTGCGTGGACCGAGTTCCTCGCAGGCTGCGAGGAGAACCGGGTGCTCGGTCTGCTCGCCGAGGCCCTGCGGGCTGGGAGTTGTCACTTGCCTGACTACCAGCGTGAATCGGTCGAGTCGAGGTGCGGCTGGTGGCTCGCCCACGACCTCGTTGTCGAGCGTCAACTTCTGTGCGTGGCTGACGTGCTGCAGGACGCCGGGATCGAGTTCCGGGTGCTGAAAGGGGTAGCGCTCGCCAATTCGGTCTACCGGGATCCAGCCATGCGGCTGTTCGGGGACATCGATCTCGTCGTGGAGCCCGACCACTTTCTGCGCGCAGCGGAGGCGATCACGGTGGCTCTCGGTGCCGTCCGCGAACTTCCCGAACTGCGCCCCGGGTTCGATCAACGATTCGGGCGGGAGATCCTCCTGCGCAGTGACGGGCTTGAGGTGGACCTCCACCGGACGCTGGTGGATGGACCCTTCGGACTGTGGATTCCGCTCGACGACCTCTTCGCGGAGAGTCGTACGTTTCTGCTCGGTGGGCGAGAACTTCCGCGGCTCGGGGATCCCGCCCAATTCGTGCACGCGTGCATGGCGGCCGTGCTCGGGGACTGGCCGCCCCGCCGGATCGCGCAGCGTGATATCGCAGAGTTGCTCGTCGGGGGCGAGCGGGCGGGGACGCTGGAGGCTGCGTTGGTGCAGGAACTGGCGTTGCGCTGGCGGGCCACGGCAGTTGTTGCGCTCGCCATCCGCACGACAGCGGCAGACCTCGGGCTAGAGACGAGCCATCCGCTGATCGCCTGGGCGCAGGGGCATCGACCGGGTCCTGGCGACCGGCTGTTGCTCGCCTCCTACCGCGGCCGGGCGCGGGGCTATACGAGCCAGGCGCTGTCGGTGTTTGCCCTGCCATCGTGGCGAGACCGGTTTGACTACGTCCGCGCGATCCTCCGCCCGAGCAGGGCCTATTTGGAGGCGCGGGGATTCCGTCGGGGGGACCGCTTCCGCAAGGCGATCGGTCTGGGAGCCCCTCGGCGCTGAAATTCGGGTGCCATCGCTTTCCGGGCTCCGTACACTTTGCTGCTGTCGGGCCAGCGTCGTCCCGATCCAGTTCAGAGGTTCCTTCGGCATGCAGTGCCGAGCCGAGCACTTGAGGATGAGGACGATGCACAGCGATCTGCCCGCGGCCCACGGGCTCTACGACCCACGCTTTGAGCACGACGCCTGCGGCGTGTCGTTTGTGGCGAACTTAAAGGGTGTCCGTAGCCACGACATCGTGTCGAAGGGGCTGTCGGCGCTCTGCAACCTCGAGCACCGAGGGGCAACCGGTGCCGAACAGAACACCGGTGACGGAGCCGGGATCCTGATCCAGGTCCCCGATGCGTTCCTGCGGGCCGTCGTGCCCTTCACGCTGCCGACTGCTGGCGCATACGCAGTGGGCATGGCATTCCTCCCGGCGGACGGCGGATTGTGCGCTCGGGCCAAGTCAGCGATCGAGGCGATCGTGACCGATGAGGGCCTCAGCCCGCTCGGGTGGCGCCTGGTGCCCACCAACCCGTCGATACTCGGCCAGACGGCACTCGACGTGATGCCGACGTTCGAACTGTTCCTGCTCGACGACCCGGCGGGAACGACCGGGCTGGAGCTGGACCGCAAGGTCTACGTCGTGCGCAAGCGTGTCGAGCACGAGTTGACCGGCAACCTGTCGACATACTTCCCGTCGCTGTCGTCGCGGACCCTCGTGTACAAGGGCATGTTCACCTCGCCGCAGCTCGGCGAGTTCTACCCGGATCTCGCCGACGAGCGGATGGACTCGGCCCTGGCGCTGGTGCACAGCCGCTTCTCCACGAACACGTTCCCGTCGTGGCCGCTGGCGCACCCGTACCGATTTGTCGCCCACAACGGCGAGATCAACACGGTGCAGGGCAACGAGAACTGGATGCGGACCCGCGAGGCCCTGCTCGCCACACCGCACATCCCGAACCTCCAGCGGACCTTCCCGGTGTGCACGCCCGGCGGATCGGATACCGCTCGGCTCGATGAGGCCATCGAACTCCTGCACCTCGGCGGCAGGTCGCTGCCGCACGCTGTCCTCATGCTCATACCGGAGGCGTGGGAGAACCACCCCACGATGGAGCCCACCAAGCGGGCGTTCTACCGCTTCCACTCGTCGATGATCGAGCCGTGGGACGGCCCGGCGAGCGTTGCGTTCACCGACGGAACGGTGATCGGTGCCGTGCTGGACCGCAACGGTCTGCGCCCGAGCCGCTTCTGGGTAACCGCCGACGACCTCGTGATCATGGCGAGTGAGGTCGGCGTGATTGATGTCGACCAGTCACGGATCGTGAAGAAGGGGCGGCTCCAGCCCGGTCGGATGTTCCTCGTGGATACCGCGCAGGGCCGAATCGTTGACGACGAGGAGTTCAAGGCACAGCTCGCTTCCGAGCACCCGTACGCAGACTGGCTCGATCAGGGACTCACCGAGCTGTCGGACCTGCCGACCCGGGAGCACATCGTGTTCAGCCACGACAGTGTGCTGCGGCGCCAGCAGGTGTTCGGCTACACGCACGAGGAACTGAAGATCATCGTTGCGCCGATGGCTAAGTCCGGGCTCGAACCGATCGGGTCGATGGGTACCGACACACCGATTGCCGTACTGTCCGAGCGCCCCCGGCTGCTGTTCGACTACTTCCAGCAGCTGTTTGCACAGGTGACCAACCCACCGCTCGACGCGATCCGCGAAGAGGTCGTGACCGCGGTGTCGTCCACGATCGGGCCCGAGGCGAACCTGCTCCAGCCCGGACCCGAGAGCTGCCGCCAGTTGGTCCTGCCGTTCCCGATTATCGACAACGACGAACTGGCCAAGATCGTGCACGCCGGCGAGGACCCGAGGTTTGCCCACCTGAAGGCAGTCACCATGAGTGGCTTGTTCCGTGTGTCGGGCGGCGGTGCGGCGCTCAGGCAGGCCATCGAGGACATTCGTGCGCAGGTTTCGCAGGCGATCGACGAGGGTGCGCGCATCATTGTTCTGTCGGACCGCAATAGCGATTCGGCCCTCGCTCCGATCCCATCGCTGTTGCTCACGAGTGCGGTGCACCACCACTTGATCCGCGAGAAGAAGCGGACGAAGGTCGGCGTGGTCGTCGAGTGCGGCGACGCGCGTGAGGTTCACCACATGGCGCTGCTGATCGGCTACGGGGCGGGCGCAGTCAACCCGTACCTCGCGTTCGAGTCCATCGAGGACATGATCGCCGACGGGGACTTCGGGCTCGCGGGCGTCGACCCGAAGAAGGCCCTGAAGAGCTATATCAAGGCCTGCGGCAAGGGCGTGCTGAAGGTCATGTCGAAAATGGGCGTGTCCACTGTCGCGTCGTATACGGGTGCGCAGATCTTCGAGGCGATCGGTCTCGGCAAGGAACTCGTCGCCGAGTACTTCAGCGGAACAGTGTCCCGAATTGGGGGTATCGGTCTGGACGAGCTCGCCAAGGAGGTGGCCATCCGCCACGCCAACGCGAATCCGTCCCGGCCAGAACTGCGGGCCCACCGCGAACTGGATCTCGGCGGTGAGTACCAGTGGCGCCGGGAGGGGGAGATCCACCTCTTCAACCCCGAGACAGTGTTCAAGCTGCAGCACGCGACACGGTCGAAGCGGTACGACATCTTTAAGCAGTACACGAGGCTTGTCGACGACCAGAGCCGCAAGTTAGCGACCCTGCGCGGCCTGTTCGAGCTGCGTTCCGAGGGACGTTCGGCGATCCCGATCGAGGAGGTGGAGCCGACGAAGGCGATCGTGCGCCGTTTCTCCACGGGAGCGATGAGCTACGGCTCGATCTCGAAGGAGGCGCACGAGACCCTCGCGATCGCCATGAACCGGATCGGCGGCAAGAGCAACACCGGCGAGGGTGGCGAGGACGCAGACCGCTTCACCGCGGACGCGAACGGCGACCTGCGTCGCTCGGCGATCAAACAGGTGGCATCGGGTCGCTTCGGCGTCACCAGCGAGTACCTCGTGAACGCCGACGACATCCAGATCAAGATGGCCCAGGGTGCCAAGCCCGGTGAGGGCGGTCAGTTGCCCGGCAGCAAGGTTTACCCGTGGGTGGCCAAGACGCGGCACTCCACCCCCGGCGTCGGTCTCATCAGCCCACCTCCGCACCACGACATCTATTCGATCGAGGACCTCAAGCAGCTCATCCACGACCTGAAGAACGCCAACCCAGCTGCACGAGTGCATGTGAAACTGGTGGCCGAGGTCGGTGTCGGAACGGTTGCTGCGGGTGTCTCGAAGTGCAAGGCCGACGTGGTGCTGATCTCCGGTCACGACGGCGGTACCGGCGCATCTCCGCTCACCTCGCTGAAGCACGCAGGAGGCCCGTGGGAACTCGGTCTTGCGGAGGCTCAGCAGACGTTGGTGCTCAACGGGCTGCGCGACCGCATCGTGGTGCAGGCCGACGGTCAAATGAAGACCGGACGGGACGTGGTGATCGCCGCGCTGCTCGGCGCCGAGGAGTTTGGGTTCGCTACGGCGCCGCTCGTCGTGAGCGGCTGCGTGATGATGCGCGTATGCCACCTCGACACGTGCCCGGTGGGCGTGGCCACCCAGAACCCCGTGCTCCGCAAGCGTTTCAGCGGCAAGCCGGAGTTCGTCGTGAACTTCTTCGAGTACATCGCTGAGGAGGTCCGCGAAATCATGGCGGAACTCGGGTTCCGGACGATGGACGAGATGATCGGCCGCGTCGAGGTCATCGATGCCCGTCACGCAGTCGATCACTGGAAGGCGGCCGGGCTGGACCTCTCGCCGATCCTGACGGTCCCGGACAACAGGTACAACCAGAGCCTGCGACAGACGGTCGCGCAGGACCACGGTCTCGAGGCGGCCCTTGATCGGACGCTGATCGAGCGTTGTCAACCGGCAATCGAGCGCGGTGAGGCCGTGGCCATCGAGGTGCCGATCCGCAACGTCAACCGTACGGTCGGCACGATGCTCGGGTACGAGGTCACCAAGCGCTATGGCGGTGCAGGGCTGCCGGACGGCACGATCGACATCAGCTTCCGCGGTGCAGCCGGCCAGAGCTTCGGGGCATTCGTCCCGTCGGGTATCACGATGCGCCTCGAGGGCGACGCCAACGACTTCCTCGGCAAGGGTCTGTCGGGCGGGCGGATCATCGTGCGGCCCGATCGTGCGTCCACCGTGGTGGCCGAGGACAACATCATCGCGGGGAACGTGGTCGCCTACGGCGCCACGTCCGGTGAGGTGTTCATCAGCGGCGTGGTGGGCGAGCGATTCTGTGTCCGCAACTCCGGCGCGATCGCCGTGGTCGAGGGCGTGGGTGACCACGGCTGCGAGTACATGACCGGGGGCAAGGTGGTCGTGCTCGGCACGACTGGTCGGAACTTCGGTGCAGGGATGAGCGGTGGGGTTGCTTACGTATACGACGTGGACGGTTTCTTCGGCGCCCGCGTGAACTACGACATGGTCGAGATCGAGCATCTCGACGACGAGGACGTGGCGTTCCTCCGGGCCACAGTGACGAGTCATCTCGGCTACACGGGTTCGGCGGTTGCCGGCCGCCTGCTCGGCGACTGGGACGCCGCGCTGTCCCGGTTCCGCAAGGTGATGCCGATGGACTACGCCCGTGTCATGCGGGTGATGCGAGAGGCCCATGCCGCGGGCTTGTCCGATGACGAGATGTTCAAGCGAGTGATGGAGTCCTCCAATGGGTGAGACGACAGGTTTCCTGAAGTGGGATCGCCAGACGCCGAAGCGCCGTCCGGTTCCGGTGCGTCTGCGCGACTGGAAAGAGGTGTATGAACCCCTCGACGTGGAAGCACTCGCGCACCAGGCTGGGCGCTGCATGGATTGCGGTATCCCGTTCTGCAACAACGGGTGCCCGCTCGGGAACCTCATCCCGGACTGGAACGACCTCGTCTACCGGAATCACTGGCGCGAGGCGATCGACCGATTGCACGCAACGAACAACTTCCCTGAGTTCACCGGTCGGCTCTGCCCGGCGCCCTGTGAGAGCGCCTGCGTCGTCGGTATCAACTCCGACCCCGTCGCCATCAAGCAGGTCGAGGTTGAGATCATTGACCGAGCGTGGGCCGAGGGATGGGTGGAGCCGCAGGTTCCGAGCGTGCGGACCGGCAAGCGTGTCGTCGTGATCGGTTCCGGTCCGGCGGGTCTCGCTGCGGCACAGCAGCTGACGCGAGCCGGGCACGATGTCGTGGTACTCGAGCGATCGGACCGTATCGGCGGGCTGCTGCGCTACGGGATCCCCGAGTTCAAGATGGAAAAGCGTCACCTCGACCGTCGCCTCGAGCAGATGGAGGCCGAAGGGACCGAGTTCCGCGTCGGCGCCATCGTCGGCGAGAACGTCGACGCAGAGGTGCTGCTCGCCTCGCACGATGCCGTCGTCCTCGCGTGCGGGGCGACGGCCTGGCGTGACCTGTCGGTACCGGGTCGCGAACTGAGCGGCATCCATCAGGCCATGGAGTACCTCCCGCTCGCCAACAAGGTGCAGGAGGGCGATCTGTCGGCACCCTCGATCGATGCCGGTGGCAAGCACGTCGTCATCATCGGCGGCGGCGACACGGGGGCCGATTGTCTCGGCACCTCGCTTCGCCAAGGCGCCGCAAAGGTGACCCAACTGGAGATCATGCCGGCCCCGCCGGAGACCCGTTCCGAGGCCAACCCGTGGCCGCAGTATGCGATGGTTATGCGCACGTCGTCCGCTCACGAGGAGGGCGGTGAGCGCGTGTACAGCGTGAACACCGAGCGCTTCGTCGATGATGGAGCGGGCAACGTCCGCGCGCTGCTCATCCACGAGGTCGCGATGCGGGACGGAAGGTTCGTCAAGGTTGAGGGCACTGAACACGAATTGCCGGCCGACCTCGTGTTCCTCGCGATGGGGTTCGTCGGCCCGGAGCGCGGTTCGTGGCTCGATCAACTCGGTGTCACGCTCGACGAGCGCGGCAACGTTGCGCGTGACGAGCACTACATGACCAATATTCCCGGGGTCTTTGTTGCCGGTGACATGGGACGCGGTCAGAGCCTGATCGTGTGGGCAATCGCCGAGGGCAGGGCCTGCGCGGCAGGCGTTGATACCCGGTTGATGGGCGAGAGTCGGCTCCCTGTGCCGATCCCGCCGACTGCTCGGCCACTCGTCTGAGCGGCGCGACACCACTGAAGCGCTCGGGCATATTACGCTCAATCCCGATGTTCCTCCGGCTGTTCCGTGTTGCCGCGCCCGTGATGTTGGGTGCTGCGGTGCTCGGTGCTTGTGCCGGGTCGTCGTCGGGCACGGAGACGACGCTGTCGCCGAATGCCACGGCATGGCGAACCGTCCCGCCCGTGTTGGCCACGGCCATCCCCACTTCGCTCTCCATAGCGAACGTGCAGTACACGGCCAAGCAGGGCGACTACGCCAACAGCATCGCCTCGATAGCGGGTGGGGGCTGCTCGGGTGCGGAGATCCTTGCGGCGAACCCTGGGGTCACCACGATCAATGCAGGCGACCTCATCAACGTGCCGGCGAACTGCCTCGGCCCGGGCGTGACCGAGGACATCCTCAACGGAACCGTCATCCCTGAGACCAGCACCCCCAAAGAGGACAAGACCACCACGACGGCCGAGGAGACCTACAACACCTTCGTCGTGAAGTCTGGCGACTTCTGGGTCCGTATCGCCCGGCGGACGGGTTGCACCTACCGTCAGCTCAAGGCGGCGAACCCCGGTGTCACCAAACTCTTCCCGAAGCAGGAGCTGAAGGTGCCCAGGTCCTGCGACACCCGCAAGGACCAATAGCACTGAGGGAAGCGGGCCCACCAGTCGCCGGCGCACGTAGTGTTCTCCGGTATGGGGATCGAATCGCAGTTCGTCCAGACCGTGGACCTCAGGGTGCACGAGCGGGTCTCCGGCCCGACGGACGGCCATCCGGTGGTCCTGCTCCACGGGTTCCCGCAGACCAGTTACCAGTGGCGTCACCAACTGACCGCACTGGCCGACGCCGGGTACGCGGGATACGCGCCGGACAACCGGGGATTCGGCGGCACGGACAAGCCGGGCGCCCGTGTGAGTCGGGCACTGCTCGCTCAGGACGTCATCAACTACCTCGATGCCAAGGGGATCGAGCGCTGCACACTCGTTGGCCACGACTGGGGCGGCATCATCGCGTTCAAGACCGCAATCGATTACCCGGACCGAATCGAGCGGCTCGCCCTCATTGACACCTTGTGCACCGTGTGGACGTCGGTAGGGCCGCACGGATGGTGGTTCAAGGCACCGGGGATCGCGGAGGAGTTCTTCGCGAAGTATCACCGTGAGTTCATCGAGGTCATGTTCGCGGGGAGGGACGCATCCGTGCTGGGGGACAGGCCCCTGAACCCGTGGGGCCAGATCCCGAACGGTGTCCGGCCCCGGCCCGACTGGATCGACGACGAGGCGCTGGCCCACTACGTCGACGCGTTCTCGGACCCGTTGGTCTGGGAGCACGCAATCAGTTACTACCGATATGCACTCCCGTTCCACGAGGTACTCGAAGATCCCACGAGGGCGTGCGGCGAGCGCTACCGGTCCCTCTCCGAGCAGGATGTGGCCGACTACTGGCTGCACCCCGCGGGCATGGAGAAGAACCCAGCGTGGCCGCGCTTTGCGGACTACGGCCCCGAGGACCGCCACAAGCAGTTCCCGAAACCGACACTGTGGCTGTACGGCGGCTACCTCGGGGGTTCGATGGAGGAGGGGCGGACGGCAGTACCCGCAGGGAACCCCTTCCTCGACCAGTTCGCCCGCTACTTCCCCGACCTCCGCGCACGATCTGTCGGTGGTGGACACTTCCTCGGCGAGGAGTGTGCGGGCTACGTCAACGACTGCCTGCTGAGGTTCCTCTCTGGGGCGCTCTAGGCGCGCGGCCAGATCACCTTGCCGTCGGCGTTGTAGATGCCCGCGAGGACGCTCGGGTCGACGAGGCCATCAGTGGAGGGTGTCCCACCCTCGGTGAACACGCCGGCCTTTGCGTAGGCGTCGATCTCGGCCTGCAGGCCAGCGACGTCGGGCATTCCGAACGGGGTGCCCTGTGGCGTCAGGCTCTTGATGAGCGCCGACTCGGTCTGCCAGCGGAACTTCTCGCCGTCAGGTGACAGGAAATTCGGGTTCCCGCCAGCGGTGATGGCGTCGACGCAGATCTGTGCGGCACCGTCGGGATCGGCCAACGCATCGGCGAGACCCAACATCACCGCACGCATGAAGTCCTGCGCAGCCGTCGGGTGGGCGGCGAGGAACTCCTTGTTCGTGTAGATGAGGCCAAAGGATCCGGGGATCTGCTCGGCGGTGGGATCGAACGTGTTGAATGTGATGTCCGCGGCCTGCAACTGGCCGGGCTCGTTGGACTTCCAGCCGGGGAACGTGACGATGCTCGGCAGTGCGATGTGCACCTTCGGGTCGAAGCCGTCGATGAGCACCGTCTTGTAATCGGTTCCCTCCACGAGGCTGTGGCTCGCGAGGAGTGCCTTGATCGAGGAAGGCAGCTTGCCCTTCACACCGATCGTGGTGCCCTTGAGGTCCTCGTACGTGGCGACGAACTCCTTGCCGATGAGCACGTCGATCGCCGTGCGACCATCAACGCTCATCCCGACGAGGCTGGCGCCGTTCGCAGCCGAGAACTCGGCGAGTTCGGTGAAGGAACCGGAGGACGAGAACTGCGCCTTGTTGCCCGCGACGAGCGGGTAGTTCGCAGTAGAGAACGAGGGCTTCAGATCGACCTTCAGGCACATCTTGTCGAAGTAGCCCTTGTTCTGGGCCACGACGACCTCGACGATGGATGCCGCAGCAGCGAAGTCGAACCCGGTCAGGTAAGTGATGGTGCCGGCATCCTTGTTCGCCTGACAGCGCTCGGCGCTGATACCGGACTCGCTGACGCCAGCGGGCTCGGTTGTCGGGGTGGCTTCGGTGGTCGGCGTTGCCGTGGAATCGGTGGCTGCCGTGGTGGGCGAGGATGACTTGCTACCGCACCCTGCCGCGCCGAGCGCGACCGATACAGCGAGGACGATCGTGATCGTGCGCTGATGAGTCATGGGGAACCTCCGTGAACGTGGGAAAAAACTGGTACTCACTGCGCCGGGAGGTGCATCCCGGCCGGGCTCAGCTCCGCATCGCGCGGAACAACGACAGCACATTCGTCGCCCCGAAGCCCACGCGGTGCCCGGTGCGGGATAGAAACCCGAACTGGACCCCGGTCGCCTCGTCGTGGACGGTGAAGAACTGTTCGTGCCCCTGGGCATCCACGACGACCTCGGTGAGGAGCGGTGCGTCGAGCGCGTCGAGTGCCGCACGCGCATAGCCGGCGTTGAGCACCTCGATGCTGATGTGCTGTACCCCTGCGCCGTACTCGTCGAGGTACGCGGCCACCTCCGGCCCGGCATCCCGGCTGACGAGCACGATGTGCACGCCACCGGCGGCGACGGCGGCCATGCCGGTGCCGGTCTCGGCCATGGCCTCGTCATGGAAGCCGAGCCGGTCGACGAGGGCTGAGCGCGCTGCCTCGAGGTTCTCCACCGCGACGACGATGTGGTCGATGCGGCTCGCTACCGTGTCGAGGCCGCTGCGGTCCCCCGTCACGGCCTCTTTCGTGGGGGCGGGCTCCGGCCGAGACCGTGCAACCTCGATGCGGTGCGTCTCGGTCAGCAGGACCCTCACGATCTGCTCCGCGAAGTCCGGGTCCACCCCGGCGTCGATGGCCCACTGGCGTCGGGTGTCGATGACCGTACGCACGCGCGCAGGTTGGATGATCGGGGTGTCGTCCTGCTCCTTGAGATGGGCAACCTCGTGGCACACCTCGAGCCGTGCGGCAAGGATGCGTACGAGTTCCTGATCAAGTTCGTCGATGCGGGATCGGAGATCTGCCAAGGTCGTCATCGACCTTGACGGTAGCCGCCGGGGCTAGGTGACGCCCCTCAGGCTGCCGGGCGGCGTTCGGAGGCATGCCAGTGGAGCACCCGGGAGCGGAGGGTGGCGAGTGCGAGCATGCCGACCACGCCGAGGGCCGCCATGCAGAACACCACGGCCCAGACCCCGTTCGCGTTGTTGAACGAGGCGTAGCGCTTGCCCCAGGCGCCGAGGCCGCGAGTGACGAGCGCGTACCCCTCCACGAGATAGGCGATGACGAGGGAGAGACCGATGTTCCAGCGAGCCGCGGTGAACAGTGACGGCAGTGCTGCGGGCAGTCGCAGCCGCCAGAGGACCTCCCAGCGGCTCGCGTCGACGGACCGGAGCAGCTCCCGGGATGCGGAGTCGGCCGAGCGCATCCCGTCAGCCGCGGCGATTACGAACGCGGGCAGGCATGCCAGTGCAATGATGAACTCGATGGGCCTCCATCCGGCGCCGAGCCAGAGGACAGCCGACGGTGCGTACGTGGCGAACGGTGTGACCATGACGAGCACGAGGACCGGGGTCGACGCTGCGTCGAGGATGTTGCTCGCCGCCATTGCGGCTCCCCAAAGAACGGCGATCACGAGGGCGATAAGGAAGCCCACGAGCGCCTCCCTGCCGGTGGTCAGTGCCTGGGTCCAGTAGAAGCGTGGTGCCTCCCAGATGTCGTGGAGAGCCTGGCTTGGGGCGCGCAGCACGAAGGGCCGGATGTGGAGCGACCTGACCAGCAGTTCCCACAGGCCGAAGAACACCGTGAGCCCGATGAGGCCAGCGAGGGCCCGTTCGCTGCCGCGGAGCGGTCGGCGGTTCATCGTCCGGCCCCGTCCCGCAGCGCTGTCCGCAACTGCGTCTCGACGGCGAAGAACGCGACGTCCTCCTCGAGCCCGGACCGTCGAGGCCTCGGCAGGCCCACGGGCACGATCGAGTGGATCCTCCCGGGTCGGGGGGTCATGACCACGACCCGGTCCGACACGAAAGCAGCCTCGGCGATCGAGTGGGTGACGAACAGCACCGTCGCCCGCGTGCGCTCACAGAGCGAAACGAGGAGGTGTCGCATGTCCTCGCGGGTCATCTCATCGAGCGCGGCGAAGGGTTCGTCCATCAGCAGCAGCGGGGCATCGAGGGCAAAGGCCCGCACGAGCGCCACGCGTTGTTGCATCCCGCCGGAGAGTTCGTGCGGGTACGCGTCAGCGAAGGCGTCGAGGCCGACCTCACGGAGCAGTTCGTCCACGTCGGTCCGCAAGGTCGTCGCCGTCGCGGATCGGTTGACGTCGAGCAGGAGACGGGCATTTGCACGCACCGTCCGCCAGGCGAGCAAGCCGGGCGACTGTGGCACGAGGCCGACCCGCTTGGCCCGGCGGGCGGCGGCCGGGGGGAGTCCGTCGACGAGGACCGAACCGTCCGAGGCCGGCTCGAGGCCGCCGACGATGCGCAGCAGTGTGGTCTTGCCACACCCTGACGGTCCGAGCAGGGTGACCACCTCCCCGGACTCCACCGTCAGGTTGACCGGGGCGAGCGCCTCGACGGGACCGAACCGCTTGGTGAGGCCCGTAATACTGACTGCGGTCATGTCGGCGGGGTTCCCATGGTGTCCCGCATGCTAATTACCGGTTGGGCACCCCGACCGGCCGGCTGGGGGTACCCCACCCCGGAGCCGCATCGGCGCTGGTCAGGGCAGGCAGGGATCGGGGTGCGGCACCGGCCTGCGGCCGCATCTCGCCCACTTTTGGTGGGCGCGCTGGTATCTTGGTTGGGTCCGAAGCGGCCAACCCTGCTCCGTGATGCCGATGAGACAACCGTCTCCGGCGCCCCTCCTTCCAGGAAGGCCTCATCATGACCATGCCCGACAAGCAAGCAGTCATCGGCGACAACAAGCTCCACGGCACCGACACCGGTTCCCCCGAGGTGCAGATTGCGCTGCTCAGTGCGCGCATCAACCAGCTCACGGACCACTTGAAGTCCCACAAGAAGGATCACCACACTCGTCGTGGTCTGCTCATGCTCGTCGGTCGCCGGCGCCGCATGCTCGACTACGTGAAGGCCAACGACATTGCGCGTTACCGCGCAATCGTGGCCAAGCTCGGCCTGCGTCACTGAAGTAGGCCTGACCGGCGGGTATGCGCCACTTCGGCGCCGCAACCTGCTGAAGTACCGGGGTCAGCGCCGTCCGGCGAAGACCCCACCAATCAACACACCGGAGCGATTCGTCCGGTTGTCAGTCGCCAGTCCTCCGTTCGCCATCACGGCGATCGTGGAGGCTTGCCGACTGGGAACCGGGGCGCTCCACCAAACACATAAAGGAGCATGGAATGGCTGACGCCATCCGCGTGTCGGGTCCCGTTGGGGGCACCGACAAGACCCTGTCGTACGAGACCGGCAAGCTGGCTCTGCAGTCCCAGGGGGCTGTGGTGGCCTCCATCGGGCGCACCACGGTGCTTGCGACTGCAAACGCCGCAAAAGACGTCCGTGACGGCATCGATTTCTTCCCGTTGACGGTCGACGTCGAAGAGCGTGCATATGCCGCGGGCAAGATCCCCGGCTCGTTCTTCCGCCGTGAGGGTCGTCCCACTGAGGACGCAATCCTCACCTGCCGCCTCACTGACCGTCCGCTGCGCCCGGCCTTCCCCGATGGCTACCGCAACGAGACCCAAGTGGTCATCACGGTACTCGGTGCCGATCAGGCGAACCCGCACGACATCCTGTCCATCAACGCCGCATCCGCGTCGTTCATGATCAGCGGCATCCCGTTCGACGGCCCCATCGGCGCCGTGCGTCTGGCCTACAGCCAGTCTGGCGAGTGGATCCCGCACCCCACGTTCGAGGAGGGTGACGACTCGACATTCGAACTCGTCGTCGCGGGCCGCGAACTGGACAACGGCGACGTCGCCATCATGATGGTGGAGGCAGGTGGTACGGAGAAGTCGTACTCGTACTACGAGAACGGCGCACCGAAGGTGACCGAAGAGGTCATCGCCGGCGGTCTCGAGGCCTCGAAGCGCTGGATCAAGGAATCGATAGCGCTGCAGAAGCAGCTCGTTGCAGCAGTCATTGCTGCGAAGGGTTCGATCACGCCGCTGTCCTACAAGCCGGTTCTCGACTACGGCGACGACGTCGGCGCCGGCGTCAGCCGTGTGGTCGGCGACAAGATCGCCAAGGCGATCACCATCTCGCTCAAGTCCGAGCGCAATGCCGCTACTGACGCCGCTACGGCCGAGGCTGTTGCCTCGCTGGCCGGTACGAAGGATGCACCGGGCGAGTTCGCCGGCCGCGAGAAGGAGATCAAGGAAGCCGTTCGCAGCCTCACCAAGCAGCTCGTCCGCAAGCGCGTGGTGGAGGAAGGTGTTCGCATCGACGGCCGTGGTCCCACGGACCTCCGTCCGGTCTCGGCCGAGATCGGTGTCCTCGACACGGCGCACGGCTCTGGCCTGTTCCAGCGCGGCGAGACCCAGGTGCTCAACGTCACCACACTCGCCATGCCGCGCATGAACCAGCTGCTCGACACGCTCACGCCAGAGAAGCAGAAGCGCTACATGCACCACTACAACATGGCCCCGTGGGCAAACGGCGAGACCGGCCGCGTCGGTTCGCCCAAGCGCCGCGAGATCGGTCACGGTGCGCTCGCGGAGCGTGCGCTGCTCCCCGTGGTCCCGAGCCAGGAGGAGTTCGCCTACACGCTGCGCCTCGTGTCCGAGGTGCTCGCCTCAAACGGTTCCACCTCAATGGCCTCGGTCTGCTCGAGCAGCCTGTCGCTCATGGACGCCGGAGTGCCGATCAAGGCGCCGGTGGCCGGCATTGCCATGGGCCTTATCTATGCCGAGGGCAAGTACACGACGCTCACCGACATCCTCGGTGCAGAGGACGCATTCGGCGACATGGACTTCAAGGTTGCCGGAACGGCAGATTTCGTCACCGCCCTGCAGCTCGACACCAAGATCGAGGGCATTCCCGCCGACGTGCTTGCCGCTGCCCTGCAGCAGGCGAAGGAAGCACGACTCGCGATCCTCGCCGTGATGAACAAGGCCATTGCCGCACCGCGTTCGTCGGTTCGTGACACTGCGCCGAAGATCGTCAACTTCACCATCCCGCTCGACAAGGTGGGCGAGGTGATCGGGCCGAAGGGCAAGGTCATCAACACCATCCAGCAGGAGACCGGTGCGGATATCGCCATCGACGACGACGGCGTGTTCGGCATCGTCACTATCGGTTCCACCGACAGCGACAAGGTGGAGGCAGCCCGCGAGCGCATCCTCATGATCGTTGATCCGCCCAAGGCAGAGGTGGGCGCCACCTATGCAGGTCGGGTTGTCAACATCACCAAGTTCGGTGCGTTCGTCAACATCCTCCCGGGCCGTGACGGCCTCGTGCACATCTCCAAGCTCGGCGGCGGCAAGCGCATCAGCCAGGTGGAGGACGTGCTCAGCCTCGGTCAGGAGATCCAGGTGGTCGTGGACGAGATCGACGAGAAGGGCAAGGTTTCCCTGAGCCCCGTCGGCCTCGAGATCCCCGACTCCGCTGTCTCCAGCGGCGGTAGCGGCGGCGGTGATCGCGGTGGAGACCGCGGCAGCGGTGCAGCCCGGGGCGTGTCGTTCGAGGATTCCTTCGACAGCGAAGCACGTGAGATTTTCGGTGACCTCGGTCCGGGTGGCGAGGCCTCCGGTGCGGATCGTGGCGGCGATCGCGGTGGAGACCGCGGCGGCGATCGCGGTGGAGACCGCGGCGGTCGCAGCGGCGGCGGGGACCGTGGTCGGCGCCATCGCTGATCCCGCAATCTCTCTCACCACACTGTCGAGTGGGCTCCGGATCGTGTCTGAACACGTCCCCGGAGCCCTCTCCGTTTCTGCCGGTGTGTGGGTAGGGGTCGGGGCTCGCGACGAGCCGCAGGCGATCTGTGGTGTGTCGCACTTCCTCGAACACCTGCTGTTCAAGGGGACCCACCGTCGCAGTGCCCGCGAGATCGCGACCACCGTGGATCGTGTGGGCGGCGACATGAACGCGTTCACCGCGAAGGAATTCACTGCCTACGTGTGCCGTGTGCCCGCAGCGCATGTGGAGCTGTCGCTCGACGTGCTCGGTGATGTCATCACCATGCCGGCGCTGCGCGATGCCGACGTGGAGAGCGAGCGCCAGGTGATCCTCGAGGAACTGGCGATGGACGAGGACACACCCGACGACACCGCGTACCGCCTGTTCAGCGCGGCCTTGTTCCCGCAGCACCCGCTCGGTAGGGAGACCGCGGGCGAGGTCGACACGGTCCGCTCCATCAAGCCGGACGATGTTCGCGATTTTTTCGGCCTGAACTACCGGGCCGGCAACATGGTGCTGGCCCTCGCAGGTCCGGTTGGCCACGCAGACGTCGTTGCGTTTGCGGAACAACATTTCGGAGCGCTCAGTGCCGGAAAGGCCGAGTTCGAGCGCGAGCGGCCCTCTGACGCTGTAGAGGCGGTTGCGGGGGAGCAGCGGGACTGCGAGCAGGTGCACCTCCTTGTCGGGTGTCGGGCGCTTGAGCGCACTGACCCCGGCCGCGAGGCACTTGACATGGTGATGCATGCGCTCGGGGGTGGGCCGTCGAGCCGGCTCTTCCAGACGATCCGCGAGGAGCGGGGCCTCACGTACAGCACCTATGCGAGCGCATCCGCGTACGCGGACGCAGGGCTCGTCGGTGCCTATGCCGCCACGAACCCGGAGACCGCCGCCGAGGTGCTCGGGTTGCTCGAGGCCGAGATCAACGCAGTCATCCGGGATGGCATCACCGACGATGAACTGGCGATCGCCAAGGGGTATCTCACGGGAGCCTTCGCGATGGGGTTCGAGGGAACCGGCTCGCGGTCCGAACGTCTCGGTTCGTCGTTCACGAACTACGGGCACATCCGCCCGGTGGACGAGCAGGTTGCACGGTGGCAGGCGGTCTCGCTTGCCGACACGCGCAACGTGATTGAACGGGTGTTCGTGAATCCGCGTGTGCGGTGTGCCGTCGGCCCGGTCGACCTGAAGTCCCTCCTCGCCTGACCGTCGCTTTCGGTACCGAGAACGATGGCTAGGGTTTCGGCCATGAGCATCAGGGTCGGGGTTGTGGGCGCGGGCGGCAAGATGGGCACGGCTGTGTGTGCTGCCGTGGCCGCGGATCCGGCGCTGTTACTCGTCGCCGCCGTCGACCCGTTCGCGAAGGGCGAGGAGCGCTCCGGGACCGTGGTGAGCGAGTCGTTGGGCGCGCTCACCGACACTGGAGTGCAGGTTGTAGTCGACTTCACCGTTGCAGCCGCCGGGCGCGAGACGCTCCCGTGGCTTGCTGCGCAGGGGATGCATGCTGTCGTTGGCACCACGGGCTTCTCCGACGCGGACCTTGCCGGGTTCCGTTCGGCGTTCACCACCAGCAACTGCCTCATTGCTGCAAACTTCGCGATCGGTGCGGTGCTCATGATGCGCTTCGCGGAACTGGCGGCGCCGTTCTTCGAGACCGCCGAGATCATCGAACTGCACCACGACGCGAAGGCCGACGCTCCGTCGGGCACCGCCGTTGCCACCGCCGGGCGAATGGCGGCTGCGCGCACGGAGCCGTGGGCACCGGACCCGACGCAGCACGAGGTGTACCCCGGGGCACGCGGGGGTGAGGGCCCTACTGGTATTCGTGTTCACGCGGTGCGCATGCGCGGCATGATCGCCTCGCAGGAAGTCATCCTCGGCACAACCGGGCAGACCCTCACGGTCCGCCACGACACGTTCGACCGGGCAAGCTTCATGCCCGGGGTGGTTCTCGCGTGCAAGCGAATCAGCGGGTGGGGCGAGCGCTTCACGCTCGGCCTCGAGCCGGTCCTCGGGCTGTAGGACCGTCAGACGTCGTTTCGGGGTTCGTCCTGCGTGACGACGGTCTCTGCGGCACGCTCGACGGCGCGCGTACGCCGGTATGACTGCGCCAGGGTGACGGCGAGGAATCCGCCGATCAGCCACCACTGGTACTTGCCGATCCACTTGAGAGCGTCCTTGAGCTCGGACTCCCAGTAGTTCGCTGCCAACCACACCCACCACAGACGCAGTGCCGTGCCGATGACGAGCATCGAGAAGAAGGGTCGCGGTGCCATGCGCCGGTGCCCGACGAGTGCGCAGACGATGTTGGAGCCCGGCATGACGAGCACGAACAGCCAGCCGACACGATCGGTGGCCCGCTCGAGCCACCGCAGCGTGGCGGGGCGCTGGTTGCCGAGTTGGCGGTCGAGCCAGGCAAACCCTCGTCCGCCGTACCAGCGTCCGAGGAGGTAGCAGACGGATCCGGCAAGGAAGAGCCGGACGAAGCCGATGGCCGCATAAGCCGGCGTGGGGATGCCGGCAGGGACGGCAAAGAGCAGGTGCCGGATGCGCGAAGACCCGGCGAGGAGAAGTTCGGGGCTCCGCTTGACCAGTCGTGGGGCCATGACCGAGGCGATATTTGCCGCCGCGTAGAGAACGACGTAAATCAGGACCAGAGTCTGGAGGCGGGGGTCCCGGCTCCGGGTATCGACAGCAACGTCACTCACGATCACTGGACACTAACGTCTGGCACGGGAATCCGGGGCCAGCCCGGAGGGGAACGGGCCGGTCGGGTCGACCGCCACACACGAGGAGTATGTGCGTATGTACAGCACCATGCAGGACTATCCGCTGACGATCGTTCACCTGTTCGAACGGGCGGAGACGTACCACCGCGAAAAGACCATCGTGACGGCGACGGCGACGGGACGCGAGCGCACCAACTACGGCGCATGGGCCGAGCGCACACGCCGCCTCGGTGGGGTGCTCGACGCCCTCGGTATCTCGTCGATGGGGCGCGTTGCCACGTTCGGCTGGAACACCGCCCGCCACCTCGAGCTGTATTTTGCCGCTCCCTGTACCGGTCGGGTCCTGCACACCCTGAATATCCGCCTCTTCCCGGAGCAGATCACGTACATCGTCAACCATGCAGAAGACGAGGTGATCTTCGTCGACCGTTCCCTGCTCGCTCTGCTCCAGCCGCTCCTCAAGACATTCACCACCGTCAAGCACCTCGTGCTGATGGACGACGGCAAGGGCGAGGTCCCCGAGGATCTGAACGGGATCCCCCTCCACGACTACGAGGACCTGCTGGCGGCTGCGAAGCCGGTGGCGTTCAACGTCACCGACGAACGGCGTGCCGCGTCAATGTGCTACACGAGCGGAACGACCGGCAACCCCAAGGGTGTGGTGTACAGCCACCGGTCGACGTTCCTGCACACGATGGCGACGATGTTCGCTGACGGTGTGGGCGTGAGGGAGTCCGATGTCATCCTCCCGGTCGTGCCGATGTTCCACGCGAACGCCTGGGGGCTCGCCCACTCGGCTGTAGCGGCAGGTACCGGTCTGGTCATGCCCGGCCCCGACCTCTCCGGACCGGCCGTGGCCGACCTCATCGTCGACGAGAAGGTCACGGTTGCTGCCGGCGTGCCGACCATCTGGCAGGCCGTGCTCCCGGAGATGAAGGGCCGCCCGCACGTGCTGCGTGCCATTCCCTGTGGCGGCTCCGCCGTTCCTCGGGCGCTCTCGGAGGGCTTCCGCACTCAGCTCGGGGTGCCGCTGCTCCAGGCATGGGGCATGACGGAGACCTCGCCGGTTGCCGCAGTGTCGACCATCCTCGGCTCGGAGGCCGGGCTTCCCGAGGAGGCCAAGGCGGATCTTCGCACCATGGTCGGGCGAACCCTGTTTGGTGTAGAGGGTCGCGTGGTCGAGCCGGGAACCACCACACCGCTGCCGTGGGACGGCGAGACGAGTGGGGAACTGCAGTGCGCCGGCCCGTGGGTGACGGGTACGTACTACAACGACGAGCGCGCGGCGGAGAGCTTCACCGACGACGGTTGGCTCCGCACCGGCGACGTGGCAACCGTGGATCCCTATGGACGTATTCGTCTCGTGGATCGCACGAAGGACCTCATCAAGTCCGGCGGTGAGTGGATCTCGTCGGTGGAGATCGAGAACGAGCTGATGGCGCACCCGAAGGTGAAGGAGGCCGCCGTTATCGGTTGCGTGCACCCCAAGTGGGGGGAGCGCCCGCTCGCGTGTGTCGTCATGAAGCCCGGCGAGACGATGACCAAGGACGACGTTCTCGACCACCTCCGCCCCACGCTCGCGAAGTGGCAGTTGCCGGAGGATGTGGTGTTCATCGACGAGGTGCCCAAGACGAGCGTGGGTAAGTTCTCGAAGAAGACCCTGCGCGACCGGTTTGCGGACTATCAGTTCCCCGGTGCCTGACGGCGCTCGTCGTCAGCCGAGGTCGAGCACGCGCTGGAGGAACGCCCGGGTGCGTTCCTCTGTCGGTGCCGTGAACAATCGCTCGGGCGGTCCCTGCTCGAGAATGCGCCCGGCGTGGAGGAAGCACACGCGGTCCGAGATCTCGCGCGCGAATTCCATTTCGTGTGTGGCGATGAGCATCGTCATCCCCTGGGTCCGTAGGTCTCGAACGAGGTCGAGCACCTCCCCGACCAGTTCGGGGTCGAGTGCCGACGTGATCTCGTCGAGCAGCATGATCTCGGGCTGCATCGCTAGCGCACGAACAATCGCGACGCGCTGTTGCTGCCCCCCGGAGAGCCGGTCCGGGTATTCATCGGCCTTGTCCGCGAGGCCGATGCGTCCCAGCAGATCCCGCGCCAGCGTGTCGGCCTCCCGGGAGGACTGACCCAGCACCTTGCGCGGCCCGAGGGTCACGTTCCGCAGGACCGTCATGTGTGGGAACAAGTTGAAGCTCTGGAAGACCATGCCGATGCGCCGCCTGATCGGGTCCGCATCGAGGCTGGGCTCGGCGACGTCCACACCGTCCAGCTCGATCACGCCATCGTCGGTTGGCTCGAGGAGATTGATGCAGCGCAGCAGGGTCGACTTCCCTGAACCGGAGGAACCGATCAGCGAGATCACCTCGCCCCGCGAGACGTCGAGGTCCACGTGGTCGAGCACCAGCTTGGTGCCGAATCGCTTGACGACCCCGTGGAGGCGCAGTTTGGGGTCGGTCATCGCACTGCCGTTCCCTGCATGCGGCGCCGCTCACGCGCCAACAGGTGATCGGTGAGTCGCGTCAACGGGATCGAGACGCAGAGGAAGAGGATCGCGGCCCCGATGTACGGGGTGAAGTTGTAGAACTTCGCCTTCGCGATGCCGGCCTGACGCAGGACTTCGATGGGGCCGACGATGCTGACGAGCGCCACGTCCTTCTGCAGGCTCACCATGTCGTTCATGAGGGCGGGGACCACTCGCCGCACGGCCTGGGGCAGCACGATGTGCACCATGGTCTGGCGGGACGACAGGCCCAACGAGCGGGCAGCCGCACGCTGGCTCTCGTGCACGCTCTCGATCCCGGCACGGAATACCTCGGCGACATAGGCGGAATAAGCGACCACGAGCGCCACACCGGCCCACACGACGGCCTTGCCCCAGGTGCGGTTCTGGATGAGCCCGGGGACGCCGAACCCGATGATCGTGATCCAGAGGATCATCGGCACGCCGCGCATGACGTCGGTGTACAGGGTCGCGAAGAGCCTGAGCGGGTACAGGGCGGGCGAGCGCACGTTCCGCGCGAAGGCAATCAGCAGACCGAGCGCGAGGATGCACGGCGTGCAGATCAGGAAGATCTGGATGTCGTACCAGAAGCGGCCGGGAAGTTTCGGGAACGTCTCCCGGAACGTGTTGCCGTCGAGGAACGACGCGCGGACCCGGTCCCATCCGGGGATCATCGGTACGAGCAGCACAAGCAGCGCGATCGCGCCGACCGTGCTCACCGTGGCGATCACGGTGCTGCGTCGTCGCTGATGCTTCTCGAACTGTTGACGTCGTGAGATCCCCGAGGGGTTCATCGCGCGGTCTCCCCGGGGCGTGCGCAGCGTCAGTCGCGGCTGATGACGGCGATGCCGTTGGCGCCCTTGAGCCACTCGGTCTCGATTGTGTCGAGCTCGCCACTGGCACGCAGGTTCGCGAGGGCAAGGTTCACGCAACCAACGAGGGGGCTGTCTTTGGCGAGCAGCATCCCCAGTTCGTCACCCTTCTCGCCCTCTTGGCGAACGAACTGTCCGACCACGGTTCCGTTGGTCAGCTCGCCGTACGCGATCGCGCCCGAGGTCGGCAGGTCCACCAGGATTCCGTCGAGCTGCTTCGACTCGAGTGCCGTCTTCGCGCCCGTGTTGTCGTCGAAGGCCTGTGCTCCCGTTGTCGGCTTGATGACGTCGGTGATGAAGTCGAGGCTCGTGGTGCCCACGGCAGCACCGAGCTTGGCCTCCTTCAGGTCGCTCAGCTTGGTGGCGGTGGCGAACTTGGAGTCGGCGAACATCACGAGGGCCTGGTTCGTGACGTAGTACGGATCGCTGAAGGAGACGACCTTGGCACGCTCGGCGGTGATGGAGTATTGCTGGAGGTTGAAGTCGAAGGTCTTCGGCCCCGGGGCGATTACCTCGTCGAAGCCGGTGCGGACCCAGGTGACGGCTTCCTTGGCGAAGCCCAGCTGGGCGGCAACGGCGTAGGCAACCGCCGCCTCATACCCCTGGCCCGTCTCGGGCTTGTCGTCGACCACCCACGGCCCGAAGGCCGGGTTCCCGGTGGCAACGGTGAGCGTTCCGGCGGTGACCGTGGTTGCGTCCTTGGCGCACTCGGCGGGGGACGCCGCAGCGGCAACCGTAGTCTCGCTCGGCGCCGCGGTGGTGGTGGGCTCGGCGGATTGCTTGGATCCGCAGGCGGCGAGTCCGATGGCGAAGAGGCCGGCGGTCCCGGCGGCGAGGAGACGACGTGACGAGATGGGATTCATGCAGGTCAACGTAGCAGCGGGCACCCTTCCTTGACGGTGAGACAGAATGCGTTCTACTGTCTCACCGTGCCTGACCTTGGTCCGGGGGACCCCAAGCAGCTCAATGACCGCATTCTCGATGCGGCGCGTTCCTGCTGCGATCGCTGGGGCATCCAGAAGGTCACCGTCGACGACATCGCAGCCGAGGCCGGCGTGTCCCGGGCAACGCTGTACCGGGTGTTCCCCGGTGGCCGCGAGGTGCTCTTCGAGGCGCTGCGTGAACGCGAGATCCGTTCGTTCCTCGCCGAGCTCGACGTGCGCGTTGCGGAGGCCAGCACGCTGGAGGATCTCGTGGTCGGGATCATCACCCATGCGCTCGGCCAGCTCCGCTCGGACATCCACCTCCAACTCATGATGGCGTCCGAACCCGGTGAGGTTGCCCTCACGCTCGGCGTGGAGAGCCTGCCGAACATCGTGCTGCTCGCAACCACCGTTCTCGGCCCGCGCCTCTCCAGGTTCCTCGCCCCGACCGCCGCTGCTGAGCTTGCCGAATGGGTGAGCCGTGTCGTGGTCTCCTACTTCCTTGCGCCGTCCCCACTCGTCGATCTCTCGGACCCGGTGCAGGCCGCAGCGTTCACGCGCCGCTTCGTGCTGCCGGCGTTCCTCGTCCCGTCCATCTGACCGCCCACCGTCAATCGATTCCGTACAGAAGGTTCACCATGTCCACCACCGAAGACATCATTGGCCGCTCGGACCTCAACGACATCGAGGCCATCCTCGCCATCTCCAACACCGACGTTGATGAGGTCGAGCACATCGTCAAGGACAACTCCGACGCCATCTTCACTTGGGACTACTCGTTGAAGCGCCCGGCACTGCGGCGGCTCTACGAGAAGGCCAAGACCGGCCAGTGGAACGGCACCACCGACCTCGCATGGGACACTGATGTCGACCTCGAGGCCACCATCGCCGCCGATCAGGCAACGCTCGGTTCGGGTGTGGACCCCAACGTGTACATCGGGACCCCGGTGGAGAAGTGGGGGCCCAAGGAGTGGATGGAATTCGGCATGGAGAGCCGTCGGTGGACACTCAGCCAATTCCTCCACGGCGAGCAGGGCGCGCTGATCTGCACAGCAAAGATCACCGAGACCGTTCCGTGGTACGACGCGAAGCTGTACGCCGCCACTCAGGTGGTCGACGAGGCACGCCACGTCGAGGTGTTCGCCCGCTACATCGACGAAAAGCTCGGCGGCGGCTATCAGGTGAACGCCCACCTCCGGATGCTCCTCGACGACATCGTGAACGACAGTCGCTGGGACATGACGTACCTCGGGATGCAGGTGATGGTGGAGGGACTCGCGCTCGCAGCCTTCGGCTTCCTCCACCAGCTCACCGGAGAGCCGCTCCTCAAGCAGCTCCTTCGCTACGTGATGAGCGACGAGGCCCGCCACGTGGCCTTCGGCGTGCTGTCGCTCAAGGAGGTCTACGAGGGCATGGACGACCGTGAGATCAAGGACCGTCAGGAGTTCGCCTTCGAGGCTGCAGTCCGTATGCGTGATCGCTTCCTGTCCCAGGAGGTTTGGGAGCGGATGGGGATCGACGCCCGTCAGGTCCTGCCGATCGTGATCAACGACCCGACCCGAGCGGTGTTTCAGCAGATGCTGTTTTCCAAGATCGTCCCGAACTGCAAGAAACTGGGCCTGCTCGACCGTAACGACGCCTGGCTGCGGCGCCGGTTCCAGGAGATGAACGTCATCCAGTTCGAGGACTGGGAGGGTACGGGCGAGGAATACCTCAAGTTCGAGCTCGGCAAGGACGCCCCGAGCCCCATCGCCGGCTGACGTACAGGCCCGGTCGGACCCCCGGTTTGCCTTCTTGCCCTGCCGGTCCACCGGCGACAAGTACGATGGTCTGATGATGTCCCCTCGCCCGTACGGCCGGGGCTCACAGGACAGACCGAAGGCAGGCGAGACGACCATGAATCCCGGTGTGATGCGCAGTTCGTCCCACGATGCGTGGGCGAACCCGGGCGGACTCCTCCCGATCACCCAGCACGACGGGACAACGACGGACGGGTGTTGGTGATGGCCCGCTTCGGACGTGTCCTCACCGCAATGGTCACGCCCTTCGACGAGAACGGCGCGCTGGACCTCGACGCGGCACAGGCCCTGGCGCGCTGGCTCCAAGACAACGGCAACGAGGGACTCGTTGTAGCCGGCACCACCGGCGAGGCACCGGTGCTCAGTGACCCGGAACGGCTCGACCTGTTCAAGGCGGTCATCGAAGCAGTCACCATTCCGGTTGTTGCAGGTGCCGGGACCAATGACACCACCCATTCGGTACACATGACCAAGTCCGCTACGGCACTCGGCGCGGCCGGCATCCTTGCGGTCTGCCCGTACTACAACCGCCCGTCCCAGGCGGGCATCGAGGCGCACATGCGCGCGATTGCCGACAGCACGCACCTGCCGATCGTCGTCTACGACATCCCAGTCCGCAGTGGACGGAAGATTTCCTCAGCGAGCCTCCTGCGGCTCGCACGCGAAGTGAGCAACATCGTTGCCCTCAAGGATGCGGCCGGCAACCCGAGTGAGACGGCCAGCGTTATCGCGCAGGCACCCGCCGGGTACGAGGTGTACAGCGGCGACGACGGGCTGACCCTGCCGCTGTTGGCGGTCGGAGCGGTCGGCACGATTGGGGTCGCCACTGCCTGGACCGGTTCGGACCACCGTCTTATGTTCGACCTCTGGGAGGCCGGGGACACCACCGGGGCCCGGCAGGTCAACACCGCGCTGCTCGAGTCCTTCTCCTTCGAGACCGGCGACGACGCACCAAACCCAATCCCCACGAAGGCCATGCTCCGGCACCTCGGCCTCAAGGTCGGTCAGGCAAGGCTGCCAATGGGTCCTGCACCGGTCTTCGTGGAAGAACGTGCACCCGTTGTCTGGAAGAACCTCTGCACCGCCCGTGAGTCCTATCCCCAATCATCCAAGCACTGAGGACCCCCCAATGAATTCATCAGTGCGCATTGCCTTTCTGGGCGGTCTCGGCGAGATCGGCCGCAACTGCATGGTCATCGAACAGGACAACCAGCTGCTCCTCATCGACTTCGGGCTCATGTTCCCCGACGCCGACATGCACGGCATCGATCTCGTCCTGCCGGACTTCTCCTACCTCCGGGACAATGCGGACCGGATCGTTGGCTGTGTGGCGACCCACGGCCACGAGGACCACGTCGGCGGCCTGCAGTTCCTGCTGCGCGAGGTTTCGTTCCCGATCTACGGTTCGGCGGTCACGCTCGGCCTCGCCCGTCACCGCATCGAGGAGGCTGGCCTGCTCGGCAAGACCGACTTCATCGTGGTGAAGGACGGTGAGCGTCGCAAGATCGGCCCGTTCGACGTCGAGTTCATCCCGGTCACCCACTCCGTACCGCACGCGCATGCGATTGCGCTGCATACGCCGCAGGGTGTGATCCTGCACTCGGGCGACTTCAAGCTCGATCTCACGCCGGTCGACGGACGCCGGACCGATCTGGCGCGCCTCGGCGAGATCGCGAAGGTCGAGGGAATCCGGCTCCTGATGTGCGACTCCACCAATGCGGAGGAAAAAGGCTACGCGCCCAGCGAGCGGTCGGTCGGCGCAGCGCTCAAGGCCCTCTTCGTGCAGCAGCGCGGGCGCCGGGTGATCACCGCCAGTTTCGCGAGTCACATCCACCGGATCCAGCAGATCATCGAGGCGGCCGTCGACGACGGCCGGGTGGTGGCCACCCTTGGCCTGTCGATGAAGAAGAACGTCCGCATGGCGCGGGACCTCGGTCTGTTGCGGATACCCGACAGCGCAATCGTCGGGATTGACGAGATCGACAAGTACCCGCCGGAGAAGGTGTGCGTCATCTCCACCGGTTCCCAGGGTGAGCCGATGTCGGCACTCGCCCTGCTTGCCCGTGGCGACAGCAAGTTCCTCAAGGTCGGTGAGCACGACACGGTCATCCTGTCGAGCCACGCCATCCCGGGCAACGAGTCGAACGTGAACCGCGTGATCGACGGCCTGCTTCGCGCTGGCGCGCAGGTGATCCACTCGGGAATCGCCGACGTGCATGCGACAGGTCACGCGCAGGCCGACGAGTTGAAGACGTACCTCTCCATCGTCCAGCCCGAATGGTTCGTCCCGATCCATGGGGAGTACCGGCATCTCGTGGCCCACGCCCGACTCGGTGAACTGATGGGTGTCCGAGCCGATCGAGTGCTTCTCTGTGAGGACGGCGACGTCCTCGAGGTTACCGATGCGGGTGTGGAGCGTGCCGGCCGCGTGCCGGCGGGCTACCTCTATGTCGACGGCATCGTCGGCGACGTGGGTCAGGGTGTTCTGCGCGACCGCCGCGTCCTCGCCGAGGAAGGTGTGGTCGTCGTGGTGGTGACGGTCGATGTCCAGCGCGGCGAGGTACTGACGGGCCCCGAGATCATCACGCGGGGTTGGGTGTACGCGCCCGAGGCGGAGGATCTTCTCGACGAGGCGTGTGACCGGATCGCGGCATCGCTCGAGGAGTCGCTCGCCAAGGGGGTCCGTGACGTGGATCAACTCGAGCGCGAGGTGCGCCGGGTCACCGGCAAGTTCGTCTCGGAGCGCACGAAGCGGCGGCCGATGATCGTTCCGGTGGTGATGGAGGCGTGACCCGCCTCCGTGCGGCGGGGCTCCTCACGGGGGCCCTGTTGTTCGCGGCGTGCGGATCGGGCACGTCCTCGCAGGGTCCGAAGTCCGCGCCACCGTCGACGACGGGTAGTGCAGCCCCAGGCGCTGCCGATTCCGGTGTGAACGGTCCATGCGGACGGGCTGCGCCCCTGGCGCCTCCCCGGATCGGCGAGATCCGCAGCGCTGTGGAGAGACTGAGCGGGGGTGCTGGCGTGGCCCAGTACTCCGAGGTGAACGCAACCCCGTCCGAGACCAATGTCTTCGTCGTGCGGGACGGCAAGGAGTTTGCCTACGTCGTGTGCACCGACAGCGTGTCCGAACCCACCGATGGGGGACAGGACTACCGCGGGCCAACCTTCACCGATTCCGATATCGAGTTCGCTCCGACGGTGCTCGACAAGGTGCTCGGGAGCATCAAGGACTCGCACGTTGTCGCCTTTTCGATCACGCCGCGCGACGGTGGTGGGGTGGAATACATCGCCACGATCACTGCGCCGAGCGGTGAGTTCAGGGTCCTACTCGACGCCGACGGGGGCATTCTGGCCACCGGGTAGCGCACGCGGCCCGGCCCGCAGACAAGCGGCAGTATCGAGATGCCCCGATCACGTGGCACCCCATTGGTACCGTGGAAGCACAGTGAGCACTCGGGAACCCTCTCCCAAGCGCCGGAACCAGTCGACGCGTGCCTCCGGGTCAGCCTCGAAGGGCTCGCGAGCGTCGGGCAAATCGACCTCGTCGGGCTCCCGGGCCGCGAGCAGTCGCCGTCCGGTGATGGCCGATCCCACCCCGCAAGCGTCGTTCCGGGGCGCGTTCAGCGGCCGTAAGCACGAGTTCGGTGGGATAGCGCTCGTGGCACTTGGCATCATCGTCGCACTCGGCGTCTACCTGGAGATCGCCGGGCCCTTCGGCCGGGCCATGACTTCCGGGCTCGGTTGGCTCACCGGAATCGGCCGTTTCCTCATCCCGATAGCGCTCATTGGCCTCGGGCTCAGTCTGATCAAGCAGGGGTACGACGCCCGTCGGGCTCGCCTCGTGATCGGCTGGATCCTCGTGTCGGCGGCTGCCGTTGGCCTCGCGCACATCGGGCGCGGTCCCCAGGGTTGGGGTGCCAAGGCTGAACGCCTCGACGGCGGCGGCGCGATCGGTTCGCTCCTCGGCGCGCCGCTGGAGGCGCTCCTGTCGCCGGCCGGTGGCACCGTGCTGCTCATTGCCGTGCTCCTCGTTGGGCTCCTTCTCGTTACCGGCAAGACTGCCCGCGAGTTCTTCTCGTTGATCCTTTCAAGGACCCGAAAGGTTGCTGTGCCCGTGGGGCACGCAGCTAAGCGCAAGTGGGATGACCTGTCCACGCTGAATAGCGAGCGCGAGGGCGACGACGACTGGGGCGATGACGACTGGGGTGATGACCTGTCCAACGACGGGCTCGTGCGCCGGCGCGCCGACTTTGACGACGAGTTCTTCGACGATGAGTTTTTCGACGGTGATGATGAGAGGGAGACCCACCCTGCGCCGGGTCGGCCCGCAAGGATCTATGACGGGGAGCGGGACCTCCCGGTGCCCGCTGCGCCCGAACCGGACCGCAGGGAGCCGGCGCGGAAGCCCCCGAGGCGCACCGAACCGGTCTTCGACGACCTCGCCCCCGGCGAGCAAGGTCACCTCGATCTTGGCCCGGCAGGCGAGCCGGGGAAGTGGAAGCTTCCGTCGCTTGCGTCCCTCGGGCGGTCGACGAACCAGGCGATCAACATGGTCGAGGTGGAGGCGCGCGGGCGCGTGCTTGAGGAGTCGCTTGCGGCGCACGGTGTGGAGGTCCGCCTCGTCGGCCAGACCGTGGGGCCCACGGTCACCCGTTACGAGCTGGAGCTCGGGGCGGGTGTGAAGGTTGCGCGGGTCACCACGCTCCAGAAAGACATTGCGTACGCCCTTGCTGCCGTGGACGTGCGCATCCTTGCCCCGATCCCTGGTCGCTCCGCCATTGGCATCGAGGTTCCCAACCACACCCGCCACCTCGTGATGCTCGGCGACCTCTTCGCGTCTGCGGAGTCCAAGGCGGCAAGCCACCCACTCGACGTTGCCATCGGCAAGGACATCGCCGGCCGGGCCGTGTTCCTCAACCTCTCCACGACGCCGCACCTGCTCGTTGCCGGTGCAACCGGGGCCGGTAAGTCGAGCGGGATTAACTGCATCCTCACCTCGATCCTCATGCGTACCACCCCGGACCAGGTTCGACTCATCCTTATCGACCCGAAGCAGGTCGAGATGGGGCAGTACAACAACTCGCCGCACCTCCTCACCGCCCCGGTCACCAACCCGAAGAAGGCTGCAAACGCGCTGGCGTGGGCGGTCAAGGAGATGGAGCGTCGGTACGACCTGCTGTTCGAGGTGGGCTACCGGGACATCGGCGGGTACAACTCGGCCTACGACCGGGGTGAGCTGAAGCCCCAGCCCGGTCAGGAGTTCGCGTATGACCGCCTGCCGTACATCGTGGTCGTCGTTGACGAGTTGAACGACTTGATGATGGTCGCGGCCCGTGATGTGGAGGACAGCATCACCCGGATCGCCCAGAAGGCGAGAGCCGTGGGTATCCATCTCATCGTCGCCACCCAGCGCCCGAGCGCGAATGTGATCACGGGCGTCATCAAGGCCAACATTCCCGCCCGCATGGCCTTCGCCGTGAGCAGCCAGACCGACAGCCGGGTCATCTTGGACCAGAACGGTGCAGAGAAACTGGTGGGCAAGGGAGACATGCTCCTGCTGCCGGGGAACTCCAGCGTCGCGGCGCGTATCCAGGGCGCGTTTGTCACCGAGGAGGAGATCCGCAAGGTCGTGGCGCACTGGAAGCGCCAGGCACCCAGCGTCACCTACGTCACCGGGGTGGAGGGCGACGAGGACGGCCCCGCGGGCGGGTTCGGAGGTGGACCCGGTTCGTACGGGGCCGACGACGACGAGGACGAAACCCTGCTGCGCCAGGCCATGGACCTCGTGGTCCGGAGCCAACTCGGGTCCACGTCGATGCTGCAGCGCAAGCTGAAGGTCGGCTTCGCGCGCGCAGGGCGAATCATGGACCTGCTCGAGCAGCGCGGTGTGGTTGGGCCGAGCGAGGGGTCAAAAGCCCGTTCGGTGCTGATGACCGTTACGGAGCTCGAGCTCATCCAGGAGCAGGATCGCGGCGGGAGATAGCGCCCGGTTCGGTCAGCCTCGGCTCGGGCGGAACTCGTTGTCGAGCGAGCTCCCGACGAAGTGCGCGTCGAGCACGTGCAGGCCGAACCGTTCGCTCAGCGCTCGGCACGTCGCAACGCCCCGTACGCTGTTGCCCCGCTCGTCGAGAGGGGGTGAGTACACGGCGATGCCGAACTTCCCCGGCACAACGGCAAGAACGGCGCCGCTCACCGAGCTCTTTGCGGGGAGGCCAACGAGGTACCCCCACTGGCCGGCGTAGTCGTACATGCCGCAGGCGAGCATGATGCTCAGCAGGTCCTTGAGGTACTCGGACTGGATGGCCCGCACCCCGGTCACCGGGTTCACCCCACCGTTGGCGAGCGTCGCTGCCATCACGGAGAGGTCCTTGCAGTTCACGAGCACGGCGCACTGCTGGAAGTAGAGCTCGAGGGTCTCCTCCACCCGATCCTCGATCATGCCGAAGTTCAGCATGAGGTGAGCGATCGCCCGGTTGCGATGACCGGTTGAGCGTTCCGAGATGAACGTGGCATTGTCCACGTGCAGGGTGCGCCCGACGTACTGCTCCAGTTTGCTGAGCAGGTTCTTGATGCGGTCCACATGGCTGGCACCCGGAATGAGATCGGTGGTAGCGATAGCCCCGGAGTTCACCAGCGGGTTGAAGGGTCGGTTGGTGGACTGGTCCAGGACGATCGAGTTGAACGCCTCACCGGAAGGCTCGACGTTCACCTTGGACAGCACGTGATCCCGTCCGTGGCTGTCCAGAGCGAGGCCATAGACGAAGGGTTTGGAGGCCGACTGAATGCTGAACGGTTGCGCCGAGTCGCCTACCTCCACGGTGTTCCCGTCCACGCCGGTAATCGCGATCCCGAACCAGTTCGGGTCGGCGCTGGCGAGTTCGGGGATGTAGTCCGCAACTCGTCCGTGGGACATCCCCTTCAGGGAGGTGTGGATCTCGGTGAGCGTCCCGCGGATCGGCGAAGAGACGGTCCGCATCCGGTTGAGCAGGGAGTCGAGGTCGTTGTTCTCCTGCGTCAAGATCTACTCCGTTTGCGCCCCAGTGGCGCAAGCGACGATACCGGCCACGGTTTGTGGGTAGCGTGAACAACTGTGAACAAACGGTTCTTCGTCGAGACCCTCGGGTGCCCGAAGAACCAGGTGGACTCCGACAAGTTGATCGGCACCCTGCTCGCCGATGGCATGCAGCCGACGGACGACGTTGCTGAGGCCGATCTGGTGGTCGTGAACACCTGCGCCTTCATCGACGAGGCCCGGCGCGAATCGATCGACACCATCCTTGCGCTCGACGACCAGCGCAAGGAAGGCGCCCGCCTGGTGGTCACGGGATGTATGGCTGAGCGCTATGGGGCCGAGCTCGCCGAGGCGCTGCCGGAGGTCGACCAGGTGGCGGGCTTCGGCGTTCCGGTGACGCTCGGTCGCAAGTCGCTCGGTGTGTCGCCCGCGGGTCCGGCCCCGATGCTCGATCTGCTCAACCTGCCGCGGCCCAAGTCCAACTCGCCGTGGGCATACGTAAAGATCGCGGAGGGTTGCGACCGGTCGTGCGGGTTCTGCGCGATCCCTTCGTTCCGCGGGCCCCAGCGCAGCCGGGACGTGTCGTCGATCCTTGCGGAGGTCGAGTCGCTCGAGGCCCGCGAGATTGTGCTTATCGCCCAAGACCTCGCTTCGTACGGCAAGGACCGTCCCGACGAGTTGGGGGCCGGCTCGATCGTTTCGCTCGTACGGGCAGTTACGGAAAGGGCCGACTGGGTCCGCCTGTTGTACCTGTATCCCTCGGACCTGTCGGACGACCTAATCGACGCGGTCATCTCCACCGGCGTGCCGTACTTCGACCTCTCGCTCCAGCACGTCTCCAAGCCGTTGCTCCGCCGCATGCGTCGATGGGGTGACGGTGAGCGCTTCCTGCGCCGCATCGCTGACATCCGGGATCGGGCACCTGAGGCAGCGTTCCGCTCCAATTTCATTGTCGGCTACCCCGGCGAGACCGAGCGCGACCACGACGAGCTGCTGGCCTTTGTGGAACAGGCACAGCTCGACTGGTGCGGCTTCTTCGCGTACTCACCCGAGGAGGGCACCTATGCGGTGGGCCTCGACGGCGCGGTCGACGCCTCGCTGATGAACGAGCGGCTCAACGAACTCCGTGAGATGCAGGACCGCATCACGGCCGGGCGCCGCGACCTGCTCATCGGTTCGGTCCAGCGTGTGCTCGTCGATCTGCCCGGCACCGCACGGTCCACACGGGAGGCGCCCGAGATCGACGGCATCATCGAGGTTCCCGAGGATCTCGCCGTCGGCTCGTTCCACGAGGTGGAGATCGTCGAGGCAATGGGCCCGGACCTCGTGGGGCGCCCGCTACTGTCGTTGGCGGGATGTCCGACGAATCATGAGCAATGACCCGAGCGCAATCGCTACGTGGGCCAACTTGGTCACCGTTGCGCGCTTGCTGGTCTCACCCGTGATGTTCGCGGCAATCGACGGGCGCCGGGGGTCGTGGTTCGCCACCGCACTCTGGTTCGTGCTCTGCATGAGCGATCTCGTCGACGGGTCGCTCGCCCGGCGCCACGGGGCAACACGCTCGGGAGCGTTCCTCGATCCGCTGGCCGACAAGGTGCTGGTGCTCGGGGCGATGTTCACGCTCGTTCAGCGGGACGTGTTCTGGATCCTCCCGGTCGTCATCATCGCCACCCGCGAACTAGCGATCCAGCTGTATCGCACGTTCGTCGGGGCGAAGGGTGTCAGCGTGCCGGCCACCCAGTTGGCGAAGTGGAAGACCTTCGCGCAACAGCTCGCCGTGGGTGCTGCCGTACTCCCGCTGATCGCCAATCACGCCACCTGGGCGTGGCAGGCCCTCCTCTGGCTCGCGGTCGGTCTGACCGTGTTCACCGGGGCCGATTACCTCGTGAAGGCCCAGCGCGCACGAGCCGACAGCGAGGTGGTTGCAGCATGACACTGTCCTGCGAGGTCCTTGCGATCGGGACCGAGTTGCTCCTCGGTCAGATCGTCGACACTAACTCCTCGTGGATCGGGGAACAGTTGGCGCTGAGCGGTATCGGCACGCACCGGCAGGTGAAGGTGGGTGACAACCGCGAGCGCATTGTGCAGTGCATGCGTGAGGCCTTCGAGCGCTCCGACGCGCTCATCGTGTGCGGCGGACTCGGACCGACCCACGACGACATCACCCGTGAGGCGATCGCCGAGGTCATGGGCGTGGGCATGCACCACGACGAGGAGGTGGCCGAGCGCATCCGTGAGATGTTCGCCTCGCGGGGCCGCAGGATGGCGGAGAACAACTTCCGTCAGGCGCAGGTACCCGACGGAGCAACCGTCATCGCCCAGACCCGGGGCACCGCACCCGGGCTCATCTGTCCCGTGCATGCCAGCAGTGGCGAGAAGGTTGCCTATCTCGTGCCGGGCGTCCCGCACGAGATGAAGGACATGCTCGAGCGCGCGGTCCTTCCGGACCTGCGCCGCCGTTCGGGTGACCCGAGCATCATCGTGTCGCGCACGCTGCGCACGTGGGGCGAGAGCGAGAGCGGGCTCAACGAGCGTCTCGACGGGATCATCGAACGGCTTGAGGATGCGGGTAACCCGACACTCGCGTTCCTGGCCAGCGGCTGGGAGGGCATCAAGGTCCGTCTGACGGCGCGGGCTGCCGACCGTGCGTCCGCACTGGCGCTCATCGAGCCGCACGAGGCGGCGATCCGCGCAGAGTTGTCGAGCCAGGTGTTCGGCCAGGACGCCGACACGATGGAATCGGTGGTGCTCGATCTCATGCGTTCCCGGGGCCTCACGCTCGGCCTCGCCGAGTCGGTCACCGGTGGTCTGGTCGGTGCCCGGATCACCGGGATCGCCGGCGCCAGCGACGTACTTCTCGGCTCGATCGTGTCGTACGCAAGTGCCGTCAAGTTCAACCTGCTCGGCGTTCCGGAGGGTCCGGTGGTGAACGAGGCAACGGCCGTCGCGATGGCGATCGGGGCGCGTCGGGTGCTCGGCAGCGATGTGGGCCTTGCACTCACTGGGGTCGCCGGGCCGAGCGAGCAGGATGGCATGCCCGTCGGCACGCTCTGTATCGGGCTCGTGGTCGGCGAGGCTGCGCCGGTCAGCACCACGGTGCGGCTTCCCGGTCAGCGCCAGCAGATGCGCGAGTTCTCGGTGATCTCGGCATTGGACCTGCTCAGACGCACGCTTCTCGGCCTCTGAGCGATGCCCGGGCGGTAGCGATTTCCCGCGCGGTCCGTCGACGCCCCACTAGCCTTTCTGCAACGGCTGTCCCGGCCCTCGTAGCTCAATGGATAGAGCAACCGGTTTCTACCCGGTTGGTTGGGGGTTCGAGTCCCTCCGAGGGCGCCACGCAGCGTGGGATTCCCTCTCGATGGCCCTAGCCTTGCAAGATGTCCCGGCCGGCAAGGCCGCCGCCGGGCAGCCAGGTCCGGCCGCCAGCCCCCAAGACGTCAAGCACATGAGGTGACGAGTGAAGTTCAAGAAGGGCGACACCGTCATCTATCCCCAGCACGGGGCGTGTCTCGTTCAGGGCTCGAAGAAGCTTCTGGTGGACGGCGTGACGAGGGAGTACCTCATCCTGAAGTCGGTGATCGGCGAGATGACCCTGTCGGTGCCCGTCGAGAACGCTGACACCGTTGGTGTTCGTCCGCCGGTGAACGCCGATGAACTCGATGACCTCGTGTCGGTGCTCTCGAAGGCCGATCCCCGCGTGCCGTCCAACTGGTCGCGGCGCTTCAAGAACCACCAGGAGAAACTGAAGTCGGGCGACGTCTACCAAGTTGCCGAGGTCGTCCGAAACCTCGCAGCGCGTAACCGGGATGCAGCCCTGTCGGCCGCCGAGCGCACGATGTACGAGCGGGCGCGCATCAACCTCGTGTCAGAGATTGCGCCAGCCCTTCGGGTGAGCGCCGAGGAAGCCGAGATCTTCCTCGATCAGGCCCTCGCCAAGGGTGTGCTGAAGCCGGCCAAGGGTGGGGCGAAGGTCGACAAGGCCGTCGCGGCGAAGCCTGCGGTCGACAGCGAGTCCGACGACGGGGCATCGACAGCAACGCCGGAAGCAGACAATGTGGCGAAGGCACCCGCCGCCAAGAAGGTGGCAGCGCCGAAGCCCGCCACCGACAAGACGGCGAAGGCACCTGCCGACAAGGCGGCGGCAGCCAAGCCTGATGTGGACAAGCCGGCCAAGACTGCGGCTGCGAAGCAGGCGGCGCCCGCCAAGGCCGCCACCAAAACCGCCGCCAAGTAGTCGTTCCCCTCAGGGCTGGGTGTCGGTACTGTCACCCGCATGTCTGCGCCCACCAATCCCCGTGACGAGCGGGTCCACGTTTCCCGAGCGCAACTCGAGTCGCTCATTGCTGCTGGTGACATCGACACCGTCGTGATGGCCTTTGTCGATCTTCAGGGTCGTCTCACCGGTAAGCGGACGAGCGGTCGATTCTTCCTGGAGCAGGTGGCCGACCACGGCACCGAGAACTGCAATTACCTCATTGCGTGCGACATCGACAACAACCCGGTTCCCGGCTACCGCTTTGCCAACTACGACCTCGGGTACGGCGACATGGTCGCGCAGGCGGACTGGTCGACGATCCGGATCACACCGTGGGTACCGCGAACCGCAATGATCCTGTGCGATCTCGTAGACGTGGACAAGGGCGCGCCGATCGAGGAATCGCCGCGACAGATCCTGCGCCGCCAGGTTGAGCGTGCGGCCCGTCTGGGGTACACGCCGATGCTCGGCAGCGAGATCGAGTTCTTCGTGTTCCGCGACACGTACGCCGAGGCCTACGAGAAGGGCTACCGCAATCTGGTGAACCACTCGCCCTGGCTGCAGGATTACCACGTGCTCCAGACGACGATGGACGAGTACCTGATCGGTCAGATACGTCGTGGTCTCGAGGCGAGCGGCGTGCCGGTCGAGTTCTCCAAGGGTGAGGCCGGCCGCGGTCAGCACGAGATCAACCTCGATTACACGACAGCGGTCGAGATGGCGGATCGCAACCACCTCTACAAGAACGCTGCGAAGGAGATAGCGGCGCTCAACGGGCGCAGCATCACCTTCATGGCGAAGTACGCGTTCGACGACACCGGCTCGTCGTGCCATGTCCACTCCTCGCTCTGGCGGGAGTCCGCGTCCGGTCGATTCGAGACAGCGATGCACGATCCGCAGGGATCGAACGCTATGAGCGAGACGTTCCGCTGGTGGCTCGGTGGCCTCATCGCGACGGCGCGCGAGTTCTCGCTGCTGTGGGCACCCACTATCAACAGTTACAAGCGTTTTCAGCCGGGCTCGTGGGCACCAACCGGTGTCGGGTGGGGAGTGGACAACCGCACGCTCGGGTTTCGCAAGGTGGGTCACGGCGCGAGTAGCCGCGTGGAGTGCCGCATCCCGGGTGCCGATGCCAACAGTTATCACGCGTTTGCGGGAACGATTGCCGGTGGGCTCCACGGCATCGAGAACCGGATCGAGCCGCCCGCCCCGTTCTCGGGCAACGGCTATACGGCGCAGGACATCGCTCGCGTCCCGTGGAACCTCTCGGATGCGATCGATCTGTGGGAGTCGTCGTCCGTCGCACGCGCCTCGTTCGGCGATGAGGTCCACCACCACATCCTCAACGCAGCGAAGGCCGAATGGATCGCGTTCAACCAGACGGTGACCGACTGGGAGATGCGCCGCTACTTCGAGCGCATCTAGAGCGCTTCGAGGTCCACCACGACCGGAAGGTGATCGGACAGGGCTGCCCATGCCGCCGATGGATCGGGAACCTGCACGCCGACCACGCGGTACCGGGGGCCGACGAGGACATAGTCGAGGCGCTTGTCCGGGTGCGCAGAGGGAACGGTGCAACCGGATCCCGGCGTCCCCGGCTGTGTGGAGGTCCACGCGTCGAGCAACCCGTACCCTGCGAAAGTCGCGAGGACGTCGGGTTCCTCACTGGCGTTGAGGTCGCCGACCAGCACCGACACGTCGATGCCCCGTTCGGTCACGTGCTCCACGACGTGTTGCGCCTGCTGGACGCGTTCGGCGAGGTTTGCCCCGTTGCTCTCGAGGTGGGTATTGACGAGACAGAACTGTTCGGGTGCATGCCCTGCGCCGTGCGAAAACTTCACACGGACCGCCTGTGCAACCCGTCGGTGATAGGTCGACCGGCCGACCCCGGACGACAGTTCCCATGTCGACTCGAGTGTCATCGCGTGGCGCGAGATGACGGCAATGCCCTCGGCCCGCCACGGCACCAACGGTCCGAGCGGGAAGTGCTTGAACGTCCATTCGACCCGACACCCGAGACGGTTGGCAAGGCGGTTCGCCTGCCCGAGGCGGATCTCTTGGATCGCGACCACGTCGGGCGCGAAGGACTGGATGGCGCGCGCGAGTCCATCCCGGTCCGGTCTGGCCGATCCGAGTACGTTCCAAGTCATCACCCGCAGGTTCACCCGCACAGTCTGGCCGCAGCAGTAGCGTCCTCCCGCATGGCACGGACACCTCGGCTCGAGAACAAGGTTGCGATCATCACCGGCGGTGCCTCCGGGCTCGGTCTGGTAGCCGCCATGCGCTTCGCCGAAGAGGGTGCACAGGTGATCATCGCCGACATCGTCGACGACGCAACTGCCGATGCAGCGGTGGACGCCGTGTCGAGGGCCGGGGCGGACGCCGGTGGCGAGGGATCCTTTGCGCGTTGCGACGTCACCGACGCGGCGTCGGTTGAGGCCGCAGTGGCGCACGCCATGGAGTCCTTCGGGGCGCTGCACGTGCTCCACAACAACGCCGGCGTGATGATCGGTGACGACGACGACCCGGTGTCCACACCGATCGAGACCTATGAGCGCACGATGGACGTCAACGTCAAGGGTGTGCTGCTCGGCTGCCGGTTTGCGATCCCGGCAATGGAGGCAACCATCGCTGCCGGTGGCGGGGGGTGCTCGATCATCAACGTTGCATCCTTTGTGGCCCACATGGGCGCGGCCACTCCTCAGATCGCCTACACCGCGTCCAAGGGCGCAGTGCTGGCGATGACGCGTGAGATCGCCGTGATCTACGCCCGACGGGGCATCCGGGCCAATTCGCTTTGCCCGGGGCCGGTGCTGACCCCGCTGCTCGAGCGCTTCCTGTCCGACGAGGCGCGGCGTCAGCGCAGGCTCGTGCACATCCCCATGGGCAGGTTCGGGGAGGCCATCGAGATCGCCAACGGGGCACTGTTCCTCGCGAGCGACGAGTCGAGCTGGATGACTGGTCAGTCGCTCATCATCGACGGCGGAATTACCGCCGCGTACACCACCCCGGAGTAGCGGCTTCTCCGGTGCCCCGGGAGGTCTGGAGCGCCTGCGGGCTGCCAGACTCTCGGGCATGGCACGAGTCGCATTCTGTGGTCTGGGCGTGATGGGGTACCCGATGGCGGGTCACCTCGCGGCGAAGGGACACGACGTGGTGGTCTACAACCGCACCCCGTCGAAGTCCGCCGAGTGGGCGTCGCAGCACCCAGGAACGGTGATGGGTACACCCCGTGCCGCTGCGGAGGGAGCCGAGATCGTCTTCCTCTGCGTCGGCAACGACGATGACGTACGCGAAGTGGCACTTGGCGGGAACGGGGCGCTGTCCGGCCTCACTGCGGGCGCGATCCTCGTGGACCACACCACTGCCTCGGCAGATCTCGCCCGGGAACTGGACGCGGCATGCAGGGCCCACGGTGTCGGGTTCGTCGACGCTCCGGTCTCGGGCGGACAGGCCGGAGCCGTGAACGGCGCGCTCACGGTGATGTGCGGCGGCGATCCCGGCGTGTTCGAGCAGGCCCGACCGGTGATCATGGCCTATGCACGTGCGTGCGAACTGCTCGGGCCGGCGGGGTCGGGTCAGCTCGCCAAGATGGTCAACCAGATCTGCATTGCCGGCATCGTGCAGGGGCTCGCCGAAGGGGTCAACTTCGCGCAGCGTGCCGGACTGGATGTGGAACAGCTCATCGCCGTCATCTCGAAGGGTGCGGCGCAGTCGTGGCAGATGGAGAACCGTGCGCACACCATGGCGAGGGGCGAGTTCGAGTTCGGCTTCGCTGTGGAGTGGATGCGCAAGGACCTCGGCATCGTGCTCGACGAGGCCCACCGCAACGGAGCGCGCCTGCCGCTCACGGCCCTCGTCGATCAGTTCTACGCGCAGGTCGTGGAGCGGGGCGGGCTCCGTTGGGACACCAGCAGCCTCATCGATCTCCTCCAGAAGCCCTGAGCCTCAGTTCCTGAGGTTCCTCAGGAACTCCTCGGCCTCAGCCCGGTGTCGCGTCCGCTTCATCGGGGGCAGGGCACGCACGAGATCCCACCGGTAGTTCGCCGTCCCGAGACGGGAGTCAAAGACGGCAACGACCCCACGGTCGGTCGCCGTGCGGATGAGACGCCCGGCCGCCTGTGCGAGGAGCATCGAGGCGCGAGGGACGTCGATCGTGCGGAACGCTGCCGCACCGAGCTGCTCGCGACGCGCCGAGAGCAAGGGGTCGTCCGGTCGGGGGAACGGGATGCGATCGATCGTGACGAGCGTGAGGGTGTCCCCGGGGATGTCGACGCCCTGGAAGAAACCTGCGGTCGCGAAGAGGCAGGACTCTGGGTCCTCGCTGAACGCGCGGATGAGCGCAGGCTTCGGGAGGTCCCGCTGCGTGTAGACGTGATGGGTAGCGCCCTGCTTGAGCAGCATCGCCTTCACCGCCTCGGCGGCTAGGTCCATTGCCTTCCAGGACGTGAACAGTGCGAGGGTACGACCGCCTGCGGCAATGATCAGCGCGGCGAGTTCGTCGTGCAGGGCGGCTGCGTAACCGTTGTTCCGCGGGTCCGGGAGGTGCATTGCGCAGTAGAGCAACCCATTGTTCTCGTAGTCGAAGGGGCTCCCGACGTCGAGGGAGTCCGTGGTGCCGGCGGGCAGGCCGACCCGTTCGGCGAGCGATGCCGGGATCGTGGCGCTCGTGAGGATTGCGGTGCGCTTGCTCCACACCCCCTTGGCCATCACCGGCCCCACCTCGAGCGGTGCGACCTCGAGCCTGGGTACCTCGGGCCCGCCGGATACGAACGCCACGTACTGCTCGCCGAAGCCGAGCGTCACGTCGATGTTCTCGGCGAGGCGGAGGATGAGGGTTGCGGCCCGCAGCAGTCGTTGCTTGGCGTCGCCGTGGCGGTCCGTGATGGAACTGTCGATGTTGCGCAGCGCCTCGCTCGCCCGGTCGAGGCGAAGCCTTCCCTCGACGAGTGCGTTTGCGATCGCAACGGGCAGTGGGTTGGGGAGGCGATTGCCCACCTCGGGAGCGAGCACCTCGCGCAGCAGCGGCGCGATGTCGGACACGGCACCGATGAGGAGCGGGTCCTCCACCACTCGCCGCAGTGCCTGCGCAACGCGGGTGAACCGACCCGGTCCAATCGACACGCCCACGGTGTCGCTCATCACGTCCTCGAGCTGGTGTGCCTCGTCGAAGATCACCACATCGTGGTCCGGCAGGATCGCTCCGTCGCTGGCCACGTCGAGCCCATACAGGAAGGTGTTCACGACGGTGACGTCTGCAACTGCGGCGCGGGCGCGAGCGGCCTCGGCGAAGCACTCTGCACCCATCGGGCAGCGCTGGCCGCCCGGGCACTCCTCGCTGCCGACGCTCACCTCGGACCACGCCCGGTCCGAGGGGGACCAGTCGAGCTCGGACTGGTCGCCGGTCTTGGTGACAGCGGACCAGTCGGTCAGCCGCTTGATCTCCACGCGGACCTCGCTCGGCAGGTCGTTGATCGCCGCGACACCGAGATCGAGCACACCCTGGCCGGCACCAGCGCCTTCGCTGTCCGTTGACTTCTGACGGCCGCGCCTCGTCCCGGCGGCGCCCTGGGCGTTCTCCCTGATGCGCTGGAGGCACAGGTAGTTGCTGCGGCCTTTCAGGATCGCCCAGTCGAACGGCACGCCGAGGTGGGCCTCGATGAACGGGAGGTCCTTGGTGGCCAACTGGTCCTGCAGCGCCTTCGAGACGGTGACCACCACGATCGGTCGCGAACCCGGTGTGCCGTCGCCTGCGCCGTCGCGCTCGGCATTGCGCAGTGCCGCGCTCGTGATTGCCGGGATGAGGTAGGCGGCGCTCTTGCCGGTGCCCGTGCCCGCCTGCACGACGAGGTGTCGCTTGGACGCGATCGCCGTGGCGATCGCAGCGGTCATCTCCTGTTGTCCCGGGCGCTCCTCGGCCGCAGCGAGGGCCGCAGTGACCCTTGCGAGATCCCGTTTCGCCTGTTCGGCAGGGTCTCGGGCGCTTCGTTCCATGGTCCAACCGACCCTACTGGGGGTACACGTAGGATGAGGGGCATCGACGTCTACGCAAGCCCGCGATGACCCTGTACCGCGATACGGGTGTCGTGCTGCGCACGTACAAACTTGGTGAGGCCGATCGGATCATCGTGTTGCTCACTGCCGGCCACGGCAAGGTGCGGGCGGTGGCCAAGGGAGTCCGCAAGACGAAGAGCCGCTTCGGAGGGCGTCTCGAGCCGTTGTGCCACCTGAGTCTGCTCATGTACGAGGGACGGAACCTCGACGTGGTCAGCCAGGTGGACACCATCGACAGTCCGGCACCGCTGCTCAGCGATCTCGATCGCTTGACGCAGGGACTGGCGATGGTCGAGGTGGTTGACCACGTCGCGATGGATCGCGAACCGGCGCCTGCGCTCTACCGGATGCTGGTCGGTGCGCTCCGCACCCTCGGTACGCGGCCCTCGCCGTTGGTGGTGCCGGCGTTCTACTGGAAGGTGTTGGCCTCCGAAGGGGTCCAACCCCGACTCGACTCATGCGTCGGATGCGGCACCGCAGAACCGGAGGCCGTGCTGGTGGCCTTTGACATGCACGAGGGCGGAGTGCTCTGCAGGTCGTGCCGACGCGGTCGGCCCGTGTCGTCAGAGGCGCTCCGGATCACGCGGATGATCCTCGGTGGCCAGCTGAACGCGGCCCTCGACGAGCCCGCATCGTCGGCGACCGCCGAGGTCGGTCATCTCGCAACTGCTGCGATTGAGCATCACATCGACCGCAGGCTCAAATCGGTCGCGATGTTCGAGCGTGGTGACCGACCCGCCTAGCGGGTTCAGTCGATGACGTGCTCTCCGTCCGAGGGGCTGTCGCCATCATCAACCTGTTCGTCGCCGTGGTCGCCGATGTTTGCGGAGTCCAGATCGCATCCGGTGATGCTCGAGTACCGCAGCAGGGGAGAGGTGGTGTTCTGGTAGTCGAGAACGCCGTCGGCGGTGTCCGCGCCGTCCAGCAGTTGAGCGGACGTCGTGCCCGCCGGTGTGGCAGTCGATCCACCACGGATCTGTGGGTACTCGTGCGTGACATACAGCGCGCTCGGAACGTTGCGACCCTGCTTGCGGGAGGCAGTGGTGCGAACGAGGTACTTGTCGGGGTGGGCCGGATCCTCTTCGCTGACGCATGCCAGGCCGGACATCGACGGGCCGCCGGCGCGGATAGGGAACACGAGCTCGAGGTCGTCGGCACCGCGGAACCGGTCGATGCAACCATTGCCGTAACGGAAGAACACGGCTACGTCGTAGCCGCCGCTCTGCAGCACACCGTTCAGCTCGCGGGGTGCGACGAAGCCGACCCGTACGAGCAGCTCTTCGGGGTTCGTTCCCGATACAGCGCTGTCCACCTGGGTCGCGACGATGAACGCCGGCTCGCCGGTAACCGGCGCACCGCCGGGGGGACCCGACTCGGCTGGGTTCGTCAGGATGATGGCCATCTCGGAGCCCGCGCCGCCTCGGTCCACGCGGATTCGGAAATCGGCCGTGTCCGGAGCGGTCTCGTAGACCGTGACCGTCGTGTCCCGGCGGCCGGACCCGGACCAGTCCACCTCACCGGTGGAGATCACCCTCGCCCGTAGGCCGATCGGCTGCAGCGCACCGCAGACGGTGTCGCTCTCCTCGATGGAGGTGCTCGGCGCGGCAGTCGTCTGTCCGGTGCTGTTCGGAGGTTCGGTGGTCGGTGTGTCCGTGGTGGACACCCCGGCTGTCGTGCTCTCAGAGGCCGAGGTGGAGGACCGGATCGGTGCCGATGAGCCCGAGCCGCACCCGAGCAGCGCGACAACCACGGTGCCGATGAATGCAGGAACGAACAGTGCGGGCCGACTGCGACGGGGAGTCATCACACCCAACCGTACGGCACATCCGCGGAGCAACGGCCGCGCCCGGCGCGTCCGGGGCATCGCGTCGCCGTATCCTTAAATGCCTATGCCCGCCAAGGACCTGGAACAGATCGTCAACCTCTGCAAGCGACGGGGGTTCGTGTATCCCTCGGCAGAGATCTACGGCGGGTTCCGCTCCTCGTACGACTACGGCCCGCTCGGTGCCCTCATGCTGCGCAATGTCAAGGACGCGTGGGTGCGCGCGATGGTGCAGCAGCGTGACGACACGGTTCTGATCGACGCGGCCATTCTCTCCCCACCGGCGGTTTGGGAGGCCAGTGGCCACCTCGCGAATTTCACCGATCCGCTCGTGGACTGCACGTCCTGCAAGCAGCGCTTCCGGGAGGACCACCTCGATGATCGTTCCGTTTGCCCGGGCTGCGGGGCGAAGGACTCCTTCACCGAGGCGCGTGCGTTCAACCTGATGTTCAAGACCCATGCCGGGCCCATCGAGGGCTCGGGCGCGGAGGTGTACCTGCGCCCGGAGACGGCCCAGGGCATGTTCGTCAACTTCGCCAACGTGCTCCAGACGTCGCGCAAGAAGCCGCCGTTCGGTATTGCGCAGGTCGGCAAGAGCTTCCGCAACGAGATCACGCCCGGCAACTTCATCTTCCGTACCCGCGAGTTTGAGCAGATGGAACTGGAGTTCTTCGTGCCGCCCGCCGATGGCCCGCAGTGGTACGAGTACTGGTGCAGCGAGCGCCTCAACTGGTATGTGGGGCTCGGTATCCCGAGCGAGATGCTCCGCCTGCGTGCACATGACGCCGACGAGCTCTCGCACTACTCGGCGGGCACAAGCGACGTGGAGTTCCTCTTCCCCTGGGGCTGGGGCGAGCTCGAGGGCATCGCTCAGCGCACCGACTACGACCTCAAGCAGCACGCAACCCACTCGGGGGAGAAGCTCGACTACTTCGACCAGGCGACGAACGAGCGGTACGTGCCGTACGTCGTGGAACCTGCAGCGGGAGCAACGCGCACGATGGCAGCGTTCCTGCTGGCCGCCTACGACGAGGACGAGGTCGGTGGGGAGTTGCGGACCATCCTGAGGCTGCACCCACGCCTCGCGCCGTTCAAGGTGGCAGTGCTGCCGCTGTCCAAGAAGGACACACTCACACCGCTCGCCAAGCAGATTCACCGCACCGTCTCGGATCGGTACATGGTGGACTACGACGACACGCAGTCGATCGGTCGCCGTTACCGCCGTCAGGACGAGGTGGGCACTCCGCTGTGCGTCACGGTCGACTTCGATTCGCTCGAGGACAACGCCGTCACCATCCGGGATCGCGACACCACCGAGCAGGTTCGGGTGCCGATCGACTCGCTGATGGGCGAACTGCTCGCCCGGCTCGGCTTCTAGGTCTCGCTGGCGACGGGCTCGGCGCCTGGTTCCGCGGGTGCGGGTCGGGTGGCGTGCCGACGTGTGCCCCGTGTGCGCTGGGGGACGAGCGGCCAGATCTGCAGCACGAGCAGCATGAGCGCGAACGGCGCGAGCCAGCGCACAGCGGGCTCGAGGAACGTCACCACGCCGACAGCGAGCGTGACCGCAGCACTGAACGCAATAGCGACGATGCCGCCGCGGCTCGGCCAGATGCTCTCGAGGACACCGGAGAGCACGTGACCGCCGTCGAGCGGGAGTATCGGCAGCAGATTGAGGAACCCGAAGACCGGGCCAGCGATCCAGATCACGCCGGCCACCTGGGAATCGAAGACCTGGGGAACGTCGAACGGGTTGACACGCATCACGCCGAGCACGACGAGGCCGAGGACGATCTCCACGGCGGGGCCGGACACAGCGACCCAGGCGCGTTCGATCGGTGTGATCGGGCGGGGCGGGGTGTACCGGGTGGAGCCGGCGAGGAAGTCGAGCGCGATCTCCGGTTGGGCGCCGAGGCGCTTAGCTGCCGTGGCATGGCCGAGCTCATGGATCAGCGAGAAGATCGTGATGGCGATCGCGAACTTCCAGCCAACGCCCGGGTTCCAGATCATGACGAGTGCGAGGAACGCGAGGAAGCCGGGCTTCACCTTGACCGGGAAGCCGAGGAGTCGAAGTGCCGGCACACCCGTCATCATATGGACCGACACTCAAGGGCTGGTTCGCGGTATCGGTAGTCTGTGCCGCGGTTACATACGTCTGCTACTTCGATCGTCGCCCCCTGCCACGGTCGCGGGCGTCGCGGAACTACGATTACGCAGGATCATGAGGAGGAAGACATGCAGGTTCAGACCCGTCAAGGCCCGGCATATGGAGTGGCGCGGATCACGCTCGCGGGAGGCGAGGAGGTCAAGGTGGAGTCCGGCGCGATGATGGCCATGTCGGCCGGCGTGACGCTGCACTCCAAGGCAGAGGGCGGGATGCTCAAGTCGCTCAAGCGGGCCGCGCTCGGTGGCGAGAGCTTCTTCGTGAGTACCTACACGGCGCCCTCGCAGGGTGGCTTCGTGGATGTCGCTGCGCGACTCCCCGGCGACATCATCAGCTACGAGGTGCAGCCCGCCCTCCCGCTGTTCATCCAGAAGGGCTCGTGGCTCGCGAACGCCAACGGCGTGACGATCGACGCGCAGTGGGGTGGGTTCAAGAACCTGTTCGGCAGTGAGGGTGGTTTCATCGTTCGCGCCGAGGGCAGCGGTCCCGTGGTGTTCGCGTGCTACGGCGCGCTCGAGGTGTGGGACCTGGCTGCGGGTCAGACCATCTCGCTCGACACGGGCCACATGGTTGCCTACGAATCAACGGTGTCCATGCAACTACGCAAGGTGACCGGTGGTCTCGTGCAGACGTTCAAGAGCGGTGAGGGCCTCGTGCTGGACTTCACCGGCCCGGGCAGGATTTGGTCCCAGACCCGCAACCCGTCGGAACTACTCGGCTGGATCAAGGCCGCGATCGGAACCGGCAACTCCGGACCCAGCGGGATGGGCGGGGCGCTCGGCGGCCTGCTCGGCCGCGACTAACGGGTGTCGATCACGGTGCTCGCCGGGAGGGTCTCCTCGGCAGGCAAGGACAAGTTCGTTGACCTCGACGTCTCCGGTTGGGCGTGGGTCGGGTTGCTCGGGGCCATCGCCGTGCTGCTGCTGTTCGACATCTTGGTGCTGCACCGGGTGCCGAAGGTGTTGCCGCTCAAGCGTGCCGCTATTGAGTGGATCGGATGGACTGCGATCGGGCTCGCATTCACCTTCGTGGTGATTGCTTCTTGGGGCCGTGACGCCGGCGTCGAGTACCTCAGCGGCTACCTCATCGAGCAGAGCCTCTCGATCGACAACGTGTTCGTCTGGGCACTGATCCTCGGCACCTTCGCGGTGCCGGTGCAGTTTCAGCATCGTGTGCTGTTCTGGGGGATCTTCGGGGCACTCGTGCTCCGCGCAGCGTTCATCCTTGCCGGCGTGGCACTCATCGAGAAGTTCGACTGGGTCCTGTTCGTCTTCGGCGGGTTCCTTGTCTACACGGGCGTGAAGCTGGCGCTCTCCGGCGAGGACGATGAGGAGTTCACACCCGAGAAGAGCAGGTTCCTGCGGATTCTTCGACGGGTGGTGCCGTCCACGCCCGATTACGACGGCCAGAAGTTGTTTGTGCAGCGCAACGGCAAGCGGCTCGCGACCCCACTGCTCGCAGTGCTCGTGCTGGTTGAGAGCACGGACGTCGTGTTCGCGGTGGACTCCGTCCCGGCGGTCCTCGGCGTCTCGCGGGAACAGTTCATCGTGTTCTCCTCCAACGCGTTCGCGATCATGGGCCTTCGGGCGCTTTATTTCCTCCTCGCGGACATGCGCGCACGCTTCAGCTATCTGCAGCAGGGTCTGGCGGTCATCCTCGGGTTCGTCGGCGTCAAGATGGTCATCAGCCGCTGGGTCCACATCGAGACGTGGGTATCGCTCATGGTCATCGTGCTCGTCCTCGCGATGTCGGTGCTCACCTCGATGCGCCGCACCCGCCATCCGGGGGCGCTCGACACGATCGAGTCGGTCCCAGGCGGGGCAGAGCCGGCGCTCGGCCTGCCGCCCGAGGAGAGCTGAGCCCGAGGGATCGCTAACCTCGCCGCATGGGGATCGCGGAGGATGACATCGAGAAGGTCCGTTCGGCGACCTCTCTCGTCGACATCATCCAGCCCTATGTGGCGCTGAGGAGGGTCGGGCGCAACTGGGTGGGCCTCTGCCCGTTCCACGCGGAGAAGTCTGGCTCGTTCAACGTTCGGGAGCAGACCCAGCGCTACCGCTGCTTCGGCTGCGGCGCATCGGGCGATGTGTTCAAGTTCATCCAGGACATGGAGCATGTCGATTTCGTGACCTCCGTGGAAAAGCTTGCGGGCAAAGTGGGCATCGTGCTCACGTACTCGAGCGGCAGTGAGGCGCGAGACCGCGGTCGGCGCAAGCAGCTCGTCGAGGCGATGGAACAGGTTGTGGAGTGGTACCACCAACGGCTCCTCACGGCCCCCGACGCCCGCGAGGCGAGGGACTACCTGCGCAGCCGGGGTCTCACGGGGGAGGTGGCCCGGCAGTTCCGCATCGGTTGGGCACCCGACGACTGGGATCAACTGTCGCGTGACGTGAAGCTTCCCGACGAGGTGCTCACCACGCTCGGTCTCGCGTTCAACAACCGTCGGAACAAGTTGCAGGATGCGTTCCGGGCGCGAGTTCTGTTCCCGATCTTCACGCCGGAGGGGGAACCGGTCGCGATCGGCGGGCGGGTACTGCCCGGCTCGGTGGACCCCGCGAAGTACAAGAACTCATCCGAGACGCCGCTCTACTCGAAGTCACGGGTGCTGTACGGTCTCAACTGGGCGAAGGCCGATGCGGTGAACAGCAACCAGGTGATCGTGTGCGAGGGCTACACCGACGTCATCGGGTTCCACCGTGCCGGTCTGCGCCGGGCTGTGGCCACGTGCGGCACGGCGTTCACCGAGGAGCACGTCAAACTGCTCAAGCGGTACGCGAGCCGTGTGGTGCTGGCGTTCGACGCGGACGCTGCCGGGCAGGGCGCGGCCGAGAAGTTCTATGAGTGGGAGGAGAAGTATCAGGTTGAGGTGTCGGTTGCACACTTCCCTCAGGGCAAGGACCCGGCGGACATGGCGAGCAACGATCCCGAGGGCCTGAAACGAGCGGTCGACACCGCAGAGCCGTTCCTCGGCTTCCGGGTGCAACGAGCGCTCGCAAGCCGACCTGCGCAGTCCCCCGAGCAGCGCGCGCGTGCAGCCGAGGCCGCAATGGCCGTGATCGGCGAGCACCCGAATGCAACGGTGCGTGGCCTGTACGCCGGGGAGGTTGCGGCGCGTCTGTCACTGCCCATCTCGGACCTCGTCGCCGCAGCGCAGCGCGGTGGCCGCCGCCCGGTTGTCGTCAACGTCCCGTCGGAACGCCGTCGCTCGGGTGACACCAAGGAGTTCGTCGCCGTTGCCCTGCTCGTGCAGCGCTGGGACGCGATCGCGCCGTGGTTGGTGGACGGGTTGTTCGCGGAGGACACCACGATGCGCGCATTCCGCGCGCTTGCCAGCTCGGGGGGGAACCTCGAAGCGGCGATTGCGTCGTGTGATCCCGAGGCGCGTGACGTGCTGGAGCGCGCAGCTGTGGTGGACGTCGACGAGATCGACGTGGACACCGAGGCACGCAATCTCCTCAACGCCGCAGTCCGCCGGGAACTCGCGAAGCGCACTCGTGTGGACATCCCCGACGAGATCCGGGAAGATGCTGAGGCCCGGCGCCTCCTCGAGCAATTGGAGGACATAAGCACCTCGCAGAACGCGTCGGACTCATTGCTAGTGTGGCTGCAGCGGCGAGTGGCCGATAGCCATCCGGAGTCAGGGGACGATTCACGTGGCGAATGACACGACCGGGCAGTCGCAGATGATGCCCGCGGTGGAGGTCGTGCCGGTTTCCGGAATAGACCCGGCAGAGTGGAATTCGCTCATCGCTCGTGGCATCTCTGCGGGGATTGTGCATGCCGACTCCGTCTTGCACGTACTGCGTCACGTTGAGCTCAACGAGGACCTGTTGCATCAGGTGAACGGTGCGTTGACCGGCCGGAACATCCAGATCGACAATGCTGTCGAGGAACTGGTGGAGGACGACCACGGGGACCGTCGCCGCGAGCGCGCCGAGCGGATGGCGGGCAGTCACGATTCGGGAAACCCCACCGACCCGGTACGGATGTACCTCCACGAGATCGGCCGGGTCGGCCTGCTCAATGCGGACGACGAGCGTCGCCTCGCGCAGGCGATTCTTGATGGGCTCGCTGCGGCGGACCGTCTAGTTGTGGAGACCGTCACGCTTGCGGAGATCGATCGTCGCCGTCTTGAGCGCACCGTGCGGAACGGCGAGCGTGCCAAGTCCGATCTCATCCAGGCCAATCTCCGTCTTGTTGTGTCGATCGCGAAGCGCTATCAGGGCCGTGAGATGGCACTGCTGGACCTCATACAGGAGGGGAACCTCGGGTTGATGCGGGCCGTCGACAAGTTCGACCACACCAAGGGCTTCAAGTTCTCCACCTATGCCACGTGGTGGATCCGTCAGGCCATCACCCGGGCCATCGCGGATCAGTCCCGCACCATCCGGATTCCCGTGCACATGGTCGAGCACATCAACCGGGTGCTCAAGGTGCAGCGCGAACTGGTGCAGGACCTCAAGCGCGACCCAACGACTGTCGAGCTGGCCGAACGCACGGGGATGTCCGAGGAGCGGGTGCAGGACATCTTGCGCATCTCGCAGGACCTCCGCTCGCTGGACGCCCCGGTGGGCGAGGAGGACGACGCCCGGTTCGGGGATCTCATCGCTGACGAGAATTCGAGGGATCCTGGCGAGGCAGCGCTGGACGACGAATTGAGGATCGTGGTGGAGTCGCTCCTCTCGGAGTTCCACGAGCGTGAGCAGGACGTGGTGCGGATGCGGTTCGGCCTCGATGACGGTCAGGCGCGCACGCTCGAGGAGGTCGGCAAGGCTTTTGGCGTGACACGCGAACGCATCCGACAGATCGAGGCGAAGACCCTCAACAAGCTGCGCCACCCGCGATATCGCGAGCAGCTGAAGGCGTACCTCGGCGAGGGCTGAGCGCCGCGGTCGCCGAACCCGGCTGGCCTGCCCGAAGGTGGCATCGGCGGCCGCAGCCGCTACTCTCGGGGTGCCTTTCCGGGGTAGCTCAATCGGCAGAGCGGCGGACTGTTAATCCGTAGGTTGTGGGTTCGACCCCCACCCCCGGAGCCATCTCGGCTCTGTTCCCTTGGCCCGCTGCGGCGGGATTTTTCGGTCTACACCCCCTTGTTCGCGGTACCGGAACTGCACAAAACCACGCGTTCGAGGACCGAGAACCATCAGGGTGGAGCGGTAGGTTGCCCGTCGGGGGCGGTAGCTCAGTGGTTAGAGCACGGGACTCATAATCCCTCGGTCGTGGGTTCGATACCCACCCGCCCCACTACTGGTAAGCGACCATTCCACACGGATTCTGGGTCTACATCTGGCGGACCGGTCGCCAGATGTAGACCCAGAAACCAGCGGGGGTGGGTCAGGCGGGGATGCCTGCGATGTTCGCTGCCGCCGCATCCACCACGGCCTGCTGGTGGGCAAGCATCGGTCCACCTGCCATGTAGTCGAACGCAGCGAACGGGTCGTCGAGTGTGTGGTGGCCACTGAGTTGTTCCATTACGGCGAGGCCGCAGAACGGGACGTACATCGGGTTGTAGCCGCCCTCGTGCGACATAGCGATGCGGCCGTTGCAGAGCCGGTCGGCGGCCTCCATGAGGATCGAGGTGAGCAGCCGGTAGCCAGCACTGGTGACCATCTGGCGTGCCAGAGGGTCCATGAGGCTCGCGTCGAAGCCGCTCGACACGAGGATGATCTCAGGCTTGAATCGCTCGAGTGCCGGCACCACGACGTTGCGCATCGCGTACTCGTAGGCGGGGTTGCCCGATCCGGGCGGAAGCGGAACGTTGAGCGCTGTGCCCTTGCCGGCACCCTCGCCGGTTTCGGTGAGCAGGCCAGAGCTTGGCGGGAAGCAGTTGTCCTGGTGAACGGAGATGGTGAGGACCGACGGGTCATCGTAGAAGATCGCCTGGGTGCCGTTGCCGTGGTGCACGTCCCAGTCGACGATCGCGATTCGTCCCACACCCCGGTTCGCCTGGGCGTGACGCGCAGCGATCCCGATGTTGTTGAACATACAGAAACCCATGCCCATACTCGGAACGGCATGGTGACCGGGCGGGCGCACAAGTGCGTAGCCGTTGCGCACCTCGCCTGACAGGACGGCATCGACCACACTCATGACGCCGCCGGCGGCGAGCAGGGCGATCTCGTACCCGCCGTTGCCGAATGGGGACACGCCATCACCTGCGTCGCCACCCTTGGGCTGCAGAGATCCTGCCTTGATCGCTGCGAGGTGCTCAGCAGTGTGGCATCGCAGGATGTCGGCCTCGGTCGCCTGGCTTGGCTCAAGTCGATGGAGGTGGTTGATGAGGCCGGACACCACGATGAGTTCGTGCATGCGGCGCTTGGTCTCTGCGTTCTCGGGGTGCGGCATCGGCTGGATGCCACCGAAGCCGTTCGAGGGGAACATCGGACCGGACCCGGTGTCGTGCCAGCCGTAGATCTCGTGGTACAGGTAACCCGTGCGTGAGGAGGACGTGCTCATGGTCGTACGGTAGCAAAGGACTTTGCCGCCGTCTTGTGGGCCCGGTTGGGCCAGCCATGGGTCGGCTATCGGGTCTCGATGGTCATCGGGAGGTGCTTCATGCCGCCGATGAAGTTGGACCTGAGCCGCTCGATCGGCCCGTCCACGGCCCAGTCCTTCACACGGGGGAGCAGTTCCTCGAGGAGCAAGCGGATCTCCATACGGGCGAGTTGGGCGCCGAGGCACAGGTGTGGGCTCCGCAGGCCGAACGCAACGTGGTCGTTCGGTGTGCGCCGGATGTCGAAGCGATAGGGGTCGGGGAAGGCGTCGTGGTCGTGGTCTGCGGACGTGAACCAGATGACTACCTTGTCGCCCGCTCTGATGCTCCGTCCGTTCAGCTCGGTGTCGGCGAGCGCGGTCCGCCGGAAGTTCATCGTGACCGTGGAGTAGCGGAGGATCTCCTCCACGGCGCTCTCGACCAGTGCGGGGTTGGTACCGATCGCGCGCTGGAGGTCACGCATTTGGTCCGGGTGTTCGGAGAGTGCCTTCATCCCCGCGGCCATCGTGTACCGGCTGGTGTCGTTGCCTGCTCCGACAAGCAGCACGAAGAAGTTCTTGAACTCGCGATCGCTGAGCAACTCACCGTCCACCGCTGGTTGGAGCAGGGAGTTGATGACGTCGTGCATGGGGCAGGCGCGGCGTAGGTTCGCCTGTTCCTCGGCATATCGATACAGCTCGAGTCCGGCAGGGGAGCGAAAGGGCATGGCCCTGAACTCGTCGGTGTTCACGAGGTCCACGGGGTAGTCGGTCATCTCGGGGTCGAAGTTGCCGAGCAGGGCGTCCCCGCGTTCGACGAGCCACGGCCCGTCTTCGTCGGGCACGCCGAGCAGTTTGCCGAGCATCCGCATCGGGAGTTGTTTGGCGATGCGTTCGGTGACGTCGAGGTGGACGGTGGACGACCCCGGGAGCGCGTCGTCCACGACCTGTCGGGCAATCTCCCGGATGGCCGCTTCGTACCCCATCACTTCGCGGCGGCTGAACGGGCGCGAGACGAGGCGCCGGTATCGCGTGTGTTCCGGCGGGTCGTACTCGAGCATGTTGCGCCGCGCCTCGAAGTCGTCGGGCTCCATCTCCTCGAGCGTGATGCCCTGGGCATTGGAGAACACGGCGGTGTTCCTGCTCACGCTCAACAGGTCGTCGTAACGGGTGACCGCCCAGAACCCTTTGCCGCCGTCGGTCTCGTCCCACCACGACACGGGATCCGTTCGCCGGAGACGCTCGAATGTTGCGTGCGGGAAGCCGTTGGCGTAGGTGTCGGGATCGACGATGTTGAGGTCGTCAGGCCCCGTTGTCTCGATGGAGATGCTCATGGGGTTCGTTCGGCTCCGTCGATCACAGGAACGGGAGGTAGTACTTGTGCTCCCAGTCGGTGGTGTGCGCCGCGTACTTCGCCCACTCCTCCCGCTTGATCGCAAGGAGATTGTCCACACACATCTGGCCGAACGCCGACGCGAACTCGGTGTCGGCCTCGAGAGCGTCGAGGGCGATCGACAGGTTCTCCGGGGTCGACCGGCTCGTCGACGCCGTCTCGATCGCGTCGTTGGTCTCGATGACGGGTGGTTCGATCCGGTTCATCACGCCGAGGTAGCCGGCAACCAGTACCGCTGCGGTGGCGAGGTACGGGTTGGCCGCACCGTCGGGCTGGCGGTACTCGAGCCGTGTGCTCGCACCCCGCTCCGGTGAGACGCGCACGGTGGTGAAACGGTGGTCGAGGCCCCAGTTGGCCCAGAAGCCGGCCATCTGTCCGGCGCGCAGCCGCTTGTAGGAGTTCACCGTCGGCGCAACGATCGCGGAGAGCGCCTCGTGGTGCGCAAGGAGTCCACCGATCGCCCAACGGGCGGTGTCGGACAGCCCGTAGTCCCCGCTGGTGTCCACGAGGGCGTTGGTCCCCTCGGCGTTCCGCAGCGAAAGATTCACGTGGAGCCCGCTGCCGCCCGCTGCGGTGAAGGGCTTGCCCATGAACGTGAGGTGCAGACCCTTCTGGCGGGCGATCTCCTGGGCCATCAGCTTGAACACCGCAATGTCGTCAACGGCCTTGAGCGCACGGTCGTAGTGAAGGGTGAACTCGAGCTGTGGGGCGTCGTACTCGGTGTGCGCCGCTTCCACCGCGAGCCCGGCGCGAACGGCGCCCTCGAGCACGTCGTCGATGAGACCGTGCGGATCGGCGATGGGGCCGGTCTGGTACACGATCGACCCGGGGGCGGATACCGCGCGCCAGCCGCCGCTGCCGTCGGGCTCCAGCGGGAAGGCCTCCAGCTCGATGCCTACGTAGGGGTCCAGGCCGAGGGATTCCCACAGTGCGATTGCGTTGCGGAGCACAGTTCGGGGCGCCACGTCGAGCAGTTCGTCGCGGAAGTAGAGATCGCACACCACGAGGCGTTCGCCCTCGACCCAGGACGGTCGCATCTCGGAGCGGTCGAAGACGGCCTCGCAGTCCGGCATTCCCTCAAGGAAGCGGGACCCGGGAGCGCCCACCGTCATCTGGTTGTCGAAGTTCTGTGCGAACAGCGTCAGGCAGTGCCGGATCCGGTTCGTGTGCGGCTCGCCGGGGAGGTATCGGGTTCGCGCCAGACCGAGATGATCGGTGAACAGCGTCCTGACTCGAGGGGAGACCATGTTGTAAGCACCTCGTGGGCTGGTTGTCCGTCGTGACGTGGCGGGAGCGGCGAGCCGGCTTGCCCCGCCCGGCTGACCCCAAGTCGTTTGGAACCATACAAGGTCTGGGTGCCGGACGGGAAGGGCTGCCGCCGTACGTTGCCCCGCTAGCCGCCGCTCTCCACGTGCGTGAGGACCTTGCGCAGCAGTCTGGCGAGGGTTGCCTGCTCGGCGGGGCTCAGCACCTCGACCACCTGGGTCTCCTGGGCATTGAACTGCGGGAACAGGCGCTTGATCAGTGTCCGACCGCCTGGGGTGAGGCGTACCACGACGAGCCGACCGTCGGACTCGTGCGCGGTCCGCAGGACGTGCCCCCTCGACTCGAGCGTGGCGAGCACCCCGGTGAGCGTGCCCTTGGTGACCCCGCACTCTTCGGCGAGGTGACGTGTCTCCATCGGGCCCCATACCCAGAGCACGAACAAGGCGGTGAACGAGGTCCACGACAGGCCGGACTCGCCCAGTACGTCTCGCTCCATCCGTGCCCGCACGGCGTTGGCCACCCGGTACACGTTCTGCACAGCGCTCATCGAGGCGAAGTCGATGTCGTGGAGCGAGCCGACCCGGTTGGCCACCGCCTGCTCGCGCTCGGTCGGGTTGGAATCGCGTCGGACCGTTCCCATCGCTGCAGACGGTACCGCGGACGGGTTCGCACGCTGTAGGCGTGGGATAGATTCCGTCCCGTGGGGAGACCTCTGATTGCGCTGAGCGGGCGGCGATATGGCGCGCCGGAGGTGCCGTCGCTGCCGGCGAACTTCCGGGACGAGCAGGTAGACCTGCACCTTGCGGCGTACAGCGACGCGGTTGCGGCAGCGGGTGGGGTGGCACTGATGCTGCCGTGCATCGACACCTCCGTCGAGGCTCTCGACCATATGGACGCGTTGGTGCTCACCGGCGGGGGTGATGTGGACCCGGCGCTGTACGGCGAGGACCCTCACGAGACTGTTTACGGCATCGACACGCACCGTGACCGGGTGGAGATCGCGCTGCTCCGTCGTGCGCTCGAGATTGGGATTCCAGTGCTCGCAATCTGCAGGGGCATGCAGGTGTTGAACGTCGCCCTCGGGGGTTCGCTGCTGCAGCACATCGAGGGCGAAGAGGTCGGTCTGCACGCGGCGTGGGAATACCCCGTGTCGGCACGCGTCCACACGGTCGCCTTCGACGAAGGCTCAATAGCCCGTGAGGTCTTCGGACCCGGGCTCAACGTCAACACCCTTCATCACCAGGCAGTCGGCCGTGTCGCGCCGACGCTCGTGTGCACGGGTCGCGCACCGGACGGGATTGTCGAATCCGTTGAGATCCCGGGGTGCAGTGTCTGGGGCATGCAATGGCACCCGGAGCTACTGGCACCACAACCCGACCCGGCGTTCGCCTGGCTCGTCAAGCGTGCATCCATTGGCCTCGCGCCGAACATCCCTACGGGTAGCGGATGACCACCTTGCCGCTGTTGCCGCCTGCGTGCAGGTACTCGACGGCATTGACAACCTGCTCGAGCCCGCTGAATACCCTGCGATCCACGAGGGGGTCAACGGCGCCGCTCTCAACAAGCGCGAGGTTCGCGACGATATGACCGGGCAACTCGTCGGGCCAGTGCGAAAAGAGGAAGGCCCGCAGTTGAGCCGACTTCCAGAGCAGCTTGTGGTAGATCCGCGGTGACGTGACGGGCTTCGGGCCGGTCGTGTACTCCGAGATGAATCCACAGATGACGATGCGGCCTCGCTGCGCGATGTTGTCCACGCACGTGTCGAAGGTCTGTTCGCCGACCTGTTCGAAGACAAGGTCGATGCCGTTCGGGTATTCGGTACTCAGCACCGCGCCGAGGTCCTCGTTACGGTAGACAATGACGCGGTCACAGCCGAGCCTGCGCAATTCAACGGCCTTCTCCTCGGTGCTGCAGGTGCCGATGACGTGGTTGCCTGCCAACTTCGCCAGTTGCACGCACCAGCTCCCAACCCCGCCCGCAGCGGCCGTGATGAGCACCGTCTCGCCCGAACCCATCTGGCCGACGGAGTTGAGCCCGACCGATGCAGTGCTCCCGCAGACCACGGCGGTCATCACCTCGGGCGAGCAGGTGGGAACCTTGAGCACCTGCAGGGCATCCCGATAGATGAGTTCTGCATACGCGCTCCCGAGACTCGGTGACACCACGTAGTCGCCCACAGCGAGATGGCTGATTCCTTCGCCAACCTCGATCACCTCGCCGATGCTCTCGCAGCCGAGGTCGAAGGGAAAGGTGCCGTCGGAGAAGTACACGCCAGCGGCGATATTGACATCGGATGCATTCACGCCCCCGAAATGATTCCGGATGAGTACCTGGCCGGGCGCCGGGGAGGTTCTCGGAACCTCGACGATCTCGGCGGCTGCACGGAAGTTCCTCGTGTACCCGTTGCAGACGATCTTTCGATAACTGGACCCCATGTCTGACCCCCGTTCGACTTGGATGTTCGGCTGACCGTAGCAGGGGGGCGACCAGCGGGGCGCCGGACAGCTGATGCCTCAGCCGAACCCAGCGTTCGCCTGGCTCGTCGAGCGTGCCACGGAAAGGTCCGCTCCTTCTCAACGTTGAAGAGGGCAGCGATACCTTGCAGGATTCGAGCGGGGGGCATCCCTGTCCGGCATGCAATGTTCATTGCTAGTTCACCAAACCGATCCGCCCCACGCGGTCGGTGAAATCGGTTGGATCGTATGCTCACTCGGTGGCCAGAACGAGCAACGGTCATCGTCAGCACCGCCGCCTGAAGTCGTCTCGCTTCTTCCGCGCTGCGGTGGCCTTGATGGCGATGTACGGAGCGTTTGCGTCCTGGGTGCTGGCAGACGATGCGGCCTTTGCGGATGGCACCGATGCAGCTGCGTTCTCTGCGTACTCAAGTGCACTCGACTCGATCTCGGGCGACGCCTACGAGCGTTGTGCGGTCACTGCGGCCGGCGCAGCCGAGTGCTGGGGTTACGCGCCCGGAGGGCGACTCGGTGACGGTCAGGAGAGTGTCGATCGGCTCTCACCGGTGGGCGTTGTCGGTCTGTCGAGCGGTGTGCGCGCTATTTCCGCTGGCGGGTCGCAGGTATGTGCGCTCACAGAGGCCGGCGGTGCGAAGTGTTGGGGTGCCACGCCGGGCGATGGTTCCGGGTACTCGACGGTGCCGGTCGACGTCGTTGGTCTGACGAGTGGAGTCCGGTCGCTCTCGTCCGGTGGCGACTCGTCATGCTTCGTCACCGATAGCGGCTCCGTCAAGTGCTTCGGTGGCAACTCCTGGGGCCAATTGGGCGACGGCACACAGAGCCCCAGCAACACGCCCGTTGACGTGAATGGCCTCGGTGGGCCGGCGGTAGCCGTTGCCGTCGGCAGCCAGAATGCCTGCGCCCTCCTCACGTCGGGTGGCGTCAAGTGCTGGGGGTACGAGGCGTGGGGAACACTTGGCAACGGGTCGTGGGATCTCTTCTCCGCCGTACCGGTCGACGTGCAGGGTCTCCATCGAGGCGTCGTGGCAATTACGGTCGGCGGCGGTCACGCTTGCGCTCTCCTCTCGACGGGCGCGGTGAAGTGCTGGGGAACCAACGGTCAAGGTGAACTGGGCGACGGAACCTCTACAGGGTCCAACGTCCCGGTTGGGGTGCAGGGGCTCAACAGCGGCGTCGTGTCGATCTCTGCCGGTACCAACTCGACGTGCGCGCTGCTCGCAGACCGAAGCGTTCGTTGCTGGGGACGTAACTCCGAAGGCGCCCTCGGGATTGGCCAGACCGGAGGCCCGCGGTTCGTTCCCACGGCGGTGGTCGGGCTTCCCGGTGAGGCAGTCGCCGCAACCGTGACCGGTTGGGGCGGGTGCGCACTCATCGAAGACGGATCGCTTTATTGCTGGGGCTACGGAGCCTCAGGACAGGTCGGTGACGGTCAGGGCACTCCAATCACCGTAACGCCGTCGCGGGTCATTGGTTTTTCGGGCCGGACGCTTGGGTCAACTTCGCTGTCGCCCTGTGCGCCGGACGTCACCTTCGACGAGACCACGGGCGACACGGTTTCCAGGTTCACCACGACGGGCGCGTGCACGTGGATGGTCCCGACCGGCGTCACGTCGGTGACGTATCTCGTCGTTGGTGGCGGTGGCGGTGGAGCCGTAGGTGGCGGCGGCGGCGGCGGTGTCGTGTCGAATGCAGACGCCGAGACCTACACCGTGATGCCGGGTGTCACGATTGCGGTGACCGTAGGCGAGGGCGGAGGTGCCGGCGACGGTCTCTCGCTGGCAGCGTCGAGGGGAGGCGACTCCGAGTTCGATGCCGTCCGCGCGTTTGGCGGAGGTGCTGGCGGCGGCGTTGCGTCGGTTCCGATTCGCGCGTCCGGCGGTGGGTCCGGCGGAGGCGGTGGCGCCGACCAGTCCCCTGTTGACCGAACTAGCGGCACTCCCGGCCAGGGCTTTGGGGGCGGACGGAGCGACCGCACAGTGTTGGGTGCCGGTGGTGGTGGCGGCGGTGCGGGTTCCGCAGGGGGGGACGCCCGCGGTGTTTCGCTCGGCGGGAACGGGGGCAGCGGCGTCGCGTCATCCATCACCGGAGTGGCGCATCACTATGGCGGTGGTGGCGGCGGAGGTACCAACGGTTCGTGCGACTGCACCGTTCCCGGCGGTGGTGGAGCGGGCGGCGTCGGTGGCGGTGGACGCGGCAGTTCCCTCACATCGACGTCCACGAGCGACCAATTCGACGGCAGCAGTGGGGTGACAAACACCGGTGGTGGAGGTGGCGGTACCGGTGTCGGCTCAAGCAGCGCAGGCACAGGTGGATCGGGAGTTGTGGTGCTCCACTACACCGCGCCGGTCGACGCGACCACGTACCAGCTTGCGGACAACTGGACAGTCGAGAGCAGCGACTCAAGCGGCGGTTCACTCAACCTCGCTGTCCGCTTGCGGACTGCAACAGTCGGCTACGTGACTGCTGTGTCGTACTACCGGGCCACTGGCAATTTGGGACCGCACACCGCCTACGTCTGGGACGAACAGGGAGTCGTGGTCGGGTCACAGCAGTTCGTCGACGAGTCCAACGCCGGTTGGCAACGCGTCGTGCTCGAACACCCGGTGCGTATCGATGCGGGTGCGTCGTTCTCGGTCGGGTACTCGGCCCCGAATGGTGGGTATCCGCGGTCGACCTTTACAGGAACTACGTACGGGCCACTCTCGATACTGAGCGGCTACTACCGCTACGGCCAACCGGGTGGCCACCCCGATGGCACGGTGGGCACCAACTACATGGTCGATCTCGACTTTGTGGTTGGCGGTCCTGTCCCGCCGTCTGTCTATCGAGTAGGCGACGACTGGACGAACCCTTCGATCGCGGGTGAGCAGCCTGCTCTGAACCTGTCGCTACGACTCAGTTCCTCGGTGAGCGGTTACGTCCAGGCAGTGCGGTTCTTCAAACCTGAGTCGAACCTTCCCCCGCACAACGTCTACGTCTGGGACGACTCCGGGAATATCGTGACCAGCGCGCTTTCGGCGTCCGAAACCGCCTCCGGTTGGCAGACGGTCTACCTCTCGAGCCCGCCGAGG
>WLJO01000013.1 GCA_009701715.1 Actinomycetota bacterium
AGCAAGTATTACGAGACCCTCGGGCACCGGTACTTCGAGCTTGAGCAGGACCTGCAGCAGGAGACCACCATCAAGGGGGCGCTCAGCGACGCCGGGATCGACACCGCGTATCTCGATCGTGCACTTGCGGACCCGGCCACGTGGGAGACCGTGCTCACCGAGCACCATGATCTCGTGAACAACTCCAGCTCGTTCGGTGTCCCCACCATCCGGCTCGACGGCGGCTCCGGCCCGGCCATCTTCGGTCCGGTGATCTCAAACATGCCGGCGAACGACGACGATGCGGTCAATCTCTGGAAGAGCGTGGCGTGGCTGACTCGTTACGAGAACTTCAGCGAGCTGAAGCGCAATCGAACGATCGATCCCGACCTCCAGATGTTCCGCTCGTACATGGCGAAGCAGAAGAAGTAGTCGGCCTGCGCGGCAGGATCAGGTCTGCCAGGGGATGACGGTGGTTGCCGCCTCCTCGAGGTGCGACACCCACGCCTCGGCGGATCCCGGCTCGTTGAGTGGGAGGATCACGAACTTCGAGGTACCGACGTCCACGAAGCGCCGTACCAGTGCCCCGAGCTGTTCCCAGTTGGACGGGATGAGCTCGTTGATGTCGGCGAGATCGGGTCGACGCGTGCGCAGGTTCTCGAGCACGGCCGGCGGGACGTCGCCGTTCGCATAGGGGATGAGCACGCCGTAGTGCTCGTCCTCGATCTCACGGTCGTGCTGACGGGCAACCTCCTCGATGACGGACCGTGCCTTCTCGACGTCCGCCGGCGTGACGAACGACGGGAGCCAGCCGTCTGCGAGCCGGCCGACACGCTTGAGCTCGGAGGGGGCGATCCCGCCGAGCCAGACATCCGGCGGGCTCTGTCTCGGCTTGGGCTCGACACGCAGGTCCTCGTAGTGAAAGAAGCGTCCGGAGTGGTTGACACGTTCCTGGGTCCAGCACGCCCGCATCACGGTGAGGGCCTCGTCGAAGATCGCTGCGCGCTCGGTGCGCTCCACCCCGAACGCCTGCTGCTCGTGGCCGTCGGCAACCCCGAGCCCGAATGCCGGGAGCAGACGCCCACCCGACATTCGATCGAGGGTGGCAAGTTCCTTCGCGAGGATGACGGGGTTGCGCCCCGGCAGGACCATCACGCTCATGCCGACCTTGAGTTTCTTCGTGCGACCTGCTGCGTAAGACATCGCCACGAGTGGGTCCGGTGCAGCACCGCCGATGCGTTCAGAGAGCCAGAGCGAGTCGAAGTGCAGGCGCTCGAGCGCATCCACCACGGTGCCGAAAGACTCGTCGTTGAGGCCGGTGCGGACACCGAGGCCATAACCAATGCGGATCTTCATGATGTGGGGTCAGTTCCTCGCGAGGCGTTCGAGGATGTCGGCGGTCTCTGCCGGCTTGGACGCGAAGGGTGAGTGGTCGGTCTCGAGCGTGACGACGTTCTGGCAGCGGACGGACATCGCCCTCTGGTGCTCGATCGGGATGGCCCCGTCGAGCGTGCACTCGACATAGGTAGAAGGGATGGTTTTCCACGGTGCCCCGGTGACGGGTTGGAAGAACGTGGCGAAGGGCTGCGGACACAGGCGCGGGTTGGCCGCCTCGGTGGTGCCCTTCGGGCACTCGCCGTAGAAGGACACCTCGGAGTACGCCGGGTCGATGGTGGAAAAGGCGCCGTCCTCGCTCGGCCGGATGGCCGCACCGAGAGGACTCTCGATAGCTGGCAGGCTCTGAACAAACGGCACGACGGCCTCGCCCTCGTCGAGAACAAGTGCAGTGAGATAGACGAGGTGGTTCACGTTGCCCGGGTGGCGCGTAGCGGCCTCGGTGATAACGGCGCCGCCATAGCTGTGGCCCACGAGCACCACCGGGCCCTCGATGCGGCTCAGGGCATCGGCCACGTATTGTGCGTCGCCGTGCAGGTCCGAGAACGGCAGCGGGGACACTCCGTGACCGGGGAGGTCGATGGCGAGAGAAGGCACGCCGCGCCGGTCGAGTTCCGCCTGGAGCGAGGCCCAGCACCATGCGCCATGCCAAGCGCCGTGAACGAGGAGGATGGTCTTGGGGGTCATGGCTGTATCTTCGCACGCCACCACACCTAGCCTCGCGGCCATGACCACCGACGTTGCCGTTGACCCGTTCTCGCTGTTCCGCCTCGACGGGAAGGTAGCCATCGTGACGGGCGCATCGTCCGGGTTGGGCGAGCGGTTTGCTCGTGTGCTGCACGCTGCCGGGGCCAGCGTTGTCGTGGCGGCCCGCCGAAAGGAGCGCCTCGACGCGCTCGTGACCGAACTGCCGGGTTCGTTGGCCGTCGCGTGCGACCTTGCCGTCGAGGCGCAGCGCGTCAACCTCGTCGACGAGGCGATTGCGCGGTTCGGGAGGGTGGATATCCTCGTGAACAACGCAGGCATCACCCGGGTGGTCGGGATCGAGGGCGAGGACATCGACTTCTTCCGAGAGGCGATGGAGGTCAACGTCACGGCCGTGTGGCATCTCTGCAAGCTGGTCGGACCCCACATGCTGGCGGGCGGTGGCGGGAGTGTGATCAACATCGCGTCGATGCTCGGCCTCGTGGGGGGCACCCCGGTGAAGCAGGCGAACTACTGCGCGAGCAAGGGCGCTGTGGTGAACATGACCCGCGAGCTTGCGCTCCAGTGGGGGCGCAAGGGCATCCGCGTGAATGCGATCTGCCCGGGATGGTTCCCGTCGGAGATGACCGCACCGATGGAGGACGACGAGGCCTCCCAGCGATACATCAAGCAGAACTCACCGATTCCCCGGATGGGTGAGCCCCAGGAACTCGACGGCCCGTTGCTGCTCCTTGCCAGCGACGCGGGCGGATTCATGACGGGCCACATGCTCGTGGTGGATGGCGGCTGGACCGCGCACTAGAGCGACACGCAATTTCCGGCGGGAAATCTGCCGAGGCGGAGCGGGCAATTTACGCCCCGCTCTGGGCTATCGGCCAGCAGCAGTGCGTACGGCGTTGGCGAGAGCCGGTGGCGCGGATGCAATGACCCCGTCAACGTCCTGAGCGGCTCGGTTCTGGCTGAGCTTCGCCTTGCCCTCGATCCGGTCGATGATGATCTCGATGCCCACGATCGCCTTGAGTTGACCCTCGATGAATTCGGCGGGTGCATCACTCACCTTCCAGTCCGAGGCGATGCGCTGCTCGTGGGTGTCGGTCAGTTCACCCACCACCTGACGGATCCAGTCGGCGTCGTGATGCGCCTGCATCATGCCGTGGCAGTGCACGGTCACGTAGTTCCACGTGGGCACGACCTTGCCGTGTTGCTGCTTTGATGGGCACCACGAGGGTGAGACGTATCCGTCGAGCGGTGTGAAGATTGCGAGTGCCCGGCCTGTTCGCTGCCAGATGGGGTTTCATCGGGCGACGTGACCCACGAGAGCGTTACCGCGAAGCAGGAGTGGGAGGACTGTCGCCTCGAGACCGAGGTTCGGGTCGTGTGTGATCAGGTGCGCAACCCCAGTCCTCGTGACGCAGGCGCGGGCGTCGTCACCGGTCATCGCGAAGGCTGAGGGGAGATACATGAAAAAAGTATGCCGAAACGACCCGGCGGCTACGGCTGAGTATCAATACGGCCGGCGGTGGGACCAGGGCGCGGCGAGTTCCAGTTGACTCGCCACCCTGATTAACACATCCTCACGCCCGTAGGCAGCGACGAGTTGCACCCCGACGGGAAGGCCATCGGGCGCCGAGCCGTTGCGTGCCCGGGCGATTGCCCGGTCGAACCACCGCAGGCTCGCGGCGTTCAGTTCGGTGTCCAGTTGCTCGATGCACTCTGCGGCGGCAATCGTCGGCTCTGCCGGTGCGAGGTCACCCCGCCGGACTAGCTCGGCCACAGCGGTTGCATCGAGCCAGTGCAGCTGTTCCCCCAGTGTCCCCGCACCCGCACAGTAGGCTCCTTTTCTCATGGACGCGCCGGCTGTTGCCTCCCCGTCCGCGGGTTCGGTGATGCGGGACCGCCACGTCCGGCTGGTGCTCTCCGGGTCGTTCCTGCACTCCGGTGCCGTGATCGCACAGTTCACCGCGCTGGGAAAGCTCGTCTACGACATCAGCGGCCGTGAGTTCGACCTCGGCTGGCTCGGTCTCGCGGAGTTTGCGCCTGCTCTCGTCTTCGTCACGATGACTGGAAGCGTTTCCGACCGCTTCGACCGGCGTCGTGTCGCGGCGGTGGCGTTCATGCTTGAGGCAGTGTGCTCAATCGTCATCGCGCTCTATGCGCACAGCAGTCCCACGGCGATCTGGCCGATCTACATCCTCGCCGCAGGGTTCGGCACCTGCAGGGCGTTCGCCGTACCCGCAACCCGTGCGATGCCCGTGAACGTGGCCCCGGATGGCTCCCTGCCGAGGGTGGCAGCCCTCTCGTCCACCGCGTGGCAGGCGGCGTCCATCATCGGCCCGGTGGTCGGCGGCATCTTCTACGCAATCGGACCGACCTGGCCCTTCGTCGGCGCGGCTGTGATGTGCACCGGTGCGGCCACCTGCTACTCGTTTGTGCGCTTCCGCCGCCCGCAGGAGATCCGCAAGGATCGCCCCACGTTCCAGGCGGCCGTCGCCGGGTTCCGTTTCGTGCGCCAAACCCCGCTGCTGCTTGGGGCGATCGCTCTTGACCTGTTTGCCGTGCTGTTCGGCGGAGCGGTTGCGCTGCTGCCGGCGATTGCCGAGAAGCGGCTTGGGGTGGGGGCCATCGGCCTCGGCTTCCTGCGCGCAGCCGGCGGCATCGGGGCTGCCGCGGTGGCGGTCATGCTCGCGTGGAAACCGCTCAGCCGGTACCTCGGACGCAAACTGCTCGTTGCTGTTGCCGTCTTCGGTCTCGGCACCATCCTGCTCGGCGCTACGCGTCAGTACTGGGTTGCGTTCGTCGCGATGGTGGTACTCATGGGGGCGGACATGGTCAGCGTGTTCATTCGCGGGACGATCGTGCCTCTGGCAACGCCGGACGACATGCGGGGCCGGGTGCTCGCGGTGGAGAACCTGTTCATCGGTGGCTCGAACGAGCTCGGAGCCTGGGAGAGCGGTATGGCCGGTCAGGCGTTCGGGGCGTCTTGGGCAGTCGTCGGCGGCGGCTTCGCAACCCTCGCGATCGTTGGGTTCTGGTGGGTGAGGTTCCCGGCGCTCCGCAATGTCGACCGGTTCGACGACATCACCGTGACACGCTGAACAGGTACGGGGGTCCCTCACGGCGAATCATCGGGCGTGCTCTACTGAGCCGATGAAGAGATTCATCAAGGAGTTCCGCGATTTCATCGCCACGGGCAACGTCATCGACCTCGCGGTCGCAGTCGTGCTCGGCGCAGCCGTCAAGGCCGTGATCGACCGTTTCATGGAGGCCGTGGTGAACCCGTTGATCGGGGCGATCGTCGGCAAGCCGAACCTCGACAGTTTCCTCACCATCACGATGCGCAGGGGGCAGGAGAACGAGTCGATCATCTCGTTCGGTGCTGTCCTCACGCAGGTGATCAACCTGGTTCTGGTGGGTTTGGTGCTGTTCCTGTGCGTCCGCACCTACAACCGGCTGAGGCGACCGAAGGAGGAGCCAACCCCGGAGCCCACCGTTTCGGCCGAGGTGGGGCTGCTCACTGAGATTCGCGACGCCCTGCGCGATCGCTGACCTTTCGGTGCCGTAGCCTCGAATACCTTGCTACAGGTATCGGGTCTTTCGGTGGAGGTGGGTGGTCGAGTCGTGCTCGAGGGCGCGTCGTTCACGATCATGCCCCGGGACAAGGTGGGTCTGGTCGGTCGCAACGGAGCGGGCAAGACGAGCCTGTTCCGCACGCTCGGCGGCGAACTGGAGCCTGCCGCCGGCAACATCATGAAGAAGGGCGGCTTCGGCTACCTGCCGCAGGACCCCCGCACCGCCGGTGCGATGGACGGCCGCACCGCTGTCACCCACATCCTGTCGGGACGCGGTGTCGACGATGACCTCGTGCGTATCGAGAAGCTTCGGATCGCGATGGAGGAGGACCCGAACGACCGCAACGTCCGGCGCTTCGCCAAGGCCGAAGAGGAGTTCGCCACCAAGGGCGGGTACGCGGCCGACAGTGAGGCGCGTTCGATAGCGGCGGGTCTCGGCCTGAAGGCGGACCGTCTAGACCTCGCGGTGAAGGACCTGTCCGGTGGCGAGCGCCGCAGGGTGGAGCTGTCCCGGATCCTGTTCGCCGGTTCCGACGTGTTGCTGCTCGACGAGCCAACGAACCACCTCGACGTGGACGCGAAGAACTGGTTGATGGGGTTCCTGCGGTCGTACCGGGGAGCGCTTCTCGTCATCTCCCACGACCTCGACCTCCTCGACGAGGCAATCACCCGCGTCATCCACCTGGACCGTGCCGGAGAGGACGCGCTCGGCGAGATCGTGGAGTACCGCGGCACGTACAGCCAATACCACGCCGCCCGCGCCAAGGACGAGGAGCGCCTTGCCAAGTTGGCCGCTGCGCAGGCGAAGGAGATCGCCCGTCTGCAGGGGATCGTTGACCGTTTCGGCGCCAAGGCGACGAAGGCCGCGATGGCGCACAGCATCGAGAAGCGAATCACGCGACTCGAGTCCTCGGGTGTCTCCGACGGGCCCAAGGCCTCACGCTCGATGCGCGTGAAGTTTCCCGATCCGCCGCCCTGTGGCGCCACTGTGCTCACCGTGTCGGGCCTCGCGAAGTCCTACGGCGGGCCCAAGGTGTTCGAGAAGGTGTCGTTCGACCTCGGTCGGGGTGAGCGCATCCTCGTGCTCGGCCTCAACGGGGCTGGCAAGACGAGCCTTCTGCGTATCCTCGCCGGCGAGACCCAGCCCGACAGTGGCACGTTCCACCTCGGCCACCAGGTGTCCAGCGGCTATTACGCGCAGGAGCACGACAACCTCGACCCTCACGCTTCGCTGCTCGACAACATCCGTAGAGACGCCCCCTCGGGCCCGCAGGTCACCGAGACGTATCTCCGTGGGCTGCTCGGTATGTTCGGGCTCTCCGGCCCGAAGGTGTTCCAGGAGTCCGGCACGCTGTCCGGTGGCGAGAAGACCAAACTCGCGCTCGCAATGCTGATGGTCGGCCGGAACAACCTGTTGTTGCTCGACGAGCCCACCAACAACCTCGATCCCGGCTCGCGCCGGGCCGTTGCGGACGCCCTCACGGAGTGGAAGGGGTCGATGGTTCTGGTGAGCCACGACACCGAGTTCGTTGAGGCGCTCTCGCCCACCAAGGTGCTGCTCATGCCGGACGGTCAGGTGGACTACTTCAACGCCGGATGGTTGGAACTCGTCCTGCTCGCGTGAGTCGCCGGTCTGCCCGGCCGGATACCGTGCTGCCCATGCGCATCGGACTCGTCAGTAACGCCATCGGAACCGGATCCCTCGAGGACGTGATCGAGGAGGCCCGGATTGCGGCCCAGGACGGCTTCCACACCTTCTGGTCGTCCCAGATCTTCGGGTTCGACGCGCTCACCGTGCTCGCTCTCGTCGGCCGCGAGGTTCCCGGTATCGAACTTGGGACGGCAGTGGTGCCCACCTATCCGCGCCACCCGATGATGCTCGCCCAGCAGGCGCTCACGGTGCAGGCCGCCACCGGGGGCCGACTTGCTCTCGGCATCGGGTTGAGCCACCAGATCGTCGTGGAGTCCATGTGGGGAATCTCGTTCGACAAGCCCGTACGCCACATGCGTGAGTACCTGAACGTGCTCATGCCGATGCTCGACGGCAAGCCGGTCGCGTTCGATGGCGAGACGTACAAGGTGCATGCTGGGGCGTCGGTTATCGGTGGCACCCGGCCGTCGGTGCTCGTAGCGGCGCTCGGTGCCCAGATGCTGCGCCTGTGCGGTGCGCTCACCGACGGTACGTCCACGTGGTGTGTCGGGCCCGAAACGCTCCGCTCGTTCACGGTGCCCACGCTGCGCGAGGCCGCCGAGGCCGCCGGACGCCCTGCTCCCCGCGTCGAGGCCTCGTTCCCCGTGTGCGTCACCGACGATGCAGACGCTGCCCGGGCACGGGCCGCCCAGCTGTTCGCCATCTACGCGCAGTTGCCCAGTTACCGGGCGATGATGGACAAAGAGGGTGTCGCGGACGCCAGCGGGCTCGCCATCGTCGGCAGCGAGGCGGAGGTGTCGGACCGCATCAAGGACCTCGTCTCCGCAGGGGTCACCGACTTCGCCGCTGCAGCGTTCCCGTCCAATCCTGACGAGGCCGGCCGTACCCGCGCCGTGCTGAAGTCGCTGGTCTGATCCGGCGAAGGGTGGCATGACGGTGGGTCCCTCGTTCGTCCTGCTCGCTGCAGGAATCGGCCGTCGCTACGGTGGCCTCAAACAACTCGCTCCGGTGGGTCCGAACGGTGAGGCCATCATCGACCTCACCATCGCCGATGCTGCTGCAGCGGGCTTCGAGGAGGTGGTGGCCATCGTTCGCCACTCCATCGCTGACGAGATCCGTACGCACATCGAGCAGCGCAGCCCCATCCCGCTGCGGCTCGCGTTCCAGGACGACCTGCTGCCGCGGCGGGACAAGCCGTGGGGCACTGCGCACGCGCTGCTCAGCGCTGCGTCGCTGCTCGAGGACCGGCCGTTCGGCATCGCGAACGCGGACGACTACTACGACGTCGACGGGATCGCCGCGCTCGCGGACTGGCTCACGAACCGGCGCCGCCCGAACGCTGCGTGCCTCGTGGCGTACCGCCTCGGCGACACGCTCTCCGATCGTGGCACCGTCAGCCGCGGCATCTGCGAGGTGGGTGCGAGCGGTGAGTTGCTGCGCTGCGTGGAGAACTTGAAGATTGCACGCGAGGCCGACGGTCTGGTGCATTCTGAAAACGGTGTGCTGGCCGACGATGCATCGGCGTCCATGAACCTGTTCGGGTTCGACCCGAGCGTGCTCGATCTCGTGCGTGCCGACTGGGAAGCGTGGATCCCCGGCAAGGTGCACGACGAGGAAGATGAGTGCCGCCTTCCCGAGGTGCTCAATGATCTCGTCGCGACCGTACGGGCTTCGGTTGACGTGGTGCGCACCACGGGTTCGTGGATGGGCATCACCTATACCGACGACCTCGAGCCCACCCGAGAGGCCCTCGCGCACCGCTTCGCCTAGCCCCTCTCGAGTTCTCGGGGGGCTACTTGAGGGTGATGGGGGTACCGGAGGGCGCCTTGTTCACCATGTCGAAGAAGTCGTTGCCCTTGTCGTCCACCACGATGAACGCAGGGAAGTCCTTCACCTCGATCTTCCACACGGCCTCCATGCCAAGTTCGGGGTACTCGAGCACCTCGACCTTGGTGATGCAGTCCTGTGCGAGGCGTGCTGCGGGGCCGCCGATCGAGCCGAGGTAGAAGCCACCGTGCTTCTTGCACGCGTCGGTGACCTGCTTGGAACGGTTGCCCTTGGCGAGCATGACGAATGAGCCACCCGCGGCCTGGAACTCGTCCACGTAACTGTCCATGCGGCCCGCGGTTGTGGGCCCGAAGGCACCCGATGCCATGCCCTTGGGCGTCTTCGCGGGACCGGCGTAGTACACGCACATGTTGGCGAGGTAGTCCGGCATGCCGAGACCGGAGTCCAGCCGCTCCTTGATTTTGGCGTGAGCGATGTCGCGCGCAACTACGAGCGAGCCTGTGAGCATCACCCGGGTCTTGACCGGGTACTTCGACAGCTCGGCGCGGATCTCGCTCATCGGCTTGTTGAGGTTGATCTGTACTACGGCGGCGTCGGCAAGCTCGTCGTGCGTCGTCTCCGGGAGGAAGCGGGCCGGGTCCGTCTCGAGCTGCTCGAGGAAGATGCCATCTGCGGTGATCTTGCCGAGCGCTTGGCGATCTGCTGAACACGACACGGCGATGGCGACTGGGCACGATGCACCGTGGCGGGGGAGTCGGATGATGCGCACGTCGTGGCAGAAGTACTTGCCGCCGAACTGTGCGCCGATGCCGGTCTGCTGCGCGAGTTTCAGCACCTCCCGCTCAAGCTCGACATCGCGGAAGCCGTTGCCGAGTGCCGAACCCTTCGTGGGCAGCGAGTCCAGGTAGCGGGCACTCGCGAGCTTGGCCGTCTCGAGCGCAGACTCGGCCGACGTGCCGCCGATGGCAATCGCAAGGTGGTACGGCGGGCATGCCGCGGTGCCGAGCGTCTTGATCTTGTCGAAGATCCACGGGCCGAGTGCCTTTGGGTTCAGCAGTGCCTTGGTCTCCTGGTACAGGTAGCTCTTGTTGGCGCTGCCGCCACCCTTGGCCATGAAGAGGAACTTGTAGGCGTCGCCGTCCACCGCAGAGATCTTGATCTCGGCGGGAAGGTTGTTGCCGGTGTTCTTCTCCTCGTACATGTCGAGCGGCGCCATCTGGCTGTAGCGCAGGTTGCTCGTCTGGTAGGTGTTGAACACGCCCCGGGCGATTGCCGACTCGTCGCCGCCACCGGTAAACACGAACTGCCCCTTCTTGGCCTTCACGATGGCGGTACCGGTGTCCTGGCACATCGGGAGCACACCGCCTGCGGAGATGCAGGCGTTCTTCAGCAGGTCGAGCGCAACGAATCGGTCGTTGTCACTCGCCTCGGGGTCGTCGAGGATGTTGCGCAACTGCTGCAGGTGACCGGGGCGCAGCAGGTGCGCGATATCGCGCATCGCCTCCCCGGTGATGCGTGTGAGCGCCTCGGCGTCCACCCGGAGGAAGCGGCCCTCGGGGGTATCGAAGGTGGTGACGCCCTCGGTGGAGACGAGACGGTACGGCGTGTCGTCGTGTGCGAGCGGGAGCAGTTCGGTGAACTCGAACTCGGGCATCTCTGTGACCTCCGGGGTCAGGGCGTAATCGTTGCCGAGATCGAGTACTTCGATGAACCCGCTCTCGGACCCGGTCATGTAGGCAACGGTATCGCGGTGCCCGGGACGGTTGAGCCCCGGGTGTTCGCAAGCGACTGCGCTGTCGTTGTCCCGGCGCGTCAGCCGATGGCGGGTGAGCCCTCGAACGGCGACGGGTCGCCGGTCTCGGGGATCGTCGGATACGACCACGCAGTAGTGGTGGCGATCTCACGCGCCACCTTGCGCCACGCAGCCGGGTCCCAGCCCTCGGCGACCGCAGCGAGCTTGCCGTCACCGCGGACGAAGACGAAGGCGGGCAGCGACGAGAGGCCGAGCGAACGGACCGCCGCGCGGTCTGGGTCGCAGAACACGAGGAATTCTTCTGCGAGCGGCCCGAGGAACTCGCGCGCCTCGTCGGGGCCGCAGGTCATCAGGAAGTTCGCCCGGACCGCTGCACCACGGAATGCATGGAGGATCCGTCGTGCCGTCGGGAGGATCCACGACGACTGGTTCGTGTACGGGTCGAGTACCACCGACGTGAAGTGAAAGGTGGTGAGCCACTCGTTGAGTGAGCGGGGGTCTCCGTGCAGCGGGGTGAGCACGAGGTCGCCTGAGGGATCGGTCGCCATCGGCTGAGACGGTAGCGCAGCGGCGATAGTGTCCCCCAAGTGCACCCGATTGAGCGGCTGAGATATGTGGCGCGATCGTCCGGGGTGGACCAGCGCAGTCTCGTTCGGGAGACCGCGATGGCGCTCCGTGGGCTGCGTGGTGACCCAACCGGACTCCTGGTGTCCTGCAGGCGGATTCTCGAGCGTCATCCCACCTCAGGGGCCCTCTGGGCGCTGGCGGCACGAACCCTGACCGCAACGGACCCGGGCCAGGAACTCGGTCTGTTCGCGCGCCAGGTCGACGAGGATCCGACCCCGGAACTGCTCTACGACGCGATTCCGCAGGACGCCACCGTCTGTGTGCTCGGCTGGCCGGATCTGGTGGGCGAGGCCATCTTGCGCCGAGGCGACGTCTGCGTGCTCGCCGTGGACATGCTCGGTGAGGGGTCGGGGTTCGTGCAGCGACTCCGCCGGGCCGACGTCGATGCCGGGGTCGTGGCCCCCGCCGGGCTCGGTGCGGCAGTCGGTGCTGCTGACCTCGTGCTGCTCGAGGCGTCCGCCGCCGGTCCCGGGGGGATCCTTGCCGTGGCGGGATCGCGTGCGGCCGCTGCCGTTGCCTACTGCAGCGAGCTCCCCGTTTGGGCCGTCGTCGGCCAGGGGCGAAGGCTTCCGGGACCCCTGTGGAGCGCGCTCCTCAACCGCCTCGAGCGCAGCGCCGATCCCTGGGAACTCGATGACGAGGTCGTTCCCGCCGGAACGATCAGCCACGTCGTCGGACCGGACGGTTTGAGGCCCGGCACAGCGGACCTCGACGTGCCCGAGTGCCCGGCGGCCCCGGAACTCCTGAAGCTCGTCAGCCGCTGAGCAGTACCCGCCGTGTCCGCCCACGACGCGCTGCGTGTCCTGCAGCTGAACACCTGGAACGTGGAGGGGCCGTGGCCGCAACGCCTCGCCGAAGTCGTTGCACAGGTGCTCCGGCTGCAACCGGACGTCATCTGCCTGCAGGAAGTAGTCAGCGGACCTGACGGCCGATCGACGGCCCACATCCTGGCCGACGAACTGGTGAGGGCCAGCCCGCCCGCGTGGCATGTGGCCTACGCCGGCACGCCGTACCCCGAGGAGGTTCTCGGTGTGCCCGACGGAGCGCTCTGGGGCGTGGCCGTGCTCAGCCGTTGGCCGATCGAGGCCCAGCACTCCCGACTGCTGCAGGACGGCTATCCGAGCATGTGGTTGGTGCTCCACGCCCGCACCAATGGCCTCGACGTGTTCTCCACCCACCTCACCCCGGCCCAGCACGATGGCGTGTGGCGTGAGCGTCAGGTGCTCGAGGTGGACACCTTCGTACGCGAGCACCGCAATCCCGGCTCGCCCCTGCCGGTGATCCTCGGCGGCGATCTCAACGCTGCGCCCGAGTCGAGCGAGATCCGCTTCCTGGCCGGGCTGCAGAGCCTGGAGGGCCGCAGCACGTACTACCAGGACGCCTGGGCCGTCGCGGGCGACGGTGGGCCGGGCCACACGTGGGACCCGGGGAATCCATTCGCTGCAGCGCTGCACCTGCACCCCAAGCGGGTGGACTACGTACTCGTGGGGGACCACTTCCCGCTCAACGCCCCGTCGGCGCCCGGGGCCGCCCCGGGGGACGGCACGGGCAAGGTGTTGCACTGTGAACTCGTCGGGCCGAACCCGATCACCGGCATCAACCCGAGCGACCACCACGGGGTTTTCGCCCTCGTGGCTTGGCCGCAGGTTGGGCGCCGGGAGTAGCGTTCTCGCTCATGTCCCCCCGTTCCCGTGAACTTCCGCGCCGCTCCTGCCTCTCCATCCCCGGTTCCTCGGAGAAGATGGTCGGAAAGGGCCCCGGCATCCCCGCTGACATGGTCTTTCTCGATCTCGAGGACGCTGTTGCCCCGAAGGAGAAGGAAGCAGCCCGCGGCAAGATTGCCCACGCGCTGCGCACGCTTGACTGGGGCGACAAGGTGATGTGCGTCCGCGTCAACGACTGGTCCACGAAGTGGACGGCGTACGACATCATCGAGGTGGTCGGCAACTCCGGCCTGCGTCTCGACGAGATCATGCTCCCGAAGGTGGAGTCCGCGGCGCAGATCGTCGCCACCGACATGCTCCTGCGTCAGGTGGAGATCGCCGCTGGCCTGCCCGTCGGCCACATCGGTATCGAGGCACAGATCGAGACCGCACGCGGCCTCATCAACGTCGAGGAGATCTGCGCAGCGTCGCCCCGCCTCGAGACCATCATCTTCGGGCCCGCCGACTTCGCTGCCAGCATGGAGATGCCGGTGCTCACCGGTGGCGTGCAGATCCCGCAGTACCCGGGCGACCACTTCCACTACGTGTTCTCCAAGATCCTCATGGCCGGCCGCGCCAACGGCCTGCAGGTCATCGACGGCCCGTACCTGTACATCCGTGACGGCGAGGGCTTCCGCGACTACTGCAACCGCACCCGCACGCTCGGCTACGACGGCAAGTGGGCACTGCACCCCGACCAGGTCGCCATCCTCAACGAGGTGTTCTCGCCCACGCAGGAGCAGTTCGACCGTGCGCACGCAATCCTCGATGCCTACAACTTCGCCACCGAGGACGAGGGCAAGGGCGCGGTGATGTTCGGCGAGGAGATGATCGACGAGGCAAGCCGCAAGATGGCGCTCAAGTTCATCTCCCGCGGCGAGCGCGCGGGCCTCGTGCGCAGCGCTGCGTCCTGATCGACGCACCATGAGCCAGAAGCGCTTCGACGCACTGCTGTTCGACGCCGGTGGCGTCTTCGTCGTGCCGGACCACATCGCACTGGGCGACGCACTCGGCCACCGGCCCAACTCGCTCGACGGGCACCGTGCGCACTACTACGCGCTCAGCGCGCTCGAGCGTGACGCGCTGTCGAACAAGGCGAAGGACGCTGACGGCATCGAGCACCTCGACTGGTCCGTGTACCGCGGTGCGTGGGCCAAGGCAATCGGTGACTCCGCACCGGACACCGTCGAGGACCGCCTTCGCCGTGTGTGGACAGCGCTGCTCTGGCGTGCACGGATCGAGGAGTCCGTCGCTGCACTGTGGAAGTTGTTCAACCGCAAGGTGCCGATCGGTGTGGTCTCCAACGCGAGCGGACAAATCGAGGGCATCCTTGCCACCCAGGGCATCTGCCAGGTAGGTGCCGGAGCCGGGGTTCCCGTGAGCGTGGTGAGCGACTCGCACGTGGTCGGTTTCGCGAAGCCCGATCCGCGTGTGTTCGAGCCGGCGCTCGCCGTTCTGGCGGCGCAGGGGATCACCGACGGCTCGCGTATCGGCTACATCGGAGACTCGTTCATCAACGACGTTGCCGGCGCTGCGGCCGCCGGTCTCGTGCCCCTGCACCTCGATCCGTACGGCCTGTACGACGACCTCGGCCACGAGCGGATCCAGTCGCTGCACGACCTGCTCGACTGGGTGTGACCTGAACGTGCCCGGTGGTGACGAGCAGCAAGCGCGTGTGCCGGGCAGCGAGGTGTCGGCGCGCTGGGTGAAGTGGCGCCGCGCGATCAACCTCGACGAGTACGACGCACGCTGGCAGCGAATGGTGGACGCTGGCGAGGCGGCGCACGGCGAGGCGGATTTCCTCGACACGCTCGGTGCAGGTGCGGTGCTCGATGCGGGTTGCGGCACGGGTCGTCTCGCGATCGAACTCGCACACCGTGGTCGCGAGGTTGTCGGCGTGGACCTCGATGTGGACATGGTGGACCGTGCACGCCGCAAGGCCCCGCAGATCGACTGGCACGTTGCGGATCTCGCCACCGTGCAGCTCGGCCGCACGTTCCCGATCGTGGTGATGGCGGGCAACATCCTGCTGTTCTGCAAGCCCGAGGACCGTGGGGCGATCGTCGCGAATCTTTCGCACCACCTCGAACCCGGCGGTCGACTCGTCGCAGGCTTCAGCCTCGACGCGCAGGGCTATCCCGTCGAGCGTTACGACGAACTGTGCGCTGCAGCGGGCCTGGTGCTGGAGGCGCGCTACGCCACCTGGGAGCGAGCACCGTTTGCTGGCGGCGACGGTGCTGGCGCCGACGGTGCTGGCGGGGACTATGCCGTCAGCATCCACCGCCAGCCCTAACCCCTCAGGGATCTCGGTCTACTTCTGGCGGAGGGGTCGCCCGATGTAGACCCAGAACTTGGTGAGGGAGGGTTACTTGGCGAGCGAGTCGACCAGGCGGCGGGCGACCACCTTGAGGCACAGGGTCTCGTCTGCACCCTCGAAGATGCTGAGCACGCGTGCATCAACGAACAGCCGGCTCACGCTGTACTCCTCGGCGTAGCCGTAGCCGCCGTGGATTTGCATGGCCTCACGGGTAACCCACTCGGCGGCCTTGCACACGTAGGCCTTCACCATCGAGGCCTCCATCTGGCCCTGTCCCTTGGCCATGAGCGTCGCCACGGCGTAGGAGAACTGGCGGGAGGCCTGGATAACGAATGCCATGCGCCCGAGCTTCACCTTCGTGAGTTCGTAGTCGCCCACGGTGTTGCCAAACACGGTGCGGTCCTGGGAGTAGGTGAGCGCAGCCTCGTACGCAGCCTGCATCACGCCAACGGCGCGTGCAGCGGTCTGCAGACGGCCGTTCTCGAATCCCTCCATCTGGTAATAGAAGCCCTTGCCCATGCCGTCCTCGAGGCCGATGAGGTTCTCGGCGGGCACCCACCAGGCGTCGAGTGCGATCTCGTAGGAGTGCATGCCGCGGTAACCAATGGTGTCGATCGGGCGGCCTTCCATCTTGCCGCCACCGGGCTGGCTGAACTGGAAGCCGTGGGCATCGCCGAGCGGCTTGGGCACGATGAACACCGACAGGCCGCGGTGGGTCTTGGTGCGGTCCGGATCGGTGCGGGCGAGCAGCATGAGCACATTCGCGCGGGCGGCGAACGTGCACCAGGTCTTCACGCCGTTGATCACGTACCCGGCCTCGCCGTTGGGGCCTGCGGCCGGGGTGCCCGTGACCTTGATGCCGGCAACGTCGGAGCCGTAATCGGGCTCGGTGACGGCCACGGCGCACATCACCTCAGCAGTAGCGAGCTTGGGCAGCCACTCCTGCTTCTGCTCCTCGGTGCCGCCCTTGACGAGCGCACGCGTGAGGATCTCGGGGCGGGTAATGAGCGAGCCGCCGATGCCGAGGCTGGCGCGGCTCAGTTCCTCGGTGGCGATGACCATCGCGGTGTACTCGCCGTCGCCGCCGGTGGAGAACCCGCCGTACTCCTCGGGGATCGAGAGGCCGAATGCGCCGATCTCGGCGAGTCCGCTGATGATGTTCTCGGGGACGTCCTCGTTGCAGCGGTGCACATGCTCGGCATGCGGGGCGATGACCTTGTCACCGAACGCGCGGAACGTGTCCTGCACCATTTCGAAGTCGGAGTCCAGATGACGTGGGCCGGGTGTAGTCGCAAGCGATGCGATGAACGACGGGTCGCGGTACGTGGCCACGAAGCCGTGTGCCGGTGTGAGCGCATTCGCGTCAACGCCCCACAGCTGTTCGCGCCCGACCAGCTTGCACACGAGGTCGTGAACGGCATCAGCGACAAAGGCACAGGTGAGCGCGGATTCGACGGCGCCCTTTGCCCCGTAGTCGAGCATCGACCGGGCAGTGGACACGGCGGAGGCGGCATGAGCCACGTCGTACGCCAGCACCTGCTGGGAGTCTGGTCCACCGAGGTCGGCGAGGCGCCGTACGGCCTTGCCGACAACCCCCTCGGCCAGCTCGATGACGGAAACGGCAGCCTGCAGATCGTGGGCGGTCATAGTTCCACAACCTACCGAGCAGACCGCCCGCAACACTCCGTCGGCGACCGCCTCATAGATGGCCGCAGGGGAGGGCGTCGGGCGTCAGACTGGGTCGATGCGGATCTGTGTGTACTGCGGCTCGAGCAAGGGCCCCGAGACCTTCCAGCGACTGGCCGTGGAACTAGGCGCCGAGATGGCCAGCCGGGGGATCGGGTTGGTCTACGGCGGGGGTGACGTCGGCCTCATGGGCATCATTGCTGACGCCGTGCTCGCGGGGGGCGGCGAGGTGATTGGGGTGATCCCCGAGGCGATGATCCCCCTTGAGGTGGCCCACCGGGGGCTGAACGAGTTGATCGTCGTGGACTCGATGCACGCCCGCAAGTTCCGCATGGCTGAACTGTCTGATGCATTCATCGCCCTCCCGGGCGGGTTCGGCACACTCGACGAGATCTTCGAGATCCTCTCGTGGAATCAACTCGGCTACCTGAGCAAGCCGGCGATCTTCCTCGACGTCGAGGGGTTCTGGGACCCGATGTTCGCCCAGATCGACGTGATGAGCGAGGCGGGTCTGCTGCGCCCCAAGCACCGCGGGCTGGCGCAACGGGCACGGTCGGTTGCGGAGGCGATCGATCTCGCCGCCGCCATCCCGCCACCCACCGAGTCCAAGAAGTAGCGGAACCCCCCCCCGGGGTTACTTGCCGAAGGAGACCGGGCACATGCGCGGTCCGCGCACCTGACCGCCGGCCCAAGTGACTTCTGCGCCCTTGGTAAGGCCGAACTCGGGGATCATCGCGAGCCATTCCTCGACGGCGACGCGCAGTTCCATGCGAGCGAGGTTGGCGCCTGCGCAGCGGTGGATGCCCGATCCGAACGCGATGTGGCGGTTCTGCTCACGGTCGAAGTCCACCACGTCGGGATTCGGGAACACGTCCGGGTCCCGGTTGGCGGCAGGGAAGGGGAGCAGCACGTTGTCGCCCTTGTGCATCGGACAGCCGTTGTACTCGAAGTCCTCGGTGACGATGCGGGCCATGGTGACCGGCGAGTACGCGCGGAGCAGTTCCTCGAGCGCGAACGGCATGATCTCGGGGTCGTCGATGAGCCGTTGCCGGTCGGCGGGGTGCGTAGCGAGGTGCCACAGCGCGGAACCGATGGCGCTCCAGGTGGTGTCCACCCCGGCGAGGAGCGTGAGCGCTGCCGTGCCGAGCACGTGGGCATCGGGAATGGCCTCGCCCTCCACCTTGGTGTGCGCAAGCTCGCTGATGAGATCGTCGCCCGGGTTGACCTTGCGCTCCTCGAGGGCCTGCATGAAGAAGGTGAAGATATTGATCTGCCCGCGCTGGAGGCGCTCGGGGTCGTAGGCGAACTCGAGCACGTCACGCACCCAGCTGGTGAAGTCGTCGGACATCTCGGCGGGTACGCCGAGCACCTTGGCGATGATGCGCACTGGGATCTGCTGGGCGTAGTCCTGTGCGGCGTCGGCCTTGCCATCCTCGATAAAGCCGCGAATGAGGCTGCGGCACAGTTCACGCGTAATGACCTCGTACTCGGCCACCCTGGTGTGGGAGAACCAGGGGAGCAGGAGGCGACGCGACCAGGTGTGCACCGGCGGGTCGCTCGTGATCGGCGGGAGTCCCAGCGGGAACGGGTCGGGTGCGCCCTCGGGTGCACGGATCACGCCGACCTCTGCGGAACTGAAGTGCTCGACGTCGTGGGCGATCGCCACCACGTCGTCGTACTTGGTGGGCATCCACGACCCACCCCAGCGATCGGTATGCGCCACCGGGCAGGTGCCGCGCAGTTCCTCGTACACGGGGTACGGGTCCTTCACGAACTCCGGGTCAACCACGTCGTAGTCGGTGGCCCAGTTCAGATGGCTCGGTGTGGACACGGGATCCCTCCTCGGATCCGGCGGACTGGGCCGGACTGCGCAATCCTAGGCAACGGTGTGCCGAACGTCACGAGATTAGTGATGGGTGTCATGGCCGCCCACACAGTCCCGACACCGTTTCTGGGTGGAGAGTACGGTGGCACCCGATGCCAGCGCCGTCCGATCCGTCGTGCCTTGAGCGTTTGGTCGACACGTTGTTCAACCCCGCCGCTGAGCAGGTGCCGAAGGTCGATGCGGCACTCGCCGGGATCGTGGGATGCCTCGCCCCGTTTGCTGGATCGGCTAGCAAATGAGTGTGGACGAGACCGTGACACCGAGGCGAACGCGCCGGCGCCACTGGTGGTACGTGCGCGGAAGCCTCAAGGTGATGGCGTCGTTCTTCGTCTTCTGGTTCCTCATCCTTCCGCTCATCCCGGGCTTCCGGAAGGCGAGCAGCGACCTGCAGAACTCGAACTTCTGGTTCCTCGGCGTGGGCTTTGTCCTCGAGGGCGTCGCCCTGTTCTGCTACTCGATGCTGACACACGCCGCGCTCGGGGCGCCCTCGCCCAAGCCACTGCGGTTGTTCCGCATCCAGCTGTCGACCCGGGCGGTGTCTTCACTCATGCCTGGTGGGTCGGCGGCAGGTTCCGCACTCGGCTACCGCTTGCTCACAACCTCGGGGGTTCCGGCAGCAGACGCCGGGTTCGCCCTCGCCACCGTGGGCCTCGGGTCTGCCGTGATGCTCAACATCTTGCTGTTCTTCGCGTTGATGGTGTCCATCCCGCTTCGCGGCTTCAACCCCGTCTACGGCTCGGCTGCGGTGGTCGGGGTCATCCTTCTGGTGTTCTCGGCCGGTGTCGTTGTCGGCCTGCTGCAGGGCCAGACACGCGCCGAGCGGCTCGTGCGCTGGGTCGCACGGCGGCTGCGCTTCGACCCGGACCGCGCGGTCGCTGTCATCCGTCACGTGGCCGATCGCATGCGGTACCTCCTGAGGGACCGCCAGCTGTTGGCACGTGTCGCGGTGTGGGCGGCGCTCAACTGGTTGCTCGACGCGGCGGCCCTCTGGTTCTTCCTGCGCGCGTTCGGCGGTTCCATCGCCGTGGACGGCCTGCTCGTGGCGTTCTGTCTGGCGAACGTGCTGGCCGTCATCCCGATCACCCCGGGCGGCCTCGGGATAGTCGAGGGTGTCTACATCCCCGCACTCACCGGGTTTGGCCTGACTCGAAGCCAGTCGTCGCTCGGCGTGCTCGGCTATCGGCTGGCCCAGTACTGGGTGCCGATGCTGATCGGTGGTCTCTGTTACGTCTCGCTGCGAGTCGGCCCGTGGTCGATGGAGCGCCGGGACCGCCTCGCCCGACTGCGCCAGGTGGCCCATGACTCGATCATGGACACCACCGACTCGCTGGAGTGGGCCGAGAAATACGCACAGCGCCGTCCGGGCACGTAGCGTTTGGGTCCTATGACCGTCCACGATCGCCCCTTCGGCCGCTGCCTCGAAGACTTCGCAGTTGGTGACATCTACCGGCACTGGCCCGGCAAGACCATCACCGAGTACGACGACCACCTCTTCTGCATGATCACCATGAATCATCACCCGTTGCACACCAACGACTGGTTTGCAGCCAAGAGCGTTCAGGGTCGCAATGTGGTGGTCGGCAACCTCGTGTACTCCCTCACGCTCGGCATGAGTGTCCCCGACGTGAGCGGTGCCGCCATCGCCAACCTCGAGGTGGAGACGCTGCAGCACAAGTTCCCCACATTCCACGGGGACACCATTCACGCCGAGACCCGTGTCCTCGACGTGCAGGAATCGAAGTCTCGCAACGACCGCGGTGTCGTCACCGTCGAGACAAAGGCGTTCAACCAGGACGGCAAGGAAGTGTGTTACTTCCGCCGTCGCGTGATGGTGTGGAAGCGCGAGTTCGCCCCCTCGCGGGAGCGCCCGTATGACGGCCAGGACGTCTGGGCCGGCTGATCCCGCGTTGAACATGGCCGACCTCGTCGGCCGTGTGCTGGCGTGGGGTGTGCCCCGCATGCGGGATCTGCCGTGGCGGCAGTCCCGGGACCCGTGGGGCATCCTCGTCGCAGAGGTGATGGCCCAACAGACGCAGGTGGACCGGGTGGTGCAGCGCTGGGACCGGTTCCTCGAGCGCTTCCCCACTCCGGCCGCGTGCGCAGCCGCACCGCTCGGTGACATCCTGCGCGAGTGGCAGGGCCTCGGGTACCCGAGGCGAGCAAGGCATCTCCACGAGTCAGCGAACCGCGTGGTGGAGCTCGGCGTATTCCCGTCCACGCTTGACGGGCTGCTGAGCCTGCCCGGGGTCGGTCAGTACACGGCGCGTGCGGTGCTCGCCTTCGCGTTTGAGTCGCCGGCGGCCGTGGTGGACACGAACATCGCACGGGTGCTCGCAAGGACGGTGGGGGAGCGGCTCACGGCGAAACGTGCGCAGTCGATTGCCGACGAACTCTGCCCGCCCGAGGATTCGTGGGTGTGGAACCAGGTGATCATGGACCTCGGTGCCGTCCTGTGCAGGCCAGCGCCTCGCTGTGCTGAGTGTCCGATCCAGCAGCAGTGCGTATGGACTGCGTCGGGTCAGCCGGATCCAGACCCTGCGATCGGCACGGCCGGCGTCAGTGGCAAGCAGGCGCGTTTCGAGGGATCGGACCGTCAGGCCCGCGGCCGACTGATGGCGAGGCTTGTTGCGGGCCCCCTCTCGGCTGCCGAGGCTGCGGCCGCGATGCAGGTGGACGCAGAACGCGCCGAGCGACTCGTCTCAGCGCTCGTCGCCGAGGGTCTTGTTGTCGGCAACGGTGAGTCGCTCCGGCTCCCGTAGGGCCTGCTCAGCGGGTGACGGCGCGCAGGATCTCGGCGAAGGCCTCGTCGGCCTTGGCGCGCATCTCGTCGTCGGTGCGGTCCTGAATGGGATGTGGCACGAACACGCTCGCCGGCGTGAAGCCGAGTGCCGCTGATTGCGCCTCGGCGGCCTGAACGAACTCGGTGGAGGCAATGAACATGCCGACCACACCGCGGGACTCGAGATCACTGATGTCGTGCACACTGCACGACGTACAACTGCCTCAATCGGCGAGTGCTTCGATAACCACCTGGCACTGGCTGGCGATCTCGTGGCGGAGGTCCACGGGGGCCGGCTTGGTGAAGGTGGGCTTCTTGAAGCGTTTCACCTTCGCCCCGACCTCGGTGAGACGCTGCTCGAGCCGGTCGAGGAACACGTCGCCGCGCGCCTTGGAGATGTCGAGCAGACCGACGGTCATGCCGGACAGCGTCGTCGGTCGCTCGAGGAGCGTCCGGTGGGCGACGGTGCGCTCACTCGTGGGATCCAAGATGGTCGTGGTCACGTGCTCATCTCCTCGTGTCGTCAATTCTGTGTCGTCGGTTCATCGCCAAGTCACTTCTCGTGTGACGGGCTGGCTGCCCGCCGCACCGTTTAGCCAGCCACCGATCATGGTGGAGAACAACCCGGCACCGCCACCAGCATGCACCAAGAGGATGCCGCCCTGCCGGAACTTCGGGAGTGTTTGGTCTTTCAGGCCCTCCGGCACGCCCTCGGCGATACCGGCGGCCCCGCGGATGATGTCCGCACCCGCTATCTGCGTGCGCTCGTGGAGCTCGGCGAGGATGCGGGTTCGGTCCCACCCGGCGTCCGCGAACACACGGGCGTGCTCCGGGCCGAGGATGAGGACGACGTCAAAGGCGATGACAAGCTTCGGATGCGTCATGGCGCGCAATGCAGCAGCCAACGAGTTGGCCAGCGACTCGGGTGTGCGTGACAACTGATCCACAATCACCTTGGGGCCTTCGCCGGCAAACAGCGTGATGGCGTCCGTGCCCGGGGTGATCCCGCGTTCGGTGGCGAGCGAGGTCCACGGCGAGCCCACTTCGTCCTCGGGGAAGCAGAACGAGATCTTCCCAGGATTGCCGTGTGCCGCGCGGTCCACGCCGCCCGGACGGCCACCGCCGACATTGCGGATCACGAGTTGCAAGGCCCTGCCGATGGTGAGGTTGGCGCGGTTGCCCTGGCCGAGCACGTTGACACCGCTGTTCATACCGATGGCCTGCGTGCCCGGACCGTTACAGATGATGACCGGACCCACCGGCATCGTGGTGGCCAGCACGCCGTGGATGTTGAACTCGTCGGTGCACGCGGCCTGCACGGCAGTAAGCACCCACGGGAAATACTCGGGTTTGCAACCGGCCATGACGGCGTTGATCGCAACCTTCTCCACCGTGATCTCCACGAGGTCCGGTGGCACGATCGCAACGAGTTCGTCCGGAGCGTGCGAGGTTCCCTCGAGCATGCGCAGCACGCGGGCCTCGGTGGGCGGCACGACGGGGAGGCCGTCGGTCCAGCCGCGCTCGAACAATGTCTCCATCTCGTCCTCGAGCGTTGCGAGTTCGATGCGGCGTGCACGCAATTTTGATCCGGTGAAGCGGACGCGCAGTTCGTCGGCAAGGTCGGGATCCACCGACTTCGACCCGCAACCCGGGCGCATCACCGGAAGATCGGGTGCTAGCCCCGCAACGCCGCTGACCTGCTCCCAGTCGGTACGGGACCAGCCAACTGTGCGGTCGGTCTCTTGACCCCCGCTTACACGGATGAGCGTGGGGACGGTCTCGATCTCGTGGTGCCAGCTGACAGCGAGGTCGGCGTCCGGGAGTGACGGCAAGCCGCTGAGAAAAGACGCATCGTCCTGTACGTAGATCGTGAGCGGGGTTGCCGAGGCACCCAGTTGTTCAAGTACGGGCACGACCATGCGGCACGTGGCGCAGTCCTGCTTGACGACCACGACGAGTCCGTCGGGCAGGACAGGTGCGGCGGTCGGGGTGACGGCGTGCGGCTCAGCGGACATTGCCCCGGACGGTAGTGCTCCGGTGCGACATGTGCCACAGTCCCGCCCCTAGACAGGGTCCGGCGGTGCCCGTAGCGTCTGATCCGTTGTGGGGAACACCGTTCGAATCACGTTCCACGGCGTCCGTGGGTCGACGCCGTGTCACGGTGACGAAGTCCGTCGGTACGGCGGGAACACGTCATGCGTGTCTGTTGACGCGCCCGGCGAGGACCCGCTCGTGTTCGACCTCGGCACCGGATTGCGCTACTTCGGCCGCCAGCAGCCCCAAGACGGCTCGTTCACCGGGACGTGCCTCCTCACGCACCTGCACTGGGACCACACCCAGGGTCTCCCGTTCTTCGTTCCAATCCTGCGCAACGGCGCCAAGCTCGACATCTACGGGCCAACCCAGGAGGACGGGGCCACCGTCCGTACCGCGATGAGCCGCTTCATGGCCCCGCCGCACTTCCCGGTGGAGCTGGACAAGCTTCCCGGTGCGATCAACTTCTTTGATGTGGGCGACCACGATTTCTTCGTGGGTGGTTTCGCAGTTCGATCCCGCTTGATTCCACACGTCGGCAACACGCTCGGCTTCCGGGTGGAGTGGAACGGGCTGTCGATTGCCTACCTGTCGGATCACCAACAGCCCTACGACGGCTCGTTCGGCGCCACCGACGGGGCGATGGACCTCGTGCGCGGTGCCGATCTCGTGATCCACGATGCGCAGTACACGCCGGAAGAGTTCGAGATGAAGAGCACGTGGGGGCACTGCACGGTGGACTATGCCGTGTGGCTCGCCGCAACAGCGGGCGCGAAGAGACTCGCTCTGTTCCATCACGACCCGACCCGCCACGACGACGATGTGGACGCGCTGTTGTGCGCCGCTCGCGAGTCCGGCCGTGAGCAGGGTGTGGAGGTCTTCGCTGCCAGCGAGGGTCTCACCGTCGAGCTGTCGAACTAGGGCGACAGCCCAACAGGTCTACGACACCTGCTGGAGGGCTTCCCAGACACGCAGGGGTGTGTAGGGCATGTCGAGGTGCTCCACCCCGAGCACTGACAGGGCGTCCATCACGGCACTCTGCAGCGCAGGGGTACCCACCACGGTGCCGGACTCGCCGATGCCCTTCACGCCGAGCGGGTTGCACGGCGACGGCGTCTCGGTGCCGTCCGTGTGGAAGAGCGGCATCTCGCAGGACGACACCAACGCGTAATCAGCGAAGTTTGCGGTCCGCGGAACCCCGTCGTTGCCGTAGTGCATCTCCTCGTAGAGGGCGGCACCGACCGCGAGTCCGAGGCCCCCGTGCACCTGGCCCTCGGCGATCTGGTGATTGAGGATCGTTCCTGCGTCGTCCACTGTGTGCATCTCGCGGACCCGGACGCAGCCGGTCTCGGTGTCAAGCTCGATCACCGCGATGCAGGCGCCGAAGGCGAAGGTACCGGGCGACTCGAACCTGTGGGATGCCTCGATCGCTCCGAGGTCCGCCCAGGCGAGCGACCTCGCCGGTGTGCCGACCACAGCGAACGTGCCGTGCGCCTTGTCGAACTCGATGTCGGCCTCGCTCGCCTCGAGGAGGTCAGCCGCCACCTGCCTGGCCGCCTCTACCGCAGCACGTGCTGCTCCGTACGCAGACGAGCCGCCGAGCTGGGCGGATCGGGAGCCGATGGTGCCCCCACCGAAGGGGGCGAGGTCGGTGTCGCTGTGGAGGACGCGAATCCTGTCTCGGTGGATGCCGAGTTCGCTCATGACGATCTCGGCGAAGGTGGTCTCGTGGCCCTGACCGTGCGGTGACGTGCCGACGATCACGTCCACCGTGCCGTCGTCGTTCACCCTGCACTCGGCGAGCTCCTCACCCCCGCCCGTAATCTCGGTCGTGCACGCCATGCCGACACCGATCTGGGTGCGGTCGCCCCGGGCGCGGCGGGTCGCCTGCTCCGAGCGGAGTGCGCGATAGCGAGAGCTCTCGACCACCTTGTTGATCGCCCGTGCGTACTCGCCACTGTCGTAGGTGGAACCGACGGCGGTCCTGTAGGGGAAGCGGTCCGGGGCAACGACGTTCCTGAGCCGGACATCCACGGGGTCGATGCCGAGAGCAAGGGCGAAGCGGTCCATCGCGCGCTCGATGTCGCATGCTGCCTCGGGTCGCCCGGCGCCGCGGAACGCAACGGTGGGCGTGGTGTTCGTGACGAGGGAAGTACCCGAAACCCGGGCAGCAGGGATGTCGTACACGCCCGTTCCCGAGTTGCGCAGGTTGGAGACCGTGAAGGTTCCCATTGCCGGGTAGGCACCGCTGTCCTGGAACGCTTCGACGCTGTAGGCAAGCACAGTGCCGTCGCCCGTGCCGCCCAGACGAATGCGGTGGGTGGAGGCTCGGCCGTGCCCCATGGCGACCATGGCCTCCGTGCGCGACTCGGTCCACCGCAGCGGGCGGCCGATTCGGCGGGAGGCCCAGGCGAGCACGACATCCTCGGGGTAGCAGCCAAAGCCACTCTTGGAGCCGAATCCTCCCCCGACATCAGGGGCGATCACCCGAACCGTTCCGGGTGCGAGGCCGAGCGATGACTCGATGATGTGCTTCGCCCCGGCGGGTCGCTGTGACGTGACCCATGAGATGCACCGTCCGTTGTCGTACCAGGCGACGGCGCCGGCGCGCGGTTCCATCGGTCCGGGGTTGAGCCTTGGGTGGCGAAGGGAGAACTCGACGATTACGTCGCAGGCCTCGAACGGGTCGTCCTCGAAAGCCGGTGTGGACCACTCCCACGACACGTTGGTCCCAGCGGCGTCGTGGAGGACCACCGTACTGGCGAGGGCATCGTCGAGGGAGACGACAGCGGGCAGCGATTCGTAGTGGGCGACTACAGCCTCCGCTGCGTCTGCGGCCAGGTAGGCGGTCTCGGCAACCACGATGGCAAGGGGTTCGCCCACGAAACGGACTGTGTCTGTGGCCAGCATGGGTCGGTACATCTTCTGGTTCATGAACTGCAGTCGCGGCATGAGCGGCCACAGTTCTGTCCCGCTGTGCGCCCCGGTGAACACAGCGATCACGCCCGGCATCGACACCGCCTCGCTCGTATCGATGGATGTGATGCGGCCGTGTGGTTCGGTTGAACGGACGAATGCACAGTGGGCGGCACCCGTGAGTGCAGGGTGGTGGAGGCCGGAGATGAACGTGCCCCGTCCCGTGAGGAATCGGGGGTCCTCCCGCCGGAGAACCGGTTCGTCGCGGGCGCCCATGCCGGCGACGCTAGCCCGCTGTGGTTCTGCGCGCGGTTGCGCTGATGAGTACGTGCCGGGCGACTGCTCCCCGGGTTGACGGACTAGGGTCAACCGCTGAAGAGGGTCTCGCCCAGATCCGCAGTGTCGGCAGTTCGCTGGCGGGAACCGGGTGTGAAGGGACGATCATGACTGACGTAGTTCAGAGGCGGGGCGGCCAGCACGCCGGGGACCTCGACGCGAAGTACCGCGAGCCCGACGGCAGTTTCTACTTCACTGGGGTACAGGCCCTCGTCCGCGTGCCGATCGACCAGATGCGTGCGGACCGGGACGCGGGTCTGAACACGGCGACCTTCATCTCCGGCTATCAGGGCTCGCCGCTCGGCGGTTACGACCGAGAACTTATTGCGCACAAGAAGCTCCTCGAACCGTGGAACTTCGTGCATGTGCCCGGCCTGAACGAGGAGCTCGGCGCAACCGCGGTGCTCGGCAGCCAGATCTCGGCAACGTTCCCGGGACAGAAATATGACGGTGTCCTCGGCGTCTGGTACGGCAAGGCGCCGGGTCTCGACCGCTCGGGCGACGCGATCCGCCACGCGCAGTACGGCGGCACCACCCGTCACGGCGGTGTGCTCGCGCTGGTCGGGGACGATCCGGCCTGCAAGTCGTCCACTCTGCCGTCGTCATCGGAGTGGTCGATGGCGGATCTGCACATCCCCACCCTCCAGCCCGGAAACGTGCAGGAGAGCCTGGACCTCGGTCTGCACGGCATTGCGATATCCCGACTCGTCGGGCTCTGGACCGGCATGAAGATCGTTTCGGCGGTTGCCGACGGCACGGCAACCATCGAGGTCGGTCCCGGCCGGTTCGCCCCGGTGCTACCGGAGCTCATCTGGAACGGCAAGCCGTATCGGCCGACCGTCGAGGGCAATGTCGGGCCCTGGACCTCAGGTCCGCTGGAGAAGGAGATCTTCGAGGCACGGATCCCGCTCGCCGAGATGTATGCGTCGGCCAACAACCTCAACCGGATCACGGTCGACCCACCGCAGGCATGGATCGGCATTGTTGCATCGGGTCGTTGTTACTACGAGACCCTTGAGGCGCTTCATCTCCTCGGCCTCAGCCGGGCGGACGTCTCCAGATTCGGTATCCGACTCCTGCAGCTCGGCATGCTCTACCCGTTGGAGCGCGACGTGGTGCGCCGCTTCGCGCAGGGCCTCGAGGAGATCGTCGTCGTCGAGGAGAAGCGCCCGTTCATCGAGACGTACCTCCGTGACGCCCTGTACGGCATGACGAACGCGCCGAGGATCTTCGGCAAGCGGGACCACGAGGGTGCCCTGCTCGTGCCCGGCACGGGAGCCCTCGATGCCGACTACCTCGTCGACCCCCTGCGCCGGCGTCTCGCAGCGCGCCTCGACTCTGCGCAGATGACACCGGCCACTCCGTCCTCGTCGGCCCTGCAGATCAAGCGCAAGATCGAGGTGCTCCCGAACCGCACGCCGTACTTCTGCTCCGGGTGCCCGCACTCCACGAGCACCAAGGTGCCAGAGGGCTCGCTGGTCGGCTCCGGAATCGGCTGCCACGGTCTCGTGGTGTTCCTCGCCCCCGAGCGCGTGGGCCAGATCATGGGCGGCACGCAGATGGGTGGCGAGGGCGTCCAGTGGATTGGGGTTGCCCCGTTCGTCGAGACCGAACACTTCATCCAGAACATCGGGGACGGCACCTTCGCCCACTCGGGCTCGCTCGCCATCCGCCAGGCAGTCGCCGCGGACGCGAACATGACATTCAAACTGCTCTACAACAGCGCCGTGGCAATGACCGGCGGTCAGGACGCAGCAGGCGCGATGCCCGTCGACCGTCTCTCGTCGTGGGCGCTGTGCGAAGGCGTCAAGCGGGTCATCATCACCACCGACGAGTTGTCGAGGTACCGGGGCGTCAAACTGTCGTCCGGTGTCGAGGTGTGGGACCGCTCCCGAATCGTCGAGGCACAGGAAGTACTCGCGAAGCTCCCCGGCGTCACTCTGCTCATCCACGACCAGCAGTGCGCAGCGGAAAAGCGTCGGGACCGCAAGCGCGGCAACGCCGTAGATCCGGCACGCCGGGTTGTCATCAACCAGCGCGTGTGCGAGGGATGTGGAGACTGCGGCGTGAAGTCGAACTGTCTCTCCGTTCAGCCCTTGGATACCGAGTTCGGGCGCAAGACGGCAATTCACCAGTCGTCCTGCAACAAGGACTATTCCTGCCTCGAGGGTGATTGCCCCTCGTTCCTCACCGTGGTGCCCAAGAAATCCTCCGCGAGGTCGAAAAAAGCGACACGGGCCGAGGGCGGGGCCCGCCGTCGCCCGACGTTCGACCTGTCGCTGCTCCCTGAGCCGACACCGATCGTGCCCACAGACAACGTCACACTCCGGATGCCCGGGGTAGGCGGTACGGGCGTGGTCACTGTTGCCCAGATCGTCGGCACGGCCGCAACCCTCGATGGCAAGCACGTCGGTGGCCTCGACCAGACCGGTCTCTCGCAGAAGGCCGGGCCGGTGGTTTCCGACGTGCACATCTCCTCCACGCCCATCGAGGGAACGAACAAGATCACTGCGGGTGGGGCGGATCTCTACCTCGTGTTCGACCTCCTCGTCGGTCTCTCGCCGGGCAACCTGGTTGGGGTGTCACCTGCCCGGACGGTTGCGGTGGTCTCCACCTCGAAGAGCCCCACCGGGCTCATGGTGCGGGATGCGAGCGCGGTGTACCCGAATCTCGCGGACCTGCAGTCCGACATGAACCAGGCGACGCGTGCGGCGGACAACCGTTTCCTCGACACGATCGCCGTCACCGAGGCACTCTTTGGGGAGTCGACAACGGCGAACATCTTCCAGCTCGGTATTGCGTACCAGTTGGGGGCACTGCCCGTATCTGCTGGGGCGATCGAATCGGCAATCGAGCTAAACGGTGCAGCGGTCGAGGCCAACAAGCTTGCGTTCCGCTGGGGGCGGCTCTGGGCCGTCGATCCGGCGAGGGTCCGCGAGCACTCGGTGTTCGCGGAGGACTACCTCCCCAAGCCCACGCAGCGCATCGAGGAAGCGATTGTCTCCATGGGTCTCGGCGACGGGGAACTGGGTCGGATCGTTCGCCTGCGCGCAGGGGATCTCGTCGTCTACCAGAACGAGAAGTACGCAGGCTCCTATCTCGATGTGGTGAAGCAGGCCGCCGGTACGGGCAGCATTGCCTTCGCCGAGGCCGTTGCTCGCGGTCTCTACCGGCTGATGGCGTACAAGGACGAGTACGAGGTTGCCCGGCTCCATCTGGAGGAGGGGGCCCGCGCCGAGGTGGAGAATGCCGTCGGCGCGAACGTCAAGGTGTACTTCAACTTCCATCCGCCGCTCCTGCGCAGCCTCGGTATGAAGAACAAGATTGCGCTGGGTCCGTGGGCCCGCCCGATCCTCGGCATGCTGCGCGCAGGGCGCGGCCTGCGGGGCACGTGGGCCGATCCCTTCGGCAAGGCCGAGGTCCGTCGGGTGGAGCGTGGGCTCATCAACGAGTACGTGTCACTGATCGGGCAGGTATCTACCCGGGTCAACGACGGCACGGTGGCGGCAGCGGTGGAGCTGGCTGGTCTGCCGGAACTCGTCGGTGGGTATGAGCAGATCAAACTGCGCACGGTGGAGCACTACCGCTCAGAGCTCGCCCGCCTCCGTAGCAACCTCGGGCTCGTGTAGCTGCGGCGAGTTACTTGGCAGTCTCGAACCGGTGGTAGTCCGTGGTGTCCATGATGGAGCCGGGGCCCTCGGTGGGCAGCATCTCGAAGTAGTTGAGTGCGCCGTTCACGTCGTGCTCCCAGACCTCCTTGGGCACCTCGTAGAGCACCTCGATGCCGTTGCCGTCGGGGTCGCTGATGTAGACGCTGTGGGTCATGCCGTGGTTGCCGCGAATGATGAACTTCACCCCGATGTCCTGGATGTGCTCGATGCGCGCCAGCCATTCCTCCCGTGTCGGGTAGCCGATGGCAACGTGGTTCAGGCCGACCTTGGCCTCGGGGAAGAAGCCGCCCCACGGTTCAGCGGGCTCGAGGGTGCCCTTCCCCTGGACGAGCGCAATGTCGTGATGCGAGTCGGGGTGGCCCTGGTAGAACCACATCGTGGAGCCGGCGAGCGGTCCGGTGAGTTCACCGTTGCGCGTGAAGCCGAGGACCTCGGTGTAGAACCGATGCGACGCCTCGATGTCCCGGACGGTGAGGACGAGGTGATTGACGGACGGGCCGTACGGGTGTGCAGAAGGCATGACAGTTCCCCAGATCGAGAAGATTTCCCGCTTCGGAGACTACGAGATCGCCCGAGATGGGGCAACGGTTCGAGGCTCGGGCGATCCGTCCCGCTGCAGAGCGAGTCGCTGCGTGGTTACGCTGATTGGGTGGGCAGGCAAGCACAAGGACCACCGCCGTGCTGGGCCGATGCGACCGGGGGATCAACGTGACAGCAACCGAGAGTCAGCCGACCTCGTCCACCGCACGTCGTGCGTACACGGGCGCCGAGTACATCGAGAGCCTGCGCGACGGCCGCACGGTGTACTTCCAGGGTGAGCGGGTCAAGGACGTCACCACGCACCCGGCGTTCCGCAACAGCGTGAGGTCCATCGCGACGATGTACGACGCACTGCACGACCCAGCCACCCGGGACATCCTCACCACCGAGACCGACACCGGGAGCGGCGGCCGTACGCATCGGTTCTTCAAGGTTCCCCGGACGGTGGAGGACCTCATCGGCGGCCGTGACGCCATCGCCTGCTGGCAGCGCCTCGTCCATGGATGGATGGGTCGGGCGCCCGACTACAAGGCGGCGTTCCTCGGCACCCTCGGCGCCAACAGCGAGTTCTACGCCCCGTACCAGGCCAACGCGCTGCACTGGTACAAAGAGACGCAGGAGACCGTTCCATACTGGAACCACGCAATCGTCCACCCGCCCGTGGACCGCAACCTGCCCGCCGACGAGTCGGCGGGGGTTTGCATGCACGTCGAGAAAGAGACCGACAACGGCCTCGTCGTGTCGGGTGCGAAGGTGGTCGCAACCGGCTCGGCACTCACGCACTACAACTTCATCGCCCACTACGGACTGCCGGTGAGGCACAAGGCGTACGGAATCGTGTGCACAACGCCGATGGACGCACCCGGGGTCAAACTGATCTGCCGCAACTCCTTCGAGTTCCAGGCGGCTGTTACCGGCAGCCCATTTGACTACCCACTGTCGAGCCGGCTGGACGAGAACGACTCGATCCTCGTGTTCGACAAGGTGCTCATCCCGTGGGAGAACGTCTTCATGTACGGGGCCGACGAGGCAACGTCGTGGGCGGGTGGTTCGGGCTTCACTCCGCGGTTCACCCTGCACGGGCTCACACGCCTCTGCGTCAAACTCGACTTCATCATCGGAGTGCTCGCCAAGGCCCTGCGCGCCACCGGCGCGAGCGAGTTCCGCGGCGTTCAGGCGAACCTCGGCGAGTGCATCGCAATCCGCAACATGTTCTGGGCGATGAGTGACCAGATGTGCAAGTCGCCGACCATGTGGGCGAACGGCTGCTTGCAGCCGAACCTCGAGACCGGGATGTCGTACCGGGTCATGGCCCCGTGGCTGTACCCGAGGATCAAGGAGATCATCGAGCAGGTGGTCGCATCCGGCCTCATCTACGTGAACTCGAACGCTGCCGACTTCAAGTCCGACGAGATCCGCCCGTACCTCGAGAAGTACGTCCGTGGGTCCAACGGCATCGGTGCCCTCGACCGCGTGAAGATCATGAAACTGTTGTGGGATTGCATCGGCAGCGAGTTCGGCGGTCGCCACGAGTTGTACGAGCGCAATTACTCGGGAAGCCACGAGGACGCACGAATCCAGTGCGTGGGCGTGGCCAGCATGACCGGGACCCTCGAGATGATGGAGGGCATGGCGGATCGCGCGATGTCTGAGTACGACCTCGATGGCTGGACCTCGGACAAGTTCCTGAATCCCACAGACGTCAGCGCCATCGGCAAGTTCAACTTCTGATTCCGGGCCGCATGATGGCTACGGTCGGGGGCACATGAGGTTCATCGTCTACGGAACAGGTGCGGTCGGGGGCCCGATCGCCGCAAAGCTGGTGCAGAACGGACACGACGTGGTTGCGGTGGCCCGCGGCGAGCATGCCACGGCGATGGCGCGGGATGGGTTGGTGCTCGAGACGCCCACGGGTGCGGTTCACGTGCGGCTGCCGGTGGTCACGGACCCGGGCGACATCGTGTTCGGCGTGGGGGACGTCGTGGTCATCTCGGTGAAGTCCCAGGACCTCCCCCCGGTACTCGAGCGGCTGGCCCGGACGATGCCGTGGGGTACGCCGGTGGTGTGTGCCCAGAACGCAGTGTGCAACGAGCCGAGTGCGCTCCGGCTCTTCCCCAACGTGTACGGGATGAACGTGATGCTCATCGGCACGCACCTGAAGCCCGGGGTGGTGCAGGTGTATACGTCGCCGCTCAACGGGATCCTCGACATCGGTCGGTACCCCAATGGGGTGGATGACACGAGCCGTGCGATCTGTGCTGCGCTCAAACACTCGGGATTCGAGTCCGCAGCCCGACCGGACATCATGCGGTGGAAGTACGGCAAGCTGCTCATGAACCTCAACAACGCAATCGAGGTGGCCGTCGGCCCCGGGTTCGGATACTCCGAGGCGTACCGACGTGTGCGCGCTGAGGGGGAGGCGTGCCTGAGTGCCGCGGGGATCGAGTACGTGGGACGCGACGAGGATGTCGCCCACCGTGGGGACAAACTCCGCTTCCACCTCATCGAGGGGCAGGACCGCGGCGGCGGATCAACGTGGCAGAGCTTCTTGCGCAACCGCGGCAGCGCCGAGACCGACTATCTCAACGGTGAGATCGTGCTCCTCGGCCGGTTGCGCGGAATCCCGACCCCCGCGAACGCGTTCCTCCAGCGCCTGATGCACCGCATGCTCGTCGACGGACCCGCCCCGGGATCGATGAGCCACGACGAACTCGTGGCGGCTATGGATGCCGACCAGTAGCCAGTCGCATCGGTCGGTCCGTCGGTTGCGTACCGAGTGGCGCGGGGGGCGAAGTTGTTCCTGACCGGTGTGGCGCCGTCGCCTAACGTGAGCACGTGAGCAACTTCGATACCGCGCGCTTCCGTCAGGTCCTCGGACACCTCCCCACCGGGGTCACGATCGTGACGGGCCTGTCTACCTCGGGGGAGCCGGGGGGGCTCACCATCGGTTCGTTCTGCTCGGTCTCGCTCGAGCCGCCGCTGGTGGGGTTCCTGCCGGCCGTCAATTCGCGCAGTTGGGCGGACATCGCTCCCGGCGGGTCGTTCTGCGTGAACATCCTCGGGGCCGAACAGGGAGAACTCTGCTGGAGGTTCGCCAAGGACTCAGAGGGTCGCTTCGACGGCATCGACTGGCAGAAGGCCCCGAGCGGCTCGCCCATCCTGCCGGGTGCAATCGGGTGGATTGACTGCAGCACGGAGCAGGTCATTGAGATGGGTGACCACTGGTTCGTGCTCGGCCGTGTGGGGGATCTGCACTGCGAGGACGACGTGAGCGACGCCATGACCTTCTTCAAGGGCAAGGTCTGCAGCGTCAAGATGGGTTGAGCTAGGTGGTGGCGAGGAGGAAGACGAACGTCTGGGCCAGATCGCGCCAAGCGTCGTAGCGGCCCGAGGGCCCACCGTGGCCGGCGCCCATCTCGGTCTTGAACACGATCGGCCTCGACCCCGTATTCACCGACCGCAGGCGTGCCACCCACTTTGCTGGCTCGTGGTAACTCACCCTGGGGTCGTTGAGGCCCGCAGTGACGTACGTGGCCGGATAGTCGGCCGCATCGGTGTTGTCGTACGGCGAGTAGCCGAGCATGTACGACGCGAACGGCTCGCTGCGCGGGTCTCCCCACTCCTCCCACTCCGTCACCGTCAGCGGGAGGGTCGGGTCGCTCATCGTCGTGACGATGTCGAGGAAGGGAACCTCGGCAACCACGGACGCAAAGAGTTCCGGACGCATCGTGGCGCAGGCACCGACGAGCAGGCCGCCGGCCGAGCCTCCCTCGATCGCCACACGGCTCGGGTGCGCCCAACCCTCGGCGACGAGGTGCTCCGCGCAGGCGATGAAGTCCTCGAAGGTGTTGCGCTTGTTGAGCAACTTGCCGTTCCGGTACCAGCGCCGGCCCAGTTCGCCGCCACCCCTCGGGTGCGCAAGTGCCCACACCCACCCTCTGTCGAGGAGTGAGAGGCGGCCTACCGAGAACCATGGGGCGATCGACATCTCGTACGAGCCGTAGCCGTAGAGCAGTAGGGGAGCGGTGGAATTGCGCTCGGTTCCCCTGCGCCACACGAGGTCGACTGGTACGCGCTCACCGTCGCTGGATGTTGCCCACGTGCGGGTGGTCTCGTACGCAGCGAGGTCCACGTTGGGCGTTGGCGTCTGCTTGAGCAGCGCCCGCTCGCCGGTGCGCACGTTCTCCTCGAACGTGCCGCGTGGCTGCATGAGCGACTGGTAGTCGAAGCGGAGCAGTTCCGTGTCGTACTCGGGGTTCGCGGAGAACTCGACGTCGCACGGGCTGTCGCCAACGTCGATGCGCCGCGTTGACCGGTCGCGGAACATCACGCGCAGCCCGGGCTGGGCGTCGGCCCACTGGTGGAGGACAAGATGGGTGGCGAAGGGTTCTACCCCGGTGATGCGGCGTCCGGATTCGTGCGGAACCAATTCGGTCCAAGCGGCCGGGTCGTCGATCGACGCGGTCATCACGCGGAAGTCCTCTGCGTCGAGATTGGTCAGTACGACGAAGCAGTCCCCCCAGTGATCCACCGCGTACTCGTGCTTGTCGAGTCGTTCACGGACACGCAACGGCTCTCCCGTCGGGTTGTCGGCCCGGATGAGCCACACCTCGGAGGATTCCTTCGATTCCAGCGTGACGATGATCCAGGCCCCACTGCGGCTCAGGTCCACCTCGAGGAAGAACCGCTCGTCGGGTTCCTCGAGCACGAGGACGTCAGCGGACTGCTCCGTGCCGATGCGGTGGCGCCACAGTTGATACGGTCGCATCGCCTCGTCGGGCACCGTGTAGAAAATCCACTCGTTGTCGGCGGACCACGCGGTTCCGTAGTACGTGCGCTCAACCCGGTCGGCGAGGTCCGCCCCGGTGTCGAGGTCCCTCACCCGCAGGACGTACTCCTCCGAGCCGTCCAGATCGTGCGACCACGCGAGCAGACGATGGTTGGGGCTGATGTCGAAGGCTCCGAGTGCGAAATAATCGGACCCCTCCGCCTCCCGGTTCTCGTCGAGGAGCACGTGCGACGACGCGGTCCCGGCCGAGTTGCCGCGGCAGTGAACCCCGTAGGACAGCCCCTCGATCGTGCGCCCGACGTACCACCACGGTCCCTTGCGCACCGGGACGGACTGGTCGGTCTCCTGGATACGCGACCGGATCTCGCCGAACAACGTCTCTTTGAGCGCAGCGTGGGGGCCGAACCACTCCTCGCAATACGCGTTCTCTGCGTGGAGGTAGCCAAGGGTCGCCGGGTCCTGCGGGTTGCTCAGCCAGGCGTACGGGTCCTCGGTCGGCCCGGTGGGGCGTTGCCAGGTGTGGGCACGGCGTTCGGCGAGGGGGGGTTGCACGCCGGGCACGCTAACGGCAGGCGCCATGTACCCTGCGGGTCACCATGGTTACTCACGGCGGGCCGCGATGAGGGTGTGGATCGATCAGGACCTGTGCACGGGCGACGGTCTGTGCGAGGACCACGCCCCTGATGTGTTCGCCCTGCTCGAGGATGGGATCGCCTACGTCAAAGAGGCCGATCAGATCCTCAACGACCCGGGAGGCTCAGGGAGTCTCGCCTTCGTCCCCGAACGGCTGTACCAGCAGGTTGTCGACGCCGCAGAGGAGTGTCCCGGGGAGTGCATCTTCATCGAGATGCGCTGAACCGACGGTCTGGCTCGGGGTTTTCGGCCGAGGAATTGTTACTATGGCGGTAGTGGAAATCCCGGGTTCCCCATTCGGGATGCACCTCTCCGAGGAGTCTCACGATGACCGCCATTGATCTCGACCTCAGCAAGTACAGCCTCGGCTGGAACGACGGTGAAGAGTACGTATTCCGGCCGGCGAAGGGCATTAGCACCGATGTCGTCAACCAGATGTCGCGCTGGAAGGGCGAGCCCGAGTGGATGCGCAAGTTTCGCGAGCGCAGCTTCAACGTGTTCGAGAAGAAGCCGATGGCCGCGTGGTTCGCGATCAACATGCCCGACATCAACTTCGACGACATCTACTACTACATCAAGCCGACCGACGGCGGTGTGGTGGACGAGTGGGAAGACCTCCCCGAGAAGATCAAGCAGACCTACGAGAAGCTCGGTATCCCGGAGGCGGAGCGCAAGTACCTCGCCGGTGTCACCAGCCAGTACGACTCCGAGGTCGTCTACCACAAGAACCGTGACGAGCTCGCTGCTCAGGGGATCCTGTTCTGCGACATGGACACCGCCCTGCGCGAGTACCCGGACCTCGTCAAGCAGCACTTCGGCTCCGTCATCCCCCCGGCCGACAACAAGTTCTCGGCGCTGAATTCGGCGGTCTGGAGCGGTGGCTCGTTCATCTACGTGCCACCGGGTGTCGAGTGCGAGATGCCGCTGCAGGCGTACTTCCGCATCAACTCCGAGAGCGCCGGCCAGTTCGAGCGCACGCTCATCATCGCCGACGAGGGCTCGAAGGTGCACTACATCGAGGGCTGCTCCGCACCCGTGTACGCGAAGGAAGCGCTGCACTCCGCTGTGGTGGAGATCATCGTGAAGCCTTCGGCCCGAGTCACCTACACCACCATCCAGAACTGGTCGCCGAACGTCTACAACCTCGTCACCAAGCGCGCACGCGTCGAGGCCGAGGGCCACATGGAGTGGATCGACGGCAACATCGGCTCCAAGCTCACGATGAAGTACCCGAGCGTGTACCTCGTCGGACCGAAGGCAACCGGAGAGGTGCTCTCGGTGGCGTACGCCGGCGAGGGCCAGCACCAGGACGCGGGGGCCAAGATGGTGCACGCCGCGCCGGAGACCACGTCGAAGATCGTGTCGAAGTCGATCAGCAAGGACGGTGGGATCACCACCTACCGCGGCCTCGTTCGTGTCGAGGAAGGCGCGTACGGCTGCAAGAGCCACGTGCAGTGCGACGCACTCATCCTTGACGAGGACTCCACCTCACGCACGTTCCCGTACATGGAAGTGGGCGAGAAGGACGCGCAGATCGGCCACGAGGCAACCGTGTCCAAGATCGCCGACGAGCAGTTGTTCTACCTGATGAGCCGTGGGCTCTCCCAGGAGCAGGCCATGTCGATGGTGGTCAACGGGTTCATCGAGCCGGTCACCCGCACGTTGCCGATGGAGTACGCGGTCGAGTGGAGCCGCCTCATTGAGCTGCAGATGGAAGGCTCGGTCGGCTAGCCGAGTTTGGTGTAGATGCGACACGGCTGGCCGCGCAGCGATCCGCAAGGTGCCAGCCCGGCCGGTGCCGCAATGCCCTTCAGTACGGGAAGCACGATGCGCGACGGGTGTTGCTTGTCGGTCAGCACCGTAACCGTGCCTCCGGCCGGGAGGCCCTGGAAGATCCATTGTGCGCGGTTGCCGCCGGGGGAGCCGACGAGCACCCGGACACGGGAGCCCTTGCGGAACACGTGGGCAAAGGGGAAAAGTTCCACGCGTACGAGAGTCGGCTCGCCGGCAACGAGTGGAGCCGCGTCCCGCTGGAGATGGGTGTGCACCGGCCGCAGTTCGGTGGAGGCTGCGGTATCGAGTGCCCGCCGACTGGCACGCAGCCAGCCTGATTGCACGTAGACCTCCTGCCCGTCGGGGCGGACCTCGGTGATTGTCACCTCGAGATCGGTGTCGGGGGCAGAGGAGGAGATCCAGAGATCGGCCGAAGCGGGCCCGACGAGCACCTGATCGGCCCCCAGCGTCGGACCCTCAAATGCCACTACGGCGCCTTTCGGCGCAGGCTTCCAGTCCCACTTCACGTCGGCGTTCCAGATCTCGGCGAGCGACCCGGTGTAATACGTGTCGGCAGTTGCATCGGGATCGTAGGTGTACGCAGCGGCGCCACCCTTCGCGGTGAGCAGCATCGGTGTCGGTTCGGTGCTCGGGATCGGCCACGACGGGAACGACGCCTCGAAGCGAGGAGCGGGTGCACCGGCGGGCAGGCCGTCGGCTGCGCCCTCCTCGAACAGGATGCGCACCGGAGGCTCGGACTCGAAGGCCGCCAGCGCTTGTTCATACGTCTTGCCGGTGAACCGGAGCGGGGCGAAGCCGAGCCCGCTCACGTTGAACACGGTCTTGTAGAGCACCGATGGAATGAACCCGGCCATGATGCTCAACTGTGGGGTGCGCTGTGCGACGTAGAGCTCGAGGAACTCGTGGTAGCGGTTTAGGAAACCGACACCGAGCGCCTCGGTATGCAGGCCGTTCGACATGGTGGCGTACACATGCGGTGACGACGTGAACTTGTCGAGCAGCGCCGGGAAGCGCCCGCCGGTCTGCTCGTCCTGCCACGCCCCGGCGAGGAATACCGGCACCGTGATCTTCCCGACGAGCAGCGACGGGTTCAGCACATCGGAGACGCCCGGGTTGTAGAAGGGGTTGTCCGCGATCTCCTTCGCGGGGTCCAGATTGCCCGAGCGCGCATCCTGGTTGGTGATGCAGGTTGTGTCGCCCGCGTCAGCACGCTTCTTGGTCCATGCCTGACCGAAGGGCTGTGCCTCCTTGCCGCGCTCGGTGCTCCACATCACGGCGAAGCCCGTGTTGAGGATCCCGCCCGGATACAGCGTGGAGCGATAGAGGTCGTCGCTCACCGAGAACGGTGCGATTGATGTAAGGCTCGGCGGCTGTGTGGATGCAACAAAGAGCTGCGTGATGCCGGGATACGAGATGCCGACCATGCCGACCTTGTTGTGCAGCACCCACGGTTGCGACGCGATGGTCTCGATCGCGTCGTAGCCGTCGGTGAGCTGCTTGTCCTCGAAGAACCTGAACGCACCGCCCGAGCAGCCGGTACCGCGCACGTTGATGCCGACGTGGGCGTAGCCCAATGCGTTATAGAGCGCCGACGATGTTGTGTTGTCGGGGTTGCTCGGGTCGTATCCCGAGTACTCGACCACGGTCGGGTAGGGGCCGGACTTCTCCGTCCCCGGGAGCATCACGTTGATCGACAGCGTGACGCCGTCTCGGACCGTCAGGTAGCCGAACCCGGGCTTGATGGTCTGGGCACCGGTGGCCTCGGTGGTCGGTGCGGCACTCTCGGACGGCGCGGGCGCTGTGGTGCCGGCGACGCTGCTCGTGGACGGGGCCACGGATACCAGTGCGGTGGTCGGGCCCCCGGCCGGGGTTGAAGACCCACAGGCCGCTAGGAGAGCGAGCGGTAGGAGGACGAGCAGGTGGCGTGTGCGACAGATCACTATGCATGATCGTGCCACGAAGCAGCGCGATTGCGACACCATGGGGCCAGCGACGAGCCAGAATGTCGGGGTGCCGATGCGTCAGGAATGCAAGAACTTCGAGAGCCGCACCTATGCCAACGGCGAGACCGTGCAGAAGTGCAACGTCGACCTCGCCCCCGATGCACCGTGGCGCTGCCCCGATCAGTGCGCGGGCTACCAGCGGCGGATCATCGACGGTGGCTGGACCTACGGGAGTCTGACGCCGCCGAGTACACCGGAGGAACCGCCGGGACTCGATGACGGAACCGCTGCGGCGGTCCTCGACGAGGCTGAGGAGATCATCAACGCGATCGTGCCCGAGGTGCTCGCGGAGGTGCTCGCCGAGAACCAGCGCAAGAAGGGTTTTGGCCGCTTTTTCCGGCGTCGCGGCAGGTCCTGAGCCCCAGCGGGCCGGGGGATTTCCCCTACGGCGATGGTAGTATTTCCCCTGCTCCCGACCCCCTCAGGACCGCCGATGAACCCCGAACTTGCGAGCGCGATCCCCGGCCCGAGCTGGCTGATCGAGCGAAGGACTGCCGCTGCCGTGCGGGCTACCGCCTCAGCGATGCCCCAGGTGGACGAGGAGATCTGGCGGTACAGCCGGATCGACGAACTCAACCTCGACCGCTACGCCTACTCGCCCGCCGCATCGTCGATCAGCGGCGCCGGCGAGTGTTTGTCCGAACCCCTCGAGACGGACCCCGTGGCGCCTGCCCCCGACGTGTTTGCCGAGTGGAACACAGCCCTCAGCGAGCCGATCGTGCTGCGCACGGTCCGCGGTCAGGTGCTCGAGGTGCCGGTCGTGGTTGAGCATTCGGTCAGCGAGGGACAGATCACGTTCCCGCGTCTCGTGATCCATGCGGCGGCCGACAGCGAGATCACGGTGGTCGAGCGGTTCCGCAGCGACGCCTCGGGCGCTGCACTCGTCGCCCCGGTGGTCGAGATTCACGCCGGTCCTGCTGCGAGGGTGAAGTACGTCGCGATCAACGAACTCGGCACGGATGTGTGGCTGATCGGGCACCAACTCGCCTGGGCGGACCGCGACAGCACCGTCTCGCTGTCGTCGGTGGCCCTCGGCGGGGACTACGCCCGTGTGCGGACCGAGGCCGTGGCCAATGGGCAGGGTTCCTCGACGAAGCAGACGGCCCTCTACTTCGCGGACGGCACTCAGATGCACGATTTCCGCACGATCCAGTCGCACATCGCACCGCGCACACAGTCGAACCTGCTGTTCAAGGGCGCAGTGAAGGACACGGCCCGGAGCGTCTACACCGGCCTCATCCGGATCGGTCACGAGGCCAAGGGCTCCTCAGCGTTCCAGACGAACCGCAACCTCACACTGTCGGCAGGGGCGTGGGCCGAGAGTGTCCCCAACCTCGACATCGAGACCAACGACGTGCGCTGCAGCCATGCGAGCACCGTGGGCCCGATCGACGTGGAGCAGCGCTTCTACCTCGAGAGCCGTGGCGTGTCCCCGGAGATCGCAGAGCGACTGATCGTGCTCGGCTTCTTCGACGAGGTACTCGAACAGCTTCCGTTGCCGGCGCTCGCGGCCCAGTTGCGTGCGCGCGTGGCGGCCAAACTCGACGGCGTGCCGGCAGTGCTCGCTGGTTCGGTGGGCGGATGAGCGCCGTCCACCATCTCGGTCCGCTTGCGCAGTTCGAGTCCGGTTCGGCGCGCCGGGTGGAGATCGACGGCCAAGCCATTGCCCTCGTGCGCATCGGAGACAGCGTGTACGCCATCGGCGACGTTTGCTCGCACGCCGACGTGTCGTTGAGCGGCGGCGAGGTGTTGGACGACGAGTGCGCACTCGAGTGCCCCAAGCACGGAAGCCGCTTCAGCCTCACCTCTGGGGTGCCCCAGACCCTGCCGGCAACCCAGCCAGTGCCCGTCTACGACGTCCGTGTGGTGAACGGCGAAGTGGAGTTGGAGATCTCATGAGTGGCAACGAACGACACACCCTCGAGATCCGCGGCCTCGAGGCCGCCGTCGAGGGCAAGCAGATCCTCTTCGGTGTGGACCTCACGGTTTCCTCCGGTGAGGTGCACGCTGTGATGGGGCCCAACGGCGCCGGCAAGTCGACGCTGTCGGCGGTCCTCTTAGGCCGCCCGGGGTATCACGTGCTCGCCGGGTCGGTCACCCTCGACGGCGAGGATCTCCTTGCTCTGCCCACCTGGAAGCGGGCGGCCGCGGGCGTACATCTCATCATGCAGTACCCCACCGAGGTCCCGGGCGTGAAGCTCGACGACGTTCTTGCCGAGGCACTCGTGTCACGCGGGCGCAGCGCGAACGGGCTGGAGAACCTCCTGCGCGCCGAGGCCGCACGAATCGGTTTAGACACCGAACTTCTCCACCGTGCCCTCAACGTGGACCTTTCGGGTGGCGAGAAGAAGCGCAACGAGACACTGCAACTCGCGGTCCTCGAGCCCAAATTCGCGATTCTCGACGAACTGGACTCGGGTCTCGATATTGACGCCCTCCGCGACTGTGCCCGCCGGGTGGAGGCCGCGTCGAACGCCGGGCTCGGCGTCCTTGCAATCACCCACTACAGCCGGCTCTTCGAAGAGCTTCGACCCGACACCGTGCACATCCTGGTGAGGGGCCGCGTGGTTGCGAGCGGCAGCCCAGAACTCGCCGATGAGCTCGAGCGTGACGGTTACGCGAAGTACCTCGGCAGCGAGCCCGAGGCACCCGCCGCCGGCAAGCGCACTGGTCTCGACGACCTCTTCGCGCGCTAGACCGGGCCGCGGGATGCGCGCATCCGCGTCCTAGGGGTCGAGTTCTCCCCGGTCGCGCGCACGCCCCGGCACGGCAGCAGCAAATAAGGCCTCAGTACGCTGTCGAGGTGAGTGAGCATGCCGACGGGATCGCTGAAGTGGGGGAACCCCAACGGCGGTCGTGGTGCACAAGAACGCTCGTCGTACTCACGCTCGTGTCGTTCTTCCAGGACACGGCGAGCGATTTGGTCTATCCATTGCTGCCGATATTCCTCACCGGAGTCCTTGCGGCGCCACCAGTACTCGTCGGTGTGATCGAGGGGGTCGCGGATGCGACTGCTGGTGTCACCAAGTTCTTTGCCGGGAAATGGTCCGACCGGCACGGACGCAAACCATTCATTGCGTATGGCTACGGAATGGCCGCCGTCGGCAAGGTGTTGGTCGCTTCCTCGGTGGCGTGGCCGATGGTGCTGCTCGGTCGCGTCAGCGACCGCTTCGGAAAAGGACTCCGTTCAGCGCCCCGCGATGCATTGATCGCTGCGGACACGCCCCCGGAATCGCTCGGCAAGGCATTCGGGTTCCACCGCGCCGGTGACAGCCTCGGTGCGGTCGTTGGTCCGTTGATCGGCTTGTTGGCGCTGTCGGTTGTCCACGGAAACGTGCGATCGGCCATGTGGTGGGCGATCGTCCCGGCGGTGATCTCGACCGCACTCGTTGCGTTCGTGCGTGACCGTCGGCCGCCGCTGCCGAACGACGCAGATGGGGCTGATAGTCCCGGGGAGCGGGCGCCGGACACAGCGGAACCGTTCCCGAGGCCGTTCTGGCTCGCCACGCTCGCCGTGGTGATCATTGCCCTCGTGAACTTCTCCGATGCGCTGCTGCTGCTGCGCGTTGTGCAGCTCGGCTACTCCACCACCCAGGTCGTGCTCGCCTACGTGGTGTTCAACAGCGTCTACACACTTGCCTCGTATCCAGCAGGCACGCTCGCCGACCGCATGCCGCGCTCGACTGTCTACGCCATTGGCCTCGTCGCCTTCGCCGCGGGCTACATCGGGCTCGGTCTGCTGGACCGGGGTATCGGGGTGTTTGTGGTCATCGGTGTGTACGGGCTGTTTCCCGCATTCACCGACGGTGTCGGCAAGGCATGGGTCGCTTCCCTCGTTTCGCGTGAGCGTGCGGGGCGAGCGCAGGGCGTGTTCCAGGCGCTGAACAACGGGGCAGTGCTTGTGGCGGGGCTGTGGGCCGGGCTGCTCTGGAACGTCGGCCCCGGGCACGGGGTGCTCCCACTGCTCGTTGCCGGGAGCGCGGCCGCTTTCGCGGCGGTGGTGCTGCCACTACTGCCGATCTGACGGCTGCGCTCGCATGGTTTAGAAGGTCATCGCCCGCAGTCGGGCGATGCGCTCCTCGGTGGGCGGATGACTGCTGAAGAGCCTGGCCATGCTGGCGTTCCGCCCGCCGCGGAACTCGCTGAGTGGGTTGTGGATGTAGGCGTACGCCTGGGCCGGTGCGACGGACATGGGCGCCTTGGCGGCAAGCAACTCGATGCGTTCGAGAGCGGTTGCGAGCGATGCACCGGAGCCGAGCAACTGTGCCGCGCCGCGGTCGGCCTCGAACTCGCGCGAGCGGCTGACGGCCATCTGGATGAGCGACGCGGCGATGGGCGCGAGCAGCGACATGAGCAACATCGCGAACGGGTTCGGTCGGTCCTCGTCGTCGCGGCCACCGCCGAACATGCTCGCGAACATTGCCATCTGTGCGATGTAGGAGATCGCGGTCGAGATGGCAGCAGCCACCGAACCGATGAGGATGTCCCGGTGGCGAACGTGCATCAGTTCGTGCGCCATGACCGCCTCGATCTCGTCGCGCGGCATGGCCCGCAGGAGACCCTCGGTGGCGCAGACCACCGCCTTGCTGGGGCCGCGACCGGTGGCGAACGCATTCGGTTGCTCGCTTGGGGCGATTGCCACCCGGGGCATCGGGAGGTTTGCCCGGGTGGCGAGCGAGGCGATCATGTCGTAGAAGTCGGGGTTGTCGGAGCGCTCGATCACCCTCGCCTTGGCCGCACGGAGCGCAAGGCGGTCGCTGAACCAGTAGGAACCGCCGACCATGACGAAGGCGATGAGCAGTCCGATGGTGAGTGCTCCGCTGCTTCCGCCGCCGAGCAAGCCGGCGACGGCCACGATGAGCCCGCCGAGTGCGGCGAGGAGCACGGTTGTCTTTGCGGTGTTCTTGAACACGTGAGGATCCTTCCTAACGGGTGTTGCGGGTACGGGCAGAGATGAACTTGCGGGCCTCCTCGGCGACCAGCACGCTGCTGGCCACCGCGATGCACACGAACCACTGGGCGAGGCTGATCGACATGGTGTCGAACAGGCTCTGCATCGGGCCGAAATGCGTGACGCCGACCTGCAGGAGGAGCACGGCGGCAAGCGAGACCCACAGCCAACGGTTCCGCAGGGTCGAGCGCCTGAACACGCTGCGCGTGTCGTGGCGGGCATTGAGGATGTTGAAGAACTGGAAGAGCACGAAGGTGTTGAATGCCATCGTCCCAGCGATCGAGGCCGTGCCTGCGCTGAGTGCGGGCCCGGGTGCGAACTCGAGCACGAGGAGCGTGCCGACGGCCATCACCAGGGCGGAGAGCCCGACGCTGGCCCAGCGGCCGCGCGTCAGGATCCGCTCGTCTGCCGGTCGCGGTGCCGCGTGCATCGCGTCCGGTTCTTCTGCGTCAAGACCGAGCGCCATGGCCGGGGGGCCGTCCATGATGAGGTTGACCCAGAGGATTGCTACGGCAGTGAACGGCTTGCCGCTCGCGATGCCGATTATCGACGCAAGCAGGAACAGCACGGCGAACCCGAGCGTTGTGCTGAGCTGGAAGCGGACGAACTTCACAATGTTGGCGTAGATCGCCCGCCCCCGCCCGACGGCGCTGACGATCGTGGCGAAGTTGTCGTCGGCCAGCACCATGGTGGCGGCCTCCTTGCTCACATCCGTTCCGGTGATCCCCATGGCGATACCGAGGTCCGCCTGCTTGAGTGCCGGCGCGTCGTTCACCCCGTCACCGGTCATGGCAACCACGTGGCCCCGGTGCTGCAGGATGCGGACGAGCCGCAGCTTGTGCTCGGGAGAGACACGGGCGAACACCGCAACCTCGTCCACGCGCTCGGCGAGTTCCTCGTCGCTCATCGCCTCGAGGTCTGCGCCCGACAGCACGTCTCCCTCGAGGCCCAGTTCCCGAGCGATGGCGGTGGCGGTGGACGCGTGGTCTCCCGTGATCATCTTCACGGCGATACCAGCCCGGTGCGCCTGCACGATCGCGTCCCTTGCCTCTGCCCGTGCGGGGTCGACGATTCCGACCAACGCGAGGAGCGTGAGGTCACGGACGAGGCCCATCGGCTCGCCCCCGCTTGACTGGAACTCCTGCCAGGCGTCGAGCGGCAGTTCCCGCTGGGCGATGGCCAGCACGCGGTATCCGTTGTCGCCGAGGCGGCTGTTGTGCGCCTCGAGCACAGCGCGGTGCTCGTTGATGTCCACGGCGGCGCCCGAACGGTCGATGACGCTCGTGGTGCGTGCGAGGAGCACGTCGGGGGCGCCCTTGACGAGGACCCGCACCATCACGTCGCCGTTGCTGTCGGCGAGCTCGTGCACCGTCGCCATGAACTTGTGCGTCGAGTCGAACGGCACCTCCGCAATCCGCGGATGCCGGGTGCGTAGCGGGCCGGCCTCTACGCCGCCCTTCGCGGCGAGCGCCACGAGCGCTCCCTCCGTCGGGTCGCCGACCAACTGCCAGTCGTTCTCGTTGCGCCGGATCTCGGCATCGTTGCAGAGGACCATCGCGACGAGTGCAGTATCGAGCCCAACGGGGTCGTCGTCGTTCTTGCGGCGGATCTCCCCCTCCGGGGAGTACCCGAGGCCGCTCACCGCATGCTCGTGCAACTGCGTAACCAGCTCCACAGCGGTCATCTCGTTGAGCGTCAGCGTTCCGGTCTTGTCGCTGCAGATCACGGTTGCGCAGCCGAGCGTCTCGACCGAGGCGAGTCGCTTCACGATGGCGTTGCGCTTGGCGAGCTTGGAGACCCCGACGGCGAGCGTGACAACGGTGACGGCGGGCAGTCCCTCGGGGATGGCGGCGACCGCGAGCGCTACCGAGGTGAGGATCACCTTGCTCAGGGGCTCTCCGCGGATCAGCCCGATGATGAAGACAACGGCGACGATGCCCATGGCGAGCTTGGCGACGCTGTTGGCCAGACCGTGGAGCTGTTTCTGCAACGGCGTGTCACCCGGCTCGGTTTCCCTGAGCAACGTTGCCAGTCGACCGATCTGGGTCTGCATCCCGGTGCCGGTTGCCACGAACTCGCCGCGCCCGCGGGTGATTGCGCTGTTCATGAACACCATGCCGCTTCGGTCGCCGAGCGGGACCGACTCGTCGGTGGGCCCGCCCACGGCCTTGACCACCGGCGTGCTCTCGCCGGTGAGCGCGGACTCTGCTGCCTCAAGATTCGCTGCGGAGATCAGCCGCCCGTCAGCCGGCACCCGATCACCAGCCTCGAGCAGCACGATGTCGCCGGGTACGACCTCGCGGGACTCGACGTACAGCAGCGAGCCGTCCCGGCGGACCCGGGCTCGGGAGGTCATCGAGTTCCGAAGTGCGTCAACCGACTTCTCGGCGCGCTGTTCCTGCAGGAAACCGATCACCACGTTGAGGACAACGACGGTGAGGACGATCGCCGGGGTCTTGAGCTCTCCCGACACGAGCCAGGCGACGACGGCGGCCGTGATGAGGAGCAGGATGAGCCTGTCGGTGAAACCGGCGAGCAGGCGCCGCCATGCGGGCACACCGGCCGCGGCTACGAGTTCGTTCGGCCCGTGGGAGTCGAGGCGGAGCGCTGCTTCCTGCGTGGAGAGCCCAAGCGAAGCATCACCACTGTTCGGTGCGGTTTCAGCGGGGAGGTTGGAAGCGGCAGCGCTCACGAGGGTTCCTTCGGTCAAACGACGATGTTCGTTTTCCGAAGGTCTTTCCCGGCCCAACTAGCTGGACCCACTGCAACCGGGTGTTTCCACCGTGATGACGACTGCAATGCGGAGGAATACTCCCCTTCTTGGATGGGGAGTTTACGGCACCCAGAAACACTTTCCACTCATGATCAGCGGGGCTGATGGGTGGGAAGGTCCTCAGGCGCCGGCTTCGTCCATCGCCTGAGCGAGCGTTGTCCACGCGAGGGTCGCGCACTTGATCCTTACGGGGAACTTCACGACACCCTGGAGTGCTTCAAGGTCTCCGAGGTTCACGTCCTCCGGTTCCCCGTCGACGTCGAGGCCCATCATGCGCCGGAATGCATCGAGCACCCGGTGTGCATCGGCGACGGGTTTGCCTTTCACGGCCTGGGTCATCATCGACGCGGAGGACTGGCTGATTGAACAGCCCTGGCCGCCAACTTTCACGTCCCTCACGACACCGTCCTCGACGAGGAGGTACACTTGGATCTCATCGCCGCACAGCGGATTGTGACCCTGGGCCACGACTGCCGGCGGTGTCTCGAGCGCACCACGGTTCCGCGGGGTGCGGTAGTGGTCGAGGATGATCTCCCTATAGAGGTCTTCGAGTCCGGGCACAGCAGGTCCTTTCGATCAGAAACCGAAGATATCGGTGGCCGAGTCGAGGGCGTCCGCCAGTGCGTCGGCGTCGCTCTCGTCGTTGTAGATATAAAAACTCGCCCGGGTGGTGGCGGGTGTACCGAGGATCCGCATGAGCGGCTTGGCGCAGTGGTGGCCGGCACGAACGCACACATTCGTCTGGTCCAGCACCTGGCTGACGTCGTGTGGGTGGATGCCGCGGAAGTCGAACGACAGGGTGGCCCCGCGGACCTCGATGTTGTCGGGACCGTAGATGTGTATGTCGTCGCCGAATCGATCCTTCAGCAGGTTCAGGGCGTACACGGTGAGGTCCATCTCATGCTGGCGGATCTCGGCCATGCCGATCGACTCGAGGTACTCGATCGCCGCACCGAGGCCGACTGCTTCGATGATGGGTGGGGTGCCCGCCTCGAACTTGGCAGGCAGTTCGGCGGTGTCGAACCCATCGAGCCGCACGTCGCTGATCATGTTGCCGCCGCCGAGGAAGGGTGGCATGGCGTCCAGCAGTGCCTCATGGGCCCACAGCACCCCGATGCCCGTGGGCCCGCACAGCTTGTGCGAGGAGAACGCGAGGAAGTCTGCACCCATGGCGCTCACGTCGGTCGCATGGTGCGGGACGTACTGGCAGCCGTCCACGATCGCGATCGCTCCGGCCGCGTGTGCGGCATCCGTGAGGCGACGCACCGGCGTGATGGTGCCGAGCACGTTGGACATCGCGGTGAACGAGAAGGCCTTGACCCCTACGAGCAGGCGATCAAGATCCGTGAGGTCCAGCTGCCCGTCTGTGGTGAGCGGCACCCAACGGATGGCGAAACCCTTCTCTGCCTGGAGCATCTGCCACGGCACGATGTTGGCATGATGCTCCATGTGGGTAAGCAGCACCGCGTCCTCGCTCGACAGGTTGGCGCGGCCCCATGACTGCACCACGAGGTTGAGGGCCTCCGTGGCGTTCTTCGTGAAGATGACCTCGTGGGGCTTGCGGGCGTTGATGAATCGCTGTGTGACGGCCCGGGCCCGCTCGTAGCAATCGTTCGACTCGGCAGCGAGTCGGTACGAACTGCGGTTCACCGGCGCGTACGAATTACGCATGAACTCGGCCATCGCTTCGATGACCTGTCGGGGCTTCTGGGTGGAGTTAGCCGAGTCAAGGAACACGAGCCGTTTGCCGTCGATCATGCGATCGAGGATCGGGAAGTCGCCCTTGATCGTTGCGGCGTGCAGGCCCATGGTGCAGTGTCCCTCAGTCGGCCCCGCGGAAGGCTTCGTAGCCGTCCCGCTCGAGGCGTTCGGCAAGCTCCATGCCGCCGGAGGCAACGATACGACCCGCCACCATGATGTGCACGAAGTCCGGCTGTAGCTCGTCGAGCAGGCGCTGGTAGTGCGTGATGAGTAGGATTCCGAGCTGCGAGCGGTCCTTGCGGATCTCACGGATGCCGGTGGCGACAACCCGCAGCGCGTCGATGTCGAGCCCGGAGTCGGTCTCGTCGAGGATCGCGAGTTCGGGCTCGAGGATCGCCATCTGCATGATCTCGTTGCGCTTCTTCTCGCCACCGGAGAACCCCTCGTTCAGGTACCGGTCAACGAAGGACGAGTCCATGCCGAGGCGCTTCATCCAGTCCATGGTGGCGAGGCGCAGTTCGAGCACTGAGAGGTCAATGCCCTTGCGGGCAGACAGGGCCTGTCGGAGGAACTGGATGACCGAGACGCCCTGGATCTCCTGCGGGTACTGGAACGCGAGGAACATGCCGCTCTTGGCCCGTACATCGGTGGGCCACTCGGTGACGTCGTCGCCGTCGTACAGGATGCGGCCGCTGGTGACCTCGTACGCCGGGTTGCCGAGCAGGGTGTTGGCGAGGGTGGACTTGCCCGAGCCGTTGGGCCCCATGATTGCGTGCACCTCGCCGCGGCGAACCACGAGATCGAGCCCCTTCAGGATGTCGGCACCGGGGTCGGCGCCCTCCTCTGGTGTCGGTCGGGCATGGAGGTCCTCAATGCGCAGCAGGTCGGCAGCCGTGTCGGTCACGCTCCTCAGTCTATTTCCGGCCCGGGATTTCCACTATCCGCGTAGGGGAAACGTCTGGGGGCGTGCGGCGGGTCAGTTCCCGGAGCACAGACGGGACCAGAGTGCCCGGTAGGAGGGGTATTCGAGCGCGTCGCTGGCGTAGCCAGCCTCCACCAGCGCCCGGTGGCACTCGGGGAGATTCCGGAACGGGATGCCGCTGTCGACGTGGTGGGCGAGGTGCCAGCCGATGCGGTACGGCAGCAGCCAGAGCAGCGGGTACATGAGCGGGTGCCCGAACAAGGTCATCAGCACCGCGAGCACGATCTGCACGAGCACGATCTTCAGGAACGTGAGGCGCACCCTCCATCGGCCAACAACGTCGTTGGCCACCTTGTTGCTAAACAGCAGGCGATGCGCAGCCTCGTGCATGAGCGACGCGAACTGGGCGTTGGTACGTCCGAGCAGCAACACGGCGACGAACCATGCAGGCGGCCACCACGCCCACGGCGTGGTCCACGCTGCAGCCCGCAGGATCGCCACCGTCTGGACACAGGTCGACACGACAGACAGCGCATTGCGCACGTTGGGGATGCGGCGCAGTTCCTCGCGGAATCTCGGTGTGGCGCTTGTGCCTTGGTGTGCGGCGCGGTGGCAGGATAGGCCTATGGATCACCAGCAGAACTGCGCAATCGCCGCCACGCTCATCGATCGCATGGCAGGGCTGCTGAGCGAGGCAGACCTGTCGACCCCGGTCCCCACGTGTCCGGGATGGGATCTCGCACGGTTGATCACCCACGTGGGCGGCATTCACCGTTGGGCGGTCCAGTTGGTGGAGGCCCGGGCCCAGGAGCGGGTCGCACCTACCAAGGGCGAACGCGGCGACGATCTTGTTGCGTGGCTGGCGGCAGGTGCCCTCCCCGTTGCTGGTCTCGTCACTGCGGACCCGAACGACCGCATGTGGTCGTGGGGCAAGGAGCAGACGGTGGGCTTCTGGACCCGACGCCTCGTCCACGAGACAGCCGTGCACTACGCGGATGCGGCGATCGCGCTCGGCGTGGACCCGCAGATCGAGGCACCCATCGCCGTTGACGGCATTGACGAGAGCCTCGGGAATCTTCCGTTCGCTACATGGTCGCCCACGGTCGCGAACCTGCGCGGCACCGATTCCATCCACCTGCACGGCACCGACACCGAGGGTGCCGAGTGGATGATCCAGATGAACGACAGCGGCTACACGTTCAATCATTCGCACGGCAAGGGATCGGTGGCGGTGCGCGGTACAGCGGTGGATCTCTACCTGCTGCTGCAGGGTCGCGGATCGCTGGACAGCGGCCGCTTCGAGGTGTTCGGCGACCGCGCCGTTATTGACTTCTGGCTGGCGAATGCATCGACGTGATCAGCTTCGTTCGGCGCGCAAGGCGGAGCGGCGCACCTTGCCAGCGTCGTCCCGCACGGCCTCGCTCGTGTACTCGAAGGTACGCGGGATCTTGTAGCGCACGAGGCGCTCGGCAAGGAACGTACGCAGTTCATCGTCGGTGACGGGGGACACCGTCTGAACGACGGCGTGGATCCGATTGCCGAGGTCGTCGTCGGGAATGCCCACCACGGCGCACGAGCGCACGGCGGGGTGCTCGTCGATGGCAGCCTCCACCTCGGCCGGGTAGATGTTGGCACCACCCGAGAGGATCATGTCGCTCCTGCGGTCGCCGAGATACAGGTAACCCTCCCCGTCGAAATGGCCCATGTCGCCAAGGCTCTCCCAGCCGTCGGGGGAGAGGCGGGCATCAGCGCCCACGTACCGGTAGGTCGGGTTGGCCGACAGCGAGCGCATGAACACCTCGCCCTCGTTGCCGATGGGCACCTCCACGAAGGTCTCCGGGTCGAGGACCTTCATCTCGCCGACGAGACAGCGACCGACCGAACCCCTGTGTGTGAGCCACTCGTCGCCACGGATGATGGTGATCGCCTGCGCCTCGGTGCCGGCGTACAGCTCCCAGATCCTCTCGCCGCCGAGCCATTCGATCCACGCCTGCTTCAGCCACGGTGGGCACGGCGCCGCCATGTGCCACACGGTTTCGAGCGACGAGAGGTCGTAGCGATTGCGCACGTCGTCGGGCAGGCGCCAGATACGCAGCATCATCGTTGGCACGAGCAACAACCAGTCGGCGCGGTGGCGCTGGATCTCCGCAAGGGTGCTCTCGGCATCGAACTTCTCGAGGATGCTGATGTGATTGCCGTGGAACAGCGCTTGCGTGGAGAAGCCGAACGGAGCGTTGTGATAGAGCGGCCCCGGCACGCACACGCTGCCGTCCACCTTGATGCCCTGCGCTGTCTGACCTTCGTTCACCACACCGGGGTCGCCCGACACGATGAGTTTGGGGCGACCGGTGGAGCCACCCGATGTCGGCGCCTTCCACGTCGGGGACACGACATCGGCAAGCTCGGTGTCCGCGTACTTGCTGTCTGGCTCCCAGCCGACCGGGATCACGGTGAAGCCCGGGTGCTTTGCTGGATCGGCACCGACAACGAGTGCGGGTTGTGCAAGGTCGACGATCGCCTGGCGCTCGCGATCGGGGAGACGGTGCGAGATCGGTTGGGGCACTGCACCGAGTTTCCATGCGGCAATCGCGACCTCATAGAACGCAATCGAATTAGGAAGGCCGATGGTGACGTAGCTGCCGGCCGTCACGCCTAGGTCCGCAAAGGCTCGGGCCAAGCGATTGGTCCGGAGATCGAGGTCGCGGCGGGTCATGGTGCTGTCGCCACAGGTGATCGCCGGCCGGTGAGGGTCCGCGGCGGCTTTGGAGCTGATTGCACGACTGATCGAGAGCTGTCCCATGGGCGGGGGACTGTACTCGTTTCCCCTACTCACGGACCGTGACCAAATCGTCACAAAAATCTTCCCGCCAGATATTGCCAGAGCGTGGTGGACCAACTACACTACGTAGCAGTCAAGGGACACCGTCAGCGTCTCGTGGACTGAGGGTGGCAACTCCGCCACTCAACAAGTTGGAGGGAACTTACATGGACCGCAAAGCACTCATCGCCAAGAAGCGCAAGGACAAGGGCTTCACGCTCATCGAATTGCTCATCGTCATCGCCATCCTCGGCATCCTCAGCACCATCGTCGTGCTGTCGGTCCGTGGTATCCAGGACCGTGGCCAGTCGTCTGCCTGCTCCAGCGACAAGAAGTCGCTCGAGACCTCTTACGAGACGGCTCTCGCCAACGGCCTCGACCTGACCACCCCGGCCTCCGCCGACGTGTCCAGCTCGCTGGTCGCCAACGGCTACCTGCACGCCGAGTCGGCCTGGTACAAGGTCGGCTCAGACGGTGCGGTGACCGTCAAGACGGGCGTCACGACCTGCACCTGATGCACTGACGCAGCGACTTCGCTGACGGGGGGC
>WLJO01000014.1 GCA_009701715.1 Actinomycetota bacterium
AGGCTGTACCCGCCAAGAAGGCTGTACCCGCCAAGAAGGCTGTACCCGCCAAGAAGGCTGCACCCGCTGCGAAGGTTGTTGCAAAGCCGACCCCCGCCGTCAAGGTGCCCGCGAAGCAGGTTGCGCCCCCCGAAGCGTCGACACCGACTGTAAAGATCGCGGAGCGGGTCGTGAGCCCTCCGACGCCGAAACTGCCGCCGCTGAGGCGCATCGTCAAGAAGGTGGTCGCTCCCGTTTACCTCGGCCCCAAGGCGATCATCCCCAAGCCCGGCGTCACTGTGACCCCTTCGAAGGACTTTGACGCGAAGTTCCTCGAGACCCAGCGCGCCGTGCTGGTTGAGGAGCGTGTGCAATTGACGGGTCAGGCGAATCGTCTCGAGGACGAGGCCAATTCGCTGATCGAAGACGTCGAGATGGGCGACGTCCAGTTCGACGATGAGAGCGGCGAGGGTGACACCATGGTGGTGGAGCGTGAGCGTGATCTTGCCCTCTCGGCGCAGGCCCGCCAGATCGTCAGCGAGATCGACGATGCGATCATTCGCGTCGCCAACGGCACGTATGGCTACTCGACCCTGTCGGGGAGCCCGATCCCGAAGGAACGTCTGCGGGCGATCCCGTGGGCAACACTGCGCGTGGACGAGAAGGCCGGGGGTATCGGGCGCCGCTGAGCGCGCCACGGTACCCACCTCCCCTCGATGATCGAACAATCCCCTCCCGACCCCACAGAGGGTCTTTCCAGCACGTCGGAGCAGCCTCCTCGCAACGCGTCACGGTGGCACCGAAGGGTGCAGACGCTGAGCCTGATCGTCGCAGCCGTGACGCTCGCCCTTGATGAGATCACCAAGTCCTGGGCGGTCGCCCGGCTCTCGGGCGGGCGCGTTGTTCACGTCCTCGGATCGCTGCAGTTCAGTCTGTCGTACAACAGCGGCATGGCGTTCGGTCGCGGTCAGGGTCTCGGCCCAGTGATCGGTGTGGTTGCGCTTGTCGTGATCGTCTATCTGCTCATCGGTCTGCGTACCGAGGGCAGCAGGCTGAGCACCATCGCGGTGGGTCTAGTGATGGGCGGCGCCGCGGGCAACGTGTGCGACCGACTCTTCCGTGGCTCCGGTTGGTTCCGCGGGAGCGTGGTGGACTTCATTGATCTGCGGTGGTGGCCGGTCTTCAACGTTGCTGACATCGGCGTCACCGTTGGTGGTTTGCTGCTCGTGGTCGGCTCGCTCTTCCTGCGCTCAGATCGGCCTGCACGATGATCACCGAGGAGATTCCCCCGGCGCTCGCGGGTCAACGACTTGACCGCGTGGTGAGCCTGCTCGCGGACGTGACGCGCTCGGAGGCAGCAGCGCTCGTTGCCGACGGCTTCGTGCTGGTTGACGGCGAGCCGAGCCATGTGGGCAAGGTCCGTCTGGCGGCGGGTCAGCGCATCGCCATCGACGAGACTGGCGTTCCCGGCCCGGTTCGCCCCGTCGCAGACGCAACGGTGCCCTGCAACGTGGTGTTCGAGGACGACCACGTCGTTGTGGTGGACAAACCGGTTGGCCAGGTGGTGCACCCCGGCGCCGGGAACCCGACCGGGACGCTCGTGAACGGCCTGCTCGCCCGGTACCCCGAACTCGACGGTGTCGGCGAGGATGGGCGGCCCGGGATCGTGCACCGCCTCGACATCGGTACCACGGGCCTGCTGGTTGTTGCGCGAACGCAACAGGCGTATGAGTCGTTGGTGGAGGCCCTTTCACAACGGACGGTGACGCGTGAGTACCTCGCTCTGGTCTGGGGACATCCCGAGGCGAACCAGGGCGTGATTGATGCCCCGTTGGGCCGTGACCCCCGGGATCCCCTGAAGATGGCGATCGTGGCCAGCGGCCGGCCCGCGCGCACGCGGTTCGAAGTGCTGGAACGGTTTGGCCGCCCGAAGGTGGCACTGGTCCGTTGTCGGCTCGAGACCGGCCGCACCCACCAGATCCGGGTTCACCTGGAGGGTGCCGGTCACCCGGTGGTTGGCGACGCCACGTACGGAGGTTCGCGCAGCCAGATCCGTCTCGAACGGCCGTTTCTCCACGCAGCCCGTCTCGGCTTCGTGCACCCTGCCACCGGTGAGGCGCTCGAGTTCGAGTCGCTGCTGCCTGCGGACCTACAGACAATCCTGGACGGCCTGCACTCAGGCGAGATCGGCTGAGCGAGGCCCCCGCTAGGTCTGGGCTCAGTGCGTGTGACCGTGCTCCAGCGACGGCCATACGGCCTCGCCACGGGCAGACGCAGCGATAGCCGCAAGCGTGTAACTCTCGAGGTGACGCCGCATGTGCTCGCCGGCCTCTTGCCAGACAGCCAGAAGCACGCACTGGCCCTCGTGGTCGCACGCACCGTCTTGGTGAGGCTGTCCGAAGTCGCCCAGCGTGATGGGTCCATCGACGGCCGAGACGATTTCCGAGAGTCGGATCTGGTCCGGAGGCCGGCTGAGGACGTACCCACCACCCACACCACGCTTGGACCGAACGAGGCCGGCACCCTTGAGGGCGAGGAGGATCTGCTCGAGGTACGGCTGGGGCAGTCCAGTGCGTTCCGCGATGTCTCGGACCGACGTTGGCCCAGTGGTGTCGGTGTGCAGTGTCAGCGAGAGCAGGGCCCTACACGCATAGTCACCCCTCGTCGAGACCCGCACGCCCAGCATCGTAGAGGGTGATGCACCGTCACGGTGCGCCAATGGTCCGGGCGCGTGCGGTTGTTTCGGGTTCCCCGCAGTGGTCAACTAGGGACGCTGTGGATACAAACCCGATCCTTCCCGACTACTCCGGCGCCAATGTGGGCGCGATTGTGCCGGGGCTCCTGGGCGGTACAGCCGGGAGGACCTCGCTCCCCGCGTGGTTCCCGCAGTGCGTGACCGGGGCGAATCAGGTGGTCCTCTTCGTCGTCGATGGTCTCGGTTGGGATCAACTCCAGCGGTGGGCGGAAATCGCACCGACGATCGCTGCCATGGAGGGTGGCCCGATTACCACCGTGGCACCGAGCACCACGGCGACAGCGCTCACGTCGATCGCAACGGGACTGACGCCTGCCGAGCACGGGATCCTCGGCTACCGCGTCGACCTCGGTGGGGAGGTGGTGAACATGCTGCGTTGGTCCTCATCGAAGGGTGATGCGCGGCACCGTGTGCCGCCCCGCGATCTCCAGCCCCAACGGGCATTTCTCGGCACATCAGTACCGGTGGTGAGCAAGGCAGACCTGCAGAACTCGGCGTTTACCGAGGCGCATCTCTACGGGGTTCGCCATCACGGTTGGCGCGTGCCTTCCAATCTTGCCGTCGAGGTACAGGGTCTCCTCGAACGGGGCGAGCGGTTCGTGTACGCGTACTACGACGGTCTCGACAAGGTTGCGCACGAGTTCGGGTTCGGCCCCTTCTACGACGCTGAACTCCGGACGATCGATCGCATGGTGGGTGATCTGCTGGACCTGTTGCCGAGTGGCGCCGTCCTCTGCGTGACGGCAGACCACGGCCAGGTCCATGTCGGAGATCGCGTGCTCGCACCGTGTGCAAGTGCCCTCGCGCTGACCCGTCACCAGAGCGGTGAGGGTCGGTTCCGCTGGCTCCACGCCCGCCCGGGGTCGGCTGCAGCGCTGGTGGAGGCCTGCGCCGCCCATCAGGACGTTGCGTGGGTGGCTCCCCGCGAGCGGGTGTTGGACGAGGGGTGGTTCGGCCCGTACATGTCGACAGCGGTCTCCAAGCGCCTCGGCGACGTGGCGCTCGTGGCGAGGGAGGATGTCTCGTTCGAGGACCCTGCCGACAGCGGCCCGTTCGTACTCGTCTGCCGGCACGGTTCACTCACGCCGGCCGAGATGTACGTACCCTTTGTCGCTGGATCGCGTCGATGAGAGTGGAGGTTCGAGCATGACTCTTGGGTCTGATGAGGAACTGGACGGCCTCGTGGAGGTCGATCAACCCGATGTCGTCCTGCTGGCGGGGCCGACGAACGTCGGGCCGGACGGCACGATCACCGAGACGGTGAGCGAGCCGGCAAAGGTGATGCGGGTTGGCTCGATGATCAAGCAGTTGTTGGACGAGGTGAAGGCCGCCCCCTTGGACGACCGCAGCCGCGAGCGCCTCGCCCACGTGTACCAGCGTTCGATCGAGGAACTCGTCACGTCGATGTCGGCGGACCTCGCGGCCGAGCTCCGGGCGATGGCCCCGCCGTTTGAGCCCGGAGTCGTGCCGAGCGACGCAGAGCTCCGGATTGTCCAGGCCCAGTTGGTCGGCTGGCTGGAGGGGCTCTTCCACGGGATCCAGGCCACGCTGTTCGCCCAGCAGATGGTTGCGCGTCAGCAGCTCGAGCAGATGCGCGGCCAGCTTGGGCCGGGCGGGGTCCGCAGACTGGGACCGAATGGGGCGATGCCGCCGGGCATCGAACCGGGCCAGACCGAACGCCCCGGCACCTACCTCTGAGGCGATCTCCCTCGGTAGAAAGCCTCCTAGCCGGGACGGGGCAGGGCTCGGATCCGGGGCCTGACGGCCTCCTGCTAGCCTGACGAATCACATTGCTGTAAGTCGTGGGCCGCGTACGCGTGCCCGCCCGATCGTCAAGGAGCCCGCCGTGGGGGAGTCATTCACCCACCTCCACGTCCACACCGAGTACTCGATGCTCGACGGTGCGGCACGGCTCGATGCCCTCGTGGCCAAGGCGGTCTCTGACGGTCAGCCCGCGGTCGGTATTACCGACCACGGCAACATGTACGGGATCCTCGACTTCTACAAGGAGTGCCACAAGCAGGGGATCAAGCCGGTTCTCGGCATCGAGGCATACCTCGCCCACGATCACCGGAGCGAACGCCCGCCTCGCAGGGGCAAGGTTGACGACTCGGGGGGCGACACCGAGGGCGGCAAGAAGTTGTACTACCACCTCACGCTGCTCGCCGAGAGCAATGAGGGCTACCGCAACCTCATCCAGTTGTCGAGCCTTGCGTTCCTTGAGGGCTACTACTACAAGCCGCGGATGGACTGGGAGCTGCTGGAGAAGTACTCCTCGGGCTTGATCGCCACCACTGGCTGCCTCGGTGGACACGTGCTGCAGAGCCTCCTCAACGGGGACGAGAAGGGCGCGCTCGAGAAGGCAGCCCGCCTGCAGGACATCTTCGGGCGGGACAACCTTTTCGTCGAGTTGCAGGACCACGGCCTCGCTGCCCAGCACGAGACCAATCCGAAGCTCATCGAGATCGCCCGACGTATCGGGGCCCCGATCATCGCGACGAACGACTCGCACTACACCCACCGCTCGGACCACGAGGCCCACGACGCGCTGCTCTGCGTACAGACCGGTGCGCTCATGAGCGACCCAAAGCGCTTCAAGTTCGAGGGGAACGAGCACTACCTCAAGACTTCCGCCGAGATGAGGAGCCTCTTCCGGCACTATCCCGAGGCGTGCGACAACACGCTGTGGGTAGCAGAGCGCGCGGACGTCAAGATCGAGTTCGGCACGGCCCAGCTCCCGCTCTTCCCGATTCCCGAGGGCTACAAGGACGACACGGACTACCTCAACTTCCTCGCGTGGGAGGGTGCCCGCAAGCGTTGGGGCGACAACCTCGCACCATCGGTGGTAGAGCGTCTCGCGTACGAGCTCAAGGTCATCGCGGACATGGGGTTCTCGTCGTACTTCCTGATCGTGTGGGACCTCATCAAGCATGCCCGCGATTCCGGGATCCGTGTCGGTCCCGGTCGGGGCTCGGCGGCGGGCTGTGCGGTTGCGTACAGCCTCCGGATCACGGACCTCGACCCCATCAAGTACGACTTGATCTTCGAGCGGTTCCTCAATCCCAGCCGTGTGTCCATGCCCGATATCGACATGGACTTCGACTCCCGGTACCGGGACGAGATGATCCGCTACGCAGCGGAGCGTTACGGCCGCGACCACGTGGCTCAGATCGTCACCTTTTCCACCATCAAGGCACGTGCCGCGGCGCGAGACGCGGCTCGCGTGCTCGGCTACCCGTACAGCGTCGGCGACAAGATCGCCAAGGCGATGCCCCCGCTCGTCATGGGCCGTGACACCCCGCTGTACGCATGTCTGGAACTGCACCCCAAGTTCGAGGACGGGTACAAGGCGGCCGTCGAACTGCGCGCCATGTACGAGGTGGACCCTGACGTCAAGCGTGTCGTCGACGTGGCACGCGGGCTTGAGGGACTCCGTCGTCAGGACGGGATTCACGCCGCGGCGGTGGTGATTACACGGGGCCCGCTCACCGAGTACCTGCCGATCCAGCGCAAGCCTGATCCGGGTGGCAAGCCCGAGAACTCCCCGATCGTCACGCAGTACGAGATGCACGGCGTGGAGGAACTCGGTCTCCTCAAGATGGACTTCCTCGGGCTGAGGAACCTCGACGTCATCACCGACACCGTGAAGATGATCCAGCAGAGGCACGACCCGGACTTCGAGGTGGACGGGCTCTCACTCGAGGATGCCCGTACGTACGAGCTGCTCGGTCGGGGTGACACGATCGGTGTGTTCCAGCTGGAGTCGACCCCGATGCGGGCACTCATCCGGGCGATGGCGCCGAACTCCTTCGACGACGTGTCTGCGCTGATCGCGCTGTACCGCCCTGGTCCGATGGGCGTCAACATGCACTACGACTACGCGGACCGCAAGAACCGGCGCAAGCCCGTCGAGTACTTCCACCCGGATGCCGAGGCGGTGCTCGGCGACACGTATGGCCTGATGATCTATCAGGAGAGCGTGATGCGTGTGAGCCAGAAGTTCGCTGGCTACTCGATGGCGGAGGCCGACAACCTGCGCAAGGCCTGCGGCAAGAAGATCCGCGAGCTGATGGAACAAGAGCGCGGCAAGTTCGAGGAGGGTTGCGAGACCACCGGCTACGGCAGGGCGCTCGGCAAGGAACTTTTCGACGTCATCGAGAAGTTCGCCGACTACGCGTTCAACAAGAGCCACAGCTACGGATACGGCCTCATTACGTACCAGACGGCCTACCTGAAGGCGAACTATCCCGTTGAGTACCTGTCGTGCCTGCTCACCTCGGTAAAGTCCAATCTCGATAAGGCGGGCATCTACCTCGCGGACGCCCGGGCCTCCGACATCCGGGTGCTCGTCCCCGACGTCAATCGGTCCGAGACGGACTTCGCCCCGGACCGGGTGGAGCAATCGGCGATCCTGTTCGGGCTGTCGGCAGTGCGAAACGTGGGCGAGGGACTCGTGCAACAGTTGCTCGACGAGCGTGCAGTGAACGGGCCGTACGAGTCGTTCTACGACTTCGTTGAACGGGTTCCCGAGCAGGTCCTCAACAAGCGTCTGGTGGAGTCCCTCATCAAGGGTGGAGGCTTCGACTCGCTCGGCCACCCCCGCAAGGGTCTGCTGGCAGTGTTCGAGCAGGTGATCGACACCACGGTCACGAAACGTCGGGAGCGCGACCAGGGTGTCATGTCGCTGTTCGACGACCTCGGCGACGGTGCGCCGCCGGTCATGGACCAGCGGATCGCCATTCCCGATGTGGAGTTCGACAAGTCGCTACGCCTGAAGTTTGAGAAAGAGATGCTTGGTCTCTACGTCTCGGACCACCCTCTCTTCGGCGTTGAGGGCGTCCTGCGACGTCGCAGCGATTGCTCCATCGGCGATCTCGCCGAGCGCGAGGACGGCGGGTTCGTGACTGTCGGTGGGCTGATCACCGGGCTCTCGCGCAAGTACACCAAGAAGGGCGACCCGATGGCAGTCTTCGTGCTCGAGGACCTGCAGGACTCGGTGGAGGTCACGGTGTTCCCCCGGATGATGCTCGAGCACGGTCACAAACTCGCCGACGACGCCGTGGTCATCATCCGCGCTCGGCTCGACCGCAGGGACGACACGCCGAAACTGATGGCTCAGGAGGTGTCGGTGGTGGACGTGGCGGAATTGGCGGCCAACCCCCCCCTCCGCCTTCACATCCCCGCATCTGCGCTCAACGAGCCGCGCCTCGACCGGCTCAAGGCGATCCTCAGCGAGTTCCCGGGGGAGTCACCCGTGTTCCTTGACCTAGGGGAGGGCAGGGTGCTGCGCCTCAATGATCAGTTCAACGTCAACCGGGACAAGGCAATTGGCGAGATCCGGGTCGCCTTTGGACATGACGCAATTGCCTCCTGACCCGCTCTTGGACGTGAATTCGCACCCCTCAAGTGCAGCTATCTTGGGGAATGGGCCCGATTGGTGGCAGAATGGTCAAGTCTCGTACGGCTGGCCGGGCGCTCCGGCATGCACCTCGAGGGGGGTCTGAGAGAACTATGGGTGTCGAAGTCGAGACGCGAGATTGCATCGCCGTGACGGACCCCGATCTCGACGAGATGGCTGCCATGGGCACCGCGTTCGATGTCGCCCGGTTCACCAAGGCCAAAGAGGATTGGGTGCTCTGCACCCGTGCACGGTTGGACGGCAAGCTGAACGGGGTGATGTTCGCCACGCTCGAGCGCATCGGTGGAACCCCGTGTGTGCTCATCGGTCTGCTCAGTGTGAAGCGCACCGCCAAGCGTGACGCCGTCCTCAAGGGACTGACGGCCGAGGCGTACCATCGTGCGCTGATGGCCTTCCCCGACGAGGACGTCGTGGTGGGTACGCGCATGATCTCCGCGGACGCGTGGGAATCCTTCAAGTCGCTGAGCGACATCATCCCCCGGCCCGGCCACCGTGCTGTTGGCGAGGAGCGCGCCTGGGGCCGCCGGCTCGCCAAGCGCTTCGGCGTCGACCCGATGTACGACGAGCAGTCCTTCGTCGTGAAGTCCGCCGGTCAGACGGGTTTCTTGGACCACGTGTCGCTCAAGCCGGAGAAGATCACCGAGGAAGTGACGCTGCTGTTCAGCGGTGTCAAGGCCGACAGGGGCGGTGCCTTGATCGTCCACGGATGGACGATGGCGGAGAACCTCGTGAAGCTCGGGAAGCGCTGAACCCCTCCGACAGTTTTGAGTCGGTGGTCCGCTCGAGGCGGATGACCCGAAGTTTCGACGCCACCCGGCCGGTGCCTGCTGACGTGATCGAGCATCTGGTGGCCTTGGCTGCACGTGCACCCAGTGCGGGAAAGACCCAAGGCTGGCACGTCGTCGTCCTTGAGGGGGGGCAGACCGCCGGGTTCTGGGATATCACGCTGCCGCAGGAACGCAGACAGGGCTTTGTGTGGCCCGGGCTGCTGGCAGCACCCGTGATCCTGCTGCCCCTCGCCGATCCGCAGGCGTACCTCGACCGATACAGCGAGACAGACAAGGTCGCAACCGGTTGGGGCGACGATGTGGGCGCGTGGTCCGCCCCGTACTGGACGATCGATACGTCGATGGCGATCATGACGCTCCTGCTCGGGGCCCAGGACCATGGGCTCGGGACACTGTTCTTCGCGGTGAGCCGGAACGAACCGGTGCTGCGTGAGCGCCTCGGGATACCGGCCCGTCTCGATCTGCTCGGGGCGATAGCGCTCGGTTATGCGCAGCAGGATGTCGTTCGGCCCGGCCGTTCGGCACCACGTCGTCGCCGCAGTGCGGAAGAGATCATCCACCGAGGGCGTTGGTAACACGTGGTGAACCACGTCGATCAACCCGCCCAGCCACGCAGGCCGTATTTTGCGGCGTTGGCCCTGTCGTCGGTGCTGGTGGTGGCGGTCGTGGGTCTGACGGTTGCCGTGCGCGGTGTGGTTCAGTCCCGCAGCGAGGCCGGAGAGGGGATCAATGATCCGACCCTGTCGAACACGGACCGACGGATGATTGGGGCACGCGGCGACGTGGAGTATCTCTGGGAGGTCGGCGCAGCGGCCGAACTCGGTGCATATCTGGAGGGACAGTTGCCGGGCACCCCCACCCGATTCCTCGAGATGAACATCTATACCGACTACGCATTCGCCACGTCGCAGGACCCGGCGGACCCCTCGGTTGCGGTGCATGCCGAGTGGAGGCGGGACGAGTTCACGACAGCGCGCGTGCCGCTCGACAGTTCTGCATCGCAGTTGCCGACGTTCGCTGCGTCTGACGTGCCGTGGTCGACGTTGCCCGGTCTGATGGAGGAGGCAGTGAAGCGCCTCAATGTCACCGATGCAGACGTTCGCTACCTGCAGATCGATGCAGGCCTGTACGGGACGGACGGCTTCACGATGCGCTTCTACGTGAGCAGCGCACAGAGCCTCGGCGGCTACGTGATTGCCAACGCCAAGGGCGTGATCACCCGGGTTGTGGCCGAGACGATGCGCCTCGGGTCTACCTGACGCGCCTTGCGAGCAGGTCCGTGAGGAGCGTTCGATCGGTGCGGAACGTGAGCGTCTCCAGTGCGGCGCCCGGTGAGAGCCACAGCCGTTCCGCCACCTCCTTGCCGTCCGGCTCCTCGTTGCGTTCCGCAACGAATTCCATCTCCCAGAACAGCACGAACTTGTCCCGGTCGCCGACGTGGTAGATCAGCAGCCCGGCGAACCCACCGAGTTCGACGTCCACTCCGAGCTCCTCGGCAACCTCGCGCACGGCACACGCGCGGAATCCCTCGCCGGGCTCCACCTTGCCCTTGGGCAGCGAGATGTCCCCGCCGTAGCGGAGCCTTCGCACCACGCCGAGGCGCCGTTCGCCGTCAACAGTTCGCCACACAATCCCGCCCGCAGCGAGGATGTCGCTCGGCATCAGCGGGCCACCAGTTGGGTGCGGAGTTGCTCCACCGAATCCGATGGCGTCAAGCAGGCGTACTTGCGGCACACGTAGGCGAAACCCTCCACCCGGTGTTGCCACAGCGGCGAGTCGAACTGCTCCCCCCACGCGAGCACGCCGTAGGGCAGGAACTCGCGCTGTACCGCGGACACGAGGTCCGGGCGGTTCCCCACGACGGCAACCTCCCCGAGACCGTGGTGGTGCATGGCGACAGCGACGAGGAGGTTTGCGAACGCGGTTGGGGCGTTGTGGACCACCCGACCGAGCAGTTGCAGGATCCGGTCGGCCTGGTGCTCGTAGCGCGATTCGCCCGTGAGTGCGGCGAGTCGGTAGAGCGCAACCGCTGCCGTCGAGTTGGCAGAGGGCGTTGCATTGTCGAAGACGTCTTTCTGGCGGACGACGAGCGCATCGACGTCGTCGGCAGTGGTGAAGACCCCGCCGCGTTCGGCATCCCAGAAACGGTCGAGCAGTTGGTCCGCGCACTGCCGGGCATGTTCGGTCCATCGGGCCTGCCCCGATGCCTCGCCGAGGCGGGTGAAGGCATCGACCAAGTGCGCATAGTCGGCAGCGAGCGCGTGGTGTCTGGCGCCGCCGTCGGCCTGCCACGACCGCATCCACTTGCCATCGGCCTGACGGAGCGCACCGACGAGGAACTCGCCGTTCCTCACGGCCGCAGCGAGCCAGTCCGGTCGCTGCAGGGCAGACGATGCCTCGGCGAGCGACGCGAGGAACATCGCGTTCCACTCCGCAAGGACCTTGTCGTCGAGCCCTGGTCTCGGCCTCCGGCCGCGTGCCTCGAGCAGCAGCAACCGAGCCTCGTTCATCTCGGGCGTCCGTGCAAGGTGACCGCGTGCGTGCATGCGGTTGAGGATGTTGGAGCCCTCGAAGTTTCCTTCCTCGGTAACCCCGAACCACGCGAGTGCGGCGGCCGAGAGATGCTTGGGCAGGGCGGCGCGGATCTGGGCGACGCTCCACAGGTAGAACCAGCCCTCGTGACTGTGTCCGTGGTCGTCGAGGCTGTCGGCGTCCTCGGCCGAGCAGAAGCCACCCTGTTCGTGCGAGAGGTCACGCAGCACGTACTCAATGATCTCCTCGGCGACCTGGCGCCAGCGGTCGTGCCCGAACACCTGCCAGGCGTGGACGTACAGCCTCAGCAGCAGGGCCTGGTCGTAGAGCATCTTTTCGAAATGCGGTACGAGCCACTTCTCGTCCACCGAGTACCGGGCGAACCCGGCACCGAGATGGTCGTACACACCACCGCTCGCCATTGCGTCGAGCGAGGTGGTGATCACCTGCTCGATCCCTGCGTCCCTCGTCTCCACGTAGGCGCGGATCAACAGGTCGAGGTTCATCGTTGCGGGGAACTTCGGGGCGACACCAAAGCCTCCCCATTCGGGGTCGAACGTCTCCGCGAGCTGCTGCATGGCGTGGGTGACCACATCGGCACCGGGAAGCTTCGAGTCCGGCTCGATCCGGCTCGTGCGGCGAATGGCGTCACCGAGCGCAGCGATGTTGGTATCGATGTCGGTGCGCTTGTTGTGCCAGGCGTCGTCAACTGCCTCCATCAGCTTGAGGAAACCGGACTTGGGAAAATACGTACCGCCGTAGAAGGGAGACCCGTCGGGAGCGAGAAAGACCGTCATCGGCCATCCGCCGCGCTGGGTGAGCGCCTGCACGGCGTCCATGTACACGGCGTCGACGTCGGGGCGCTCCTCGCGGTCCACCTTGACGTTCACGAAGAGACGGTTCATCACACCGGCAACCTCGACGTCCTCGAAGCACTCGTGTGCCATCACGTGACACCAGTGGCAACTGGAGTACCCGACCGAGAGCAGCACCGGAACGTTCCGGGCCCTCGCCTCGTCGAACGCCTCGGTGCCCCACGGGTACCAGTCGACCGGGTTGTCCCGGTGCTGTCGCAGGTAGGGGCTGGTCTCGTTCGCGAGGCGGTTCACGCCGTTCACGGTACCGAGCAACCCCCGGGAGTGCCGGTGCGTCGTGTCATGCACTCAGGCCGGGGGTGTGTCCCGGACGAGCTCGTTCCGGCGGATCTTGCCGACGGCAGTCTTCGGGATGGCATCCACCACTACCAGTTGACGGGGGGCGCAGTAGGCCGGGAGCGATTCCTTGACGAGGGCGCGGAGTTCGTCGAGTGTCGGGGCGTGGGTACCGCTGTGGGTTGCTACGTAGGCAACCACGCGCTGCCCCCATTCGTCATCTGCCACCCCCGCCACGGCGGCATCGGCCACCGACGGATGCGCGAGCAGCAGGCGCTCGACAGTCTCGGGCCACACCTTCTCGCCGCCGGTGTTGATCAGTTCGCCCCGTCTGCCGTGGACGGCGAGGCGGCGCGTCCCATCCCGTTCCACCCACTCGCCGAGGTCCCCGGTTGCGAGCCAACCGTCGGCGTCCTTCGGGTCACCCACGTTGCGGTAGGTCCGCAGGAGCATCGGTCCACGCAGGTGGATCTGGCCCTCATCGTCGATGCGGACGTCGACACCCTTGAGCGGTACGCCGCTGTACACGCAGCCGCTGCCGGTCTCGGTCATCCCGTACGTCGTATAGCAGTGCGATGGCATGTCCTCGGGCGGCTTCGCTCCGCCGACGAGCAGGACCCGGAAGCGGTACGGATCGATCCGGGCGAACGCCGTCGGCACGAGGCTCGCGAGCGTTGCCCCGGACCCCATGGCGAGCGCTGCGTCGAACGCCGGCAGCACGGTGAGCCGTGTCCCGGTGTGAAGCGCCTTGGTGATCACCGAGAGGCCACCGACGTGCGCAACCGGGAGACATGCGAGCCAGTGATCGTCCTGCTCGATCCCGATTCGGTCGGTGGTCGCCTCGGCCGATGCACGAACGGCGTCGTGGGTGAGTACCACGCCCTTGGGCTCGCCCGAGGTGCCGCTGGTGGCGATCACCACGGCATCGCCCGGCTCGACGGGGAGGGAATTCGCGACCGGGGTATCCGACGTTGCGGTGCGGATGACTGAGGGAGCCATCGCCTCGACGATGCGCAGCGCGGCTGCGCGTGGGAGGCGCTGGTCGAGGACGAATGCAGCGTCCCCGTCGTCCCAGGTCCGCCTGAGCGCATCGACGAACGCCGGGCCGCCAGGGAGGTCGAGCACGATGAGTTCGTTCATGGCGATACCAGTCAAGCCTCTCCCGGCCGCGTAGCGTCAATTCCCGTGAACCCGTGGATTCTCGGCGCCCGCCCCCGCACGCTCCCTGCTGCCGTGGTTCCCGTGGCCATCGGAGCGGCAGCCGCTGTCGGGGTCGGCGGTGCCGATTGGTGGCGGACTGCTCTCGCCCTGGTCGTGTCGCTCGCTCTGCAGATCGGCGTCAATTACGCGAACGACTACAGCGACGGGGTGCGCGGTACCGACGATGTCCGTGTGGGCCCCGCACGACTGGTGGGCGGTGGGATCAAGCCGGCCGCAGCGGTGAAGCGGGCTGCGTTCGCAGCGTTCGGGTTTGCTGTCCTCGCGGGCGCTGTACTCGTGGTGTTCGTCGGCTGGGAACTGATCCCGGTCGGGGTGGCGGCGGTTGCCGCCGGTTGGTTCTACACGGGCGGCCCCAAGCCGTACGGATACCTCGGCCTCGGGGAGATCTTCGTGTTCGTCTTCTTCGGCCTCGTCGCGACGGTTGGCACGACGTACGTGCTGGTCGAGCAGGTGACATGGATAAGCGTGGTCGCCGGTTGCGGTGCGGGTTCGCTCGCTTGTGCGCTGCTCGCCGTGAACAACCTCCGGGACATCCCCACGGATCGGGTCAGCGGCAAGAAGACCCTCGCCGTGCGCCTCGGCGACGCGTGGACGCGCGTGTTCTACATCTCGCTCGTTGGCGGGGCCTTCGCATCGGTGGTTGCGTGTGGGATCTCGCGCCCGTGGGCCCTCCTCGGGCTTGCGTCGATCCCGCTGTCGATCCCGCCGCTCAAGGTTGTGCGGCGCGGCGCCACGGGTCGCGAACTGATCGAGGCGCTCGGGGGAACGGGCAGGCTCCAGATGGTGTACGGCCTCGCGTTCGCTGTTGGGCTCGCGCTCGGCTGACGCTCAAGCAGTCTGGTGTAGCCAGCCGCTGAGGGCGGCGATGAAGGCCTGCGGCTTCTCGAGGTGTGCGGCGTGTCCGGCACCGTCGAGCAACACGGTGGTCGCCAGGGCTCCCGCGAGCGGCGCCATCTCGAGCGCCAGGTCAGCGAACTTCGTATCGAGCGCGCCGGCCATCAGCAGCACGGGCATCCGTAGTTCTGCCAGACGGGTCCACAGGTTGTCCTGCGAACCGGTCCCGCAGGTGCGCAGGCTGCCAGCGAGTCCCTCTGCGGAGTTCCGCTGACGGTCTTCCCGCAGCAACGCCTCTGCCGGGAGGTGTTCGAACAGTGGGTTCGACAACCACCGCGTCAGGAAGGCGTCGACCCCGTCGCGCTCGATCGACTGTGCGAGCGCCTCATCGCTGTGCCTGCGTGCCTCGCGCTCCTGTGTGTCGCGGATGCCGGGGGTTGCCCCGAGCAGGACCAGACGTTCGACGAGATCGGGGCGGGCGAGTGCTGCATGGAGCGCGATCCGCCCTCCCATCGAATATCCGACGTAGGTGGCCCGTCCGCAGCGGGCGGTGATCGAGTCGGCAGCGTGCCAGAGATCGGACGCGGGTTCGGAGGAGTCCCCGTGGCCGGGCGCATCCGGGGCGAGCACCTCGAAGTCCCCGGCGAGGTCCGCCGCGATGGCATTCCAAGAGTTACCAGTCTGCGTGAACCCGTGGAGGAGCACGAGCCGCGGACGACTGGTCACTCAGGTCCCGCAGGCATCGTCGGTGCAGGTCTCGCCACTCTCGTCGGCGAGGTCGGTCGACTCGGCAACCAGTTGTTCTACGCGACGGAGCACGTTCATGAAGGTGTCTGCGTCCTGGGCCCCGGGCACGGTCCAGCGTCCCTCGAACACGAACGTGGGGACGGCGGTGATACCGAGGTCCGTTGCCTGTTCGAGGTCTGCCTGGACCTCTGCGAGGCCGAGTTCGCCCTCGAGGACTCCGGCAATCGCCGCTGGGCTCAGCCCCGCCTCGCCGGCGATCCGGGCGAGGGTGTCCGGATCACCAACGTTGTCGCCGTCTACGAAGTACGCCTGCAGCAGGCGCTCCTTGAGGTCGACCTGCACGGTCTCACCGCCCTCGTGCTCGGCAGCCCAGAGCAGACGGTGGGAGAGCAGCGTATTGGCCCTCTGGGCGCGCTCGAGGTGGAACTCGAGGCCACTGTCGGCGGCAACCCTGGTGACGTGCTGCATGATCTCGTCGGCCTTCTCGAACCCCCCGAACTTCTTGGCGTAGGCCTCGCGCACGGGCGTGGACGAACCGGGCGGCGCCGTGGGGTCCAGTTGATACGGACGGAAAACGATCTCGATCCCGTCACGGTGCTCGTAACCTTCAAGGGCCTGCTCGAAGCGACGCTTGCCGATGTAGCACCACGGACAGATCACATCGGACCAGATCTCCACTCGCATACCTGACACGATACGACGCAACGCAACATGCCTGTGAACCCCGCCGCCACCTTCTGCGCAACCCTCGTCGACGAATGGGTGGTTGCCGGCGTTTCGGCCGCCATGGTGGCGCCCGGATCCCGCTCCACCCCTATGGCGCTCGCACTTGCCAACCATCCCGGTATCCAGGTGGAGATCTTCCACGACGAGCGCTCGGCGTCATTCGCCGCTCTCGGTCATGGACTGGCGACGGGAAGGCCGGCGGTAGTTCTCTGCTCGTCGGGCACAGCCGGCACGCACTTCCACGCCGCCGTCGTCGAGGCGGACCTCTCGAGCGTGCCGATGATCGTCCTCACCGCGGACCGCCCGCCCGAACTGCTCGACGTGGGTGCCGCCCAGACCATCGACCAGACCCACCTGTTCGGCCGCTCGGTGCGGTGGTTCCACGCCCCGGGCGTGCCGGATGACGACACCGCCCGGACGTGGCGATCGCTGGCGCGACGTACCTATCGGTCGAGTGTCGACACCCGACCAGGCCCGGTACACCTGAATCTCGCGTTCCGTGAGCCACTCGTTGGGGATCCGGGCCCATTGCCCCCGGGCGAGCCTCAGGCACTCGTCACCTCGGCGCCGTCGTTCGCTCCTGGTGCGCTGGATGCACTCGTACCGCTGCTGGACCGTCAGCGCGGTGTGATCGTGGTGGGTCGCACAGCCGGTGGTGCAGAGAGCGACTCGGACGCGGTGGAGGCGCTGAGCAGCGCAACGGGTTGGCCCGTGCTTGCCGATCCCCGCTCGGGCTGCAGGCATCTGCACGCCGCGGTACGTACGGCGGACTCCCTCCTGCGCCACGACGGGTTCGCCCGCGATCATGCCCCCGAGGTGGTGCTTCACATCGGCGAGCCGTGGGCATCCCGCGTTGTCAACGAGTGGCTCACCTCGTCGGGGGCCTTCCACGTTCACCTGTCCGCGATCCCCAGACCTGTCGATCCGGGCCACGTGATGAGTCAATGGGTAACCGCCCCGGTCGGGCCCGTCTGCCGCTGGCTAGCGGACCGTCTGCGGGGTGCTTCGGGCACGACCTGGGCGGCTCGGTGGCGGCGCAACGAGATGTTCGCCCGTGAGGCGATTGATGCATCGATCCTCGGGATGGGGGTGCTCACCGAACCCGCCGTTGCCCAGACGGTGTGCAGGTCGATCGGTGAAGGCGCTGTACCGATCAATCTGGTGCTCTCGTCGTCCATGCCGATCCGTGACGTGGAGTGGTACGCGCCGATCGACCGCCTCGCGAAGGTTTATGCCAACCGCGGGGCCAACGGCATCGACGGTGTGCTCGCCTCCGCGATCGGCGTGGCGCTCGCGGCCGGGCCAACGGTGCTGCTGATCGGCGACGTTGCGTTTCTCCACGACGCCAGTTCGCTCACGGCTCTGAGAAACCGGGACGTTGACCTCCGCATCGTTGTCGTGGACAACGACGGCGGTGGGATTTTCTCGTTCCTCTCACAGGCAGCGATCGTTGGGGCCGAGCTCTTCGAGCAACTGTTCGGCACCCCACACGGGACCGACCTGCTCGCCCTGTGCTCTGCACACGGCATCGCCGCGAGCGCGGTCAACGACGTCGACGGCCTGTTGCTGGCCCTTGGCCGACCGGGAACCTCGGTCACACTTGTTCGGTCCGAGCGGGCGTCAAATGTTGCCGCTCATCAGCGCATCAATCGAGCGGTCCACGACGCACTCGACTGACGGCTATCTGGAGGCGCTCCCGCCGACCTCGTCCCGGAACTGCACGGCAAGCCGGGGTGTCGCGAGATTGTCGGGCGTGTGGATGAAGACGTACGGGCTCAGCCCCTCGGCAAGCCATCGCCTGCAGACGTCTGCCCACGGCGCCCAGAAGGCCGGGTGTGCGCTCGGGTCAGTTTGGCCGATGAACCGGACGATCGGTGAGCGCCCGGTCGCAACAGGGCGCACCGGCAGGTTCGGCTTGCTGCGGATCTCGTCGCGCTCCTGCGGCGTCAGTGACGGCCCCGCATGCACGCACCGCGCATCCATGATGACCCGGTTGATCGCGAGCCTGCGGAGCATCTCGTCGAGCGGTTGTTCGTAGCGCCCACCGACGAAGAAGTCGCGATGGCGAACCTCGAGAGCCCACTCCCGATCGCTCGGCAGGCCGGCGAGGAAGTCATGCAACACCCCGAGGTCTTCCGGGCCGAACGATGCGGGAAGCTGCACGAAGGTTGGACCGAGCCGGTCGGCGAGGGGCTCGAACCGCTCGATGAACTCGGCAACCTCCCGGCCCGCGTCCCGGAGCCGAAGCTCGTGCGTGATGCGCTTGGGCATCTTCAGCACGAAACGGAAGTTCTCTGGTACCTGCTCGGCCCACCGGGCGACGGAGCGGGCCTCGGGGAGCGCGTAGAACGTCGTGTTGCCCTCCACGGTGTCGAAGGAGCGTGCGTACTCACCGAGGAGCCGGTTCTGCGGGGTGCCCCGCGGGTACAGCGTGCCGATCCACGGCTTGAACGCCCACATCGGGCAACCGACCCGGAGCGTCGGTGCAGCATGTTCGGCCGTCTGCATCCCCCGATGATGCCTCTTGGCGCCCCGGAACGGCAGAATGCCCAGCGTGAGTGATCGCTTGGAACGTCTCGAACCCGGCCAACCGGTGCTGTTCGCCGGGAACCGTGTTGCCACCGTTGGACCGGATTTGGCGGCGGCATTCGTGCCCGGCGACCGAGTGGTCGTGGTGCAGACCTCCGGGGATCTGCTGCACATACCTGCGGCGGAATACGAACGGGTCGAGGCGGCTGTCCTGCGGGCTCACGATGCGTTCGCCGGACTCGGGGGAGTGCCGGATGCGGCCATCAGTGCGTTCTTCGAGGAGTTCGCCCGTCGTCTCGAGGACGATGTGTCGTTCGCCCCGATCCTGCGGGCCAACGAGGCCGACGTGGAGGCTGCACGAGCGAAGGGGCGGTCCACGACCCGTCTCGTGCTGTCGCCGAAGATGCGAGCCGACATGGTTGGGGGGTTGCGGACGTGGCGCGACTTCCCGGTGAGTCGCGACGCTCTGGTCGACGCTGTTCAGCACGACGGTTGGACCGCCGAGGTCCGTCGGGCTCCACTCGGTGTAATCGGCTTCGTCTTCGAGGGTCGTCCGAACGTCTTCGCCGACGCCACCGGCGTGATCCGTACCGGCAACACCGTGGTGTTCCGGATCGGGAGCGATGCGTTGGGTACCGCGCGGTCGATCGTCGAGCACGCGCTCGCGCCGGCCCTCGTCCATGCGGGCCTCCCGCCCGGGTCGGCCGTCCTCGTTGACTCCCCCTCCCGCGCGAGCGGGTGGGCATTGTTCGACCAGCGCCGGCTCGCCCTTGCTGTGGCTCGTGGGTCTGGAACCGCTGTGGATCAGCTGGGGGCGGTAGCCCGTCAGGCAGGCGTGCCGGTCAGCCTGCACGGCACGGGCGGTGCGTGGATCGTTGCCGGCGAGCGCGCCGACGGGGACGACCTGTTCCAGGCGGTGTACCACTCGCTGGACCGCAAGGTGTGCAACACGGTCAACGTCATCTGCGTGCCCAGATCAAGGGCCGCGGAGCTAGTGCCGCAGGTGCTCCTCGCAACGACTTCGGCAGGAGAGCGCCGCAACACCGTCACCAAGCTGCACATCACCGACAGCGCAGCACCCTTTGTCGACGCGCAGTTGTTCCACTCACAGGTGGAGGTGCGCCGCGCCGAGGGCGCAGTGCTGGAGCCGCACGCCGAGCCCATCGCGATCGAGGCACTGGGGATCGAATGGGAGTGGGAGGACACCCCCGAGGTCTCGCTGTGCGTCGTGGACACGGTTGCCGACGCGGTACGCCTCTTCAACACCTACAGCCCGCGCCTCGTTGCGTCGATGATCTCGAAGGACGTCACAGAGCAAGAACAATTCTGGTCCACCATCAACTCACCGTTCGTCGGCAACGGCTTCACCCGTTGGGTTGACGGTCAGTTCGCGCTGGACAAGCCTGAACTCGGGCTGTCGAACTGGGAGAACGGCCGATTGTTTGCTCGAAGTGGTGTGCTTGGGGGCGACTCGGCGTTCACGCTGCGGATCCGGGCCGTGCAGGACAGCCCGCACATCCACCGCTGATTACTCCACGAGATCCGACGCCGGCAGGTCCATGTGGGCAATGCCGGGAAGGTAGCGGTCGAGGTCGCCCTGCCACGGGTAGGCACGCAACTGTGCGAGGGAGCGGCGCGAGCCAAGCAGTCGCGTGAGTTCCCACGTGCCGCTCGGGTGGTCCCCCAGATCGAGTGTCAGGCCGACATCGCCCGTGCCGCAGAGCCACTCCTCGCCGTCCGCGAGGAACCGTGCGGCGCCGAGACTGTGGGCAACCAGGTCCCGGTCGAGGATCTGGCGCGCCTCGATGAGCATGCAGGCGTGCACGCCGCGGGAGGTGCGGTCCCCCTCGATCCCGAGTGCACCGCAGATGTCGTGCTCGTGGGCAACCACGTCGAGGACGAGGCCGGAGAAACCCCGGGGGTGCTTGGCGATGAGGGTCTCGAAACGGGGTGAGTACTCGTCCCATTCGTCGAGGAGGGACCCGAGGCTGCGGTCTGCACGCTCGGCAACCTGACGGTCCACCCATGCCTGCGTGTCCGCTCCTGGATTGTTCCGCTCCACGAGGTCACGGCAGATCCCGGCGAGGTGCGAGCAGATGTTCGTCAGCGTCCAGTCGGGGCAGGCGGGGATCGTCACGCTGGCAATCGACTGAGCCGTTGTCGGGTTGGAGACGGCCGCCTCCACGATGGACCGAATCCGCTGGCGCGACTCCCCGTACTCGTTGGCGTATTCCTCGGGCGTGAGATCGACAGTGCTCATGTCGACACTTTGCTACATCCCGGTGCTGGCTGTCGTGTCGGTAGCGGGATGCAGGAGCATGTTGTCGATGATGCGGACGTCGGAGAACCACACGGCAGCAGCGATCACTGCCTCCCGGTCGATGACCGGGATCGGCTCGAGCGTGGCGGCGTCGAACACCCGCACGTACTCCACGCGGCCGAGCGGCTCGCCAGCAAGGACACGGAGTGCGGTGCGCTCGAGTGCCTGCGCATTGGTCTCGCCGGTGGCCAGGGCCTCCACCGCGGAGCGAAGTGCATCGGGGACGGCCACCGAGGCCCGGCGGTCCTCGAGGCTGAGCCTGCGGTTTCGGCTCGACAGCGCGAGGCCGTCGGGTTCGCGAACGGTCGGCACACTGATGATGTCGATGCCCATGTCCAGATCGATCGCCATGCGCCGGATCACGGCGAGCTGCTGGAAGTCCTTCTGGCCGAACAGCGCGACGTCTGGTCGCACTGCGCCGAATAGCTTTGCGACAACCGTGGTCACGCCGCGGAAGTGGCCCGGACGCATGGCCCCCTCCATCGGGACGGCGAGCGAGCCCGGGTCCACGTGGGTCTCGAAGCCGACTGGGTACATAGCGGCTGCGGTCGGCGCGTAGACCGCATCGACCTGAACTCTGTCGCAGAGCGCGAGGTCTTCGTCCATCGGTCGCGGGTAGGTGTCGAAGTCCTCGCGGCTGTTGAACTGCAACGGGTTCACGAAGATCGAGGCGACCACAACGTCGGCGTACGAGCGAGCAGTCTGCATGAGGTGCAGGTGTCCCTCGTGCAATGCACCCATGGTGGGCACGAAGGCGATGCGCCGGCCCGACGCGTGTTGCGAGCGAGCCCATTGCTGCATGGCCGCGGGTGTAGCGAGCGTGATCATCGCGGGGCTTCGCGCAAGGTCAGTGGAAGGAGTGCGTGTCGTCGGGCCAGACGCCCGACTGCACATCGGCGACGTATGCCGAGGTGGCGTCGAGCACCTGTTGACGGAGGTCTGCGTAGGCCTTGGCGAACTTGTAGCGGTGTGCACTCAGCCCGAGGACGTCGTGGAGCACCAGCACCTGACCGTCGCAATCGGGACCTGCACCGATGCCGATGGTGGGGATTGACACCTTTGCGGTGATCTCCTTCGCGAGGTCCCGAGGTACACCCTCGATCACGAGGGCGAACGCACCGGCCCGCTCGACGGCGACGGCGTCATCCAGCAGGCGCTCGCGACCGCCGGCCTCGTAACCAGCGCTGCGTCCCTGCACCTTGTGCCCACCCATGCGGTGGACACTCTGCGGGGTGAGACCGATGTGGCCGACAACGGGGATATCGACTCGCGAGATCGCCTCGATGGTGTCGGCCATGTGCGTGCCGCCCTCGAGCTTGACGCACTCTGCGCCTCGCTTCATGAGCACGATCGAGCTCTCGACAGCCTGTTGGGGGCTGACCTGGTACGAGCCGAATGGGAGATCACCGACGACGAGGGCCGAGGGGCGTGTGCGGGCAACGATCTCCACGTGGTACGCCATGTCGGCGAGCCCTACCGGAAGGGTGTTCTCGACGCCCTGTACCACCATTCCTACCGAGTCGCCGACGAGGATCATGTCCACACCGGCCTCATCGACGAGTCGTGCGAACGTTGCGTCATAGGCCGTGATCATGGAGATCTTCTCGCCGGTCTGCTTTCGGCGCATGATCGCTGGAACGGTGATCTTGGGTCGGTTCGTGGGGAGTGTGCTCATAGTTCACCCAGCACTGCCTCTGGACTCAGGCAGTGTCCTCCCCCAAACCATATGGCGCCGGGGTGCGGTTTGTACAAGGAGAAAACTTCTATGGGGTGATGAACGCCGTGGGACAGATGTCTCGGTACGAGGGGAATGCCCCGGCTCCCCGGGCAGCCAGCAGCGCGTCGAGGCACGCCGCAGCAAAAACGTCGGCACCGCCGACGAGCAATCGGTTGAGGAACTCGGCGCGGCTCCCCGGCCCCGCAAGCGTCCTGCCGGTCTGGCGCCCCGGTGCAGGCGCGACCGCCCGCGAGCCCGTCGAGAGCGCAAAGACGGTGTCGCCGTCGACCATGAGGTGGCTCGGGTTGGCGACCCGTGCGAGCCCGTCGTGGGCAACCTGGGCAAGCTTGGTGCACTCGGCCTTGGTGAGGTCCGCGTTGGTCGCAACCACCCCGATTGTCGTGTTGAGCGCGGACGACGTCTCTGGCGCCCCGGAAGCCTCACCGGCGGTGCCGATACCGAACCCGGCGAGCCGCACGGCGAGTACCTCGCGCAGGCGTCTGCGGTCCTCCCGGTCCGGACGGCGGAGCCCGAACTCGCCGGCCTTGCCGTGCACCAGCCAGGGGAGGCCCGATTCGGGGTTCAACAGCGACCCGGCAGCGTTGACCACTGCGAGCGCCGCGACGTAGACCGGCTGAACAGAAGGATCGTCGGAGGCTGGCGGCAGCTCGATCAACCGCAACGCATTGCCGAGTCCGCCTTTGAGGCCACACGTCACAGCCCCGGTGCCGGCGCCCACGTTGCCCGACCGAACGGGTCGACGCGAAGCCGTTGCGGTTGCCTGGTACCCGAACTCGGCGGTGGGGTGGTTGGCGAACGTTCCGCCTCGGCCGAGGTCGAAGATGATGGCCGAGGGCACGATCGGTACGACCTCGTGCGGTGCGACCCCGATCTGGAGCCCCACGCCGAGCTCCGCGCAGCGGCGCATCACCCCGTCAGCTGCTGCCAGCCCGAAGGCACTACCTCCGCTCAGGCAGATTGCATGGACCTGTTGAACAAGGTTCTCGGGACGCAGGAGTTCGGTCTCACGGGTTCCGGGACCCCCGCCGCGGATATCGACGCCGGCCGTGACGCCCCGGGGTGCGAACACGACCGTGGTTCCCGTGAGCCATCCGCGACCGACCCGTTGGTGATGCCCGACCCGGATTCCCTCGAGTGCGGTGAGCGAAGCGTTCATCCGGTGCGGGCGCGCTCAGGCGGCCGGTGACCAGAGGAGTCGCAGGTCGGGCTCCGGATCGTCGATGGTGTGAGGGTCGGAGTCGATGCGCATCGTGGTCCGCCGGTTGAGGTCGTAGCGATCCCAGCCCGGGTTGCCATCGCGTGCGAACGAGGTGACGGCAGTCGAGAAGCAATCGGCGACGCGAGCGCGTTCCTCGCCGTTCCCGGTGAATGCCTCGACGCCGCTCCGCCCGAGGTTGTGGAACACGAAGGGGATGTCGAGTGCGTGGCAGGAGCCGAGCAAGCCGCCGAACTGGGGTGTCTCCCACGTGAACCAGTGCATCCACGTGGCATGTCCGTTCCGCGATCGCTGCTCGGCAAGTCTGCGTGCCGGGGCACGGAAGGCCTCATCGGTGAGGATGGCGGAGGCAATCGCGCCTGGGGTGGATCCGGGACGCCCTTGCCGGTATGCGGCGATGGCCTCGCCGGCACGGTCCCCGAAGCGCTCGGTTGCGTAGCGGAGCAGGCCCGCGTCGTCCATGTTCTGGTACGCCGGATCTGGGACTGTGAAGAGCAACATTTCGTCGCGGGTCGTACCGATGAGGAGCGGAACGGGATTGAGCGCGGCTGCCTCTGCAATGGGAAGCGGCATGGCCGGCTCCCCGGGTGTGGGGGAGAAGGCCGTGAATGCCCCGGCTCGGCCGAGCACCTGGTTCTGTGCGGACAGCACCGCCTCAGTTGGTAGTGCGTGCAGATCCTCCGCCGACACGCCCGCGGCCGCGAGCAGGTGAATACCGACCTCGTGCGCGCGTTCGCGGGTGCGGAACTGGTTCATCGAGGGACTGAGCGCAATGGCCCGGTGGAACAACCCCGCCCCGAGGGGCGTCGCCATGAGGGCGAGCACGCTCGCACCGCCCGCGGACTCACCAAAGATCGTGACGTTGTCCGGATCGCCTCCGAAGCGTGAGATGTTGCGATGCACCCAGCGCAGGGCCTCGACCTGATCGAGGATGCCGAGGTTGCCGGAATCGGCGAACCCGGGGCTCCCGTGGTCCGAGAGGTGCAGGAAGCCAAAAGCGCCGAGTCGGTAATTGATCGTGACGACGACCGTGTCATGGCGCCGGGCGAGCGAGACACCGTGATACCAAGGCGTTGCCCCGGTCCCGTTCGTGAAGGCCCCGCCGTGGACCCACACCATCACCGGCCGGCGGGCACCGTCCCGGGCAGGCGTGAAGACATTGAGGAAGAAACAGTCTTCGTCGGAGGGAAGGCTGCTCTGACCGAGCATCTGCTCCATCATCCCGATGAGCTGTGGGCACTGCGCTCCGTAGGTGCCGACGTCGAGTGCATCGAGGTCACTGTCGAACGCCCGGGGGGCCCCGAAGCGATCCGCGGTGGCGAACCTGATTCCCTTGTGGACCTTGATCTCGTCGGCGTGCAACATCTGGTGCCTCCCGGCTCTCTCGAGGTGACCTTATCGACCGGTGAAATTCGCCGGGCGTCGCTCGAGGAAGGAGGCAACTCCCTCGTGGTGGTCCTCGCTGGCGAAGCAGGTGGTCATCGCCTCCGTATGGCGAATCATGTGGGCCGACACGTCGCCGGCAAAGGCCTCGTACACGAGCGACTTTGCGAGCCGTGTGGACAGTGGGGAGGAGCCGAGCGCAATCGCGCGTGCGAGGTCCTGTGCCCGGGGGACGAGTTCGTCGCTCGGGATCACGTCGAGCACGTAACCGAGCGACTTCGCCTCGTCAGCGCCGAGGAAACGTCCGGTGTAGATCAACTCCATGGCACGCTGCGGGCCGAGCAGCCTCGGCAGCAACCAGGTCCCCGCCCCGGTGTCCGGCACGAGCCCCCGGTGCACGAAGTTCCAGGCGAACCGGGCGGTCGGGGAGCAGAGGCGAAGATCGCACTGTGACGTGAACTCCGCGCCCATGCCCACGGCCGGGCCATCCACCGCGCAGATGGTGGGCTGGGGGATGTCGATCAGGGGCCACCAACGACGGCGCTCGGCGGCGCTGCCGCGCAGACCTCGTTCGTCCTCGGGCGTGTCGTTGAGGTCCGACAGGTCGGTGCCCGAGCAGAACGATCCGGGCACCCCGGTCACCAGGACCACCCGCACCTCGGGGTCGGCGCCCGCGGCACTTACTGTGGCGATGAAGTCGTTCAGGACCCCGTAAGTCATCGCGTTCTTCCGCTCGGGCCGGTCGATCGTGATGGTTGCGACGTGGTCGGAAACAGAAAGCCTGATGTGTTGTCCCATGGGCACACGCTACGCGCCCGGGAGGTCGGCGTCCTAGGCTCCTTCCGTGCTCACGAGGGACCTCCCCGAACCGTCTGCGTGGGGGCGTGTCCGCGGCGTACTGAAGCGGGCCTCCGGCGAGGCGGTCCGCTGGGGGTGGGACGGCATTGTTGAACTCGGCGCAATCGGTCCTGCTACACGGGTCGGGCGGCGCTTCGGCGCCTTCGGTGCCGGGAGTGTGATCTGCTTCCCCGTGAACGCCATCTTCAACGAGCAGTTCATCGAGATCGGCGCGGGCACGATGATCGGGCCGCAGGTAACCCTGTCGGCCGGCATGGTGCCGGGTCAGCAGTGCGTCACCAATCCGGTGGTCCGGATCGGCGACCGGTGTCTGATCGGCAGGGGCAGCGGCATCGTTGGACACCTCGCGATCGACATCGGCAACGACGTCTGGACCGGTCACCACGTGTACATCACGGACCAGAACCACGGGTTCGAGGACATCTCCCTGCCGATCTCCCGGCAGTCCATGCCGGAGCGGCCGGTGACCATCGGCGACGGCTCGTGGCTCGGCCACGGAACGGTGGTGCTCCCGGGTTCCACGATCGGCAGGCACGTGGTCGTCGGGGCAAACAGTGTCGTGAACGGGGATCTGCCGGACTACTCGGTGGCGGTGGGATCACCTGCGAGGGTGATCAGGCGCTACGTCGAGGGCGAGGGATGGGTAAGTACCCGCTGATGTCACGCGCAGTGCTCAGGTGGTCAGCAGGTCCGTGCTGCAACTGAGGATGCGGTTCTCGGTGGCGAAGGTGTTGATCCGTTCGTTCACGGGGATACCGGTGTCCGTGACGGCAACGCCGAACTTCGCAATCGTGCCTGCACGCAACTGCTCGATCCATTCCTTCAGGTCCTTCTCCCAGATGCGGTAGTCCGTCATCCACTGGGGGATCAGGACCTGTGCCTTCTCCGAGGCCCGGGGGAGGTGCTCGACATCGTCCAGCATCGAATGGATGATCGCGTAGCTGCGGTCGAGGACTGCCACGAACGCGGGGAGATCCTTGGCCTTGTTCTCCTCGGTGATCTTCGTCCGAAACACCAGCGGGGTGAGCTGGTCGGAGGCGAGAGCACACCGTGTCTCAGCTGCGTCGGACCATGCCTTGTCCCGAACCGGGTTCACGCCGTCGCGCGGGGCGAAGCCGAACGCGTAGACCCACATGGCCGCGATCGCGAGCACGATCACCCCGAGGAGCGCGGTGAGCCATCTTCGTCGCGTCCGGCGAGGAGCGGCGTCCTGCACGGCGGCGCTCACGTGCTGGCCTTCGGGCGGTAGAACACGAGTAACTGGGCCAGCGCGCCGCCGATCCCGACGGCACCAGTGACGATGGCGCCGACCCAGCCGTGGAACCCGATGTCGAGGGCATGGTCGAGCGACCACTCGCCAGCGCCGATGGTGCCGATCGCAAAGGCCGCGACGGCGATTGATGCGCAGTACTCCCAGCCGCCGCCATCTTTGAAGATGAAGAAGCCAACCTTCCAGTGGCTGGAGACGATTGCGACGATCATCACCGCGATCACTGCCGCTGCTGCGAGGGGTGTGAGCAGCCCTGCAGCGAGGAGCACGCCTGCACCCACCTCGGTGGTCGCGGCCAGGAGGGCCTGCAGTGAGGGCGCCCTGAAACCGATCGAGGCGAACCAGCGTGCGGTTCCCGTGATGCGGCCGCCGCCGAAGAACTTGTTGTACCCGTGGTAGGCGAGGAAGAGCCCGAGGACGAGGCGCAGGACGAGCAGCGCAAGGTTCGACTGGTCAGACATTGACGTCAGGTTAGGACCCCGTACGTCGGAGTTCGCGGCACGTGGGTCAATGCCAGCCGCGGGTGCACGGCCGGCGTGTACTGCGGTCGGGGCCGGTGCGGGGCACTGGGTGCGCTGCTAGAAAGATGACGATGGCCCCGAATCCCCCTGTCGAGCGGCAGCGCTCGACACTCGTCAGGGGATTCCTGCTGGCCCGCACCCTCGTCCGGATGCACCCACGTGACTTCGCCATCGCGGTGTTCGGTGCGTTCATCTTCGGCTCGTGCACGGTCGCCTCATCGAAGGCGATCGAGTGGGTGGTGGATCACGTGATCCTGCCTCGGTTCCGGGACGGGCGGGTTGCCGTCGGCGCTGTCGTGACCGGATGCATGCTCGTCATCTGTATCGGTCTGGTGCGCGCGGTCGGCGTGGTGCTGCGGAGGACGTTCGCGGGCATCGTGAAGTGGAGGGTTGCGCAGGATCTCACGATGTCCGTCGTCGAGCGTCTCGTCTCTCAGCCGCTGCGGTGGCACCAACGGCACCAGTCCGGCGACCTCATCGCGAGGGCCGGTGTCGACGTAGACATGGCCACCGAGATCCTCTCGCCGTTGCCGTTCGCTGCGGGGACGGTGCTCATGGTGGTCATGTCGAGCGTCTGGCTGCTCCTCACCGACATTCCATTGGGGATCGTTGCCGTCATCCTGTTCCCCCTCCTGACGTCGATGAACGTGATCTACCAACGGAAGGTGTCCCCCCACTACCGGGCGGCCCAGGCGCAGCTCGGAATGCTCTCTGCCGCCGTGCACGAGAGCTTCGAGGGCGTGATGGTGGTAAAGGCCTTCGGGGCAGAGGCGCGAGAGGCTGATCGTCTGGCTGTGATTGCAGCACGACTGCGCGAGGCCCGGATGCGGACGGTCTCGCTGCGCGCGACGTTCGAGGCTGCGCTCGACGCGATCCCGGCCCTCGGCAATATCGGGCTGCTCATCATCGGGACGGCACGCGTCCAGTCGGGCTCCCTGACCGTCGGGGCGCTCACCAGCTTCCTGTATATGTTCACGTTGCTCGTCTTCCCGCTGCGTCTCATCGGATGGGCTCTCTCGCAACTCCCCTCGTCACTGGCCGGGTGGGATCGTGTCCGCGAGATCCTCGATGAGCCGATCGGCGCCGACCCAACGGAAGCATTGCTCGCACCCGCACCCGGCATCGGGGTTGACCTGCGGGGTGTCTCGTTCTCGTACGACGAGAACACCCCCGTCGTGAGGGATCTCACGACGAGCATCCCGGTCGGCAGCACGGTTGCCGTGGTGGGTGCCACCGGTTCCGGCAAGACTACGTTGCTCGAGCTCGTGGCCGGCCTCCTCGCGCCCGACCGGGGAACGATCGCGGTGGCGGGTCGCTCCCCGTCCATGGTGTTCCAGGAGGCATTCCTGCTCTCCGGCTCGATCGCCGACAACGTTGGCCTCGGGGGACAGTTCGACGGGGCGGAGATCGACGAGGCGCTCCGTCTTGCAGACGCGACCGAGTTCGTCTCGACCCTGCCGACGGGGGCCGGGACGATCGTCGGCGAGCGCGGTGTCAGTCTGTCTGGGGGTCAGCGGCAGCGTGTTGCACTGGCCCGTGCGCTCGTGCGCCGCCCAGAGGTGCTGCTGCTCGACGATACGACGTCGGCGCTCGATCCCTCCACCGAGTCCCGCATCCTCGCCAACCTGAGGACCGCGCTGTCGTCGAGCACCACGTTGCTCGTCGCATCACGTCCGTCGACCATCGCACTTGCCGACGCCGTGCTCTTCGTCGTCGACGGCACGATCCGGGCACATGGCACCCACGCGTCTCTCCTCGAGAGCGATGCTGACTACCGGGAACTGGTCGAGGCGTACGAGCACGACCGGGATGCACCATGAGCTTCGACCACGGCGAACTCGGTGCGGCGGCAACGATCGGTCGCGGTGTGCGCGCCGTGCCCGAACTGCGGCAGGGACTCGGACTCACAGTGTTCCTCGCCGTGATCGGTGCCGCCGGGCGCGTGACAGTGCCGATAGCGATCCAGCAGGCCGTCGACCACGGTCTCCGCCCGGGCAATGTTGACCTCGGGCGCGTGGTCCTGCTCGGCATCATCGCCTCCACGGCGGTGCTTCTCGCCACGACTGCCCAGCGGTTCGCCGTAGCCCGGCTCGGGAAGCGGAGCGAGTACGCGCTGTACGGACTGCGCGTGAGGCTATTCGGCCACATCCATCGCCTGAGCATGGAAGACCACGCCGAGGAGCGGCGCGGCGCCTTGGTTGCCCGTGTGACGTCCGACATTGAGACCCTCACACAGTTCTTCGCCTGGGGAGGGCTCGCTTGGCTCCTCGACGGCACGCTCATGGTGCTCGTCTCCGGGGTGATGCTGGCGTACAACTGGGTTCTGGCGTGTGTCGCGTTCGTCGTCGCAGCGCCGCTCTTCCTCGTTCTCCGGTTCGTCCAGCGTCGGCTGGTCTTGGCCTACCACGCATCCCGGGAGATGAACGGGAGCACGATGGGTCAGGTCTCCGAGGTGGTGACCGGGGCGCACGTGGTGCGCAGCTATCGCGTGGAGCGGCGCATCATCGACGACACCCACCGTGTGGCAGCGCGCAGGACTGCAGCGCAGGTGCATACGAGCAGGCTCGCAGCATTCCTCTTCCCATCCGGCGAGCTCTTTTCGGTGCTGACCGTTGCGGCGGTGGTCTCAATCGGGGTGGCACTCGGTCCGGATTCGGGTCTCAGCGCCGGGGCACTGGTTGGATTCCTGTTCCTCACCTATCGCTTCCTCGAACCCATCGCGGAGTTCACCGAGATCATGGACCAGACCCAGAGCGCGGTTGCCGGGCTGCGGCGGATTCTCGGAGTCCTCGACATGCCGGTCGGGCCGGCGGAGGCATCCACACCCCAGCTGCTCCCGCCGGGAGCGCTCGGCGTGGACATCGAACGGGTGACATTCATGTACCGCGCGCGCCCCGGAGTCGACGAGGAAGACGTTCCCGCGCTCATCGACGTCAGTCTCTCGATCCCACCGGCCCAACGAGTCGCCGTGGTGGGGGCAACGGGTTCGGGCAAGAGCACGATGGCGAGGCTGCTGTCCCGCCTCGTCGACCCCACTGCTGGGGCGGTGCGCGTCGGCGGGGTCGACCTCCGCAATGTCGCAAATGCTGATCTGCGCGGCAGAGCCATGCTGGTGCCGCAGGAGCCCTTCTTGTTCGACGGCACGATCGAGACCAACCTGGCGTTTGCCCGGCCGGGGCTCTCCCGCCGCGAGATCTCCAATGCCTTCGTCCGCCTCCAGCTCGACGACTGGTTGTTCTCGCTCCAGGCCGGACTCGACACCGAAGTCGGCGAGCGCGGCGAACGACTGTCTGCCGGGGAGCGGCAGTTGATCGCGCTCGTGCGGGCGTACTTGGCGTCGCCGGACCTCCTGCTGCTCGACGAGGCGACGTCCGCGGTCGATCCGCTCACCGAGGTCCGTATCGGTCGAGCACTCGAGAAGCTCTCGGCGGGTCGAACCACCATTGCTATTGCGCACCGGCTCTCCACAGCCGCACGGGCGGATCGTGTGCTGGTGATGGATCACGGGCTCCTCGTGGAGGATGGGTCCCACGAGGAGCTGCTGGCCCGGGGTGGCGTGTACGCCGGGCTGTATGCCCACTGGCTGGACGCGACCGGATCAGCGGGCTGAGGCGCCGTACCATCGACCCCGATGCGCAACCGTCTTCTCACCCGGTCAGTGCTGCTGCTCGTCGTCCTGATCGGGACGGCGGCGTGCGTGGACGTCGGTGATCCGGCCGCAGACACCATCGCGATCGTGGATACCGAGGTGCCGACCACGATGCTCGACGTTGGCTTCCTCGACGTCGTCGGGCTGTCGTACTGCGAGGTGATCGCGGAGGTTGCCCCGGACGTTCGCGTGTGGGCCGACCCCGGGTCCGATTTCGGTGATCCGTCGAGCACGCGGAACGCCTACGTCGGTGCACTCCGGTCGTTCGATGCAATTGCGCAGGTCGCCCCCGAGACCGTCCGTGTGCAGTCCGAGCTCCTGCGGAGGACCCTGGACGACGTCGTGCGCTCCGCGCTCGAGACCGGGTGGGACGTCACCGAGATCAGGTCATCGGCGGGTGGGCGAGTCGATGCAGATGAGGTAGCTACCGCCCTCGGTGACCTCCGGCGCGACGCGCTGGAGCAGTGCGGGATCAATCTCGTCGAGCCGGAGGAGCCGACGGCGGGCCCGCTGGACGAGACCCCGCAGGAGCGCATCCGCAGGGTGCTGCTCGACCTGTTCCCTGATCTCGACGACCGCAAGCTCGACTGTCTGGAGCCCAGACTCCCGCTCGACTTTGACCCCGCCTCGGAGTTCCTCGATCCGAAAACGGTGACAGATGCGTTTGCGGGCTGCCGGATTGACCTCGCCGATCCCGGTGCGCCGACGTCGGCACCGCCTCGCCCGTTCGTCGGTCCCCGACCGACGACACCTGTGGTCGCGACCGTTCCCACCTTCACGGTCCCTGAGGTGGAGCCGCCGTCTGCATCGGGCGGGGTGGAGGAGTCCTGAACCCCCGAGGCCCGGGGGCAGTGGCGACGCCTGAAGGTAGGTTTGTGAGGCCAGTACGGCAAGTGTTCGGGAGGGCTCGTGGGCAAGAAGCTAGTGCTGGTCGGCTCGCTGGCCGCGGCCGCAACACTGTTGTTCGGATGCAGCAGCTCGAGTCTCACGACCGCGGAGTCCAGCTCGAGGTTCTGTCTCGCGGCCACCGGTTACAACAGCGCTAGCGGGGCACTGGACAACCTTCCGGCCAAGCCGACCCCCGATCAGTTGAGAACGGCGCTTGAGGAATCCCTCGGTGAACTGAAGTCGCTGACCAAGGTGGCACCGCCGGCGATCAAGCCCGATCTGCAGAACGTTGTGAAGTCCCTGAAGGCCCTGCTCAGCATTGCAGCGCGTTACGGCTACGACTTCGCGAAGATCGACCCCAAGGACCCCGAGTTCTTGACGTTCGTTGCCGACACCACGACGAAGCGGTCGGGGGATGCGGTTTCGGCCTACCTTCTGTCCACCTGTGGGGTCGGGAACAACATCGGGACCACGGTGCCCGCATGAGGATCGTCCTGGTCCGCCACGGTGAGCCGGAATGGGTCCGAGCCGGGTTGAGCATCGACAACCCACCGCTGACCGAGCGGGGGGAGCGCCAGGCGGTCTGTGCCGCCGGACGCCTGAAGGACGAGCGGTTCGACGAGGTACACGTCTCGCCTCTCATCCGTTCGCGTCAGACAGCATTCCCGTTGTTCAGCGGCCTCGGTCGGCCCGAACGGGTGAGCCCCTGGCTGGAGGAGATTCGCAACCCGGTCTGGCATGGCTCCCCGAGCGAGAAGGCAGAACTTGCGTTTCAGGAGGAGCGGGCAAGGCCCTCACACCTCCGTTGGGAGGGTCTCGAGGGCGGCGAAGCCGTTCGGGATTTCGTTGCCCGCATCCGTGAGGCATGCGGGCTTTTTCTGGCGGAGCGTGGCGTGGAACGGCTCGCGGGCGACCTGCCGCTCTGGCACATCGAGAACCCGGATCAACACATCGGCCTCGTTGCGCACGCCGGGACGAACAGTTGCATCCTCAGCCACCTCCTCGGTCTCGAACCGGTCCCGTGGGAGTGGGACCGTTTCGTCATCGCGCACGCGTCGATCACCACCATCGAGAGCTACGCAATGGGCGACGGTCACACCTTCGGTCTCACCAAGCTCTCCGACGTCGAGCACCTCGTGTCCGAGGACCGCACGTACTGAGTGCCTGTAGGGGCACCGCTGAGCGGATGCCCCTAGTGTTCGGTTCATGTCTGCTCCCATCGACCCGGATCGCCTCAAGCTCTACTCGTTCCAGCTGTTCACCAAGCTCGACGGCGCGATCACCGCAGGAATGGTGCACATCGGCGACCGTCTCGGGCTGTACCGCGAAATGGTCGTCGCGGGTGCCCCGATGACGAGCGGTGACCTTGCGACGGCGACGGGGCTGAACGAGCGTTGGGTGCGCGAATGGCTACATAACCAGGCGGCCGCGAAGCTGCTCGAATACCACGGCGACGCGCTGTTCTCGATCTCCCCCGAGGCCGCAGCCGTGCTGGTCGATCCCACTCACCCCGCGTACGGCATGGGGATGTTCCAGCGCCTCCCCCAGACGATGGAGCATCTCGAGAAGCTTCCCGGCAGCTTCGAGAGTGGTCTGGGGTACGACTACGACAGCCACGGTGCGGTCGGCGCGGCGGGTATCGAGAAATCGTTTGAGCCCTGGTACCGCAACTTCCTGGTGCCCGTTGGCCTTCCGGCACTCGAGGGTGTTGTCACCAGGCTCGACGCCGGGGCGAAGGTGGCCGATGTTGGGTGCGGGGCGGGTGTGGCGGTCTGTCTCATGGCGAAGGTGTTCCCGAACAGTGAGTTCCACGGGTACGACATCTCGGTGCACGCACTCGACCGCGCCCATGCCCGCAAGGCAGAACTCGGGCTGGGCAATGCGCACTTCCACAACGTCCGCGAGGCACAGTTGCCGACCGACCAGTCCCTCGACCTTGTGACGACCTTCGACTGCATTCACGACATGACCCACCCGCAGGAGGTCATGAACGCAATCCGGTCGTCGATCAAGCCCGACGGCACGTGGCTCCTCGTCGACATCAAGGCTCGCGATACCTTCGAGGAGAACTGTCTGAAGAACCCGATGGCATCGCTGATGTACGGCATCAGCATCATGTCGTGCATGGCATCTGCGCTCTCCGAACCGGATGGCGCCGGTCTCGGCACGCTCGGTCTGCCCGAATCCAAGGCTCGCGAGATGTCGGAGATGGCAGGTTTCACCCGCTTCCGCAAGCTCGACATCGAGCACTCACTCAACTCGTTCTACGAGATACGCCCCTAGGGGAACATGTTCGGGTCCGCATCCGCGCCAGCGGTGCGCGCTACGGCGTGATGACGAGCTTTCCCCAGCTGTTCCGTGTTCCGAGGTCCTCAAAGGCCTGTGCGGCCTCCTCGAGGGGGACATGCCTCATGACGAGCGGGTCAATCTTGCCCTCGTCGTACCAGCGGCACAGCAGTTCCATGTTGCGCACGGCGAGCATCGGGTCACGTGCCACAGCGGCGCCGTAGTGCACGCCGACCACCGAGTAGTTCTTCAGCAGGATGTGGTTCGTAGGGGCATCAGCGATCCGCCCCGACGTGAAGCCGATCGGGAGGATGCGCCCGTCCCAACCGATGACCTTGCGGCTCCGGTCGAAGGTGTCGCCGCCGACGGGGTCGTAGATGACGTCGACGCCGCGACCATCCGTGAGTTCTTTCACCCGCTCGACGAAGTCTTCGGACAGGTAGTCGATCGCCGCAGCGGCGCCGAGGCGTTCGCAGACTGCCTTCTTCTCCGGGCCTCCGGCGGTAGCGAACACCGTGGCACCCATGGCGTTCGCCATCTGGATTGCCGCGCTGCCCACCCCGCCCGCCCCAGCGTGTACCAAGACCGTTTCCCCGGGGCGCAGACAGGCGCGGTCCTTGAGGGCAAACAGCCCCGTGCCATAGTTGGTCGGGATACTCACCGCTTTGTCGAACGGGAGGGAGTCGGCGATCCTCAACGGGCCGTCGGCAGGGGCGACGGTCTTGTCGGCGAGGCCGTTGCGGCCCATCCACACGACACGGTCGCCCACCTGCCACTGGGTCACGCCGGCACCGACTTCGGAGATGACCCCGCCGATCTCGGCCCCCGGCGTGTAAGGCAGCGGGGGCTTGGCCTGGTACGAACCCTTGATCTGCAGGAGGTCCGGATAGTTAAGGCCGACCGCTCGGACGTCGATGACCACCTGACCAGCTTTCGCCTCCGGCGCATCCACCTCCACAAGTTCCATGACTTGCTTGGGCTCGCCCCATCCGTTCAACTGCCAACGACGCATGCCCCGGACCGTAGTGGGTGCCCTGAGGTGAGTACCTACTTTCGGCGCGCTTTCGAAGCCTTGGAAACGAACGCGTCGGCGGGCAGCCCGAGTTCGGCGATAGCGGCCGTGCGAAGGTGGGTCCGGTGTCCGGCCCTCGAGATGATCCCCGAGTGGGCTGCCATCTGGATAGCCAGTCCGTCGGCAAGCGCAGACAGCCGCCACGCAGCACCGGTCGGGTCGTCGCAGCGGAATTCCATGCTCACAACACCCTCCCGGATGATCGCCTCGAGCTGACCCTTCGACTGGATGTCGAGCTCCTGGCTGATCTTCTGCATGGCCTCGTTGCGGAGCGCCTCGCCCCACGAGTCGATCCAGAGCATCCATGCATAGTCGTCCTGCTCTGGTGCCCAGAGCTGGAAGATCCGGTCGAGCTTGGCCAGCGCAGTGGGGACCTCGCCGACTCGGGCCGCCACCCGGTCGATGTCCTGGCGGGCTGCAAACTTGAAGGCCTCGGCGAGCAGTAGTTCCTTGTTCTCGAAGTGGTAGTGGATGAGACCGGTTGACACGCCCAACTTGTGGGCAACATCGGAAATCCGGGTGGCGGCGAACCCACGCTCAATCACCACCTCGCAGGTGGTCTCGAGAATTTCTGCGCGTCGTTCGTCGACGGTCTGACGTCTCACTGTCGGGGACCATACAAGGCGCAGCGGTCCCGGACCTACATTCACCGACGGAATGCAGGGCTCCCCGGCGTTCGGCCAGAATGGTCGGGTAGCCGTTTGGGACCTATAGCGGTGCCCACCGACGAAGCGGAAGGTGTGACATGGCCAGACTGACAAAGTTGTCCCGGTCGATCGGGGGGAAGGTGGCGATCGTTACGGGCGCTGCCTCTGGAATGGGCCGCGCAACAGCGCACCTCTTCGCTGACGAGGGTGCCCGGGTTGCCGTTGTCGACATCGGTCAGGGCCGTGTGGACGCTGTGGTGGCCGAGATTCACGCGGTTCACGGCACCCACGCCGCCACAGGCTGGGTGTGTGACGTGTCGGATCACGGTGCGATCCACCGCCTGGTCGACGAGGTGGCGGCGGCGTTCGGGGCGATCGACATCCTCGTGAACAACGCAGGGGTTGCCCTCCCGAACTCGGTGTTCCAAGACGAGGACTCCTTCGAGGAGAACTGGGACAGAACGGTTGCGGTGAACCTCACCGCCCACTCCCGCCTCGTCCGCGCCTGTCTCCCGCACCTCATGCGCAGCGGTGCCGGACGCGTCGTCAATATCGCGTCCACCGAGGCCATCGTCACCGGTCCGGGCCTCATGGCATATGCAGCGACAAAGGCGGGGGTCGTCGGGCTCACGAAGAGCCTCGCTGTGGAGCTCGGCAAGCACGGCGTCAACGTGAACTGCATTTATCCGGGCCCGATCAACACGGGATTGACCTCGGGTATCGAGGACAAAGACAAGGAGACCTATGCCCGCCGCCGGGTACCGCTACGCCGCTACGGGGACCCAGAAGAGGTTGCACAGATGACACTCAACCTCTGCCTGCCGGCTTCCAGTTTCGTCACCGGTGCAGCCATCGCGGTCGACGGTGGCATGAGTATCCGACACACCTGAGCCCGTACGCTGTTGGCGGTCATGAGAGTCCCCCGCCTCCGTCCGAAGACCTATCGCGCCATCACGTTCGCGTCTCTCGTGTCGCTCGCCGCCATCGTCGTGACTGGCGCACTCGTTCGCCTCACCGACTCCGGACTCGGCTGCTCGGACTGGCCGCGGTGCAACGACGACAAGATCATCGACGTATCGAGCACCCATGCTGCGGTGGAGCAGATCAATCGATTGTTCACCGGGGTGGTATCGCTAGCGGTCATCCTTGCCGTCGCTGGCTCGCTGATCCGCTCGCCTCGACGCAAGGATCTCACCTGGCTGTCGCTGTCGCTCGTGATCGGTGTCATCGGCCAGGCGGTCGTGGGCGGGATCGTGGTGCTCACCCATCTCAATCCGATCGCCGTCCAGCAGCACTTCCTCCTCTCGATGGTGATCCTGGCTGCCGCCGTCGTCCTCCACCGCCGGGCGACGCTGCTCGACGGTGAGCGTTGGGTCCGAGCCGTCGAACCGGGGACGATGCGTCTCGTCTGGCTCGTCGCTGCGCTCACGGCACTAGCGATCGTGACCGGTACCGTCACCACCGGCACCGGACCGCACAGCGGCATACACAAGGGCGAGTACGTACGGCGCTTTGGCTTTGAGATTTCCTCGGTGGCGCGCGTCCACAGTTCAGCCGTCATCCTCACCGTTCTCTCCGCGCTGTGGCTCGTCTGGAGGGTGCGCGGAAGGCCAGACCGCCTACGACTCGAGAACGCGATCTCTACCGTGCTCGTGGTTGCCCTCACCCAGGGCGCCGTCGGGTACCTCCAGTATTTCAACGGCGTGCCGGTGGTGCTCGTGGCCCTCCACGTCGGTTTCGCGACGACTCTCTGGCTCAGCGTCGTGTACCTGCTGGTCGCCACCCGGAACGTTGTGGCGGGGGAGCAGCCCCTGCCGTCAGACGAAGCGAGCGAGCTCTCGGCAGACGTCGTAGAACTCTGACACCGTCTCTTCGATGATCTGGCGGACGGGCAGCACGGACTCGATCCTGCCCGCCACCTGCCCGGTGAGCGCAAGGGCGGCTTCCATGTCCCCACCGAAGTAGAGATCCATCGCGTTCGCCATCTCGGACAGCGAGACATTGTCTTGGCGCTCCAACCGTTCGCTGCGAGCAGTGCGCAGCGTGCGCAGACCGGGGCTCGAGAATCTGTTAAGGAACACCGTGTCGGTCTCGGCGGCGTTGACGATCGCGTTCTTCCAGTTCCCGTGAACCGGTGACTCCGCGGCCGAGACCATGCGGGTGCCCATCTGGACGGCGTCCGCACCGAGGGCGAGCGCTGCGGCCATGCTCCGGCCGTCGGTGATGCCTCCCGCTGCGACGATCGGCACGTTCACCTTCGATGCCACGAGGGGCACGAGGACCATCGTCGCGACGTCTCGCGGGCTCTTGAAGCCGCCGCCCTCGCCGCCCTCGACGACAAGCCCGTGCACACCCGCAGCGAGCGCCTTGAGCGCGGACTTCAGGGTGGGTACCACGTGGAACACGGTGAGGCCGGCCTGCATGAGCGGAACGGCGTACTTGTTTGGATCACCCGCGGACGTCGTGACGAACCGGACGCCCTGGTCAACCACGAAGTCGGCGATGGAGGGATCCCTCACGAACAGTCCGGCGATGTTGACGCCGAAGGGTTTGTCGGTGAGATCCCGCATCTTGCGGATCTCCTCGCGGACCTGATCGAGTTCACCGGACGAGGTCTCGATAATGCCGAGGCCGCCTGCATTGGACACCGCAGAAGCAAGTTGCGACCGGGCAATCCAACCCATGGGGGCCTGGATGATCGGGTAGTCGATTCCGAGCATCTCGGTGATGCGGGTCTTGACGGGTGCGGGTCGGCTCTCGGTCATTCGAGGAACCTAACCGATCACGCTCGCAGGACGGGATCGAAGAGGTGGTGGGTGTCGTTCACGGTGACGACGTGCGTGCCGTCCGGTCCGATTCGGACCTTGCTGACGCTCGTGTTCTCGCAGGTCATCCAGAGCGAGAAGGGCATGTCGAGCGCGTGCGCGAGGAAGGTTCCGATGACGCCCCCGTGGACGACGACGGCAATGGTTTCACCACGATGGCGCGCCGCGAGGTCGTTGATGACGTTGCTCACCCGGTCCCGGAACACCCGGTCGCCCTCGGCGCCGGGAATGCCGTCCCACGTGCGCCGTTTGGTCCACTCCATCCACTCGGGATCGCGCTCGGCGACACGGCGGCGGAACTCGCCGAGGGCCCAGTCCCCGAGGCGGACCTCCTCGAGATCCTCGAACTCGGCGGTCGTTAGGCCACGGCGCGACGCGAGCGGCGCAGCGGTCTGGCGGGCCCGCTTGAGGTGCGAGGAGTACACGGCGTGGATCTTCTTGTCACGGAGGCGCTCGTCGAGCAAAAGTGCCTGCTGCTCGCCCTCGGTGTGCAGCGGGGGATCGCTTGCGCCGGCATCGCCGGGCACCACGTCGGCGGACCGACCGTGGCGGATGAGAAGCACCTCGCACGCAGCGGAGTGGTCGATCAGTTCAGTGGGTTGGGGGACGGGCTTTCCGGAGGTCACGGCTGGGACGGTAGCCGAGCGGCGAACCCGGTCACCTGCCGGCGTCGAAGAGCTCGCCGATCGTGTTGTTCGTCGTGCCGTCGGTGCCGAAGACCTGCTTACGGCGGGGTCCGATACCCGAGACGACGAATGCCCGCAGGGCCCGTGACGCCTCGCTGAACGAGACCAGCACGATTGCGTCGGGGTCCGCCGCCGTCACCCGCCGGGCAATGGGGAAGAAGTTGGTGGTGGCGCCGTCGTAGAGATCGGTCGTGAGCAGGGTCACACCGAGGGTCTCGAAGGACTTGGCAAGTTGCTCAGCGAGTCCGTTCCCGTAGGCATCGTCGAGCGCCACGATGGAGACGGTGCGATTGCCGCGCTCGGCGATCACGTGGGCGAGTGTGTCGGCCTGGATGAGATCCGAGGGAAGGTTCCGGAAGTACAGGCCTCCGTCTGGATAGTTGGTGAGCACCGGGGCGGTGTTCAGCGGCGAAAAGATCGGGATACCCGCAGTAACGATCTCGTCGATCACCTGGAGCGTGACGGCCGAGGAGTTCGACGCGATGACCACATCGACCCCGTCCGCCAGCAGGGCGCGTGCTCCGCGTACGCCGGTGTCGTCCGAAGCGTCCCCTGCGTCAGCGGTTCGGTACTCGAGTGATCGGCCGAGCACACCGCCGGCGGCCTCGATGTCGGCGAGGGCTAGTTCCCAACCGGCGCTCACCGCGGGGAGATAGATCTTGGCCCGGCCTGTCTTCGGTTGGAGCGCCCCGATTCGAAGGACCCCGTCGCCCTGGAGGTTCGCGGTTATCGGCTGGGAAGTCACCGCCATCGTGTCGGGTCGGGAACCCTTCCGGAAGGTGCGCTTCGTCGGGTCGATCCGATCGTTCGTGCCGAAGGTCTCGACCTGATAGTTGCCGGTGTCGGGTTCGCCCGCCTCGTTGAGTGGACGCCTGCCGGTTGCGCCCACGTACGACGGATCGCCACCCTTACGGATCACGGCAAGGCACGCAGAGAACGATTCGCACTCCGTGCCGTCCCTCGTCACACCGGTGATCTCCTTCGCGAGCGCCGTCCCATCGGTGCCTGCCACCTCGGCGGCGAGGGCGACGATCACCACCGAGTCGTAGGTCTCTGCGGCAAAATCGGTGTCCACGAGGCCAGCCCTGCCTGCCTCCGTTCCGGAGAGACGTGCGAGGAATGCCTCGTTCACCACCTCGGTGCCGGTTGTGCCGATCATGCCTTCGAGCGCTCCGGCATACGTCGGACGGGACCCGCAGGACGTCGCTGCGAGTAGCACGACGACCACGGCGGTCGGTAACAGTCGCTTGCTGCCCATGGCGAACCTCGATCGTGTCGATTCCCGGTCGAGTGGGGTGCGACCCGGGCACGCGCAGGCTACCGGGGGGGCGACGCAGGGGTCGACGCCGTGTCTAGTCTCGTGAGATGAGCGAAGTCCTCTATGACGTGGCCGATCACGTCGCCACAATCACCCTGAATGCCCCCGAGCGGATGAACACGATCTCGGGAGCGATGCTCGACGACATCTCGGTGCGGCTCCTCCAGGCGGACCGAGACCGGGACGTACGCTGCATCATCCTCACCGGGACCGGACGTGCCTTCTGTGCGGGCCTTGACCTAGCGGCCCAGATGAGCGGCCCAACAGGGGGCCTCGGCAATCTCGGGAACCTCGACACGAACCCCGGCGAGTTCGACATTCGCGAGGCACCGCCGATCGTGTTGCACAACCTAGACACCCCGACGATCTGTGCGCTCAACGGGGGAGCGGCCGGCTATGGCCTCGACCTAGCTCTCGGCTGCGACATTCGGGTCGCAGCGAAGTCCGCGAAGATCAGCCCCGGGTTCGCCAAGCGCGGAATCCTTCCCGAGAGCGGTGGTACGTGGCTGATGCCCCGGATCGTCGGTTACTCCAAGGCTGCTGAGATCGCGTTCACCGGACGGACGCTGATGGCGGACGAGGCACTCGAGCTCGGACTGATCAACCACGTGGTCGAGCACGATCGGCTGCTGGAATTCTCGCGGGCCCTCGCATCGGAGATCGCCTCCAACGCGCCCCTTGCGGTCCGGGCGATCAAGCGGATGATGCGTGCGGCGGAGACCGAGACCTTCGAGCAGAACGTCCACCACGTGTTCCTGCAACTGCTCCCGCTGCTTCGCACCGACGACTTTCGTGAGGGTGTTGCTGCGTTCATGGAGAAGCGCAACCCGGACTTCCGGGGTCGGTGACATTGTCGTCTTCCGACCCGTTCGTTGTCCTCGGGCTCTCGTTCGGTGCGCCGCTCGACGACATTCGAGCAGCGAGACGACGCCTTGCACGCGACGCCCATCCTGACCGCGGGGGTTCCGAAGAGGCGATGAAAGCCCTCAACGCTGCGTTCGACTCCGCGATTGCTCACGCCACGGGAAGGCGGGTACTCGTCGATCCCGGGACGAGGGGCGCGGCGACTGGTTCGCGGCGGTCGACCGCACCTGCCGCACCTGCCGCACCGACGGCGCGGGCCGCCCAGCGGGAGCAGACACGCAGTGCGGGGAGGTTCCGCGTCTCCCACGACCACCCCTCGTTCACGATCGACGCGCTCCCGGCGGAGGCGTACGAGGCGCTGCTCATCGTGTGCTCGTGGATCGGTGAGGTCCTCGTGGACGAACCGCCGTATGTCCTCGACGTTCATCTGTCCGATCCATCCGAGTGCTGGTGCCGGCTCGAACTCGTTCCCGACGCCGGTTCGAGCACCGTCAGCATCACGGTGGCCGCGGTGGACAGAGGGCCGTGTCCGGACGTCGAAGTGGTCCGCGACCTCTGGGTGTCGCACCTCAACCAGTTGGGCCGGTGGGACGGAGACTGAACTGAATCGCGCCGGCTCGTGTCAGGGCCTCGGGGCAGCGGCTTTCGTGAGGCGATCGCGGATCGCGTAGCCGAGGCCTTCCGGAGGGGGCAGCACCGCGACGAACTCGAGGGCACCGTCGAGGTCTGCTTTGCGCAGCGCGGTGTACAGCGTGCGCGCTGCCCCGGCGAGATCGCCCGTCGCGTCGAACCAGACAGCGCGCCCGCCCGCGGATCGCAACCGTTCGAGGTGCGAGTGGGCCTCCTGCCGTGACTCGAACAGCGTGACGGTGCAGCGGGGTGCGTAATGCGACGCGAGCATTCCCGCCGCCCGACCGGGCCCGCTCGCGCCTGCGACGTCGCCGAGGATGGCCTTCACCTGCTCGGGGGTGATCGCTCCGGGCCGGAGCAGTTGGGCGGGCTCGACGGTGCAGTCGACGATCGTTGATTCCACGCCCACCGGGCACTCCCCCCCATCGAGGATGAGGTCGACGTCGTCACCGAGATCGGCGAGTACGTGGGCGGCCGTCGTCGGGCTCACCCTGCCAAAGCGATTCGCCGAGGGTGCCGCCACACCGCCGCCGAAAGCCTCGAGCATCCGGGTGGCCAATGGATGCGCCGGCACCCGTAGCCCCACCGTGGTCCGCCCGCCGGTGATCCACGGTCCTACCCGTGGGCCGGCGGGAACGAGGAGCGTGATGGGGCCCGGCCAGCAGCTCGTCGCGAGCGCAGCAGCCGAGGTAGGAAACGGCTCGGCCCAACCGTCGAGGACCTGTTCCGCGGCCGCGAGATGGACGATGAGCGGATGATCGGCCGGTCGGCCCTTCACGGCAAAGACCCGCCGGACGGCTTGCTCGTTCTCGGCGGCGGCCGCGAGGCCGTACACGGTCTCGGTCGGCATCGCTACGAGCCCACCGGCAGCAAGGACCGCAGCAGCGCGCTGCGGGTCGGTGGTGGTCTCGGGCATCAGTGCAGGGTCACACGCAATCGAGGAACTCGAGCGCCGCGTCGATGAAGGCAAACGCCTCGGGAGTGGCGAAGTGATCGACATTTCTCAGCACCTTGAGTGTCGAGTTCGGGAGCGCCGCTGCCAGGGGCTCCCCGGGCCCGGCAAAGTCCTTGTCGCCGATCGCAACGAGCACCGGGATCGTCACTGCTGCCAGGCGCTCGGGCGTGAGCGAGTAACTCTTCGTGCGCTTGAGCACCGCGGCCAGCGCAACAGCATCCTGCCCGGGCCTGTCCGCGTAGTTGCCGAACACCTGAGCATCCACGTCGCCCTCCTCGGCCCGACCCTCCACCCCCGCGATCAGCCGCTGTCGGCGCTCATCGTCGGACCGGAATACGTTCTCGCCGATCCCACCGCACACGAGTCGGTTGAGGCGTCCGGGGTTACGACAAGCGAATTGCAGCAGGGTGATTGCCCCGAGGGAGAATCCGATGGCGTCCACTGGCCCGTCGGGCAGCACATCGAGAATCCGCTGGGTGAGGTCGTTGTAGGCTTCTGGCTCGTGGGGCTTCGGGGCGGTGCCGTGCCCGAGCAGGTCCACGCCGATCGCTTCTCGGCCAGCATCCTCAATGAGGGCAGTCATGCCGCTGCGGACCCACGTCTCGGAGAACGAACCGCCCCAGCCATGGACGAGCAGCACGGGAGGGCCTGAATCGGGCATACCACGAACGCTAGTCGGACCGGTAGCCTTGGGTGGCCCTTGAGCGGGCCAGGAGGACGAGAGCCACCCATGAGGTTCCTGAACGAACGCCCACCGTTCGACCTGACGTATAACGACGTCTTCATGGTCCCGAGCCTGTCGGCCGTGTCGTCCCGTCTCGACGTGGACCTCACCACTCCGGACGCGCTCGGCACCACAATCCCCGTGGTCGTGTCGAACATGACCGCAGTAGCCGGTCGACGGATGGCCGAGACCGTGGCTCGCCGCGGGGGCGTTGCCGTGCTTCCCCAGGACATCCCCCTCGACGTCGTGGAGCAGGTGATCGGCTGGGTCAAGAGCAGGCATCCCGTCTTCGAGACGCCGATCACGATGTCCCCGCAGAACACCATCGGTGATGCGCTCGGCCTCATCCACAAGCGTGCGCACGGGGTGGTCATCGTCGTCGACGACGAGCAGCGACCGATGGGTATCTTCTCGGAGCGCGACGCCGCCGGCTACGACCGCTTTAGCCAGGTGCAGAACGTGATGTCGCGTGATGTGGTGACAATGTCGCACCGCTTGGACCCCGAGGCAATCCACGATCAACTCTCGCGGCGCCGACTCAGCGCCGCACCGGTGGTGGATGACGACGGCCGCTTGCTCGGCATCATCACCCGCCGCGGAACCCTTCGCTCCACGATCTACCGACCGGCACTCGACCGGAACGGCCAGTTGATGGTTGCCGTCGCTGTCGGGATCAACGGAGACCCGGGCTCGAAAGCAAAGGACCTCGCCGCGATGGGCGCCGACGTGCTGGTTATCGACACGGCGCACGGTCACCAGACGCGCATGCTTCGCGCGATCGAGGCTGTTCGCTTGGTCGTCCCCGACGCGAAGATTGTTGCGGGCAACGTCGTCACGGCGGAAGGAACGCGCCAGATCATCGAGGCCGGCGCGGACGTGGTGAAGGTTGGTGTCGGGCCCGGCGCGATGTGTACCACGCGGATGATGACCGGCGTCGGCCGGCCGCAGTTCTCCGCAGTGGAGGAGTGTGCACAGGCCGCGACGGAGTCCGGTGGTCATGTCTGGGCGGATGGTGGTGTCCGCTACCCGCGCGACGTAGCGCTCGCACTGGCGGCAGGGGCAGCCAGTGTGATGTTCGGTTCCTGGTTGGCCGGTACGTACGAGTCGGCCGCAGACACCCTGCGTGACCTTGAGGGTCGCCTCTACAAGGAGTCGTTCGGCATGGCGTCGAACCGGGCGGTAAAGAACCGCACCCGCTCCGAATCGGCGTTCGAGCGCGAGCGGAAGGAACTCTTCGAGGAGGGGATCTCTACCTCACGCATGTATCTCCATCCCGAGCGACCGGGTGTCGAGGACATACTGGACCAGATCGTCGCAGGCGTGCGCAGTGCATGTACCTATGCGGGCGCGGCGAGCATCCCCGAGTTCCGTGAGCGTGCCGTCGTCGGTGTGCAGAGCGCTGCGGGGTACGACGAGGGGCGGCCCCAGGGCACCAGTTGGTGATCGATGGGACCGGTCACTGAAGTGTTCGTAATCGCCATCGACGGTCCCGCGGGTGCGGGAAAGTCCACTATCGGCAGGGCCCTCGCGACGCGCCTCGGGCTTGAGTACCTTGATACCGGTGCCATGTACCGGGCGGTCACTGTCGCCGCCATGCGGGAGGGGATCGCGCTCGACGCACCCGATGCGGTCGCTGGCCTCGCCCGTCGTGTTGTACTCGACGTCGGTGACGGCGGCGTTGTTGTCGACGGGTTCGACGCAACCGCCGCCATCCGTACCACGGAGGTGAACGCCTGCGTGAGTGCGGTGGCGGCAAACCCGGATGTCCGCAGCGAGATGGTTGATCGGCAGAGGGCGTGGGCGCGCCAGCGAGGCGGTGGGGTGCTCGAGGGCCGGGACATCGGTTCGGTGGTGTTCCCGGATGCGGCGCTCAAGGTGTTCCTCACGGCATCGCCCCTCGAGCGCGCCCGGCGTCGCGCACTCGAATCGGGCGGCGACGTGGACGAGATCGCTGCAAGCATCGAGGCCCGGGACCGCATGGACCGCGAACGCACGGACGGGCCGCTCACCGAGGCGAGCGGCGCCGTGATCGTCGACACGACGGGGCGAGCGGTGGAGGATGTGCTCGACGAGCTCACGGAACTGTTGGAGGGATGCCGATGACCACGTTCGACTCGAAGGCGCTCGGCAAGGGCAGGACGGGGTACGTCGTCTACCTCATCGTGAGGAACCTGTTGGTGCTGTGGAGCAGGATCTATTTCCGCCTGTCCTGCAGCGGGCGTGAGCACGTTCCGAAGAAGGGCGCGTACGTGATGGCTGCTGTGCACCGCTCGAATCTCGACATCATTGTCATCGCCGCCACGACAACGCGTCGCCAGCGGTACATGGGTAAAGAGACCCTCTGGCGCAAGCAGCCGTTCAACTGGCTCCTCAGCGCGCTCGGCGGGTTCCCGGTTACCCGTGGAACGGTGGACCGCGTTGCCCTCCAGCGTTGCCTCGACGTGGTGAAAGGCGGCGAACCTCTCGTGCTGTACCCGGAGGGGACGAGGCTGAGCGGGCCGACCGTGGGCCCGCTGTTCGAGGGAGTGTCCTATGTTGCGTCCAAGTGCAGCGTGCCGATCATCCCGGTGGGTATCGCTGGTACCGAGCGCGCAATGGGCAAGGGATCCAAGGGCGTTCGTCCGTGCCGTGTGCATCTCGAGATCGGCCCGCCGATCATGCCGCCCGTTGCAGTGGACGGTGGCCGGGTGTCAAGGGCCGCGATGCATGCCCTGACCGAACAGCTTCGAGACGAGCTGCAGCGACTCTTCGACGTCGCCCAGTCGAAGGTCTGACACACACAGGTTCAGCCTGCGAAATACGCGCTCAGGGCCCGCGCGAGCCAGATCGGGTCCTGCGTGCCGCAGAGCTCGCGCGCCGAGTGCATCGACAGTTGCGGCACGCCGACGTCGACGGTTGCGATGCCGAGCCGAGTCGCGGTGATTGGCCCGATAGTGGATCCGCAAGGCATGTTGTTGCGCGAGACGAATGACTGCACCGGCACCCCGGCGCTGGCGCAACACTGCTCGAATAATACGGAAGTGCGTGCAGAGGTTGCGTAACGCTGGTTTGCGTTCACCTTGATGGCCGGTCCCTCGTTGACCATCGGTCGGTGGCCCGGCTCGTGTCGCTCGGGGTAGTTTGGGTGAACCGCGTGAGCGTTGTCGGCCGAGATGCAGGAACTGGCGGTGAGCGCGCGCAGGTAGTCGTCCCGGGTTGCTCCCCTCGCGAGGGAGAGCCGCTCGAGGACGTGCTCGAGGAGCGGGCTGGCCGCACCGGAAGTGCTCTCGGAACCGACCTCTTCGTGGTCGAACAGCGCGATCACCTGCGTGGCGCTACTCGGTCTGGCACCGCAGAGCGCAGTGGTTGCCGCCCAGCACGACACCAGGTTGTCGAGACGACCCGAGGCAAGGAGTGACGCGTCAGCGCCGATGACAGCGGCAGGGGTGAGGTCGAAGAGGCACAGGTCCCAACCGGCGATGTCGCCGGCTGCGAGGACACCGGTCTGCTGGGCGACGAACTCGATGAACTCCCCCGGGCGCGGTGCACCCGTGCCCCATACCGGACTGAGGTGTTGCTGCTTGTCGAGCACGAGGCCCCGCTCGTTCACGTCGCGGTCGAGGTGGATGGCGAGCTGGGGTACGCGGGCAATCGGCTCGCGCAGGTCAACGAGGAACTCCCCGCCCGACCGGTCGACGACGCATCCGGCGATACCCAAATCGCGATCGAGCCACGAGTTGAGCAGTGCCCCGCCGTACACCTCGACCGCGAGCTGCTTCCAGCCCGAGCTACCTGCATCGGGTCGAGGCTTGAGGCGCAGGCCGGGGGAGTCGGTGTGCGCACCGACGATACGGAAGGGGGCTCTGGGCCTGGGTGCGGTAGAGGCGGGCTGCATCCACGCAATCAGAGCGCCTGCACGGATCACGTATCCGCTCGCGGAGGTGGTCCAGTCATCGCCCTCGGCCACTCGGGTGAAGCCGGCCCGCTCGAGGCGGGTTACCGTGCTGGCAACTGCGTGGTGTGGCGACGGCGAGGCGTCGAGGTAGGCGATGAGGTCGTCGAGTTGGCTCATGATCACCCTTGGTAGATCCCGACCGGCAGTCCGGTACCGCGCAGATGGTACGTCTCGTTCAGGGTGAGCACGTTCCGCTCGCCGGAGCGGGCTGCAGTCACCCGGTGGATGGAGGTGTAGTTCGGGTAGAAGAAGTCCGTCCCCTCGGCGAGGTTAGGATGACCCCATTCGCCAGCGAGCATGGCCTGCCAGCGGGGGTCGTTGCTCGCCTTGAGTTCCTCGACAGCCACGTATTCGTTGGAGTCCCGGTCGTATTCGGCAACCCCATCGTCGGTGACGATGTCGAGTCCGTGCGATCTCGCGAGGTGTTCGGCCGTTTGGTGCGCCCGGAGGAGCGGGCTCGCATAGATCGCATGAATTTGCTCGGCGGCGAGATACTTTGCGAGGTGTTCGGCTTGGCGATGTCCATCGTCGGACAGTTCCGGGTCCGCCCGACCGTTGCTGATCTCCCTGCGGATCGGCAGGCCGTGACGGATGAGGAGCAGCTCCATGTGAAATAGGTAAGCAGCCATGACACGACGAACCAAGATTGTTGCCACCGTTGGCCCGGCGAGTGAGAGCCCCGACGCCCTCGAGGCACTCATCCGGGCAGGGGTAGACGTATTTCGTCTCAACCTGAGCCACGGAACGCTCGAGGAGCACCTAGAGCGCGTGGTCGACATCCGGGCCGCAGCAGACCGGGTCGGACGGGCGGTCGGGGTGCTCGCTGACCTTCCCGGACCGAAGGTGCGGTGCGCTCCGTTCCCGGACGGGGGCGTGATGCTCGAGACCCTCGCCGTGGTTGAGCTCGCCGCAGGTTCGGCCGGTTCGGACCAACGTCGGATCGAGATCGAGTATCCGTCATTGCTCAGCGATATTCGGATGGACGATTACGTCATCCTCGGGGACGGGGCGATCACGCTTCGCGTGCTGCAGGTGGCTCCCGTTGTCCGAGCAGTTGTCGAGACCGGCGGTCGCGTCCAGGGCCGACCGGGGGCCCATCTGCATTCCGAGCGTCTGCGACTGGAGACCCCGACGGCGGAGGACCTCGTGCTAGCGCGGGCGATGGCAGCGGCAGATGTGGACTTCCTCGCTGTGTCATTCGTCAGGGCGGCCGCAGACCTCCGGCGGGTGCGCGAGGTGGTAGGCGACTGGCGTGGCGGCATCGTCGCCAAGATCGAGACTGCACCTGCCGTTGCGGCTCTGAACGAACTCGTTGAGGAGGCAGACGCCATCATGGTGGCCCGCGGCGACCTCGGTATCGAGTGCCCGATGGAGGACGTGCCCCACCTCCAGAAGCAGATCGTGCGTCGGTGTGTCGAGAGCGGGGTACCGGTGATCACGGCGACTCAGATGCTCGAGAGCATGATCACAGCGCCCGCGCCCACGCGTGCGGAGGTCAGCGATGTGGCGAACGCGGTCTTCGACGGCACCGATGCGGTGATGCTGTCGGGCGAGACCGCGATCGGCGCAGACCCCATCCGAGTGGTGCGAACGATGGCCCGCATCACCGAGCGTGCCGAGCGGGAGAGCGCCTACCGCCAGTGGGCGAACCGACTCGGCAGGGTCCAGCGGAGCCTGTCGTCGGTGGCGACGGACAACGACCGCATCACGTTTGCGATCACCCACGCGGCGCAGCAGGCCGCCGTGGACATCGGAGCCAGCGCGATCCTGTGCTGCACGCGCTCGGGCAACACGGCGCGTGCGATGGCCCGCTTCAGGCCCGAGGCGAGACTCATCGGGCTCTCTCCCAACCTAGGTACGGTGCGGTCGATGACCCTGTCATGGGGAGTGGAGCCGCTCCAGGTGGATGTGTACCGCTCGATCGACGACCTCGTGTGGTTCGCCGTGGAGCGCTCGGTGGGCAGCGGTGCCGTCAAGCACGGTGAACTGGTGGTGGTTCTCGCGGGCGAGCCGCGTCGCGGCACCGGGGGCGCCACCGACGTGCTCCGCGTCGTGCGCGTCACGTGACCAGTTCGATGTCCCTCGCCATTGAGGAGGACGGTCCGGAATTGGCCCTACTCGTTGTGCTCGTCCACGGCTCGATGGACCGTATGGCCGGCTTCGCAAAGATCGCCAGGCGGCTTGCGACGGACTATAGGGTGCTCCGGTACGACCGCCGTGGGTACGGCGCCTCGGTGGCCCACCCGGGACCCTTCTCGGTATCCGATCATGCCGACGACCTCATCGAGGTGCTCGGCGACCGGCGGGCGGTTCTCGTAGGGCACAGCATGGGCGGCAACGTCGTCCTCGCCGTCGCAGACCGGCGCCCCGATCTCGTTCGGGGGGTTGCGGTGTACGAAACCCCCCTCACCTGGACCCCGGAGTGGCCGGCAAACTCGACGAGTCGCACGATTGGCAACGATGGACGTGACCCTGGTGACGTGGCCGAGGCCTTCATGCAGGGGATGATTGGGCGGGAGCGCTGGGAGCGCCTGCCAGAGACCAGCCGACTTGCGCGTCGGGCCGAGGGTCGTGTGCTGCTCGGCGAGATGATCTCGGTGCGGGATGAGGCTCCGTGGGATGCGGCGCGCATCGGTGTTCCCGTGATGGTCGGACGCGGGAGCCTCGCCCGACCGCATCATCTCGACGGCATGATCCGCCTCGCAGCGATGATCGGCGGCGCTCAACTGGTAACGCTCGACGGCTGCCACCACATGGCGCACACCGCTGCATCGGATCAGTTCGTCGACGAACTGATCGTGCCGGTCATTCGGCGGGCTCTTCCGTGACCGAACCATCGTTGGTGTCGTCCGGGACCGAACTCGGCACGTCCACGGCGAACTGCCTGCCGAAAAACTTGCACGTGGTCGTTGTCCCGGCGCCCGATCGGTAGTCCGTCTGGATCCGGGAGGCACACTTGGAGATGTTCGAGCGCTGGCTCATCGTGACGACGATCAGCCCGCCGAGCAGGAGGATGACGAGCGCCTTGGCGATCGCCTTACGCACGAAAACGGCCACGAAGAGCGCCAGGAGTACCGACCCTGCCGAGATGGCCAGACCCAGATGCTTCGCCGCCTCGACGTTCAGTGCGAACACCTTCGTCACGTTAGTGCTGCGCGGCCGTACTCTTGGGTCATGAGCGATCAACCCGTGAACTTCTCCGTCTCCGGTCCTCCCGAGACGGTTCTTCCTGCACCCGAACCAGATGCAGCGCTGGCGCTCGCGGATGCGTTGTCCCAGCCCACCGCCCTCCGTCGCGATGCGGTGGCGGCTGTAGTGGCCCGCTGGCCCCGCTACCTCGACGCGTGGGCCAAGCTCGGCGACCTCGGTCGCGATGATGTCGAGCAGTACGCGTACTACCGGATCGGATACCACCGCGGCCTCGACACGCTGCGCGCCAACGGGTGGCGCGGCAGTGGGTTCGTGCGCTGGCGCAACGAGACGAATCGCGGGTTTCTGCGGGCTATTCGGGGCCTTGCGGATAGTGCATCCCTGATCGGCGAGGTCGATGAGGCCGAGCGTTGCCGTCTGTTCATCCTCCAACTGGACCCGAACGGTGTCCCTCGAGCCGGTTGAGCAGTCGCCGACGTCCTTCGCCGGTGCGGTGCTCGTCGGGGGCCGTAGCAGCCGGATGGGGAGCGACAAGGCGCTCGTGCCGGTGCACGGTGTACCCATGGCGCTGCGGGTGCTCGATTGTCTCCGCGCGGCAGGTGCCGCGCCCGTGTTCTCCGTTGGCGGTACCGACAGGGGACTCAAGGTGCCTCACCGTGAGGACGATCAACCCGATCAGGGTCCGTTGGGGGGATTGCTGTCTGCACTGGTCCACGCGCGGGGGATCGGGTCAGAGCGCCTCGTGGCAGTTGCCTGCGACCTTGCGTTTCTCGATCCTGAAACAGTTCTGCGCCTCGTCGTGTCGTTGGAGGGATTTGATGTGGCGTTCGCCCGGACGGAACGCCGACAGCCGCTCTGCGCGGCCTGGCGGGTCGGTCCTGCACATCATTCGCTCGCCCTCGCCTTCGGGGGTGGGGAGCGCGCTGTTCACCGCGCCGTCGGGCAACTCCGCGTGATCGACGTCGACGTCGACGCCACCAGCGTGGTCAATATCAACACCCCGGCCGACGTGGCCACGGCAATGTTCCCGGATGCGGGCGGTGCCGGACCGGCCGGGGTCAACTAGCGTCAGCCGGGTATGACAATTCCCGAGATCACCGTGGAGCGGCTCGCGGAGCTGCTTGCCGCCGGCGGCGTAGCCCTCTTCGATGTGAGGCAGCCCTACGAGTTCGACGAGGCGCACGTGCCCGGCGCCACGCTGATCCCGCTCGGCGAGGTACCGGATCGCGTGGCCGACTTCCCGACCGATCGCGAGGTGCTCGTGATCTGCAAGTCGGGCGGTCGCAGCGCGCAGGCCGTCGAGTTCCTGCGCGAGCGGGACATCACCGCCGTCAACGTCGAAGGCGGAACGATGGCGTGGGTTAGCGCCGGCCACCCGGTGGAGACCGGCGGGGTGTCGTGACCGCTGTGTGGATCGCCGATCAGGAGGCCTTCGAGGAACTGATCACTAGGGTCTCGCTCGAGGAGCGATACGCGCTCGACACCGAGTTCCACCGAGAGCGCACGTACTTCCCCCGGCTTGCCCTCATCCAGATCGCGTGGTCCGGGGGTGTTGCCCTCATTGACCCGATTGCTGTCGACATGTCAGCATTCGTCCCCCTGAT
>WLJO01000015.1 GCA_009701715.1 Actinomycetota bacterium
ACCCGTCAAGCCCGTATTGCCGGTGTCACCCTTCGCACCCGTCGACCCCGTGTCACCCTTCGCACCCGTTTGCCCGGCCCCACCCGACGCACCCGTCAAGCCCGTATTGCCCGTGTCACCCTTCGCACCCGTCGACCCGGTATCACCCTTCGGTCCGGTCAGGCCTGTGTCACCCTTGGGGCCAGTCGGACCTTGCAGTCCTGTTGCACCAGTTAGGCCGGTGTCACCCTTCGCACCCGTTGACCCCGTGTCACCCTTCGCACCCGTTTGCCCGACCCCACCCGACGCACCCGTCAAGCCCGTATTGCCGGTATCACCCTTCGCACCCGTCGCACCCGTCGACCCCGTGTCACCCTTCGCACCCGTCGACCCGGTATCACCCTTGGCCCCCGTGGCCCCCTGAAGACCCTGCGCACCGGTGAGGTTCAGGTTCCAGTCAGATGCCGATCCCGACCCACCGGTGAGTTCCACCAATACGGTCATCGCACCAGTGCCGACGTCGTAGGACACGACGATGCCCTCGAGGAACCTGCTGCTGTCGGACTGGTCGCTGAGGCGCACCCGGGCGCCACCGCTGTATGCGAGGCGTGTCTGGGTTGAAAATGTGCGCAGGCCGGTACCGACAGCGAGCAACCCGGACGCCGTGGCCGTGTATCCGGGGCCGGTATCACCCTTCGGGCCGGACACGCCCGTGTCGCCGGCGGCACCGACCGGGCCGTTACCCCCGCCGTAGAAGTCCCAGTAGACGTTGACCTCATTCGTGGTGCAGGCTTTGGGAGCCGATCCGACAAACCTCGCCCCAGGCCAGCTGAGGATGCGCACGGCACCCTTCTGACTCGAAGTGCCTTTCACGCGCACGCATGCGCGCACCGTGCCCGTCACCACCGTCTGTGCTTGAGCCGGAGTTGACAACACGAGCGACGATGCGGCGGCGAGGACCGCTGCCACAACGGCCCCACTCGCCACTCGCCTTACGGTACGTATGCGCCTAAGCCCACCCAAGAACACCTTCACGGTATGACTGTAGACATGAGGAGAACGAATGTCCACGGCAGGCACCGAAGCGGGACACTTCTACAGGTTGCCGAAGGTCACGTGTAGTATCGGTCCGACTACTCGTTCACTCACCGTAACATTATTTCACCAGATGCGACAGGTGTTGCCCCCAAGCCATGACTGCCGAACCGCTTAGTTCACCCGCCCGGCAGACAACCCCCGCTCTGGTCCGTTGGTGGCGAAGGTTGGACCACCCTCTCGGCCTCACCGGGATCATTGTCATCGCCGTGGTGGTCCGCCTGCTCCTCGCTCCCCATTTCGGCTTCTACGGGGACCTGCGGTACTTCCGGGAATGGGCAGGCCGCCTTCAGGAGCGGGGGCTACGTCACTTCTACGCCCCGGACTATTTCGCCGACTACCCACCGGGATACCTCTACGTCCTCGCGTTCCTCGGGAAGATCCAACAGTCGCCCGGCTACCAACTCCTCAAGCTGCCGATCCTGATCGGCGACCTTGCCCTTGCCTGGTGCACCGCACTCCTTGCCGCCCGCCTAGCACCTGAGTCGGTCCGCCGGCGCCTGCCGATCCGCCCGATCGTGCTGGTTGCCGTGCTCTTCAACCCGGCAGTCCTCGGTGTGGGGGCCGTTTGGGGCCAGGTCGACTCCGTGCCTTCCTCGATGGTGATGGGCACCCTGTTACTGCTCCTCACCGGACGCCGCAGCGTTGCTCGTGACCTCAGTGGCATGGTGCTGTTCGCCGGGGCGCTCGCGATCAAGCCGCAGGCCGGCTTCCTTGCCCCGGTGCTTGCATACATTCTCATCCGGCGTTACGTCGTCGACACGCCTGCGGCGCAGCGCCTCGTCGGGGCGGCGCGACTCGTGCTCATCACCGTCGTGTCGGGCTCCATCTGGGCATTCTCCGGCGTGCCCTTCGGCCTGTCGCCGAGCGGCCTCGTCAACTTCCTGCGCAACTCAGCAAAGACCTATCCGGTGACGAGCGCAAACGCCTTCAACTTCTGGGGCCTGTTCGGCTTCTTCAAACGTGACTCCGACAACTTCTGGAACGGCCAGTTCGAGGTAGTCAAGGTCTTCGGTGTCAAGGCGAACACCTTCGGAACGATCATCGTGGGCCTCGGAGCGATCGCTCTGCTCTGGGCAGCCCACCGTGCCATCACTCGCGGTTGCAATCAGGCGCGCACGCTCATCGCAACCGCTGTGGCCACGAACCTGCTCGCGTACACCATGCTCACGCGGATGCACGAGCGGTACATGTTTCCGGTGATCGCGTGCCTCGGCCCGCTCCTCATGTGGCGCTGGTTCCGGGCCGCATACTGGACGCTGTCGATCCTGTTCGTGCTCAACTTGTGGTACCCCTTCGCGCTGTACAACGGGCAGTGGGACGCAAGCGGCCGCGTCGGGCGCGTCTACGGGCTCACGATCCAGCCATGGTTCCGGTGGTTCTTCGGCAACATCGACGCCGTCGACACCGGGCAGAAGAAACTGTGGTCATTCCTCGTCGTCGTGGTGACCGTTGCCTTCGTCGCCATGTACTACCGGTGGCTGCTCCGCCCGCAACTGCCGCGCGTTTGGGCAACGCAGATGCTCGCGCCAGGGCGTTTCGACAGCGTTCCGGGCAGGGGTCGACCGGTACCGCCAGCACCCGAGCGGGCCGCGGCCCGCGACGCAACTGGAAACAACGAGCAGACCGCTTCGGAACCCGACACCGAACTGCCGCCCGCCCCGCTGGCGCGCACGGCGATCGCGGCCCTTCACCGTGTCCGGACGGCGATCCCGCTGCCGGGGGCCGAAAAGCCGGCACCGTCGGGTTGGCTTCGGCACGGACCACGCTCGCTCGTTGCGCTCGCCTGCACCTTCGGCCTGCTGGCGCTCCGCGGCGAGTTGCGGTCCGCACGCACGCTCAACGACAGTACGTTCCACCTCCAGATGATCCGGTGGGCATCGGGACAGTTGGAGCGGGGTCGCTTGCCGCTCGACGGATGGTTTCCGGACCTCACCCTCGGCTCCTCGTTCTTCCACCATTACCAGAGCCTGCCGTACACGGTGACGGCGATCCTCGGCCGCATTCTGCACATGAGCGTCAGCAACATGTACCTCTGGATCCTGTACCTGCTCGTGTCCCTGTGGCCGATCTCGGTCTATTGGGGTGGGCGACTCATGGGCTGGGGACGATGGGCCGCATCGGCTGCGGCACTCGTCAGTCCGCTCATCGTGAGCATCCCGAGTTACGGCTACGAGCACGGCAGCTACACGTTCCAGGGTTGGGGCGTGTACACACAACTGTGGGGCATGTGGTTGCTCCCCCTCACGTGGGGGCTGATGTCACGGGCAATCCGCCTCGGCCGCGGGTACCCACTGGCCGCGCTCGCGCTGGCGCTGACGATCGCAACCCATCTAATGACGGGTTACCTCGCGGTCCTCTGTCTACCCGTGCTCGGTCTCCTCACGAACAAGCAGTTCGGCGCACGCGTTCGGCGAACGGCCCTGCTCGGCGCAGGTGGTCTCCTGACGGCTGCCTGGGTACTCGTACCTCTCCTCACCGACAAGAAGTACTCGGCACAGTCCACCTTCTACAAGGGGACGCTGTACAACGACTCGTACGGGGCCAAGGTGATCCTCGGGTGGCTGTTCCGAGGATCGCTCTACGACGGCAGGCACCTGCCGGTCATCACGATCCTCGCCGCAGTCGGATTCGTCGTGTGCGCGCTCCACCTCGGTCAAGAACGCGCCCGTATCGTGCTCGGCCTCTGGACCCTCAGCCTGCTGCTCTACTTCGGCCGCGTCACCTGGAAGTCGGTGATCGACGTGCTCCCGGGCAGCGAGGACCTCCAGATGCACCGATTCATCATCGGTGTCCAGATGGCAGGGATCCTTCTCGCGGGTATCGGTACCGTGGCCCTCGCGCGGCTCGTCGTCCAGGGGGCCACCACTGTCTGGGATCGCTACGGGAGCGCCGGCTCACCGACCCCCGCCGCCAAGAACTCGATCCCGTCGCTGGTTAGTGCCGCCGCGGTCGTTGTCCTCGGAGCGATCGCTCTCAGCCCCTCGTGGCGCAACACCTGGGACTACGACCGCGGCGGATGGGCGTTCATCGACCAGCAGCGTGACTACGACCGTATCGACGGCCCCGAGGTCAGCGCCCTCCTGCAGATTGCCAACAACCGGGGGGACGGCCGCGTCTATGCCGGCACGCGCGGCAACTGGGGTCCGTCGTACAAAGTGGGCTTCGTGCCCGTCCTTCACTACACCAGCCACAACGACACCGACGGCGTCGGCTTCACCTTCCGTACGGTCCAGTCGCTGACCACGGACATCGAAGCGTCCTTCGACGAGAACAACCTGTCGCAGTACGAGATGCTGAACGTCAGGTACATAATCGCGCCTACCTCCCGCGTCCCCGCGGTGCCCCACACCGTGGTCCAGACGCTCGGGGGCAGCACGCTCTACGCGATCGAGACCACTGGCTACTTCCAGGTTGTGGATCGCGTCGGCTCGATCAGCGCGAATCGTGTTGACATCAACGACGCAACCGCCGCATTCCGCGGCTCGGACCAGGCGAGCCGCAGCGTGTACCCGGGCATCGCCTTCGATGGGGACAAACCCCTCCCCGACACCGTCACCGCCGCGACCGACTCGCCGCCGGGCACCGTGATCAACCAATCGAACCAACGGGCCGACGGGATTTTCGAGGCAACGGTCTCGGCACAACGACGGTCGGTTGTGGTGCTCAAGGCAACCTACGACCCGGGTTGGCGCGTCACCGTCGACGGCGAGAGCGCGAACACCGTGATGATGGCGCCGAGCATCGTCGGCGTCGAGGTCGAGCCCGGGCAGCACACGATCCGCTTCTCGTACCGCTCCTACCCGCACTACCCCTGGCTGTTCCTACTGGGCGCCCTCGCGCTGCTCTCGCTCGGCCTGTGGCCACGCAGGGAGCAAGTACTTGTGTACGCACAACGGGCCGCCCGGCGGTTTCGCCCGCGGCCCGGTCGCTAGCATCACGGACGAGGTGGACATGAATCCTGAACCGTCGAACAACCCCCGGTCCGACGCCCGTACGGCCTCGGTGGATGTCGTCATCCCCGTGTACAACGAACAGGTGGTGCTGGAGAGCAGCGTTAACACGCTGCGCGACTTCCTCATCGCCAACTGTCCGTACCGGTGGAGGATCCTCATAGCGAACAACGCGTCGAAGGACCGCACGCTCAAGATCGCTCAGCGCCTCGCCGAGACCTACCCCGGCGAGGTGGACGTGGTTCATCTCGACCAGAAGGGCCGGGGACGGGCACTCAAGAAGGCGTGGTCCGCCTCTACTGCCGACGTGATGGCCTACATGGACGTCGACCTGTCAACCAATCTCGATCACTTCATGACGCTCGTCACCCCAATCGTCGAGGGCAGATATCACCTCGCAACGGGTTCGCGCCTCATGCCCGGCGCACGGGTCAAACGCCAGCCGAAGCGGGAGATCATCTCGCGCTGCTACAACCTCATCGTGAGGGCGATGTTCCCCTCACGGAAGTTCTTCGACGCGCAGTGTGGCTTCAAGGCAATCGACGCGGCGGTCCGCACCGAGTTGCTCCCTCACATCGTCGACAATGCCTGGTTCTTCGACACCGAACTGCTCCTGCGGGCGGAACAGCGCGGGTGGCGCGTCTGGGAGATCCCGGTGGAGTGGGTGGAGGATCTCGACACCAGGGTCAAGATCGTCGACACCGCAATCGAGGACCTCAAGGGTCTGGCGCGCGTGCGGGTTACCCGGCTAAAGGCGCGCTGAACACCTAACCGTTCTTCGGGAGGTCCTTGAACGGCGTGGCCCGGAAGTCGCCCGGTTCCTTCGGCAGGCCCAGTCCTCGCTCGCCGACGATGTTGCGCTGTACCTGATCGGTACCGCCGTAGATCGAGGGGGCCGGCGAGTACACCGTCATCTCCTGCACGGCACCGCCGGTGGGCGCGTCCGGCCCCCAGAGCATCGCCCCAGCGCCCAGCAGTGCCGAACCGACATCCCGTGCGCGCCGAAGCGTGTGCGTCATGAGCATCTTCGCGAGGTTGCCCTCCACGCCCGTGAGGTTCTGGGCGGCACGTGTGCGCAGCATGTTCAGGCGATTCACCTCGGTGAGTATGTGGAGCTCCGCGAGGTCCTGACGAACCGTCGGGTCGTTGCTCAGTCCACGTTCGCGGGCGATCCCGATGTATTGCTTCACCGTACCGGCGCCGACAGAGCCGGCCGCTTGCGACGAACGCTCGGCGACGAAGTCCCCGACAGCTCGGTCGAGGTTGTTCGCAACCGTGCCGGGGATCGCGACGCCGAAGTTCCCACCACCGCCACTGCCGATCGAGGCCCGCTCAAACGTCAGCGTCGTGTTGGCCACCGCCCATCCGTTGTTCAGCCCACCGATCACCATGTCGCGGTGCACGCGCGCCTCGGTGATGAACACCTCGTTGAACATCGCCCGGCCGGTCATCTCGCGCAACGGACGAACCTCCACACCCGGTTGGTGCATGTCGAGCGCGAAGAACGTGATCCCCTGGTGCTTGGGCAGATCGAAGTTGGTACGGGCAAGCAGCATCCCGCGATCGGCCCACTGACCCCCCGTGGTCCAGACCTTCTGCCCGGTGATGACGTACTCGTCACCGTCGAGTTCCGCTCGGCACTGCATGCCCGCAAGGTCCGATCCCGAGTTCGGCTCGCTGAACAACTGGCACCAGGCCGCTTCCCCAAGGAGGATCTCCCGGATCAGCGTCTGCTTCTGCGTCTCGGTGCCGTGGACGGCAATCGTCGGCGAGACGAGCGAAATGCCCATCCCGAGCGGGGGCCCGACACAGCCCGCCTTGGTGAGTGCCGAGTTCACCGGGGCGAGGAGGTCCCTCGAGTACCCGAGCCCGCCAACCTCGACCGGCAACATCGGCGCGGAATAACCGGATGCCGCGAGCCGCGCCCACCACTCCCTCACGCTCAGCGCAGGGTCCCAATTGGCCCCGATCCACGCCTCAACCCCTGCCTGCACCTGTTCGACCGTTGTGTTGGACATGTCCCGGGACTGTAGGTGCTCGCAGGCTCGCTCGCCTCGAGGCACCCATCTCGGCTAGACCACGACGCATGCATTCCGATCTGGACCGTCTTATCAACCTCACCGGCCGGGTGGCCATCGTTACCGGTGGATCCCGAGGTCTCGGCCGGGCAATGGCAATCGGCCTCGCCAAGGCTGGTGCCTCGGTCGTTGTTGCGAGCCGCAAGGTAGACGCCTGCCAGGAGGTCGTGGACGAGATCGTGGCACTCGGCGGGAGGGCAACGGCCATACCGGTGCGCATGCAGGAGCACGAGGACATCGAGGCGCTCGTGGCAACTGCCGTGGCCCGACTTGGACGGCTCGACATCGTGGTGAACAATGCCGCAACGGTGCTCGACCGTTCGCTCGAGGCAATGACCCCCGAGGCGTTCACCGGGGCATTCAGCACGAACCTGCTTGGTCCGCTCCTGCTGACGAAGGCGGCGGCACCCCACCTTGCCGAACACGGTGTCGGGGCGATCCTGAACATCTCGTCGATTGCGGCAGTGCGCGCCACGCCCACGCGCTACCTATACCCGGCCGTCAAGTCCGCCCTGCTGCAGCACACCCGATCGTTGGCGGCCCACCTGGCGCCGCAATCCATCCGCGTCAACGCGATCATGCCCGGAACCTTCCGCACCGACATGGTAGAAAAGGCGTACACCGAGGACCAACTGGCCGAGACCGCTGGCCACACACCGCTCGGACGTGTGGCGGAACCGACCGAACTCGTCGGTCCCGCCCTGTTCCTCGTGAGCGACATGAGTTCCTACGTGACGGGGGCCGTGCTCACCGTTGACGGTGGCCAGACCCTCATCGCGTGAAGGTCAGCTGTGCGGGCCGCCGTACACCGTGCGCGGGGTCTCCCCCTTGTCGAAGCGGGCCTGGGCCGCTGCCATTGTCTCGATGGCGGCAGGGCTACCGCTGAACGACTGGAAAATCATCTGGTCGTTCATGACCGAGTCCGCAATCTTCAAGATGTTGTCGCCCTCAGTGAGCATCCGCTTGATGCCCTGCAGTGCTGCCGGCGGGCGGTCCGCCATGATCGACGCCCACTCGAGCGCCACCTCCACGGCCTTGCCGGTAGGAACCACACGGTTGACGCCGCCCAGTTCGTAGAGGCGCTGGGCAGTGATCGGGAAGCCGAGCAACACCATCTCGGCGGTCGCCGTACGGCCGATGAGGTGACGAAGCCGTGACGTACCGCCGATGCCCGTCCCCACGCCGATACCGACCTCCGGCTGGCCGAAGAGCGCCTGCTCCTCGGCAATGCGAAGGTCGCACGCCCAGCCGAGTTCGCAGCCCCCGCCGTTCGTGTCCCCCGACACTGCGGCGATCGTGACGAGGTCCGTCTGATTCAGTTCGTTGAGACACTCGAACCACGCCCCGCCCTCACCGGTCGTCGGCTGCCCGGTCATGGTGTTGATGAGGTCCGTGAGCCACGCGTGCTCGAACCAGTGCCCGGGAACCCCGGACGCGAGCACGGCAACCCGCGCGCCTCCCTCTCGTGCTTCCTTGAGCGCGGCCGACAGTTCGCCGATTGCCTTCCAAGACCCAAAGTTGATGATTGCCGGGTTCGTCATCGTGATGAGCGCAACGCCCTCACGCGGACGCTGCAGCGAAACAAGTTCTCCCATGTCGTTCCTCCCCAAGGAATGTCGCCGGAGTGGCGCAGTGGATACGGTACACACTGATGTCGAGCCTGTCCGAAGTGGGCCCCCAAGACGCCCGGGTTTCGCGGCGTGTCCGGGGACCCGTCGCTGCCCGCATTGTGGTGTCCGTCCTGCTTGCCCTCGTGATCGTGTCCCCGTCCTCGGCGGCGTGGGCCCACGGCGGCGTCGACAAGGCGGGGTTCTCGAACTACGAAACCAACATCTTGTCCGTGGCGCCCGATACACCGGGGATCGAGGTTTCGACCTTTGGGGTCGACGGTGGCATCACGCTGGTGAACCGCTCGTTGCTCGAGGTCGTTGTGCTCGGCTACAACAACGAGCCCTACCTGCGCCTCGACCCCACTGGTACGTACGCCAACCTCAACTCGCCTGCTACTTATGTGAACGGGCGACGAGATGCCAATGTGCCGGTGCCGGATGAAGTCACGTCGTCCACGACGCCGAACTGGTACCAGTTGTCCGACGGCAATTCGGTCTCGTGGCACGACCACCGCGCTCACTGGATGGGCACCGAGCCGCCCGACGCCGTCCTCGTCGCACCGAACCAGCGCCAGGTCGTGTACCCGGCCTGGGAGGTGCCCCTGCTGGTCGGCGGGCGCAGCGTCACCGTCACCGGCGAACTCGTCTGGCTCGCTCCTCCAGACCGCACTTCGTGGCTGCTCATCTCGCTCGGACTGTTCCTCGGGGCGGTGCTCGTGCTCTGGTTTTTCCGGTCGGTGAACTCGTTCGCGGCGCTCGGCGTGCTGGCCTGTCTCGTGGCAAACACAACCGCGGCTGCGAGCAGGGCTTCGGTCGAACGTGCCGACGTTGCACAGCGCGTTGCATGCTTCATCGCGGGAGGCATCACCCTCATCGCGTTCGGTATCGGGCTCGCCCTCAAGAAACGATCCGGCACCCCGTGGTGGTGGGGAGTCGCCGGGGCGGTAGCGATGAGTTACGCCGTGTCGTACCGCCAGGCGTTCTCGTTCGCAGCGATGGACGGCACGACAGACCCTGCCCGCATCCGTTGGGTGATCGCCGTCCAATTGGGAATTGGTGCAGCGCTCGCCATCACCGCCTTCGTCTCGACGGTCGAGCGGCGGATGCTCCGCCGTGCCAACGTGCTTGCCCAAAACGAGTTTCCGGGTCTGGACCCGGAGGCGATGCCCACGGAGCCAGACCCGGAAGTCGAGTAGTTCTGTTGGTGGTCAGTGACCGGGACGAACCCCGCCGCTCTGTCCGTCAACGCCACCGGCGGCGTTGATCCGGGCGTGAGCACGGCGAAGGGCCGCCTCTGCCTCGGCGTCGTGCCCCTGACGCATCGTCTCCTCCGCACGTTCCATGGCGCGACGCGCGCGATCCCGGTCGATCTCGCTCGCGAGTTCGGCGAGGTCCGACAGGATGGACACACGGTTGTTGCTCACCTCGACGAAACCGCCGTGGACAGCAAGATCCTGCACGCCACCGTCGGTGGTGTAGATCTTGGTGACGCACTCCACGATTGCCCCGAGAAATGGGGCGTGGTTCGCTTGGAAGGCGATATCCCCGACGCCGAGAGTGCGCGTGAGCACCATCGTTGCCTCGCCGGAAAAGATGACCTTCTCCGGCGACACGACCTCAACGTGCATCGACTCTGACATGCTCAGCCGACCTGTTCCTGCAGGGTCTTCGCCTTCGCGAGCACCTGCTCCACGCCGCCGACGTTGAGGAATGCCTGCTCGGGAACCTCGTCGAGGTCTCCACGCAGGATGGCCTCAAAGCTCTCCACGGTCTCGGCCACCGGGACGGTCTCGCCCTTCACACCGGTGAACACCTCGGCCACGTAGAACGGCTGTGACAAGAACCGCTGGATCTTGCGAGCGCGGTTCACCGTGAGGCGGTCCTCGTCGGAGAGCTCATCGAGACCAAGAATGGCGATGATGTCCTGCAGTTCCTTGTAGCGCTGCAGGTTCTCCTGCACACCACGGGCCACGCTGTAGTGACGCTCGCCCACCACGTCGGGCTGGAGGATCGTCGAGGTAGAGGCGAGCGGGTCCACGGCGGGGTAGATACCGAGAGCTGCCACCAGGCGGGACAACTCGGTGGTGGCGTCGAGGTGGGTGAAGGTGGTGAACGGAGCCGGGTCGGTGTAGTCGTCGGCGGGCACGTACACGGCCTGCAGCGAGGTGATCGAACGACCTCGGGTTGACGTGATGCGCTCCTGCAACTGACCCATCTCGTCGGCGAGCGTGGGCTGGTAGCCCACGGCCGAAGGCATACGGCCGAGGAGGGTGGACACCTCGGAGCCTGCCTGCACGAAGCGGAAGATGTTGTCGATGAAGAGCAGCACGTCCTGGTTCTGCACGTCACGGAAGTACTCGGCCATGGTGAGGGCCGAGAGGGCGACGCGGAGGCGCACGCCCGGCGGCTCGTCCATCTGGCCGAAGACCAGCGCGGCCTTCTCGAACACGCCCGACTCTTCCATCTCGATCCGGAGGTCGGTGCCCTCACGGGTGCGCTCGCCCACGCCGGCGAACACCGACACACCACCATGGTTCTGGGCCACACGACGGATCATCTCGGTGATGAGCACGGTCTTACCGACGCCGGCACCACCGAACAGGCCGATCTTGCCACCAGCGACGTACGGGGTGAGAAGGTCGATCACCTTGATTCCGGTCTCGAACAAGCGCTTGGACGGCTCGAGGGTGTCGAAGTCCGGGGCGGGACGGTGGATCTCCCAACGATCCATGTCCTCGTACTTGGCGGGATCGTCGTCGAGCACGTCGCCCCACACGTTCCACACATGGCCGAGCGTGCGCTCACCCACGGGCACACGCAGGCCGTGGCCGGTGTTGCGCACCTCGGTGCCACGCCGCAGACCGTCGGTCGGCTTCATGCACACGGCGCGCACTCGGCTGTCACCGAGCTGCTGTGCCACTTCGGCGAGCACCGAAATGTTCGTGCCCTCCAGGGTGATGGTCATCTCGAGCGCACTGTTGAGTTCCGGCAGCGATCCGCGCGGGAACTCGACGTCGATCACCGGGCCGGCAATGCCGACGACCCGGCCGGTCTTCAGCTGGTTCTCGGTCATGGTCATGTTGCTGTGTTCTCCTGGTTCTTCGAACCTGATCGTGCGTACTTACCGGGAGGCCGGTTGGGCAACGGCGTCAAGATCGACGTACGGGACGTGCGGGTTCTTGTCGCCGCTGAGGGCCTCGGCACCACTGACGATCTCCATGATCTCGGTGGTGATGGAGTCCTGACGGGCGCGGTTCATCACGCGCGACAGGTTCTTGATGAGTTCCTCGGCATTGTCGGTTGCCGACTTCATGGCTCGCTGGCGGAAGGCGTGCTCGCTTGCTGCAGCGTTGAGCAGGGCCGCGTAGACGCGGGCCTCGACGTAACGCGGCATGAGGGTCTCGAGGATGGCACTCGGGTCGGGCTCGAACTCGTAGGACGCTGCGGATCCAGCGTGATCGCCGTCCGCGCCATGCGTGCCGTCCGCGCCATGCGTGCTCACGAGCTCGCGATCAAGCGGAACGAGCGGGCGACGCACCACTTCCTGCGAACCGGCACTGATGAAACGGGTGTAGACGAGCTCGACCGAGTCCACTTCGCCGTCGAGGAAGCGGCGAACCACGTCCTGGCCGATGACCTTGGCGTTCAGGTACGACGGATTGTCGGTGAAACCGTTGTAGATCGTGGTGATCTTGTATCCACGGAAACGGAAGTACATCTCGGCCTTGCGACCGATCGCGATGATGGAGTAGTCCAGGCCAGCGAGCACATCTGCCTTGATCTCGCCCTCCGTGGCACGCAACACGCCAGTGTTGTAGCCACCGCACAGACCGCGATCCGCCGTCATGACGACGTAACACTTGGTGCGTACCTCGGCTCGACCCTCGAGGATGGGGGTGCGGGCCTCGCCGCCGGCGGCGGCGAGGTGCTTGACGACCTCGGTGATCTGGTCGCTATACGGCACCGCGGCATGGACTCGCTGCTGCGCCTTGACGATTCGGGACGCCGCAATGAGTTCCATGGCGCGAGTGATCTTCTTCGTTGCCTGGATGCTACGAATGCGTCCCCGAAGAATTCTCTCCTGTCCACCGGCCATCGAGTTCTACCTACTCCGTCGCAAGAGTCTTGTCCGAGTGAGCCTCGCCCAGTTCGCCAGCAGACGTGGCGGTGGGATCGGCAGCACGGCCGAGTGCGGCGCCGCTCTGGAACTGGTCCTTGAACGACTTCACGACATCGGCAAGGGCGTCCGGGACTCCCTTGGCCTTGATCTCCGCGAGGAGACCGGCGTGGCGGGAGCGCACGTAGTCGAGCAATTCGCTCTCGAAGCGACGCACGTCGGAGACTGCCTCGTCATCGAGGTAGCCACGGGTTCCGGCGAAGATCGAGACGACCTGCTCCTCAACCGACATCGGGCTGTTGAGCGGCTGCTTCAACAGTTCGACGAGGCGGTAACCGCGCTCAAGCTGTGCCTTGGAGATGGCGTCGAGTTCCGAACCGAACGTTGCGAAAGCCTCGAGCTCGCGGAACTGCGCGAGGTCGAGCTTCAGGGTGCCGGAGACGGCCTTCATGGCCTTGATCTGCGCAGCACCACCCACGCGGGACACCGAGATGCCCACGTCGACGGCCGGACGCACACCGGATTTGAACAGTGAGTCCTGCAGGTACACCTGACCGTCGGTGATCGAGATCACGTTGGTGGGAATGTATGCGGACACGTCACCGGCTTTGGTCTCGATGACCGGGAGGGCCGTGAGCGAACCGGCGCCGTTCTCGTCGCTCAGCTTGGCTGCGCGCTCAAGCAAGCGGCTGTGTAGGTAGAACACGTCGCCGGGATACGCCTCACGGCCCGGCGGGCGACGCAGCAGCAGCGACATCTGGCGGTAGGCCTCGGCCTGCTTGGAGAGGTCGTCGTACACCACAAGGGCGTGCTCGCCGTTCTCCATCCAGTGCTGGCCCATGGCACAGCCGGCGTACGGAGCGAGGTACTTGAAGGGGGCCGAGTCGGACGCGGGGGCCACCACGACGACCGTGTAGTCCATCGCGCCTGCCTGGCGCAGGACCTCCACTGTTTGGGCAACCGTGGAGCCCTTCTGGCCGATGGCGACGTAGATGCACTTCACGCTCTGACCGCGCTGGTTCAGGATCGTGTCGATGGCAACCGTGGTCTTGCCGGTCTTGCGGTCACCGATGATGAGTTCGCGCTGGCCACGACCGATCGGGGTCATGGCATCGATGGCCTTGATACCCGTTTGCATCGGCTCGTGCACGGGCTTGCGTCCCATGATGCCGGGGGCCTGGATCTCCATGCGGCGGGACTGGGTGCCCACGAGGGGTCCCTTGCCGTCGATGGGCTCACCGAGGGCATTCACCACACGCCCCAACACGCCATCACCGACGGGCACGGACAGGATCCGGCCGGTGGCCTTGACTGTCTGGCCCTCTTCGATGTGGAAACCCTCGCCGAGCACGACCACGCCGATCGACGCCTCGTCGAGGTTGAGGGCGAGGCCAATCGTCCCGTCCTCGAACTCCAGGAGTTCGTTCACGGCGCAGTCCGGCAGACCGGATACACGGGCGATGCCGTCTCCGACCTCGGTGACTCGCCCGACGGTGCGGGCCTCAAACGAGGCTTCGAAGCCGTCCAGGTTCTTCTTGAGTGCGGCGGCGATGTCGCCGGCGCTGAACGTGAGCTCTGCCATACAGATGTGTCCTTCTAGAGCCGAGACTTGAGTTGTTCGATGCGGCTGCGGACGCTTCCGTCGATCACGGTGTCGCCAATAGTGGCGACGACACCGCCGATCACGGACGGGTCCACCACGACCTTGAGATTGACGCTCTTGCCGGTCGCCGCTGCGAGGGCGGCTGCGAGCCGACTCTCCTGTTCACCGGTGAGCGGGACTGCGGTACGAACTTCTGCGAGTTCGAGGTTCTTGGCGCTCGAGGCCCGCGCAACAAGGCTGTCGACAATTGCCGGCAGGTCACGTCCGCGGCCCGAACCCACCACCATGCTCACGAGTTGAACCGTCGTCGGCGACGCACTGCCGCCCACGAGGTCCTCGACGATTGATTGACGGCGACTGGCCGGGATCTGTTCGTCGGTGAGCGAGTTGCGCAATGCCTCACTGCCCTCGAGTGCACGGGCGAAGCGATACAACTCGTCCTCGACAGTGTCGAGCGTGCCTTCGGCACGCGCGATCTCGAACAGAGCGCGTGCGTAACCGTCGATGCGCTGATCGGTCATCGGCCTGCCCCCACTCTCACAATGAAGTTCTCGATCAATTCCTGGTGCGTGGCCGCATCAAGCGAACCGCTCACCACGTGGTCGACGGCTGCGATGGACAGTCGGGCAACCTCGGCACGAAGCTCATCTCCGATGCGACCGGAGGCCGCGACGTTGTCCGCTACTGCCTTGGTCTCCAGATCGACAATCTCGACCTCGAGTCGTGCACGACCATCAACGAGAAGTTGCTGTGCCTGTGTGTCGGCCTCGGCGAGCAGACGGGCCCGCTCAGACCCGATGTCACCTTTGGCCTCGCGAATCCGGATTGCCTCTGCCTGTGCCGAACTCATCGCGTTGGCAGCGTCGTCCAGTTGCTTCTGGATGCGCGCCGTACGGTCGGACATCCCTTTCTTCAGCGTCGGTCCTGCGAGCTTGAACAGCAGGGCGAACACGAAGATCGATGCGGCACCACCGAAGTAGATCTCGTAGCCCTCCGGCCAGATCCATGAGTGGGTACGTGTCGGATCCTCGGTCGCCAACAAGATCATGACGTTCACGAATTCACCCCCGAGCGCATTGCCTCGGCGACTGCGCGTTGCACCGTGGCCGGATCCGGACGCTTCCCGAGCGTCAATTCTGTCGCACGTTCTGCCACAGATCCGACGGCCGCCTCGATGCTCTGACGGGCAGCAGCCATCGCTGCATCCGTCTCGGCAACCGCGGCTGCCTTGCGCACGGCAATGCGAGCGTTGGCCTCGGCGATGCGAGCGGTGCGCTCGGTCTCCAGTGTCTGGCGGGCCACGTCGATCCGTCCGGCTGCCTCGGCCTTCACTGAAGCGAGCGCGGACTGATACTCCGCAACTTCACTTTCGGCGGCGGCTCGCGTGGATTCGGCGGTTTCGTGATCGCTGCGGATCTTGCCGTACCGCGCGTTCATCCCCTTCTTGAGTCGGGGGAACAGAAACAGTCGCATGAGGAGCGCGAACACAACGAACGCCCCGAGAGCCCAGATCAATTCATATTTCTCGGGCGCGATCGGGCTCGGCCCCGACTTCTCGGGGACAGCGGCCTCGGCGGTATTGCCCGGGGCGGGCACGGTCGCGGTCGACTCCTCGGCTGAAAAGACGACCCGGAACCCGCCCGCACCCAGATGGGCGACGGTAGCGGTGTGCACGGTGCTCCTTACAGACCCAGAAGGATGAAGACGACGAAGCCGATCAGGGCGAGTGCCTCGGTGAAAGCGATACCGAGGAACATCGTCGTACGGACCATGCCGGCCGATTCCGGCTGACGCGCCATCGACTCGATGGCCTTGCCGACGACGTAACCGATGCCGACGCCCGGCCCGATGGCCGCGAGGCCATAGGCGAAGCCGGCACCGATGGCCGCGTTGTTCTTCTTCAGATCGCTCGCCGTCAGTTCTGTTGCCTGGGCGAGGACTCGCGAAAGGGCTTCCATGGTGTTGCTGTTCTCCTGTTGCTCTGTTAGTGGGAGATGTCTTGAAGGATCGTTACCGAAATATTGCTCAGTGAGCGGGGTGTTTCGCCTGACCGATGTAGACACCGGTGAGAATCGTGAAGATGAACGCCTGCAGGAAGCCGACGAGCACCTCGAAAGTGGTGAGGAACACCAACATGAACACCGGGAGGATGGTCATGGGTTTGAGCATGTACTGCTTGGTCTCGGCGAACAGCATGGCGTTCGACAGAAGCGCAAAGGTGACGAGCAGCATGTGGCCGGCCAGCATGTTGGCGAACAACCGGATGGCGAGGGAGAAGGGCCGCACGATGAACGTGGAGATGAACTCGATCGGTGTCACGAGGAGGTACATCGCCTTCGGCACGCCCGGCGGGAAGAGCGAACTCTTCAGGTAGCCCAGACCGTGGTGCTTGAAGCCGACTCCGTTGTAGATGAGCCAGACAATGACCGACATAAACAGCGGAAGCGCCATACGGGCGGTCGCCGGGAACTGCAGGATCGGGATGATGCCCGGCAGGTTGCAGAGATAGATGAAGACGAACAGCGTGAGCAGGAACGGTGTCCAGCCGAGCCCGTCCTCACCGATCGTCTGCATGACGATCTGGTTCTCGATGAACTCAACGCCGGTCTCGGCGACGTTACGGACGCCCTTGGGAGCCACCATCGGATCCTTGCGGCCCGCGATCAGGAAGACTGTGACGCCGATCAGCGCCGCAAGACAAGCAATAATCCCGACCTTGTTGAACGAGGAAAAAACATCCTTCCAACGGATGACCTCATTGATCGGGGGGAATTCAAGAGCGAACATTTCGCGGGTACCTCAGTTGCGCTTTGTGGGCTTCAAACCCGGGTAGGCAAGAGACATGGAAACGAATCGGAGCTCCCAGATGAGGAGCCCGAGGTGGGTGACAATGATGCTGGTTCCGAGGGCCGGAAGTGAAACCCAGCCCATCTTGTGCACGAGAAAGACTGCGAAGAAGATGATGCCGAGCCGCATGAGGTAACCGAACAGGACAGCACCCATGAGCACGGCCAGCGAGATCCGCGAGGTCCAGGCGATAATGCCGGCCGACAGCGCGAAGTTGAACATCACGAGCGCAATGGCGAACGCCGAGGACAGGGCGCCGGACCCTCCCCAGATGGCAGCACAGACGCCGACGAGTACCGGGGCGCCCCAGACGCCACGCCGGAGCATGTCCCGGGTGACTTCAACCTCGGGCGCGGGGCCGTCGAGGCGGGTTGCGAACGGGGTTGCAGTCATCACGAGTGCTCGTCCACCCGCGCCACGCTCGTCGTTGCGGATGCCCGGCGGGCGGCAGCGTGCCGATCCATCTCCGAGCCATAGCCGTACCAAGCCTTGGCGAACGTCCCGACGATGCCCACGGCGGTGCAGGCCAAGGTGATCCATGGGGTGGTTCCCAACCAATGATCGAGCCCGAACCCGATGAAGAAGAGGACCAGCACTGCCCCGGCCATCTCGATCCCATTGGCAACGCCACTGCCCATTGGCTCGACCGGGCGAGGGTTTCGTGTCAGGGGAAGGAGTTTCATGGTCGAAAAAGGGCACAGAAGGACTTCGTGCTTGCATTCACAATCTAGCCGAGCCACTGCTCATCGGCAAATCCTCCGGGGACTCGCCATCAGCACCCGGCCCCCGGCCCCGCCGCCATCGCGGCCGGAACGCCGTGTAGAGCGCCAACGCGAGCGCGGCCAACCCGATCGGAACCCAGATGCTCCCGATTCGCGTAAACGCTGGATAGAGCACAAAACCAGAGAGCAGCGCTGTCCACGCCCACAGGATGAGCACCGCCCGCTTCTGGCCGTGCCCCAGTCGCATGAGGCGATGGTGCAAGTGGCCCTTGTCCGCCACGGCGAGGCCCTGGCGGCGGGTGGCCCGCCGAACGATCGCGAACAACATGTCGAAGATCGGCACGCCGAGGATGACCAGCGGGATAACGAGCGGGGCAAAGAAAAAGTAGGTCTGACCGCGGAAGCGCTGCACATTGGGATCGGCGCGACCACCCACCACGCTCGTTGACACCGCCATCAGCGCGCCGAGGAAAAGGGCCCCGCCGTCGCCCATGAAGATCTTGGCCGGATTGAAGTTGTGCGGCAGGAAGCCCACACACACGCCGGCAGCGATCACCGCAACGAGCGGACCGATGTTCTGGGGTCCAAGCAGGTTGAGGTGGTCGAGTCGCCTGCTGTAGATGAAGAAGGCGAGGGCGGCGATCGCCACGATGCCCGCCGCCAGACCGTCGAGCCCGTCGATGAGGTTGATCGCATTCGTCAGGCCGAGCAGCCAGAGCACCGTGATGAGCGGCACCCAGTTCTGGCCGAGCAAGAACACGTCCATGAACGGCACGCGGAAGTAATACATGTTCACGCCGAAAATGACGAAAACAACTGCTCCCAGCACGATCCCGGTCACCTTGGCCGGTGCGGAGATCTCCTTGATGTCGTCAACGAGACCGACGAGGAACACCACACCACACCCGACGAGCAGACCCAGCGCTTCGGAGTTGCCCGCGAATATCGATCGGAACGAACCCATCGCCCACGCAGCAGCCATCGCGGCGAGGAACCCGAGGAACATGGCGATACCGCCGACATCGGGGGTGGCTTTGGTGTGCACCCGGCGGGCATCCGGTTCGACGACCCAACCAACCCGCCGCGCGAACCTCTCGACCAGTGGTGTTGCAACAAAGGTGACGGTTGCGGCGACGCCGGCGACTGAGACGTATCTAGAGGCGCCGATCATTGACCGCAGCGTAGTGAGCCGACCGCGTCCGGATGGACAGCCCGACCTCGTTACGCACTTTGGGCAAGGAAAACCCTCACCCGCGTGGGGAAAGTGCCGTCAGAACGCGGGGGTCAGACGCCGTTGGGATAGGCGGGGAAGGCGGCGCACATCTCGGCAACTTCGCCCTTGATCCGGGCGAGCGCCGATTCGTCGTTGCGCTGGCGAAGGGCCCGGGCGATGAACTCCGCAATCCGGGGCATCTCGGGCTCGGTCATGCCCTGGGTGGTGACCGACGGGGTCCCGATCCGCACACCGCTCGTGACGAACGGGCTGCGCGGGTCGTTCGGGATGGCGTTCTTGTTCAGCGTGATCCCTGCGAGATCCAGCACGGCCTGGGCCTCCTTGCCGGTCAGGTCTGCGTCGAACGGGCGCAGGTCGACCACCATGAGGTGGATGTCCGTACCACCGGACACGAGCCGGAAGCCCTGGTGAGCAAGTGCCTCGGCAAGCACCGAGGCGTTCTTCACGATCTGGGCCGCATAGGCCCCGAAGCTCGGGTGCATCGCCTCACGGAAGGCGACCGCCTTGCCGGCGATGACGTGCTCGAGCGGTCCGCCCTGCAGGCCGGGAAACATCGCTTTGTCGATTGCCGCTGCATGGGCAGCCTTCGTGAGCACGCAACCGCCGCGCGGGCCGCGAAGCGTCTTGTGCGTGGTGAAAGTGACCACGTCGGCGAGTTGCACCGGGTCCGGGTGCTGGCCGCCCGCGATGAGCCCGGCGATGTGCGCTGCGTCGAACATCAGCAGCGCCCCTACCTCGTCCGCGATCGCCCGGAATGCAACCGGGTCGAGCCGACGCGGGTACGAGGTGGTACCGGCCACGATCATCTTGGGCCGGTGTTCGAGCGCGAGCTCCCGAACCTGATCCATGTCGATGCGCTCGTCACCGGGTGCCACCTTGTACGAGAAGAAGTTGTACAGACGACCGCTGAAGTTGACCGGCGACCCGTGGGTGAGGTGGCCGCCGTGATCGAGCGAGAGCCCCAGCACGGTGTCGCCCGGCTCGAGGAGGCCGAGGTACACGGCCATGTTTGCGTTCGCGCCCGAGTGCGGCTGCACGTTCGCGTGTTCCGCGCCGAACAGCGTGCGGACGCGGTCTATCGCCAGTTGCTCAATGTCGTCGACGATCTGGTTGCCGCCGTAGTACCGCTTGCGGGGATAGCCCTCGCTGTACTTGTTGGTAAGAACCGATCCGACAGCACGCATCACTGCGGGCGAGGTGAAGTTCTCGCTGGCGATCAACTGGAGGCCGCTGACCTGGCGCTCGACCTCGCGGTCGATGAGCGAGAACACGTCGAGGTCGGGGTCGATGTCGGAGGGGAACGGCATACGCGAACGAGCCTACGCAGGACCGGGCGGGGCGGAACGACCTGAAAGAAAAGTAATGCGGCTAGTTGCCGGACTCCTCGGCCTCGATGGCCATCAACTGCTCGACACGCCGTTGGTGGCGACCGCCCTCGAAGGGGGTGGCGAGGAACAGGTCCACGATCTCCTCCGCAAGGCCCTCGCCCACTACACGGGCTCCCATCGACAACACGTTCGCGTCGTTGTGCGACCGCGCCATCCGTGCTGTGTACAGGTCGTTGCACAGCGCGGCCCGGACGCCGTGCACCTTGTTCGCGGCCAGCTGTTCACCCTGCCCTGAGCCACCGAGCACGATGCCCAGATCAGCCTCGCCGTTCCGCACTGCCCGGCCCACAGCGGCGCAGTACGGCGGGTAGTCCACGCTCTCGGCTGAGTTGGTGCCGAGGTCGGTCACCTCGTGGCCGAGCCCCCGGAGCCGGGGGACGAGGTGCTGCTTCAGTTCGTATCCGGCGTGGTCGGCGCCGATCGCAATTCGGGTCACGGGACAGTGAGTGTAAGGACAAGCGGCCCGGGCACCTAACCTGCGGGGCGTGCCGATTGATCCGAAGACCGCCGTCATCGTTGGTGTGGGACAGATCTCCCACCGGGCAGCAGGGCTCGACGATGCCCTCTCCCCCGCCGAACTCATGGCCGAGGCGATTCGCCGGGCCGCTACCGATGCCGGCCTAGGGTCCGTCCCGGACCCGAGCTGGATCGCGGTCGTCGGGACGCTGTCGTGGCGGGCCAAGAACCCTGCCCACGAACTCGCCCGACTCCTCGGGATCTCCCCGCATGCCACCGGGCTGTCCACCATGGGCGGCAACAGCCCGCAGAGCCTCGTCAACGCGGCGGCCCAGGAGATCAATTCCGGCGACGCCGATCTCGTGATCATGACGGGTGGCGAGGCATGGCGGACCCTGCAGCGAGCCCGCAAGGAGGGCGTGTCCGTCGACTGGAACCAGAAGCGGAACGGGACGGAGCGGGCCTGGGACGACAAGGACGCGACCGGCTCGACGCCCGACCGGCTCTTCGGCGAGGACCTCCAGATGAACCATGCGTGGGAGACCGCCATGGGCGTCTACCTCCCGGTGCAGGTGTACCCGATGTTCGAGACGGCAATTCGCGCGGCCGCAGGGCGCTCGCCCGAGGATCACCTGGTGCGGATCAGCGAACTGTGGTCACGGTTCAGCAAGGTTGCTGCGACGAATCCGCATGCATGGATCCAGCAAGCGCTCACCCCCGAGGAAATCCGCACACCGGGCCCGAAGAACCGCATGATCGGCCTCCCGTACACCAAATACATGAACTCCAACAACGACGTCGACCAGGGCGCGGCAATCATCATGTGCTCGGTCGAGCGCGCCCGATCGCTCGGGATCCCCGAGGACCGCTGGGTGTTCCCGCACAGCGGCACCGATTGCCACGAGCACAAGTTCATCTCGAACCGTTGGACGTTCGCCGAGACCCCCGCAGTTGCGCTCGGCGGCAGGTTGGCCCTCGAGATGGCGGGGCTCACCATCGACGACATCGACATCGTCGACCTGTACTCCTGCTTCCCCTCTGCCGTTCAGCTCGGCGCACAGTCCCTCGGCCTGTCGATCGACCGGCAGCTCACCCGCACCGGCGGACTGTCATTCGCCGGTGGGCCGTGGAACAACTATGTCATGCACTCGATTGCGACCGTGGTGGGCGAACTGCGAACCACAGACGCAACGACGGGCCTCGTGTGGGCGAACGGTGGGTACGCGACAAAGCACGCGTTCGGTGTCTATGCCACCACGCCACCTGCCGACGGCCGCTTCCGGTACGCCTATCCCCAGGACGAGATCGATGCCATGCCGCAGCGATCGCTCGCCACCGGGGCAGACGGCGCGGGAACCGTGACGGTCGAGGCCTACTCCGTCATGCACGACCGAGACGGCAAGCCCGAACAGGGGCTCGTCTCCACGCTGATGCGTGACGGGCGACGGGCATGGGGCAAAACGGCGGACCGGGACCTTGCGACCGCGATGTGCTCGGGCGAGTGGGTCGGCCGCAAGATGACCCGCACCTCCAACGGGACCCTCACGGCATCCTGACGCAACGACATCTTCACGTGGCCGACACCTTCCCCCGCCAGTACGCCCGCACACAGGGCCTGACACTCGGAGAGCCGCGGAACCTCAGCGTGTCCCCTGACGGCAAGCGCGTCGTCTTCTGCCGGAGCCGGGGAGGCAACGATCCAGTGAACTGCCTGTGGCTGCTCGACACCGAGACGGGCGAGGAACGCCTTGTTGCCGATCCCGGCGAGCTGATGATGGGTGCCGACGACGCCGCACTGCCGCCGGAGGAACGGGCCCGCCGCGAACGCGCGCGCGAAGGGGCCGGTGGGGTGGTGTCGTACTCCACGAACACCGAGGTCACCGTTGCGGCGTTCACCCTCGCCGGACGCCTCTTCGTGGCCGGTCTGCTGTCGGCGCGCTCGCGTGAACTCGTCGTTCCCGGGCCCGTATTCGACCCGAGGCCCGACCCGGGCGCCAACCGCGTGGCGTACACCACGGGCGGCAGGCTGTGCCTCGCCGAGCTGGACGGCACGACCACCGTGCTTGTGGGCGAGGACAACCCCGAGGTGACCTGGGGTCTTGCCGAGTTCATCGCTGCCGAGGAGATGGGGCGGGGTCGTGGGTTCTGGTGGTCTCCCGACGGTGAGGCGATAGCCGTCGCAAGGGTGGACAACAGCACGGTGCAGCGCTGGTACCTCACCAACCCTGCAGACCCAGCCGAGGAGCCGCGGCGGATCGCGTATCCCGCAGCCGGAACCGAGAACGCTTCCGTCTCGCTGTTCGTGATCACACCGGGGCAACCGAAGCGCGAGATCGTCTGGGACCGGGACTCGTTCCCGTACCTCGTGGACGTCTCGTGGTTCGACCGGACCACGGTGCTGCTCACCGTGCAGTCGAGGGATCAGCGCGATGTGCAGGTCCTGCTCGGCAATGCAGCGGACGGCAGCACCACGTTGAGCTCTGCCGATCACGACGATCGCTGGGTCGAGCTGGTACGGGGTGTTCCCGCGACTCTCGCCGACGGCAGGCTCGTGACGTGCGCTGACCGCGACGGCGCACGGAGCCTCCTCGTGGATGGCCGGCCGGTCACCCAGCCCAATCTCCAAGTGCGCTCCGTGACAACGGTCGGCAACACCAACGTGTTCTTCTGCGCAAGCCCGACTGACGACCCGACGGTCCAGCACGTCTATCGCTGGAACGTGCTGAGCGGCACCGATCAGCTCACCACCGAACCCGGCGTCCACACTGCCTCGGCGGCCGGTTCGACGGTAGTGGTGCGCACTGCATCGCTCGACCGACCGCGTGCACGCACGGCGGTGCTCAACGGGCCCGAGATCGGGTCGTACGCCGAGACGCCGCTCGTCACCCCGAACCTCACGATGCTGCGCGTCGGACCGCGTCGACTGGCAACCGCCGTGCTCCTGCCCGCCGGACGGGCGCCGCGCGACGGCGGGCCCGCGCTGCCGGTACTGCTGGACCCGTATGGCGGCCCGCACGCCCAGCGGGTGGTCTCGTCGTACGCCGCGATGTGCGCCTCGCAGTGGTTCGCGGATCAAGGATTCGCAGTGGTCGTGTGCGACGGGGCGGGAACCCCCGGCAGGGGCAGCGCCTGGGAACGAGAGGTGTTCGGTGACCTCGCCCAACCCGTGCTCGACGATCAGGTAAGCGCACTCGCGGGCGCTGCTGCGGAGATGGGGATCCTCGACCTCGCACGCGTCGGTATCCGCGGGTGGAGCTTCGGTGGATACCTCGCAGCGCTCGCCGTGCTGCGCCGACCCGACGTGTTCCATGCAGCAGTTGCCGGGGCCCCCGTCACCGACTGGCGCCTGTACGACACGCACTACACGGAGCGATACCTCGGCAACCCAGCGGTCGATACCGGGCCGTACGAACGTACGAGCCTGCTCACCGATGCCAGCAACCTCGCCAGGCCACTCCTGCTCATTCACGGTCTCGCCGACGACAACGTGGTTGCGGCCCACACGCTGCAGTTCTCCTCCGCGCTCGTCGCAGCAGGCAGACCGCACGAGGTCTTGCCGCTGTCAGGGGTCAGTCACATGACCCCTCAAGAAGTCGTGGCCGAGAACCTCCTGCTACTCCAGCTCGAGTTCCTGCGACGTCACCTGCGGGCGTAGGCGATCCGATCCCGACCGGTGAAGTCCTGTCGGATCCCGAACTCGCGGTAGCCGGACGAGGCGAGCAGGTCGAGGACCACCGGAGCCTGTCGGTACCCGAACTCCACGAGCAGCACACCGCCCGGGCGCAACCAGTCGAGCGCCTGCGAGACGATCAGGCGCATGTCGTCGAGACCGTCGGGCCCGCTGAACAACGCCCCGTGTGGCTCCCACCTCAAGACGTCCGGGGCGACCTCCGGGTCCCCCTCGGCGATATACGGCGGGTTGCTGACGATCACGTCTACTGAACCACGCAGCTCGGGTGGCAGAGCGTCGAACCATGAGCCGTGGGAGAAGCGCACGTTCGCCGCGGCCCTACCGAGCCCCGCAGCATTGGCCCGGGCTACGTCGAGCGCCTCACCGGACACATCGGTGCCCCACACGAGCGTGCCCTCGATGGAGAGTTCGGCCGCGCAGGCGAGGGCAATCGCACCCGAACCCGTGCCGAGGTCCACCACCACACGCCGGGGCGTGACTGCCCGCGCTGCCTCGATCGCTAACTCCGCGAGCAGTTCGGTCTCGGGACGCGGGATGAGCACCCGCGGGTCCACCATCAGCTCGACGGTGCGGAATGCCCACGATCCGAGCACGTACTGCAGGGGTTCCCCAGAGCGTCTACGCGCCACCATCGCGTCCACCCGGGCGACCGTCCGCTCGGTGACCGGCTCGTCGAGGGACGTTGCCCACTCGAAGCCATCGAGGCCCCCGGCCTCCTGGCAGATCCAGCGCGCCGCATTGGCATCACCGACCGCTTCCGAGGTCTCCACCCACAGCTGTCGCCACGTGAGGTGCTCGTCCGTGCCGCTCGCTCCGGACACGGCTCAGTCCTCGGCACCCGCGAGCAGACGGGTTCGCTCATCGGTCTGGAGTGCATCCACCAGTTCATCGAGGTCACCGGCGAGCACATCCTGCAGGCGATACACGGTGTACCCGATGCGGTGATCGGTGAGCCGGTTCTCCTTGAAGTTGTAGGTCCGGATCTTCTCGCTCCGGTTGCCGCCCTGGACCTGAGCGCGTCGGGCGTCGCCGACCAGTGCAGCCTGCTCCTCCTGACGCACCTTGAGCAACCGGGAACGAAGCACCTGCATGGCGCGCGCCCGGTTCTGCAGCTGGCTGCGCTCGTCCTGCATGGCAACGACGATCCCTGTGGGCCTGTGTGTGATGCGCACGGCGGAGTCGGTGGTGTTGACGCCCTGCCCGCCGGGGCCAGAGGCCCGGTACACGTCGATCTGCAGGTCGTTCGGGTCGATATCGACATCGACCTCCTCCGCCTCGGGGAGCACACTCACGGTCGCTGCCGAGGTGTGGATACGCCCCTGGCTCTCGGTGACGGGCACGCGCTGCACGCGGTGCGGGCCACCCTCGAACTTGAGGTGGGCCCACGCATCGTCGCCCTTCAGCACGAACGTGACCTGGTTGATCCCCCCGAGGTCCGACAGGTAGGTGCCGAGCACCTCCACGGCCCATCCCTTGCGAGCGGCATAGGCCTGATACATGTCGAACAGGTCGCGGGCGAACAGGTTCGCCTCCTCGCCACCCTCGGCGCCACGCACTTCCATGATCAGGTTCTTGCCGTCGTTCGGGTCGCTCGGCAGCAGGAGCAGTTTCAGCTCGGCCTCGAGCGTCTCGAGATCCGCCTCGGCCGCGGTCAGTTCCTCGCGTAACTGATCACGCTCGTCGCCCGATGTCTCGGCCATCAGTTCCTTGGCGGCAGCGGCATCGTCGGCCCGCATCCGGTAGCGGCGGTAGCACGCAACGATCGGCGTGATCTCCTTGTAACGACGGGAGACGTCGCGGAGGCGATGCTGATCGCTGAGGACCGACGGGTCCGCCAGTTGCTGCTCCAGCCCTGAGAACTCGGACTCCAGGCCAGCGAGACGATCGATCACGTTCTGCAGGCTACGGCCCGTGCGGCCCGCCCCGGGAGGTGGTGCTAGGAGGCCGGCAGGCCGACAACTGTTGCCGGGTGCCGAAGCGCTGCGGCAAGCGCGATCGTGATTGACGAAGCGTCACGTTCGGGAACAACAATCGCCAGGCGTGCCGCCTGGCCCATGAGTGCCGCACGGGCGTCGGCTGCCCACGGAACCACGTCGAGGTCGATACCGGTCGAGCAGACGACCACCACCGGTTCGCCGTCGGGGTCCTCGCCGAGCGCAACGCACGGCACCGCATCCTTGAGGTTCGCGCGGGCGACGGGCGGGTTCGCAACGTCGAGCGAACGGGCGCCGACGAGTGCTGGCTCGCGAAGGAGCCGGGAACGGATTGCTCGCTCCGCGCCGAGACGATTGAGCGGGTGCAGTTCTGCGCCGGGAGTCCGGTGGCTGGCAACCGTGCTCACCACCTTCCGAAGGGCGTCGACCGTCGGCACCCCACCGTGCATGAGCAGGAACGCCTCCCGGTCGTGCTTGCCAACGCCGACCTCGAGTCGACACTCATCGGTGTAGGCGTCACGAACTGCTCGACAGACCTCGAGACCCTGCACCTCGCCGGTGAGCACACCGTGCTCAACAACTACGTCGGCACCGCCACGTTCGATCAGTTCGGCGAGGTGGACGAGGCCCGGGTCCACGTACGCCGCTCGGGGAAACGACTCCGGGAGGGTGGCCTCGAGGCGACGGCCATCGACACTCCAAACCATCGGCGGGACCGTGAAGTGTGTTGCCCGTCGTGCCAGCAGCCCACCGGACTGCTCGGCAATCACGTTCAGCGCAACCGAACCGTGCTGACGTGCCCAGGCCAGTGCCCGACCGAGCGCCCGTTGAGGGCTTTCCTCGGCGAGGACCCACGAAGCATCGCCGCTCACGAGTGCGGCCCCGCCCGGCCAGGTGCCGGGCTGCATGGGCGCGTCTGGGCCGAGGTGCTCTCGAACGAGCGCAGCCAGTTTCAGACCGAGGAGTTGGCTACGCCGCGCCGGATCGGCGCCGGTCATCAGTCCTTCTTGGTACGCGAGCCGTAGCGCTTGTTGAAGCGCTCTACGCGACCACCGGTGTCAACGAGCTTCTGCTTACCCGTGAAGTACGGGTGGCACTCGTTGCAGAGGTCGAGGCTCATGTCGCCGCCACGGGTGGATCGAGTGACGATGTTGTTCCCGCAGGAGCAACGCGCAACCATCTCGGTGTACTTGGGGTGTCCGTCGGTCTTCATGTTCATCGATCTCCAGCGCAACCGGCCAGCAAGGCGACTAGTAATAGTACCGGCACCGAACCCCGGAACATCAGCCGAAAACCGAGGTGAGCACGGCGAGGGCCTCGTCGAGGAGCGCGCCGGCCGCCGCAGCCAGCGGTTCGGCTGCCGTGGTACGCGGCTCGGGAGCGAGCGGAACGATGCCCGGGAACGGGTCGTCGTCATCCTCCCAACCAGCCCAAAGCAATGCCCGGGAGCCGAAAAAGGGCTCCAACAGGCTCAGTTCGGGTGGGGGAACGACCGCAGCGGCGTCCCGCAGGCGCCGCGCGGGGGCGTCGGCGGCCGGTGGCACGACACTGAGCAATGGGCGCACCGGGAGGTGTTCCCACACCGAATCGGGGCCGCGCCAGCGATCAAGCACGGCAGGATCCCGCCCAACGTCGTCGGCAACCTTCAACAGGACCGCGACTGCGTGCTTGCACACCGGTGCGAGGTCCAGACATGCGCACGAGACCGACAGTTCCTCGCGGACGGGGACCGAGCCGGGCCGGAAGACGGGCTGCCACCGGAGCCGAACTGAGTACGGCTCGCGGTCGCTTCCCTGCACACTCGCCGACACCGTGCCCTGGGTGATCTCGACCGACAGGACGGCGTCCTCCTTGAAGTAGCGCCGTCCACGACCGAAGCGCTCCGAGTCTGCGCACTCGGCGGCAAGGATCGACAGCCGTGCCGCGACGAACGCGCCGGGTTTCTGGTTGCCGCTCACTCGACCACCCCCCGGTCGAGCATGACGAGATCGCGGAGTTGATCCGTGCTCAGTTCGGAGAGCCAGGCCTCGCCGGTGGTCCCCACTACTGCGCTCGCCAGCGCCCGCTTCTCGTCGATGAGCTGACCGATGCGCTCCTCGAGCGTGCCCGTGCACACGAGCTTGTGCACAAACACCGTGCGCTCCTGACCGATCCGCCACGCTCGATCGGTTGCCTGGTCCTCCACAGCAGGGTTCCACCAGCGGTCGTAGTGGATGACCCTCGAGGCTGCGGTGAGGTTGAGCCCCGTGCCGCCGGCCTTCAGCGACACGAGGAGCAGCGGTGCACCGAGGCCGTCCTGGAACCGCTCCACCATCGCGTCGCGCTGGCGGCGCGCCACACCGCCGTGCAGGAAGGGGGCCTCGATTCCCGGCTTGTCTGCGAGGTGGCGCTGCAGCAGATCGCCCATCTCCCGGTACTGGGTGAACACGAGCGCGCGCTCCCCCGCGTCCATCAGTTCCTCGACGAGTTCGTCGAAGCGTGCAAGCTTGCCCGAACGGCCCGTGAGCCTCGACCCGTCACCCAACGCGTGCGCAGGGTGGTTACAAATCTGCTTGAGCCTCGTGAGGGAGGCCAGCACGAGACCGCGCCTGCGCATTCCGCTCTGCTGCTCCGCGTTCTTGAGCAGTTCGTCAACCACCGACTGATACATCGTTGCCTGCTCACGCGTGAGCGTTGCCCACGCAATCTGCTCAACCTTGTCCGGGAGGTCCGGCAGCAGTGTTTTGTCTGCCTTGGTTCTCCGCAGCAGGAACGGTGCGGTGAGCCGGCGAAGCCGCTCGGCGGCCTCCGTCGACCGGTCCTTCTCGATGGGCGTGGCGAACTCCCCCTGGAACCGCGAGAGCGAGCCGAGCAGACCGGGGTTCACCGCGTCGAGGATCGACCAGAGTTCACTGAGCCGGTTCTCCATGGGGGTGCCCGTGAGCGCCAGCCGCTGTGCTGCAGGCAGGCGACGCACGGCCCTGGCCGCCTTAGTGTGAGGGTTCTTCACCGCCTGAGCCTCGTCGAGCACGACGGTAGTCCAGGGAACCTGTTCGAGGACCTCGGTGGAGCGCGAGAGCAACCCGTATGTGGTGATCACGATGTCGAACGACCCGAGAAGTGCGGCAGCGTCGTCGCCCTGCACGCGGTCGCCGCCGTGGTGCACGTGGACCGACAACGAAGGGGTGAAGCGTGCGGACTCCGTCTCCCAGTTGCGGACGACGCTGAGCGGGCACACAACCAGATGCGGGCCCGGGCGATCGAGCAGGTGCGCCAGTGTGGTGGCTGTCTTGCCGAGACCCATGTCGTCGGCGAGCACACCGCCGAGCCCGAGCCGGGCGTGGAAGCCCAACCATGCCAGACCGCGACGCTGGTAGTGCCTCAAGGTGCCGACGAACCCGTCGGACTCCACCACTTCCTGCAGGTGCTCGTCGGGAAGGCCCGCGAGGAGGTCTGCTGCCCATCCCTCGCTCTCCACGGCGAACTCGACGTCGTTGTCGCCCTGCTCTGCGGCAAGGCGCATCAGCGTCGCTGCATCCACCTCCTCGTGCTGGCGACGGTGGCGATCGAGAGCATCGAGCACCCGGCGAACCTGCGGACGATCGAGGCGGACCCACCGCCCGCCAACCTGCACCAGTGCGGCCCCGGCCGCCGAGGCGCGGGCCAGTTCCTCGGGATCCACGTCCTGGTCCTCGATGGAGGCCCCCCAGGCGACAAGCGCCTTCGCGTTCAGGCCGCCGCGCACGCCGCCCTCGGGGGACGGTGTCGCGCGCGCCGTCAGCCGAACCGACGATCGCAGCAGTTGCTCGGGGCCGAGCAACTCGATACCGGCCTCGTGGATCCGTTCGGCAAGCCCGAGCACCACCCCGACCTCATCGAGCGCGAGCGCGGCACCCTCCCCCGGCGCGTCCTCGAGCCTTCCCAACGGCGGCACCCGCGTTGCCAGCGTCGTCGCTGCGGTTCGCAGCACACCGTCCACGAGTTGCCGGGCCCGAGCACCCTCCGCCACTGCAGCCGCGCCGGGGAGATCCGCGACGAGTTCCTGTGCCGTGCACCAGCGCAGCGAGTCGTTCGCGTCCACGAGTTCGAGCTCGAATCGCCAGTCGCCGTCTGCATCGACAGGCGGAGTCATCCGCAGACGTGGTCGGATCACCCGTTCACCGACCAGGCGGGCCCGTTCGAAACGGAACCACCGCCCGAGATCATCCACGACCCCAACGGGATCCATCTGGGAGAGCGGCACATTGGGGTCGTCCGACAGGTGCCTGAAGACCGTCCGAACCGTGCGCTGAACGGCATCGCGCGGCACCGCGCCCGATGGCTTCCAGCGGGAGAGGCGCAGGCCGCCGCGCGCCGCAGCAGCGGCACATTCCTCCACGAGCGCAACCACATCCACGGCCCCGGCCGCTGCGACCACGGGGGGCATCGAACGGGCAAGACGCTCGATCGCTGCATCAGTTGCCTCGTCCCGGACCACCGTCCAGACGGCGTCAGCGGCCGCGCCCGAGACCGCAGGGACAACGTGCCGTGTGCCGGCGAGGAGGCCCGCAAGCTGAACGACACGATGGAACCAGGCCAGCGAAGCACTCCACGAGGGCGAGCAGGGGCGACCGACGAGGCTCTCCACGGCAGCGCGTACCGGCCAGTGCATACACGGCACCTTCGTGGGACCACGTCCGGGTACGTCGACCGTCACGAACCCGACGCGCCCGGACGGCTTACCGGCGTACACGTCGGAATACAGCGCGTTGAGCGGCGCCGTCTGCGCCGGGCCGTTTGCCCACGCCCAGAGACAGACCTCGTCGCCGTGCCACGTTGCGTGCACATCCGCACGTGACCACCTGTTCATGGGACCAACCTACTGACCGGGTGTCACACCCCGGTTTCGACCTGCCAAGAACGTCCTGGACCGGCGCACCGACCCAGGACGTACGCTCGAGGTTCAGTCGACCGCGATATCGGTGAACTGGTCGCGCAGCACCCGCTTGAGAATCTTGCCGCTCGGGTTGCGCGGGATCTCGTCGACGAACCGGACGGCCTTGGGCATCTTGAACGCCGCGAGGCGCCCCTTGCACCCGTCGATCACTTCCTCGGGCGTCAGCGACGCGTCCCTACGGACCACGACGGCGAGCGGCGACTCGCCCCATCTCGACGACGGGATGCCGAGCACCGCCACGTCACCAACTTTCGGGTTGGACAGGATGACGTTCTCGATTTCGGCCGGATACACGTTCTCCCCACCAGAGATGAGCATGTCCTTCACGCGGTCCATGATCGTGACGAACCCGTCTGCGTCCATCGTGGCGATGTCACCCGTGTGCAGCCATCCGTCCCGGATGGTCTCGGCGGTTGCCTCGGGCCGGTTCCAGTACCCGAGCATGATGTGCGCACCGGACACCAGTACCTCCCCGGGCTCGCCCGGAGCGCAGTCGCGACCCTCGCCATCGACCACGCGGATCCCGGTATGGAAAAAAGCCTTGCCGGTGCTGCCAGCGCGCTCCACGGCGTCGTCCGATGTGAGCAGGCACGCTGGCCCGCAGGACTCGGTGAGTCCGTACACCTGATGGATCTCGATGCCGAGTGCGATGTACTCATGGATGAGCGACACCGGTACGGGTGCCGCCCCGCTCATGATCCAGCGGAGCGTCGAGATCGAGCGCCCGCCCTGACCGGCCTGCAGCATGAAGTTGAGCATCGCCGGGACGGCGAGCATGCTCGTCACCCGCTCCGCCTCGATCAGTTCCCACGCCTGGACCGGGTCGAAGGCCCGCATGATGATCCCCGTCCCGCCGCGGTGCACGATGCACAGCGCCGGGTTGAGCGCCCCCACGTGGAAGAACGGGAGCGCAAGGATGTAGCGATCCTTGTACCGCAGGTCCGCCGTCGCGTTCACGGTGATAATTCCCCATGCGACCGTCCGGTGCGTGTGCATCACACCTTTCGGCAGACCCGTCGTACCGGAGGTGTACATGATGAAGAGCAGGTCATCGTCGGCGCCGACGGTCGGCGGCTCGGCAGTACCTGCCGCGGAGACGAGCTCGTCGTAGTCGAGCGAGAACGTGGGCGCCGGTGAGGTTGACGTCCCACTCACCCGGATCCAGCGGTGCACCGATGTCGAGCGTCCGTGGAGGTCGGTAACCCCCGCCTCGAATTCGGCCCCGAACACCACGGTGGTGGTGCCCGAATCGTTCAGGATGAACTCCAGTTCGGCGGGAACCAGTCGCCAGTTCAGGGGTACACAGACCGCGCCGATCTTGCCGCAGGCGAAGAATGTCTCGAGAAACTCGACACCGTTCATGAGTAGGACACCCACGCGCTCACCGAACCCCACACCGAGATCGAGCAACGTGTTGGCGATCCGGTTCGAACGCTCGTTGAACTCGCGGTAGGTGAATCTCCGGTCCGACGCGGGCTCAAAAATCGCTTCGAGGTGCGGGTCCCGGAATGCCCGCTTGGTGAGGAAGAGTCCAATGTTGTTGCGCATGCACGCAGTCTCTCGCACCCCACGTCGCTCGGGCAGGGCCTCTGACCTGCCCCAGCGCGCCCAGACGTACCGGTGTCCCGAACTTCGCCCCCTGCCGCCACTTTGAGCGATGGAGCGATTACCGTACGCGACTGATGTTGTGGACACCGCTCGCCCGGACACGCCCGCGGGGACTGTTCCCGCTCGTACTCGCCGTAGGCGGTCTGATGCTGACAACAACGTCGTGTCTCGGGCTCTCGAAATCATCGGGTGCTGATGCACGACCGGCGACCGACGCCGAGGTGCTCGATACCCAGGCCCCACAGACCGTTGCGTCTACCGTGGCCAAGACCACCGAGCCCACCACAACCACCAGCACGACGACAACGTCCACCACAACGACCACGACGACGACGACCCTGCCGCCTACCACCACCACCGAGGTTCCGGTGCTTGACCGGGGACTGCGTGCCGTCGGGGGCCGCAGCGGCAGGGAGACCAAGCGCGTCCAGCAGCGCCTGTTGGACCTGGGGTTCTGGGTGCTCAAGGCATCGGGTCGATACGACCTCACGACCAAGCAAGCGGTGATGGCGTTCCAGAAGTACAGCCTGCTGCGACCCACGGGACGAGTCGACCTCCCCACTGCTCAGGCGCTCACCGAAGCGACCGCGAAGGCGCAGGCCCGCACGACGAACGGCAACCTCGTCGAGGTGGACAAGGACCGTCAGGTGCTGTTCTTCGTGCAGGACGGCGTGACCCAGTTCGTCCTCAACACCTCCACCGGCAACGGGCAGTACTTCCTCGAGCTCAATCAGAAGGTCGACGGCAAGTACGAGGCGGGCAGGGCGGTCACCCCCTCCGGCAAGTTCAAGATCAGCCGTCAACGCGAGGACGGGTGGTGGGAGGGTGATCTGGGGAAGATCTACCGTCCCAAATACTTCAACGGCGGCAGGGCAATCCACGGCAGTTCGAGAATCCCGGCGCGTCCTGCTTCTCACGGATGTGTGCGGGTGAGTATTCCGGCGATGGACATGCTGTGGACGCTCGACTGGGTGGGCCGTGGGCTGCGGGTGTGGGTCTACGGCGAGGATGTGGAGGCCAAGAACAAGCCGATCCCGATCCCGCCGCCCACAACGACTCCGCGAAGCACCTCGTCGACAACAACCTCGTCAACGACCACCACGAGCACGACAACCACCACGACGCTCGCCCCGTCGCCGAACTGACCGCAGCAACCTGTTGGTCGCTGGTCAGTCGCCGCCGCCGAACATCATGACCCACTGCTCCTTGGTCCGTGGCTTGAACGCGTAGTTGGTCTGCACCACCGAGCCGATGGCGGCACTCGACATCGGGTGGTACTTGTGCCCCGGGTACACGATCGTGTCCTCGGGCAGGGCGGCGAGGCGCTGCAACGAGTCGTACATCTGCCCACGATCGCTGCCCGGCAGGTCTGTGCGGCCGCACCCGTCGAGGAACAGCGTGTCGCCCGATACCAGGCACCCGTCGACGAGGAAGCACTGGGAGCCTGGTGTGTGACCGGGCGTGTGCACAAACTCGATCTTGATGTCGCCGACCATGAGCGAATCCCCACCCTCGTGAGCGACGAGGTCGGAATCGGACAGCTCGGTCACCTTCTTTACCCACGGGATCTCGGCCTCGTTGCAGTGCACCTTCACGCTGACCTCGGCGAGTAGTTCGCGGACGCCCTCGAGCTTGAAGCCCATCATGCTCCCGCCCACGTGATCGGGGTGATAGTGGGTTGCGAGCGCACCCGTTACCCGCATCCCGTCGGCACCGACAATCTCGACCAATTCCTTCGCGCTGTAGGCGGGGTCCACCAGGACGCACTCACCGGTGGCCCGGTCGCCGATTGCGTAGACGAAGTTGACCATCTGTTGGGCAATCGGGTCGTCCACGGCAAAGTCCCGGCCCGAGAGCAGCTGACGGAAGTAGATGCGTTGGTCCACGACCAGATCGTACGCGCCACACCGGGTGGCCTGCGCAGCATGCCGACAACCAGGTGGGGTGAACCCACTTGGCCGAGCCCCGGTTTGGCCGGAGCGACCCGCACGGAGTGACATGGTCCCCATGGCGCACGACATCCTCCCGGCCGATCCGGACCTCCCGCTCCTCCACACGCGGAATTACGAGGTGAAGTCGTTCCTGAAGGACGAGAACACGGTCCTCATCCGGGGCGCGGTTATGGACCGCAAGCCCGGTGGCCTGTACGTGCCCGACGATGACGAACCCCTCGTGATGCATCACATGATCGTGGACCTCACCGTCGCCTATCCCCAGATGGAGATCATCGATGCGGCGGTGGTCTTCGAGGCACACCCGCACACCACCTGCACGAACATCGTCGACCACTATCAGAAGCTGATCGGGCTGAACATCGCCAGAGGTTTCACCCACCGCATCCGGGAGCTGTTCGGCGGGCCCCGAGCCTGCACCCACACCACTGCGCTCATCCAGGCGATGGCACCGGTGGCCGTGCAGACGATCTGGTCGATGCAGGCAGTCCGGGCCAAGGTGACAGGCGCCTCGTTCAGCGAGTCGGTGACACCGGAGGAGCGCAAGCGCAGTCTTGCGATGAACCTCAACACCTGTCACGTGTGGGCCGAGGACGGCCCGAACATGTCGCTCATCAACGCCGGCGAGGAACTGCCCCCGCCGCTGCAGATCGTCCGCCGTTACCGCGAGTTGGGCCTCGATGCCAGCGGCTGGTCCGAGACGATGCGCCCGAAGGGGTGAACCCTCAGCCCCGGTCGCGGCGGATGCGCTCGCTTGCTTCCTTGAGCCGTCGCTTCTCCTCGGCGGTCAGGGCGTCGATTCCCTGCGAGGAGATCTTGTCGAGCAGGCGGTCCACGTCCACCTGGTCAGATGCTGCGGGCGGGCTCGGCGGAGCCCACGGACCGCTGACGACCTTTTGCGCGGGCGCAGATTTGCCCTTCTTCCGGCGAGGCTGACGCGACGGACGCTTGGCACGGGCGCGCTTGACCCCTGCTGACCGGCTGAGGTTCGGGATCCAGGCCTGATCGGCGGCGAGGCCGTAGGAGCGGCCCACCAGAAGCGCGATCGCGAGGGAAACCAGCGTCACCCAGAGTTCCTCGAACTGACGGTTGCCGAGACGCTGCAGGACCTCGGCCCCGACGAAGACCGCCGCAATGATCCACCCGGGAATCCCGAAGAAGAATGGGATGCGAGGGTGCTCCGCAATGAACAGCACGAAGATCGCGAGTTCCACGTAGCGCAGACCGACCAGACCCACGTCGAGGCCCGCCGCCACGAGTCCGGAACCGATGGTGATTGACGCAAGGAGCACTGCGAAGCGCACCCTGCCAACCTGCGCCTCGAGGTCACGGCCGAACCACCAGAAGATTGCAATCGTGATGATCCCCCAGAGCACCTCGCCATCGGTGACCACGGGCCACGTCACGAGTCTCCATACCTGTCCGGACCAGACCTTGTCCGGGAACATCACGAAGTGGGTGAGCACCGAGCGCTCGACGGCGTACACAAAAATCGTGAGCACGCTGAGCAGAGCGACGAGAACCGTCGTGGTGACATCGAGGGCGCCGATGCGGAACCACGGATCGTCCTGTTGACGTCGCTGGGGGATCGAGAACCGGAAACGGCCAGCCATTGCGATCCCCACCCTACTGGCAGGTGGGCGCGCTCTAGGTGCCACCGGTTACTTGCTGAGAGCAACTATTATCATCGCTCGTGGACAGCGGAACGACAGGCAGCCCGAGCCTCGACAACGAGCGCGTTCGGGTTGCTCCGGTACGGTGGCCAGCGCCGTGAGTTCCAACCCACTCGTCACCCTTCGTCGACACAAGGATTTCCGTCGCCTCTGGACCTCGGCCATGGTCTCGGACCTCGGCACCTGGATGCAGGCCGTCACGGTGACGGTGCTCGTGGCCACCAACAGCAAGAGTTCCGGGGCCACCGCACTCGTCTTTTCGAGCCTGTTCATCCCGCAAGGGCTGATGTCGCCGATCGGTGGACTGGTCGCCGACCGCTTCGACCGTCGACGGGTCGCCATGACCATGCAGTGGGTGCAGGCGGTGCTGGCAGGCGTGCTCGCTCTCACCGTTCACAGCGGTGTCACGTCGGCGTACGCGCTCTCGGCGATCGTCTTCCTCCAGGGCTGTGCGAGTTCGCTGGGCAACCCCGCGTTCCAGGCGATGATCCCCCTGCTCGTGCCACGCGAGGAATTGCTCGGGGCGCTGTCACTGTCGGGCATGACGTGGAACAGCGGCAGGGCTATCGGGCCGATGCTCGCCGCGATCACCACCAGCGTCTGGGGCCCGGCCGCGAGCATCACCGGCAATGCAATCAGTTTCGTGGTGATGGCCTTCGTGATGATGACGATCCGCAGACCCCTGCACGGCGGTGGGACGGTAAAGATGACCCAGGCATTCGGCGAGATCGGCCGTGCCATCAAGCTGGCCCAGCGCACACCGGGCACGCGCACGATGATCATCAGCACCGTCTTTGTGCAGCTGTGCTGCGCCATGACGTTCAGCACCATCCCCACCTACGCAGCCTCCGTCACCGACTGGGAGCGCTTCTGGATGGTGCTCTACGTCTCGATGGGCATCGGCGCGCTCGTCGCAGGGTTCTGTGTGGCGGGGATGACCGCTCTCATCGGGCGTTCCCGCGTGCTCACGCTCGTGCCCCTCATCTCGTGCTTCGCAATCTTCCTCGCATCACAGGCACACTCCTCGTACCTCGCCGTGATCGCCACCATGCTGTTCGGCATGTCCGCGCCGATCTCCTTCATCACGATGGGTGCGGTCGTCCAGCGTGACGCACCCGAACAGTTCCGCGGTCGGGTGCTCTCCATCTACTCGGCCCTCGTCGGGCTCGCGTTCGGCGGCTTCTCGATCATCAACGGCTACCTCGCGGACAAGGTGCTCGGGCTGCGTACCACGCTGTGGATGTCGTCACTCCTCCTCGCGATGTACGTGATAACCGTGCAGTTCCTCTGGCCCTCGTGGAAGCAGATCGTCAACGGTTCGGACTCGCCGCCACGCTGGCGCCCCGAGGCCCTCGCGGGGCTCCGCGACAGATCCGCCCGGGTGGGCTGACTACAGGCCGAGCTGGTTCTTCAGCTCCAGCACCAGCCGGTCGATCGGGAGGGCGCCGAGAGCCCGGAACCTCACGATTCCGTCGGTCCCCACGATGAGGAAGGCCGGGGTTGCCAGTAAGCCGAGCGCACCGGCAGCGCTTGATGCTGCGTCATCGACAAGCACCGGGAACGGCCATTCCTCGCGGACCAACCAGCTCGAGACCGGGTCCGCCGCACTGTCCCGGTCGGGGCCCGTCACCAGGGTGATGACAATGAGTTCTTCAGGGGTGAGGTCGGCGTGGTGCCACTGTACGAGCGCCTCCACCTCCGCCTGAACGTCTGGATCCGCCCGGTTGATGGCGACCACGAGGGTCGGCTTGCCCGGCTTGATCGCGATCGATCGGCTGCCGAACGTCTTGCCGTCGATCCGCGGGACTGACCTGCCCAACGAGTTGTCGGCCGCACCCGCCTCCGGAGTGGGGAGCGGTTCCCCCGCAATCCGGACGGGCTGCACCTGCACGAGCGTGATGAACTTTGGCTCACCCGACCCACCTGTGGAGACGACGACAACGACAGCGATCACGGCGGCGATCACGGTGCCAAGGGCTACGAGGAGGATCCGGCGCTGATTGCTGCCCGAGTTGGGTTCGGGCACACCCGACGGTGGGGACTCGTGGCTGGTTGTCATCTGGGCTCCTGACGAACGTGGCCATGCGAGTATGCCCCACGCCCCGTCGACCAGACTGGGCGCGTGCCGCGCATGACCGCTCCCGACATCGAGGGGTTCCTCGCACAACCTCACGTGGGGGTGCTGGCCACGCTGCGCCGGAGCGGCTTGCCGTACACGGTCCCGGTGTGGTTCGACTGGGACGGCACCGCTGCCTGGATCACTGGGACCTACGAGCGTGTCTGGTGCAGACAGCTGTTCACGGACGGGCGGGCGTCGCTGTGCGTCGAGGCGATGTCCCCGGCTGCCGGACACGTGGGGATGGACGGCACGGTAACCGTGCACGAACTACCGGACTTCGACATTTGGCCCATCTCTGCTCGCCTCGTCGACAAGTACGTCCGGCAGCCCGCTGGGGATGCCGCGGCCGATGCGTTCCTCGCGAACATGCGCACCGAGCACCGCCTCCTGTTTCGTCTCGAGCCCGCGGTGTTCCGTGCAATCGACATGCGCGTCTACCGGGGCAAGCGGGCCGACCGTGAGTACCAAGCTGGGACGTGACCCACTGACCGCCGGTCGGTCAGTCGTCGCGTGAGCCCATCTGGACGTTGAGGTCGATCGACGTACCGTCGCGGAGCACCCGTACCGTGCTGGTGGTGCCGGGCATGATGGTCCGCAACACCTCGCCCAACTGCTCGATTGTCGAGATGTCAGTGTTGCCGACCTTCTTGATCATGTCGCCAACCTTGATGCCCGCCTTGCCGGCACCGCTGCCGTCGGTGACCGAGACGATGGTCACGCCGCTCGGGGTCTGGCTCACGCTCACACCGAGGAACGCCGTCGGCGTTGCCGTCGGGGTCCTGCCGGCCTCGAGGTCCACCAACAGTGGCTTGATGCTGTCGATGGCGATGGCGAACCCGATGTTCTGGGCGTCGGGGACGCCGGCGGAGTTGATCCCGATGAGGTGGCCACGCGCATCGACGAGCGCGCCGCCCGAGTTACCGTGGTTGATCGGTGCATCGGTCTGGATCAGGCCGTGGAGCGTGACGGCGTCGGACTCCCGGAGGGAACGGTCGAGCGCCGACACAATGCCACGCGTGATCGTCGGGCTGTCGCCGAGGTCCAGTGCATTGCCGATCGCGACGACATCGTCGCCAACCCGGAGCCCCGAGGAGTCCCCGAGCGTGATCGGCGTGAGGTTCGTCGTGTCGGTAAGACGCATGAGCGCAACGTCGAAGTCGGGGGCCTTGCCAAGAACCTTCGCCTCCCGCACGGTGCCGTCGCTCATCTTCAGCGTGAAGACCGCGCCGTCCACCTCGCGCCCGGACTCGTCCTGCACGGTGACCACATGGGCGTTGGTGAGGACGAGACCGTCACTCGAAATGATGACGCCCGAGCCGGCAGCGACCGGCTGGATCGCACCGGAGCTGTCGGTCCTGCTGACCTCAACAGCCACCACGGACGGCCCGACCATGGCGATCAGGTCGTGCAGTTCCAGGCTGGCCGCCGGATCCTTCGAGAGCGTTGACCCTGCCGGCAGCGTGGTGGCTGGTGCTGTGCTCACGGGCTTGCCGATGCTCGCCAGCGGCACCATCACCGTGCTCGAGGAGGTGTTGTCGGTGAGCTTGACGGTGCCGAAGGCAACGCCTGCAGAGACGACGGCGCCCACCAACCCGCCAACGACGGCGGCTCGAAGGGTGCGGTTCGGGGATCGCTGCGCCTTCGGGGCGGGCGTCGGGCGATTCCCGTATGGATTGCCGGGGTTCACACCGGAGGGTGGGGGCAACGGAGAGCCCTGGGCCATCCACGGATTGGGACGATCTGGAGTCATGTTTGTCATCCTGTCAGCGGGCACGACGGTTCACTCGTGCAGCAGGTCGTTCCTTGAGGAGATCATGCCGGAGCGAACCTGTGGACACGCTGAACCTCCCTGAAGGGCTCTTCAGGTTCGATCAGTCACAATGCGCGACACAATGACGGGCATGCGCATCCTGGTCGTGGAAGACGACAAGCGTCTCGCCGCCGCCCTCCGTCGCGGCCTCGAGGCCGAGGGGTTTGCTGTGGACGTGGCCGCCACCGGCACGGATGGCCACTGGATGGCCACCACAACGGATCACGACCTCATCCTCCTCGACATCATGCTTCCGGGGATCAATGGGCTCCGCCTGTGCGCGGACCTGCGCGCCCGCGGCATCGCCACCCCCATCCTCATGCTGACCGCCAAGGACGGAGAACTCGACGAGGCCGAGGCGCTGGATACGGGGGCGGACGACTTCTTGTCCAAGCCCTTCTCGTACACCGTGCTCCTCGCTCGCGTCCGGGCCCTGCTGCGCCGCTCGACATCGCCGACCGCAACTGTGCTCCGCTCCGGCAACATCGAACTCGACCCGGTTTCCCGTACGTGCACCCGTCTCGGCGAGCCGGTCTCACTCACCACGAAAGAACTTTCCGTACTGGAATACCTCCTCCGGCGCGCCGGCGAGGTGGTACCGAAGACCGACATCCTCGAGCACGTCTGGGATTTCGCCTACGAGGGTGGGCCGAACGTTGTCGAGGTGCACGTGTCCGCACTGCGGCGCAAGCTTGGCGACGGCTCGATCGAGACAATCCGCGGCGGCGGCTACCGAATGCTTTCCCGTGCCCAGTAACCGCACCGGCTGGTTTCGGCGGCGGTCGATCCGCTTCCGCGTAACCGTCGCTGCGTCTGCTGCCCTGCTCGTTGCGCTCGTGGTCGGTGCCTTCGCCCTCATTGCCCTGCAGCGCAGGTCGATGGTCGATGAGATCGATCGAAGCCTCCGTGACCGGATCGTCGGTCTGATCGACAGCGCCCGGCTGGGCCAACTGACGTCAGCGGTGCCCGTGACAGGCCGCGAGACCGGCATCGTGCAGATCATTGCCGTGGACGGCACGGTGCTCGCCTCGACGCCAGGCCTCTCGACTGCCGCCGTGCTCGACCGGGTCCGGCCGAGCACTGGCTCGCCGGCGTATGCGTCGGTGAAGGACCTCAATGTCTTCGGCGACGTGAAGGACGACTGGCGGATCGCCGCGCTGGAAGTGGATTCGCGCATCGGCCCGGTCGGCATCTACGCCGCGACGACGCTCGACGGCGTGAACCACCTGAGCAACCGGCTGACGCTGCTCTTCGCTACCGGCATCCCGCTCCTCGAGGCACTGCTCATCCTCGTGGTGTGGTTCGCGGTCGCCCGCGCTCTGCGGCCGGTGGAGCTACTGACGACACAGGTGGACCGCGTGGACCCCGAGCACCTCGAGTTCCGGCTCACGCAGGAGCCGACCGGCGACGAGATCGAGCACCTGACATCCACGATGAACAACCTGCTCGAACGCCTGCACGACGCCCGCGAGCGTGAGCGTCGCTTCGCCGCTGATGCAAGCCACGAACTGCGCAGTCCGCTGGCCGCAGCACGGCTGGGCCTCGAGGTGGCCGTCGCGCACCCCGATCGAACGGACTGGCAGGAGGTCGCTGCGGACACCCTCGAGGAACTGGGGCGGCTGGAAGCACTGGCGCGTGACCTGCTGGACCTCACCCGGCTCGACACAGCCAGGACCGAGGCGGCGGCGAGACCCGTCGAGCTGCAACCCTTGGTGCACACCGAGCTCGAGCTCCGCCGCCTCCGCAGGCCCGACCTCGGCTACGCAAGCGAACTCTCGACGCTGGCGGTGAACGGCGTTCCCGAGCTGCTGCTCCGGGCGCTGCGCAACGCTCTGGACAACGCCGAGCGACATGCACGGTCGACGATCTCCGTGTCACTCGTTCGCGATGGCTCCGACGCCCTGCTCACGGTGACCAACGACGGCCTGTCGATCGATCAGCAGGACCGCGAGCGCGTCTTCCAGCCGTTCGTGCGTCTCGACGAGAGCAGGTCCTCTGACAGCGGGGGAACCGGACTCGGGCTCGCAATCGTGGCCGACATCCTCCGCGCCCACCGTGGTACGGCCACGTTCGTTGACCCACCGAATGGCGGGGGGACAGCGCTCGCACTCCGGATCCCAACACTGACGCCGAACAACTGGCTCCCTCCCGGACTACCAGCGGTTCCCGGACCCGTCTGACCGGGGTGGTGCCGGACCGCCTGCGGTCCCAGCGTGTCATGCGCCGGACCGGCTCGTGGTTAGCGTGAGACGCCCATGTCCTCGGTCGTCTCGGCATTCCTGATCAGCTTCGCCTTTATCTTTGTCGCCGAACTCGGCGACAAGAGCCAGTTGATGGCCCTCACCTTCGCCACGCGGTTCCCGATTCGGGTCGTGCTCGCGGGCATCACCACCGCCACTGCCGTCGTACACGCGGTGTCGGTGGGCATCGGCGCTGCTGTCGGTGCAGCGCTGCCGACCCGTCCCATCAAGGTGGTCGCTGCCGTGGCGTTCGTGATCTTTGCGCTCTGGACACTGCGCGGCGACCGATTGACCGACGAGGAACGGGAGCGGGCGCGCGAGGGAAGCCGGAGTGCGTTCTGGGTCGTGACCGTGGTGTTCTTCCTCGCCGAACTCGGCGACAAGACGATGCTTGCCACCATCACCCTCGCCACCGAGCACGGCATCCTCGGAACGTGGCTCGGCTCCACCGTCGGGATGGTCCTCGCGGACACGCTCGCGATCGTGGTGGGGCGTCGCCTGGGGGCGCGCCTGCCGGAGCGGGCGATCCGCATCGGCGCGGCACTGCTCTTCTTCGCCTTCGCGCTCTGGATGTTCGTCGAGGCTGCTTCCGCCTGACGGCGGATCAGGTCTCTGTGGTCAGACGGGCGAGCGCCAGCGGGGGTCGCTCGGCGAGGTTGAGCGTCTCGTGCGCACCGTTCGGGCGCAGGAGCTCGAGTCGGTCACTCGCGAAGGCTGCTGCGGCCGGCGTGCGCGCCAGCACGGTGGCCATCACCTCGGCTGCCTGACGGGACAGGCTGTGGAGATCTTGGTGACGGTGTAGGCGCGTACCGAGGTCCACCTGTCCGATCGCGGCGGCACCGAGGCTCGCTGCCACGTCGATGAGCATGGCGATCTCTGCACCCCACCCCTCGACGATCGGGAGCTGCTCGATGTGCTCGCGACGCACTGCGTACTCCCCCGAGAGTGGCTGCTGGAGCCCGGCGAGCTCCGGGAAAAACAGCGAGATGAGCGGGCGGGCGACGAGCTCGGTGGTTCGCCCACCCCCACCGTTGTCGGTTGGACGCGCGTAGGTGCCCTTCACGAGCGTCATGGTGTTCTCCAGTAGCAACGGCATCACCAGCCGGGTTACCCACGAGGCCTCGAAGCTGGTGACATCCCCGTCGCACCACACCACGAAGTCCCCAGAACTCGCGGCAAGCGTGGCCCAGAGCGCATTTCCCTTGCCACTACCCCGCCCGTAGAGGGCGTGCACCTCGTCGATGTGGACCACCCTCGCACCGGCCTGACGGGCCACATGACCCGTGCCGTCCTGCGAGCGGTCGTCGAGCACCACCAGCTCGTCCACGAGCGGGTTCGGGCCGGCGAGGAGCGGAAGCACCTTGCCAACCAGCTCGCCGATCGTGCCGGCCTCGTTGCGGCAGGGAATGCAGACCGAGACCGTCCGGTTGCCCTTGGCCGCCACGGCACTGCCGAGATCCCAGGCCGAGGTGTCGAACGCGCGAACACCGTCCGCCGTCATGGCTGCGCCCGCCTGTACGTTGCGGAACCGTGCTGATCTACGGAGTGGTGAACGCGTCGCCGGACTCGCTGAACGCGGACTCGATTGTGATGGGGCCGGACACCGCGCTGGCCCGGGCCCAGATGTTGCTCTCGCAGGGGGCCGACGCCATTGATCTCGGGGGCCAGGGCTCCACCGACAACGCGACCGTCGTGCCGTGGCAGACCGAGTGGGAACGTCTTGAACACGTGGTTCCTGCCCTGGCGGCGCTCGGCGTGGGGCTCAGCGTGGACACCTGGCGGCCCGAGGTGGCCCGCAGGGCACTCGGAGCGGGGGCCACCATGATCAATGCTGCGGACGGCATGCAGACCGACGAGATGTGGCAGGTGGCGGCCGACTTCGACTGCCCGATCGTGGTGCCGTTCCTGTCGGGCCCGAACCCGCGCGAGATGGAGCACGTCCGCACGGACCCCGTCGGCACGATTGTCGACTTCTTCGAGGCACGTCTCGCCGACGCCGACCGCTACGGCCTGCGACACCGGTGCATCATCGACCCCGGCACCGGCTTCGCCCCCAGCAACTGGCCGTGGGAAGAGCGCTACCTCTACCAGAAGCGTGTGTACAGCAATCTGGACGCGCTCCGCCGATGGGGACTGCCGCTCTACATCGCGCTGCCATGGAAGGACACCCCACAGCACTGGGAACTCATGGAGATCGTGTTGCGCCAACAGCCCGAATACGCACGGGTGCATTACCCCGACAGAGTGCGGGCGATGGAGCAGCGTCTCGGCCTGAGCTGAGCCCACCCGGATCATCCTTGCCACGTGATCAGCCCTCTGCGTCGACGAGCGCAGCGAGCTCACCGATCGGCCACACGCCGCCCTTGGGAAGCAGGTCGTCCCACGCCTCAGGGCAGCGCTCCGGTGCGACGTCGGAGAGCGGGTGCAGCACGAAGCGGCGCTGGGCGATGCGCGGGTGCGGAACGAGGAGATCCTCAGTGCTGATGGTGGCGTCGTCGTAGAACAGCAGGTCGATATCGAGCGTGCGGGGCCCCCAGTGCACGATTCGCTGCCGGCCCGCCATCGCCTCGATGCGCTGGCAGCGGCGGATGAGCGCGAACGGGTCGAGCGGCGTCTCCACCACGGCAACCATGTTGAGGTAGGCGCCCTGTTGGTCCGGTCCCCCGACCGCATCGGTCTCGTAGACGCGGGACACCCGGACCACGGAGCCGAGCTGTTCCACACCGAAGCGGAGGAACCCGACACGGTCGCCGAGATTGCTCCCGAGCGCAACGATGGCGAGGTGCTGCTGGCGGGCCGGCACATTGAGCTGCTTGCGATCGCGACGGATGCCCACCGCAGTCGACTGCAGGTCCTCGGGAATCGGCGGGCGCAGCTTGGTCAGCGTGACCTCCACCGCCTCGACACGATCGACCAGCAGCGCCTCCGCAGCGATGCGGTGCGCGAGGCGCTCGAGCAGGAGGTCCTTGGACTCACGCATCACGGCTGCGGCCCGCTCGGCAACCAAGCCGTAGTGGGCGGTGTCGGCAAGCTCGTCGGAGAACCCCGCGTCCGACAGATCCACCTCGAGCACGAGATTCACCTCGAGGGGCTGTGGCGCCTCACGCTCGTGCGGCAAGACTCCCACGAGTGTCATCACACGAAGTCCGTTGATCTCGATCCGGTCCATGGCGACCCCCTCTCTCGCGGCACGTTATCTACGGCTGGTGTCGAACCCCCGTGGCCCGACCGGCTCGAACAGGTCAGCCGTTGGCCGTGCGCCGTTCCTGCAGAAGCGCAGTGACAACCTTGCCGTCGGCCTGCCCCTTCGTGGCTTTCATCACACGGCCGACGAGCGCGCCCGCTGCCTTCTCCTCGCCCGCGCAGTACTTGCCCCAAGCAGCAGGCTCTCCCGCAATGGCCTCGTCGACTGCCACGGCGATCGCGCTCGTGTCCATCGCTTCGTAGCCCTTCGACCTCGCGATGGCCGCTGGGTCCGCGCTGGCGGTCTCCAGCATCGCTGCCAGCACGTCCTTGGCCTGGGTAGCGGTGAGTTCACCGCTGCGCTCCATCACCGTGAGTCTCGCGAGTCCGTCCGCCGGCACGGCGGGGTTCGGGCCCGCCTCCGCGAAGGCCTGCTGGACGTACACGAGTACACGCTCCCCGACCCCGCCCGCGTCCACCGACGCGAGTACGTACGCGTCCTGACCGCGATCGACGACTGTCCACACTGCGGCGCTGTCGGCGGGAACCCCGAGGAAGGCACCGAGCGCTGCCCGCCGGGCCGCAGGGAGCACCGGCATCGCGCTGCGCACCCGCTCGATCCACTCACGGTCGGGCACGAGCGGCACGAGATCCGGCTCGAGGAAGTAGCGGTAGTCGTCCGCATCCTCCTTCACTCGCAGGGTGTGGGTGCGCCCGTCGCTCTCGTTCCAGTGCCGGGTCTCCTGACGGATCCGGTCTCCCGCCTCGAGCAGGTCGACCTGACGCCGTGCCTCGTACTCGATGGCCCGACCGAGGGACCGGACCGAGTTCACGTTCTTGATCTCGCAGCGGGTGCCGAGCGGTTCTCCCGGCCGGCGCACCGACACGTTCGCGTCGACTCGCATCGAGCCCTCTTCCATCTTGGCGTCCGAGGCCTCGATGGCAACGAGAATCGCCCGCAGTTCGTTGACATAGTCCTTGGCCTGGTCGACCGTGCGGATGTCTGGCCGAGACACGATCTCCACGAGCGGCACGCCGGCACGGTTGAAGTCGATGAGACTGCCCTCGCTGCCGTGGATCCGCCCGTCGCCGCCTACGTGGGTGGACTTGCCGGTGTCTTCCTCGAGGTGCGCTCGCTCCACACCTATCCGCGTGCCGTCGGGAAGGTCCAAGAAGCCGTCGAGGTTGAGCGGCTGGTCGTACTGGCTGATCTGGTACGCCTTGGGCATATCCGGGTAGAAGTAGTTCTTCCGGTGGAACGTGCACGGTTCGATCCGGCAGTTGAGCGCGAGGCCCACCCGCATCGCGAGCTCGACAGCATGCTCGTTGAGTACCGGGAGCGCACCGGGGAGCCCGAGGGTGACGGGGTCGATGTGCACATTTGCGTCGTCGCCGAAGCGGTTCGGGCTCCCGCTGAACAGCTTCGTGCGCGTGGCGAGCTCCACATGCACCTCGAGGCCCACGACCAATTCCCATCCGGGGACGATCTGCTCGCTCACTTTGCGGCCTCCTCGAGCGCTGCGGCGACACGGAACATCACCGGTTCGCCGAGTGTCGGCGCCATGATCTGCACGCCCGCCGGGAGCCCAAGCTCGGCCGTGCCGAACGGCACGCTCATCGCCGGGTGTCCGACGAGGTTGGTCGGGATCGTGTACGTGTCGCAGAGGTACATGGCGAGCGGGTTGTCCCCCTTGGACCCCAACTCGAACGCGACCGTCGGAGACGTGGGTGTGAGCAGCACGTCCGCCTTTGCGTACGCTGCAGCGAAGTCGTTGGCGATGAGACGCCGGATCTTGAGGGCCTTGCCGTAGTAGGCGTCGAAGTAGCCCGCAGACAACGCATAGGTGCCGATCATGATGCGACGCTTCACCTCGTCGCCGAAGCCGGCAGCGCGGGTGGCGCTGTACATCGCGTTCGTGTCCGGTGCCTCGACCCGCATGCCGAAGCGCACGCCGTCGTAGCGTGCGAGGTTGCTCGACGCCTCTGCCGGGGCCACGAGGTAGTAGGCGGTGAGCCCGTAGGTGAACGCAGGCACCTGAACGTCGACGATGCTCGCGCCCTGCGCCTCAAGCGCAGCAAAGGCCGCATCGAGGCGGGCCATGATGCCGGGATCAGCCCCGGCGGGCAGGTCGGTGATCCGCCCGATGCGAAGACCCTCGACACCCTTGCCGAGTTCCTGACGCAGTTGCATCGCCGGCTGGGGGATGCTCGTCGAGTCCCGGGCGTCGTGACCGCTGATGACCTCCATGAGCAACGCAGCGTCCTCGACGGTGTGCGTGAACGGGCCGATCTGGTCGAGGCTGCTCGCGAAGGCGATCAGGCCGTACCGGGACACAGCCCCGTAGGTGGGCTTCACGCCCACCACTCCGCACAGCGCTGCGGGCTGGCGGATGGACCCTCCCGTGTCGGAGCCGATAGCGACCGTTGCGAAGTCAGCGGCCACGGCAGCTGCTGAGCCGCCGGACGACCCGCCGGGCACGCGGGACGTATCAAGCGGGTTCCGTGTGGGGCCGAACGCCGAGTTCTCCGTGGATGAGCCCATGGCGAACTCGTCGAGGTTGGTCTTGCCGACGAACACGGCGCCGGCGGCCGCTAGGCGCTCAACGACCGATGCGTCGTACGGAGGCTTCCAGCCCTCGAGGATCCGGGAGGAGCACGTGGTGGGTACTCCACGGGTGCACAGGTTGTCCTTCAGCGCGATCGTGACTCCGGCGAGCGGGCCCAGATCCTCGCCGGCAGCAACCCGCCGGTCGATGTCTGCTGCGCGGGCTCGCGCCGCATCCTGCGTCACCAGGTTGAACGCGTGAATCTCCGCCTCGCGGGAGGCGACGCGCGCAAGGTGCTCCTCGAGCACGTCGGCTGCCCGGAGCGAACCGGAACGAACCCCTGCCGCCGTATCGACCGCTGTGCGCGGCGTCACAGGTCGATCCCGAGGATCGGCGGGACGCGGAAGCGGTGCTGCTCGGCGGCCGGAGCCATGGCGAGCACCTCGTCACGATCCAGGGTCGGCTGCTCGACGTCGGGGCGCATGACGTTCACCAGCGGGAACGGTTGGCTCATCGGCTCGACACCCGAGAGATCGAGAGCATCGATGTCCTCGAAGTGGTCGAGCATCTTCGCGAGTTGCTCGGTGTAGCGGTCGAGGTCTGCCTCGGACATGTTCAGGCGGGCCAGTTTGGCCACCTTCGCGACGTCGGCCCTAGTGATGTGAACGGACACAAGGGGCGAGGATACGGCCCGCGGGCCTCGGTCAGCCTGCCGCGCCCTGATCCGGCTCGTCCGGGGGCGAATCCTCGCCAGTGACGACACCGGCCGGCACGTCCCCGGGGGCGTCGTTAGCCTCGACGGTCTCGGGCCGACGGGAATCCCACACGAGCCACGCCACAGCACCGACGAAGACGATCATCGAGACCCAGGTATTCACCCGGAGTCCGGCGATCTCGTTGGCACGATCGATCCTCAGGCTTTCCACGCCGAATCGCAGCGCCGAGTACCCAACGAGGTACATCGCGAGCAGGCGACCCGGCCGGGGCTTCCGGTACCGGTCGATGAGGATGAGTACGACGCAGATCAGCACGTTGCCGATCGACTCGTACAGGAAGGTCGGATGGAACAGCGTGCCCGAGTCGTATCCGAGCGGCAGGTGATCGTCGTCCACCCGCAGGCCCCACGGCAGCGTGGTGGGACGGCCGAACAGTTCCTGGTTCCAGTAGTTGCCCCACCGCCCGATCGCCTGCGCAAGCGGGATGCTCGGCGCCGTGATCGTTGCGATACGGCGCGCGCTGATGCCCTGCCGCTTCGCTGCGGCGATCCCGACGATGATGCCGGCGATGAGGCCACCCGGGATGCCGAGACCGCCCTGCCAGATCTTCGGGATATCCGAGAGATGGTGCTGGTACCGGCTCCAGTCGGTGATGACGTGGTAGATCCGCGATCCGATCATCCCGGCGATCACGCTCCAGATGATCACGGTCGACATCTGGTCCTTGTTGCCCCACTGCTTCTTCTCGGCGCGGTACGAGGCCAGCCAGCCTGCGGCGAGCACGCCCAGACCGATCATCAAGCCGTATGCGCTGAGGCGCAGCGGACCGAGCTTGACCGATCCGGAGCCGGGGCTCGGGATCGCAGCAACAAGGGCGTGGGGGATGGGGAGCATCAAGACGTTCAGCGCCCGGCAACCCGGAGACCGAACGCCACAGACCGCTCGAACACGAGGTCCTTGTCGTAGTCCATCGTTGCAACGTGGTAACTGCGCTCGAGAGCAACGCGCTCGACCGGACCCGCAAAGCCGGCAGCGAGGAAATCCGCCTGCGCCGGGTCCACCACGTGATCCTGCGGCGAGTTGAGCAGGAGCAGCGGCATCGTCATTGACGAGTACCTCGGTGCGAGGTCCTCAAGGCCTGCCATGAGCGAGAGCAGCGGGTTGATGGGCGTGCCCTCGTACGCCGTTTCCCTCACGTCCGGGTCCGCGATGTCCGAACCGATCCCAGGGATCAGCGACATCCCCTGCTCGAGGAAGTCCTCGAGCATCTCAATGACCTCTGGCGGCTGGGGCTGGGTGGCCGGGTTGATGCAGACGAGCCCGAGCACCTCGGGGTGCATCGATCCGACCCACAGCGTGAGGGCCCCGCCCATGC